>JBBEAV010000031.1:1260-51806 GCA_040882655.1 Acidimicrobiales bacterium
AGGTATTCGGCCTCGGCTTTTGTGGGTCGCAGGGGGGCGAGGGTGAAACCGCAGTTGCCGGCGATGATCGTGGTGACGCCATGGTTGGCCGAAGGAGATGCGCCTGGATCCCAGATCAGTTGGGCGTCGTAATGGGTATGAACGTCGATGACGCCAGGCATCACCATTTTGCCGGTGGCATCAGTGGTGATGGTGGCATCGCCAACAACCTCACCGATGGTGATGATTTTTCCGTCGCGAATAGCGATGTCAGCGATGCGGCCCGGGGTGCCGGTGCCGTCGATGACGGTGCCGCCTTTGATGACCTCGTCGTACGTTGCGTTGGACACAGTGCCCACCTCTCGATCGGCCGCTCGTCGGCGGGTTTCTGACGAACCGTCAGATTACACGGCTGTGGGTTGGCGTCCACCCTCGGGGACCGAGTCGGAGAATCAGGTTGAGCCTCGTCGGTGTGACGGACGGCGATGGCTGTCCTAACGTCTCGCCTCATGGCAACTATGAACGAGTACCGCCAACTCATCGGGGGCGAATGGGTCCCCGGTGGCAATGGCACTTATGACATCATCAATCCCGCTACAGAACAGGTAGTAACCGGCGCCCCTGAAGCCTCGGCGGAAGACGTGGCTCGTGCTGCAGCGGCCGCCAAGGAAGCGTTTCCAGCCTGGAGCCGCACAAGTCCTGAGGAGCGTTCCGCGCTTCTCGCTGCCGCCGGCAAGGAACTGGCGAAGCGCACTCCCGAATTGATCCCCTTGGTCATAAGCGAAACGGGGGCGACTGCATCGGTCGGGTCTCTCATGCAAATTCCGGTGGCGATTTCACGTTTCGATCGTTATGCGCGCGGCGCTCTTCATGATCTCAACGTTGCTCTACCCCCGCAGCCCATCGGCACAACGCCCCTGGCGGCTGGTGCACTTATGTCGGGCTATGCCCGCAAGGTGCCGGTTGGTGTTGTGGCCTGCATTGCTCCGTACAACTTCCCGACAACGTCAATGGTGGGCAAGATCGCCCCTGCACTGGCAACCGGTAACACCGTTGTTATGAAGCCGGCGCCGCAGGATCCCCTTTGTGTCATCGAATTGGCAAAAATTCTTGAGGATGTGGGCTTTCCGAAGGGTGTCATCAACATCGTGACCGGCAGTGGTGCCGCTGCTGGTATCAACCTTGTTTCCGATCCCAACGTCGACATGGTGTCGTTCACCGGATCATCCGCGGTCGGTGCATCCATCGTGGCTGCGGGTGCACCAACTATGAAGCGTCAACTTCACGAACTCGGCGGCAAGGGTGCATGCATCGTTCTCGAAGACGCCGATATGGAAAAGGTTGTTGCCGGCATCGCCAGCGTGTGGGCTTTCCATTCTGGTCAGATTTGTACCGCCCCGACTCGAGTCATTGTTCATCGCAGTCGTTATGACGAACTCGTAACTCGCCTTGAAGGTGCGGCACGAGCACTGAAAGTTGGCGACCCTCTTGATGCTGCTACGCAGGTTGGTCCGGTCATCTCCGGTCTGCAGCTTGGTCGTATCCAAGCCATGATCGCTGCTGGAGTTTCGGAAGGAGCCGAAGTTGTCGTTGATGGCCGCAACGGCCTCCCCGATAAGGGCTATTTCATTGGTCCCACACTTCTTGCTGGTTGCAACAACACAATGACTCCGGTACGCGAAGAAATTTTTGGTCCCGTCGTTGTTGTGGTTCCGTTCGACACTGTTGATGACGCAATTTCGATTGCCAATGACAGTGACTACGGATTGTTCTCCTATGTCTTTGGTAGTGATACGCCCGGAGCTTACGAAGTAGCGAAAGAGATCCGTTCTGGCCGGGTGGGTATCAACAGCGTTCAGACGCACCACGAAACTCCGTTCGGTGGTTTCAAGATGTCAGGGATTGGTCGCGATGGCGGCAACTGGGGTCTTGACGCTTACACCGAATGGCAGTCAATCATCTGGGGAAGCTGAGACCTAGCATCGCCATGTTCCGATCTATCCAACGTTTACCGACACACCCCTGGGAGATTTTATGAAGGGCATTGTTTTCACCGGTGAAGCAGCTGAAGTTCTCGACGGACTCGAAGTTCGTGAAGCTGGTCCGGGCGAAGTCATCGTCAAGGTCATGGCCGCGGGCGTATGCCATAGCGATGTCACGGCTGCTGCCGGGGCATTCGGTTGGCCCTCGCCCGCAGTGCTCGGTCACGAAGGCGCCGGCATTGTTGAACAGGTCGGTATGGGCGTTACCCATGTCGTCGAAGGTGACCACGTCATCATTTCGACACTTGCGGCTTGTGGCGTATGTAAAGCCTGTGCGCAAGGCAAGCCCACACGTTGTCGGGCAACCCTTGGGAACATGGCACAGCCATTCACATTGAATGGAGAGGCGTGTTGGAACTTCGCTGCCGCCTCGGTCTTTACTGAACGCACAGTCATTCGCGGCTTCCAGGCCGTGAAGATCCCGAAAGACGTTCCATTCACCTCTGCCTGTCTTGTTGGCTGCGGAGTTATGACTGGAGCAGGAGCGGTTCTGTACCGCTCCGATGTCAAAATCGGTCAGACCGCGGTTGTGTACGGCTGCGGTGGTGTTGGCCTCAATGCAATACAGGCGCTGCGGGTAAAGCGTGCGTCGCGCATCATCGCCATTGATACCGAACCCGAAAAGGAAGCTCTCGCCCGTCAGTTCGGTGCAACTGATTTCCTCGATGGGCGCAACGAAGACATTGTCGAACAGGTTCGCCGTCTCGTTCCCTACAGCGATACAGAACTTTCGGGGCCGTTCAACGCCGGTGGTGTTGATTGGGTCTACGACGTTGTGGGTCATCCCGCAGTCACCTCGAATGCCTTGGAAATGCTGGATTGGGGCGGCACCGTCGTCATCATTGGTACGCCTGGTGGTGATGCGACTTTCACGCTTCCCTATCAGCGCTTCACTCAAAATGAGCGTTCTGTCATCGGTTGTCGCGCCGGCTCGTACAGCCCTCATAGCGACATGGTCCAGATCATTGATCTGTATCGGCGGGGCGAGTTCATGCTCGACGAACTGGTGACCGCCACCTACCCGCTCGAGGGTTTCCACGACGCAGTGCACGATATGCATTCGGGCGCAGTTGCTCGCGGCGTACTCACTATCGGCTGATCATCTTTTAAAAGTTTTGTAGCAAGTTTTTAATCGTTTCTCGATAGGTCACAATGCCGATCGATTGAACCAATGGAGTCGTAATGGAACAGCGCTATGCAGGTAAAGGTGTCATTGTCACGGGAGCGGGCTCAGGTATTGGCCGTGGCGTGGCCGAACGACTTGGCGCCGAAGGTGGCAGAGTCGCGTGTCTTGATGTGAATCTGGACAACGCGCAGGAAACGGCAGATTCAATCGGTAATGGGGCACTTGCATTCGCTTGTGATGTCAGCAACTTCGAGCAGGTTGAATCGGTAGTCGCCGAGATCACGAAAGCGTTTGGTCAGGTTGACATGCTGTGCAACGTGGCTGGTATCGGCGGATTTGCTAATAGCCACGATGTCGATCCCGCCAAAT
Source organism: Acidimicrobiales bacterium (assembly GCA_040882655.1). Lineage (GTDB taxonomy): Bacteria > Actinomycetota > Acidimicrobiia > Acidimicrobiales > Acidimicrobilacustridaceae > Acidimicrobilacustris. The sequence goes on from JBBEAV010000031.1 coordinate 4,777, forward strand.
TCGAGCGTATGATTTCGGTCAACCTCACCGGCACGTTTTTTATGTGTCGCGCCGTTCTTCCTCAGATGGTCGAACGCGGTCACGGTGTCATTGTGAACACCGCTTCAACCGCCGGCGTGATGGGCCAGCCTTGGAGCGCCGCCTACTGTGCATCAAAGGGTGGCGTCTCCTCGCTGACCCGAGCACTTGCCACCGAGTATGACACCCCCATTCGCATCAGTGCCGTGGCCCCCGGCGGCGTGGAAACCAATATGTATTCCGCTTTCATCCCGCCAGAAAATGCTGACTTCGGCCGCATGCGCAAAATGTCCCGAGACAACGTCACCGTGGCCAAGCCCGCCGAACTCGCTGGCCTCTATGCCTATCTCGGCTCTGACGAAGCTCGCTACATCACCGGCGCAACCTTGGTCATGGATGGCGGTATTTCCTGTTAACTCTCGCAAATGAGTGACCGATCGGAGGAGCAGTTACCGATCGGTCACTTCTTCGGGCCACCGGCGATCGCATCAACCTAGGAAGCAATGAGGGGGTCAATCGTTCGCCAGCACGAGCGTTTGTGTCCTGCGTCACACATGAGTTCCCGCAGTCGGTTATGGTTCGAAACGAAGTTCATCAAACCCAGGGGGGAATATCCGTGAAGCGAATTCGTTTGGGAATGCTCGTTGCGGCACTGAGCGTCAGCATCCTTGCTGTCGGTTGTGGTCGTAGTGGGTCCGATAGCAGCAGCGAGTCAGGTTCGGGCGAAAGCGCCACCGCCAAGGCCAACGCCAACTGTGAAAAAGAAGCACTGCAGGCAACCGAAACTGGTGTGAGCGCCGACACCATCACTGTTCAGGTCATGGCCGATACCGGTTCCCCTCTCGCCCCCGGTTTGTTCCAGGGCAATGTTGATGCAATGAATGCTTACGCCAAGTGGGTAAACGCAAACGGTGGAGTTGGCTGTCGTCAACTCAAGGTCGAAGCCTGGGACTCCAAACTTGACGCCACCGAAAGCAAGAACGGCATTATCAATGCCTGCAAGACCGCTGTTGCAATGGTGGGTGGCAACTCACTTTTCAACCCCGACGTGAGCGATCTTGGCAACTGTGCTGACAAAGCCGGAGCGCCGGTTGGCATTCCCGACTTCGCCGCACTGGCGAATGATGTCAACGAGCAGTGCGCCGCCAATTCCTGGGTTGTGCAAGCAGTGTCCGAGCCTTGCACTGGCACAAACACCGGGGTCCGTGACCTCAAAGCCTTTGTTGGAGCAACGAAGTTCTACCAAACGATTCAGCCGAATCTGAAGGGCGTGTTTTTGGTTCCTGCTGATCTGCCCACCACGGTGCAATCCGCCACCTACCAAATCGAATCACAGAAGCAGACTGGGGTGAACTGGATTGACTCCATGAAGGTCTCCGGTCGTACGGAACAGTCAGCGTTCAACACCTACATTCAGGCCCTGAAGGGCGGCAGTGGTAACTACGCCTACGTGGGCTCAAACGACGTCGCAATGATCAAGCTTCGTAAAGAGGCCAATGCTCAGGGCCTCACTGGTATCGACGTTTGGGCGTGTTCGCTGGCCTGTTATACCGAGAATTTCAAGACTTCCGGTGCTGATGTAGATGGCACCTATGTCTGGATGCAGTTCCTTCCTTTCGAAGAGGCCTCAAGCAATGAAGCATTGGGGAACTATGTAAATGCAATTGGTAAGCCCGATGCCTTCGGTGCTCAGGCCTGGCAAGCGGGAATGGCGTTTACGCAGGCGGTCGACGAGATCGTTGCTGAAAAAGGTGCAAACGCAATAACCCGTCCAAATATTCTTGCAAAGATGAAGACGCTTTCATTCGACGCTGGTGGCTGGATTGGCAAAGCCCGCACGACGCCAAAAGTGTTTTCTGACTGCATGGTCATCATGCAAATCAATGGCGGCAAGTTTGAGCGAGTCTTCCCGAAGGAAGCTGGCACGCTTGAATGCAAGTCCGAAAACATCACCACCGTAAAGATGGATCCCGCTGCTGCTGCTGCAAATATCAAGTAGTACCAGCCGTTTGTAGTTGGAGGGGTCAGTTTTTAATGGGGCTGACCCCTCTGTTTCACACCAAAGCATTTCAGTAGGGGGAATTATGCGGCTCAAGGTCAGCCCAAGGATGATTTCTGTAGTTGTCGTCGGTCTTGTCATCCTTTTCTTGGTCAACAAAAACTGGGGCGGAGCGTCAGTAGATGCGAAGACGATCTCCTCGTTCCTTGTCGTAGGTATCGCTCTTGGTGGCATTTACGCGATTACCGCTGGTGGCCTCGTCGTTACCTATGCCACAACCGGCATCTTCAATTTTGCTCACGCAGCTATCGGCTGTTTTCTTGCCTTTTGTTACTGGCAACTCACGGTGCAGCAAGGCATTCCGACGGTGATCGCGCTCATCATTACGTTATTTGTCATCGCCCCTGCGATTGGGTTCTTACTCGACAGAGTGATCATGCGGCGCCTCCGTGACGCCGCCCTTGTTGTACAACTCATGGTCACTGTTGGTCTGATGCTTACGTTCATGGGCATCACGCTCACGATTTGGTCTCCCAAAACGGGCCGCTCTTTGCCCCAATTTTTTCAAAATACCCAAGGTGTGCAACTCGGCGAAGTAACTGCAACCTGGCACCGCATCATTACTGTTGTCGTTGCCTTACTCGTGGCCCTTGGACTGCGATTTCTTCTTTATAAAACGCGCTTAGGTATCTCAATGCGTGCGGTGGTCGATAGCCGCAGCCTTGCCGGGCTCACTGGCGCAAAGCCATCAATTATCTCTGGTGCTTCATGGGCACTGGGTTGCATGACCGCTGGTCTCGCTGGCATTCTGATTGCTCCTGAAACTGGCCTTGTGGTCGACAACCTCACGCTAATCATTGTTGTGGCATCGGCAGCGGCCGCTATTGCGCAACTCAAATCTATTCCAATGGCGTTTGTTGGCGGTTTAGTGATTGGTCTCGCAAAGTCATTCTCGGCGGTGTATCTCGAATGGGGCAAGGATTGGGCCTATGCCGATGAGGCCATTCCCGCAGCGATTTTGTTCATTGCACTTTTGTTCCTCCCTATGGCCCGGCTTGAGACCGGAAAGATTCGAATTACCAAACGCACAGAGCGGCTTACCAAACCTTGGGAGGCCGCCCTTGGTGCCGGAGTGATGATTGCAATTGTTGGCGCATGGGCCAATGGTTGGATCCCCTGGATCAGTGGCACAACCTTTGGCGAACGCTCCACGGTTTGGCTGGGCCGAGGCGCCGGTTTCTTGGTGCTGGGACTGGTCATGCTCTCGCTCATCCCCCTGATCGGTTGGGCGGGTCAGGTGAGTTTCGCCAATTACGCAATAGCCGGTATTGGCGCAGTGTTGTTCTCGCACTTCGGCGGCCAGAATGGTGACGCGCTCGGCATTGTTTGGGTCATGTTGATTTGTGCTCCGTTGGGACTTGCCATTGCGCTTCCGGCACTTCGACTAAAGGGTTTGTACCTTGCTCTTGCAACACTGGCTTTTGCCGAAGTGGCCGACAAAGTTCTTATTCGACATCCAAGCATGCTTGACCCATCGGCAACCGGCGTGCTGTTCAAACCTGTGAATTTCTTCGGTACTACAATTAGCTCTAGCGCAACTGACCGCAAAGCATTCCTGATGTTTCTAATTGTGACGTTTGCCCTGCTGTTTTTCATGCTCGAAATGCTCCGTCGAACGCGCTGGGCCCGACGCTGGATCGCCATGTCAGATTCGCCCGCCGCTTCGGCCACAATTGGTATCAACCTAACCACCACCAAAATGATGGTGTTCATGTTGTCCGGAGCAATGGCCGGGTTCGCCGGCTGCATGATTGGCCTGCAACGAGGGGCGTTGTCTGTGGATTCATTTCCACTCTTTGCAGGGTTGCCACTCGTGCTGCTGATTGCGGTGCAAGGAGTTCGCTACCCCGTTGCTGCCTTCATGGGCTTGCTCGGTTTGGCATCGTTTCCCGCCCTTTATGAGGTACTTGGAAAGCCCTCATGGCTTACCGCTATCGAGCTCATCGGCCCTGGCATCGCAGCCATTGCGATGGCGTATCGACCCGAGGGGGCTGTGTTCTATTCAGGCCGAGACCTCGCTGGACTTTTACCGTGGAGACAAGACGCGCGAGACGAAAAGGCCCTTGCCCTTGCCAAGGAACGAGAACAAAACATAGGCAAGGATGAAATCGGTGATATGGGTCTGACTCGTCCGTTCACCGCCGACAAAGTGGCACAACTCGATCGCGTGCTAGATATCACTGACTTGGTCGACGAACAAAAGATGGTTTCAAGTGGAGGTGCGTCATGAGCGCAATCCTCAGTACCCAAGACGTTGTGGTGCGTTTTGGTGTGCTTCAAGCGGTCTCACAAGCATCAATCGAAGTGATCGAAGGTCGTGTCACGGGGCTCATCGGCCCTAACGGGGCGGGCAAGACAACGCTGTTCAATGTCATCACGGGGCTGCAAGAACCAACTGCTGGCAAAGTATTTTTCGACGGCAAAGACATCACCAACAAGACGCCGTTCAAAAGAGCTCGTTTAGGAATCGCCCGGACATTCCAAAAGCTCGAAGTATTCGGCAGCCTTTCTGCCCGTGAAAATATTTTGGTGGCAGCCGAGCAGCGCAAAACCTGGGATCGATCGGGTTTCGACCCTAAGAAAGTGTGCGATGAAATCTTGGCCAAAGTGGGTCTCTCTCATGTTTCGGAGTTCATGGTTGGAACCCTGCCCACGGGTACCGCTCGGCTCGTGGAATTAGCTCGTGCGCTCGCATCAAACCCTCGGGTACTGCTGCTTGACGAGCCTTCGTCTGGCTTGAACGAGGAAGAAACCGAAGAGATGGCATCGCTACTCAAGACGTTCGTCGACGACGGCCTTGCTGTCCTTCTGGTTGAACATGACATGTCATTCGTTATGGGTACCTGCGAGTTCATCCATGTGCTCGATTTCGGAACCATCATCGCTACGGGAACGCCATCTGAAGTGCAGTCCGATTCCCATGTGCAAGCTGCTTACTTGGGCACTGAGACGGTGGAGCGAGCATCGTGACTCCGATCCTTGAACTCAATAACATCCGGGGTGGCTACGGCACCATCGACGTGCTGCACGGAGTCAGCCTCACCCTTGAAGCCGGCCAGGTCCATGCCCTTCTCGGTCCCAATGGGGCTGGCAAGACCACGACCTTGGGTGTTTGTAGCGGCCAAATTATTCCGTCGGGTGGACAACTCATTATCAGCGGTCGCGAGGTCAATGGCGTAAGCAGTGATGTGCTTTCTCGTGCCGGAGTGTGTTTGGTTCCTGAAGGTCGTGGGATTTTTCCTAATCTCACCGTTAATGAAAACCTGCGCATGTTTACTCATGCCGGCGTGTCATTGACTGATGTTCAAGACAAGGCGTTTACTCAGTTTCCACGATTGAAAGAGCGACGCAAGCAGGTCGCCGGAACACTTTCAGGAGGCGAGCAGCAGATGCTCGCCATGGCGCGTGCTCTCGCAGTTAATCCATCGCTCCTGCTCCTTGACGAACTGTCGATGGGGCTTGCTCCGTTGGTCGTTGAAGAGTTGTACGAACGTGTTGCGGAACTCGCAGCACAAGGAATTTCCATCCTCGTGGTGGAACAGTTCGCCCAAGCCGTGCTGGGCGTGTCGACCGTTGCGTCGATCATGTTGCACGGACGCATCACTCGAACCGGGCCACCCTCCGAGATCGCCGAAGTACTTACCGAGGCATATCTCGGAGGTTCGACCCACTAATTAGCGCCAGAACAACGGAGGAAACATGAGTAACACTGAAACCACCCCGTCGGACCGCCTCCAGGAGTTTCAGGGCGAAGTCGACGCCATGAAGGTTGACGGAGGAAAGGCCAACCCGGAGCGTTCATGGGTCATCCTTGGGTCGCTTCTGATGATTGCCGGCATCGTGCTGTCACTGATTGGCTGGCTCAACATTCAGGGCAGTGGCAAGGGAGCGAAGACCGATGACTTCTTGGCGATGGGCACTTTTGGTTTGGTTCTCGCCGTGGTCGGTGGCTCCCTCTTCATCGTGATGTCACTGCGCCGCTATTTCCGCTTTTGGCTCGTTCGTCTTATTTTTGAACAGCGTGAGGCGGCAGATCGTATAGCCGGGAAGAACTGACACTTCTCATACGCGCGACACCACATTCGGTGGCGGATCCTGTAAGTGGGGGTGGGGAAATCCACCTCCACTTTGCGTTTTGGTAGAGAAGTGAGGTGCGGTAACTCGCAGTGGCGCGAGCGGTGTTCTAGATTGACGAATCCAGCGTGTTAACGCTGGCATTTTTAGGGGGAATGAATCATGGCCATGCCAACCGATGTTCCAGTCATTGACACGATGATTGGCTTTCCTGCTCGCGACTTGAAGGCGCAGTACGAGTTCATCACCAAGCAAACCAAGGACTCCGAGTCCAAGGAAGAATTTGAGTTTCCGGCCGAGTACATGTTTAAGGCCCCGCCCGATAAAGAAAAAGAAGTTCGCGAAACCGAAGATCCCGTTGGCTACACCCTTGACCAAATGGACAAGTGGGGCGTCTCGGTGGGCATGGTTGGCGTCGGCCATCGTGAGGGCCAGGGCGAAGCGACCGGAGAAGAAGCAATCAAGCGCTATCCCGGCCGCTTCATTGGTTCTGTTGGTGCTGATCCCAACGACGGAATGGCTGGCATCGAAACTATTGTTCGCGCGTATGAAACTTGGGGCGTGCGTTCTATCAGTATGTTTCCGGCCGGGTGTTTTCCTCAGGTTCCCATCAACGACAAGAAGATGTACCCGATCTACGCCAAGGCCTGCGAGCTTGATATCCCCGTCTTCGTCTGCACGGGCATTCCTGGTCCTCGTCTGAAGTTTCAGTGTCAGCACGTCGAACTAGTGGACGAGGTCATGTACGACTTCCCCGAACTCACCTATGTCTCTCGCCATGGATGTCAGCCTTGGACTGAACTCATGGTGAAGCTCATGCTGAAATGGCCGGGCCTGCACTATTCGACCTCGGCGTTCGCTCCGAAGCACTATGACCCCCGCATTATCGACTACGCCAACTCTCGGGGCTCCGACAAGATCATGTATGCCGGCTACTTCCCAATGGGCCTGTCACTCGAGCGGATCATGACGGAGATGCGCGATGTGCCCTTCAACGACAACGTTTGGCCCAAGTTCCTTCATGACAACGCCGCCCGAGTTCTAAAGCTCGATTGATCGGGTCCTAAAGTGGGGCTATGGCTCTCCCCGTCGATGTCTCAACCGTTTCCGAAGAGGTTTTTCGCATGGCCGCCCAAGCGTGGCTGGCGGAACATCTGGTTGGCGAGTTTGCGTCGCTGAAAGGCCGCGGCGGCCCAGGCGACGAAGAAGTCGGATTCGAGATTCGTGAGCGCTGGGAAAAGGTGCTCGGCGAAGCCGGCTGGATCGGTCTGGGATGGCCCTGTGAATTTGGCGGTCGAAACGCCACCGTGGGCGAGCAAATCATTTGGGCCGAGGAATACGCTCGGGCTCAAGCACCCGGTCGAGTCAATCACATGGGCGAACATCTTCTTGGACCCACCCTTATCGAGCACGGCACCGAAAAACAGCGTGCGCGTTTTCTTCCGCCGATTTTGAGTGGTGATGAGCGCTGGTGCCAAGGCTATTCCGAACCCAATGCTGGTTCCGACCTCGCCAATGTCCAGACGCGCGCCGTTCTCGATGGCGATCAGTGGATCATTAACGGTCAGAAAGTATGGACCTCGCTCGCACATGTTTCTCATTGGTGTTTTGTTGTCGCTCGCACCGAACAGGGGTCGGCGCGACACAAGGGCTTGTCGTTTTTTCTCGTGCCCATGGATCAACCCGAGATCGAAACGCGGATCATCGTGCAGATCACCGGCGGCGGAGAATTCAACGAGGTGTTCTTCACCGATGCAGTAACTGATGCAGACATGATCGTCGGCGAACCCGGTAAGGGTTGGGGTGTCGCTATGGATTTGCTGGCACTCGAGCGTGGTATCTCAACTCTGGCCCAACAGGTAGGTTTCGAACGCGAACTCGACAACCTCATCGCTGAAGCCAAGCGCAAAGGTTCAGCGGCTGATCCAATCATGCGGCAACGATTAGCTGATGCTTTTACCGGCCTCAAACTGATGCAATGGAATGCACTGCGTTCAATGGGTTCCGGTGTTCCTGGCCCTGAAGCATCGATATCGAAGTTGTTTTGGGGAACTTGGCACAGTGATCTTGGCGAACTGGCGATGGATATCGGCGGTATTGAATCGCAGATCGCCGAGGGCTTCCCCTACGAACTCACGCTTGATCAAAAATTATTCTTGTTCACCCGATCCGAAACCATTTATGGCGGGAGCAACGAAATCCAACGCAATGTGTTGGGCGAACGCGTGCTCGGCCTTCCCAAGGAGCCCAATCCCGCATGAGTACGCCACCTACCTATGTCGAAGGCCACGGACTGCTTGCCGGAAAGAAGGTCCTCGTCACCGCCGCCGCCGGTACCGGAATCGGCTTTCAAGCAGCAAAGCGCGCCTTGGAAGAAGGTGCCCAGATCGTTATCTCCGATAAACACGAGCGTAGGTGTGCCGAATCAGCCGCAGAACTAGGCGTTATTGGTATTCCGTGTGACGTCACTGTTGAAGAAGATGTGCAGGCGCTACTTGCCGGGGCAGTTGAGGCTCTTGGTGGAATCGATGTCTTCATCAATAACGCCGGACTTGGAGGTGAAGTCCCGATTGTTGAAATGACCGACGATCAGTGGAGCCTCGTACTTGATGTGACCCTCAACGGCACGTTTCGGTGTATGCGCGCTGAAATGAAATATCTCTATGCCAACGGTGGTGGCGTGATTGTCAACAACGCATCGGTGTTGGGCTGGCGCGCGCAAGAAGGCCAAGCCCATTACGCCGCAGCAAAAGCGGGCGTCATGGCCTTGACTCGCTGTGCTGCCATTGAGGCTGCACCCAACAACGTGCGCATCAATGCCGTTGCTCCAAGTCTGGCCATGCACCCGTTTCTGGCCAAGGCCACCACGGAAGAAACCTTGGCCGAGCTCACCAAGCGTGAAGCGTTTGGGCGCGCCGCAGAACCCTGGGAGATCGCCAACGTCATGATGTTCTTGGCCTCCGACTACAGCTCGTATATGACCGGCGAAATCGTGTCGGTGAGCAGTCAGAGGGCGTAATTCTCAGCGAAATCTCTGGATCGGCAAATGCGTAGCCATCGCTGACCCTGGAGGACCTAAGAGTTGATGGGCTCTGAGGTTTCGCTTGTGGAATAACACGAGCAGCGTTTCGTCGAATGCACCGGTTCTGGCATCGGCGAGCACGAATGCCTCAAGTTCAGCCTCACCGGCCCGCCAGTCGGTGGGTCGGTGGCCGAGTAGCTCGTGTAAGTCATCGAGATCGGCAGCATCGACCTGGTCGCCGACCTCGATCGCTCGGGCGGCATGGCGAGCCTCGCGAAACAGGGCTCGTAATCGATACTTGAGAAATTCGTCTTGGACTGCACCATCGCCCACTGAAAGCGACTTCAGAACGGTAGCCATGTGTTCAACCGGAACCGATGCCTGGCCCTGAAAGCTTTCGGGCTCGGCGATTGTCGGCAGCTCGACCTGTAAAATCTCAGCCAAGGCTTCAGTTGCGAAAAGGTTGGTTTCGTAACACCACTGCATATTCGTCATGAGGTCGGTATCAGCATTTGGACGGCGAACCGCTTGGCCGAGTGCCAGCTGATTTGTCAGTGTGAACGCAAAGTGGTGGCGCATCAGTGCATCAAGATCAACTTCGGTACCCGAAAGTTCCTCGTAACGCGAATAAAGAGCGGGAAAGTCCCCGTAGCCAACGATGGTGTCGCGCATACGCCATGCCGCAAGATCCATCATCGGATCGCCGATATGACCAATCTCTAAATCAAGTACCGAAACGATTGCACCGTTTGCGTTGTGGAATTGACCTGAATCCCAACAGATCACTGATTCACGGCCCTTGGACTGCGGGGGATAGCGGTGTAGCCAACCAAGACAGAACTCAAGAAACGGATCGGGACCGTTCTTTGTCGACCGATACACCGATTCATATCGATGAAGTCCGAGTACACCGGAATGCTCTGGCATATCGGCTCGCATGATTCCTGCTGCGGCAAACGGTTCAACATCGAGGGCGTGCATGCGAGCGAGAATCTGCAGATAGTCATCAACTGCGCTTTTGCGGTCGGCGTCACTCGTGTTTTCGAAGTGTTGCTGGCCGCCAACGCGATCCATGACGTAGGCCATTGGCTGGTCAATCCAGCCATGAACTGCTGGCGTGGGGATGCCGCGCTCGAACAGCATTAATTGCAACGTCATCTCGTGACGCAACGGAAAGATGAGTGGCATATCGGTGCGGTCCCCGCGAACTACGAGCGATGTTGTACGGCCTTCGCTTTCGAGTTCAACGAACCATACGGGCCGCCATCGGGGCTGTCGCCAGATCGACGCCACAGTTCCACCGAGATGTTCTTCGACCCACCTGCGTACTGCCTCGGTGTCTTGCGCCTGCTCAATACCCATAGCGCTAGTCGGTACCGAGGAATGGTGGGCGCTCTCCACCACCATGGGCGGCGATCTCCGCACCAGTGATGTAGGCGGCAAGGTCGCTGGCTAGCCATACGGCGACATCGCCGACATCGGATGGCATCGCAAATCGACTCATCGGGATACCCGATTCAATGGCGGCGCGGGCCTCGCCTTCTCCATAAAACAGAGCAGCCTGTTCAGTGAGAATCAAGCCAACAGTGATGGTGTTGACTCGAACTACGGGCGCCCATTCCATTGCCAGCGTTGTGGACAGTTGCCGAAGGCCGGCCTTGGCGGCGCCGTAAGCCGCAGTAGTAGGAGAGGGACGTACAGCAACAATGCTGCCGATGTTCACAATCGAACCGCCGTCGACCTGTTCGCTCATGTAATGGTGGGCGCGCTGCGCTACGTAATAAGGAGCGAGCAGGTTGAGTTCAACAATTCGCTGTGTGAACTTGGGGGCAGCCCCTGCGGAATCGGCGGGCGGAGAACCGCCGGCATTATTGATGACACAGTCGAGACGACCAGCCACGGCAAATGCAGCATCGACTGCGCCATAAGCGGCCTCGGCCTCACGAAGATCGGCAGCAATGAAATGCCAGTCAGTTGGCAACGGGTCTTCGGCCTCTCGCCGGGCACAGACAATGACCGTTGCGCCCGCATCAGCGAAACGCTGAGCGATACCCCGCCCCACGCCTTTGGTGCCTCCCGTGATGAGAACAGAACGTCCGCTGAGGTCGATTGCAAGCGCCATAGTCGAACCCTACAACGGGGTTTCGGGACGCCGACGGGAGTGCCCCCCATCTGACTGATCCATAGGGCACCGGCTAGCGTCATTTTCCTATGGGAATCGAAGTGAGCATCGGCACGGACGGCATTGCCGAGGTCGTGCAGAATTGTCCGCCAGTGAACGCCCTCACGGTCGCCGAGTGGTTCCAACTCGGCGACGAGTTTCGCCGTTTGAGTGCCGATCGCACCGTCCGGGCTGTCATACTCCGTTCTGAGGGGCGTGGTTTCAACGCCGGTGTCGATATCAAGGAAATGCAGAACACTGAGGGTTTTGATGCCCTAATCGGCGCCAACAAGGGCTGCTATCACGCCTTTGCTGCTGTCTACGAGTGTGAAGTGCCGGTCATTGCCGCTGTCGCCGGATTCTGTGTTGGCGGTGGCATCGGGCTTGTGGGCAATGCCGACGTGATCGTTGCCTCCGATGACGCATTTTTCGGACTCCCCGAGGTCGACCGTGGTGCTCTCGGAGCAGCGACTCATCTTTCACGACTTGTTCCCCAGCACAAGATGCGAGAGATGGTGTACACCTCGGCCAATGCAACCGCTCAGCAGCTTCACGCTTGGGGATCGGTATCGCAGGTCGTGCCTCGCGACGAACTTCTCACTGTCGCCCGCAAGATCGCCAGCGCCATTGCCGCCAAATCGCCAACGGTGATTCGGGCTGCCAAGGAAAGTCTTAACGGAATCGATCTCTGGGATGTCAAGAAGTCCTACCGATTTGAACAAGGTTTCACATTTGAACTCAATCTTTCCGGCGTCGCTGACGAACTTCGCGATGACTTTGTTACCGAAGGAAAGACGGCGGGTTCTGCCGGAGAAACAAACTCTGAGAAGGGAAAGAAGTAAGTGGCCAACAAGCGCATGACCGAGGATGAAGCGGTCGCAACTCTTTCTGACGGAATGACAATTGGTATTGGCGGTTGGGGGTCACGCCGTAAGCCCATGTCGCTCGTGCGGGCACTGTTACGAAGCAATCTCAAAGACCTCACGATCGTCTCCTATGGCGGTCCTGATGTCGGCTTGTTATGTGCCGCCGGCAAGGTCAAGCGACTCGTTTATGGCTTTGTGTCGCTCGATTCAATCGCGCTCGAACCCCATTTCCGTATGGCCCGCCAAAACGGCACTATCCCCGAGGTCGTCGAATACGACGAAGGCATGTTGCAGTGGGGCTTGTATGCCGCCTCGCTTCGTCTTCCCTTCCTGCCAACCCGAGCTGGTCTTGGTTCTGATGTTGTGAAGAATGACCCAAGCCTGCGCACGGTCAAATCTCCTTACGCCGATGGCGAAGTGCTTCTAGCGGTTCCGGCGCTGACCCTTGATGCGGCGTTTGTGCACCTCAACCGCTCTGATGAACGTGGCAACGCGCAGTTCCTCGGCCCTGACCTTTACTTTGATGACCTGTTTCTTGGTGCCGCCGCCATTGGCCGTCGATTCCTTTCCGTCGAAAAGATTGTGCCTACCGAACAACTCCTGAAGAACGGCTCCATCCACACGATGAAGATCAATCGTTCAATGGTCGACGGGGTCATCGAGGCCCCGAACGGGGCCCATTTCACGAATTGTCAGCCCGACTACGAACGAGACGAGAAGTTTCAGAAAGACTATGTAGATGCAGCAAAGGATCCAGAAACTTGGAAGGCGTTTGTCGACCAGTACCTCTCTGGCTCTGAAGCCGATTACCAAAAGGCGGTGGCGGCCCGATGAGCGATGCAACCCTAGGTGAAATTTGTGTGGCAGCGGTGGCCGACACCTTTCGCGGTGACGGCGAAATTTTTGCCTCGGGTATGGGCACGATCCCGATGCTTGGTGCTCGCTTAGCTCGCGCCACCTTTGAACCCGATCTTCTCATCAGCGATGGTGAAGCATTCTTCGTCGCCAATGATTTGCCTGTTGGCGGTACCGACAAAGAGGTAGAAGGTTGGATTCCGTTCCGCTCGGTGTTTGACACACTTTGGGGAGGTCGTCGCCACGTCGTGATGGGTGCCAGTCAGATTGACGCATACGGAAATCAGAACATCGCCAACATCGGCGACTGGAACAAGCCCAAGTCGCAACTTTTAGGTGTGCGTGGCGCTCCCGGTAACACCATTAATCACACCACCACATATTTTGTTGGCAACCAGACCAATCGTATCTTTGTTGAAAAGGTCGATACCGTTTCGGGTATTGGCTACGACCGAGCTTCTGAACTTGGCGATTGGGTGAAGGCCAATCATGAACTTCGTCGGGTCGTGACCAACCTTGCCGTCTACGACTTCGCTACTCCCGATCATCGAATGCGAGTTGTGTCGTTACACCCAGGCGTTTCGATTAATGATGTGACAGCAGCGTGTGCTTTCGAACTTGTTGTCCCATCTGATATCGCTACGACTCGACTGCCCACAGATGAGGAACTCCGGGTGCTTCGCGAGGTGCTTGATCCCAAGTCATTCCGCGATCGAGAATTGCCGGCCGCCTGATGCATCCGGCTCTTACTACTCCGCTGCTTGAATTACTGGGCTCGAAATATCCGATTATCCAAACCGGTATGGGTTGGGTAGCTGGGCCCAAACTGGTGTCCGCCACGTCGAATGCAGGGGCGTTTGGCATTATTGCCTCGGCAACGATGACCTACGACGAGCTCGTCGTGGCAATTTCCGAAACAAAGAAGCGCACAACTGCAGCCTTTGGTGTGAACATGCGCGCCGATGCCGACGACATCATGGATCGTCTCAAGCTTCTTGTTGCTGAAGGTATCCCTGTTGCATCGTTTGCTCAGGCCCCGAAGAAAGACCTCATCGAGTATCTCCACGATCATGGGGTCAAAGTGATCCCCTCAATCGGGGCCAAGCGTCACGCTGAAAAAGTCATGGAGTGGGGAGTCGATGCCGTACTCGTTCAGGGTGGAGAGGGTGGCGGTCACACCGGTTCGGTTCCCACCTCGCTCTTGCTCCCCGAAGTGGTTGACGTTGTGGGTGGCCGCGTTCCGGTCATCGCCGCTGGTGGGTATTTCGACGGACGTGGTTTAGTTTCAGCGCTTGCTTATGGGGCCAGCGGCATTGCGATGGGCACTCGCTTTCTTCTCACCTCTGATTCGCCAGTGCCAATGGAGATCAAAAAGCAGTACCTCGGAACGGCCGTCACGGGCACGGTGGTTACCACCAAGGTTGACGGCGCGCCTCATCGGGTGATCCGCACCAAGTTGGTCGATCAGATGGACGGCGCATCGCCAGTCACGGCTGTGCCCAAAGCCATTGTGAACGCTGCGAAGTTCCGCAAATACACCGGCCTCTCCTGGTTGCAAATGACCAAAGAGGGTTTAGATATGAAGAAGCGTATGGATATGCCTTGGGCGGAGATCATTATGGCCGGCAATACGCCAATCCTCACCAAAGCAACGCTGGTCGACGGAGAACTCGACGCTGGCATTCTTCCCACTGGTCAGGTCGTTGGCGTGATCGATGATCTTCCGTCCGCCGCTGAAGTGGTCAACCGCATCATCGCTGAAGCGGAAACCACCCTTGATCGTCTTGCTGGCCGCAATCCCGGCTCCTAAGAATCACCCGGAGAATGTAATGACAACGATCATCGATGGCCCGGACGCAGTTCGCTCTGCAGTGGGCACGCATCTTGGTTATAGCGAGTGGCTCGTAATCGAACAAGATCGCGTCAACCTGTTTGCTGATGCCACGGGAGATCATCAGTGGATTCACGTTGATCCCGAACGCGCCAAGGATGGCCCCTTCGGCTCTGCTATTGCGCACGGCTATCTCACCATGTCGTTGTCCAACTACTTCCTTCCCCAGATCGTTGAAGTCCAAGGCTTCTCGGCCGGTATCAATTACGGCGTCGACAAGGTTCGATTCCCATCGCCGGTCAAGGTAGGCGAGAGAGTGCGCGCCGGGGCAGAACTCATTGAGGTGACTGAAGTGAAAGGCGGGCTGCAGACGCTGATGCGAATCACAATCGAAATCGACGGCAACGACCGTCCTGCATGTGTCATCGACGCGATTTCACGCTGGCTCCTCTGAAACTTCACACAACTTTTCTAAATTCATAAAAACTGGGGGACACCATGGCTAATCCGATCGGACCGCTCACCGCTGGTGATGAACTATTTCAGCATCAGATAGTTGATACCGTTGCCGTTGTCGGCACCAGCGACTTGGCCTGGACTGAAAAAGTTTGTGCCATGGCTATGGCCAAAGACGGAAGCCTCCAGTTGGGCTTCGGCCTTGGCAAATACACCAACCGCAACGTGATGGACGCCTACTGCGGAGTCTCTCGCGGACGCGAACAACTCACGGTGCGCATGAGCCGGCGCCTCTCTGACGCCCCTGAACTGCTTGGCGGCGGACCGATCCGGTACGAGATCGTTGAGCCTCTTAAGAAGATCCGTTTCACCCTTGAACCAAACGAAACGCAACCGATTGCGTTCGATTGGCTTTTTGAGAGCATCATCCCGCCAATGGTCGAAGACCGGACCCATAACCGGTCGACGTTCCGTATCGCTTCGGAACTGGTTCGGTACCACCAGATCGGCACCTGCACTGGTTGGGTCGAGGTCGATGGGGTTCGCACCGAAATGAACCCCAACACGTGGGTCTCGACCCGAGATCACTCTTGGGGTGTGCGCTACGACGTAGGTGAACCGCCTAGCGATATGGAACCCCAGCGGGGTCTCAATGGCGGGCAATTCCAATTCTTCTGGAGCCCAATTCTCATGGAACGCGCCGATGGTAGTCATTACGGGTTGTTTTTTAATGTCGCCAAGACAGTGTTCCCGGGGTTCCTACAAAAGAACGTCACTGCCCTCATTGAAGAAACCGACGGCTCGGTTGTGCATATGGCCGATGTCGACCAAGACTTTCGTTACGACAGCTCGAATCGTCGGCTCAAGGGCGGTTACATCAACGCCACCATGAGCGATGGCTCCGCCCGCAGGTTTGAGGTTGAGGTGCTGGGCGATACCGGCTTTCACCTTGGGGCGGGTTTGTACTTCGGGTGGAACGACCATCATCATGGTGAATGGCGCGGTGAGTTCAACCTTGAAGGCGAGCGCATTGCCGATTGCACCGAACCAGAAATGGCCCGCAAGTTGCATCAGATTCGCGACACCACGGTGCGCATCACTGACCCCATCGGCGGCGGAGTGGGCTACGGAAATATGCAGCCCATCGTCGTGGGTGAGTGGCCCGAACTCGGTCTCAGCGCCGAGTCATCATTCATGTGAGCCAGCCAGTCGAGTTCCGTCGGAGTAGGTCACCGTCGCTTCCGCCCACATGGCCCAAAAATTTTCCGCCGGCATTTCATGTACTGGCGAAACCTACGGGATCAATCTGCAATCTTGATTGCACCTATTGCTTCTTTCTGTCTAAAGAACAGTTGTACATCGGCGATCGCTTTCGTCTGTCCGAGGAACTGGTGACGACCTACCTCACACAACTTATTGAGTCGCATCAGACTCGAGAGATCACGATTGCTTTTCAAGGCGGCGAACCCACACTCATGGGGGTGACGTTTTACAAACGCCTTGTTGCACAGGCGAAGGAGATCGCCGGACCGCAGCGAGTTCTGGAATTCACGCTCCAAACCAACGGAACACTGCTTGATGAAGAATGGTGTGCATTCCTGGCCGAGGAAAACGTGTTGGTAGGCCTCTCTATTGACGGCCCGCCGGAAATGCACAATGCCTATCGCGTCGATAAACAAGGAAGGCCAACCTACGAGCGCGCCAAGGCCGCATGGGATCTGCTGCAACGTCACAACGTGGCTACCAACGTGTTGTGTGCCGTGCATGCAGCCAATGCCGATCATGGCCTAGAGGTCTACAAACACTTTCGTGACGAACTTAGTGTGCGTTTCCTACAACTCATTCCTATCGTGGAACGAGCGACACCTGAACTGATTGCTCAGGCCGACGCAGGGTGGGGCGAACGCGCTTCAGATCGGCCCTTGTACGTTCAAGATGGTTCGCTCGTCACGGAACGTTCCGTCAGCGCTGAGCAGTGGGGGAGTTTCCTCATTGCGGTATTCGATGAGTGGGTAACTAACGATGTCGGTGAATTCTTTGTCCCCTCCTTTGATGCTGCCCTTGCCGCATGGTTGGGTATGCACTCGCCGATGTGTATTTTCTCTGAAACCTGTGGCTTAGCCGTTGCTCTTGAACATAACGGTGATGTGTATTCCTGCGATCACTATGTCGAACCAAAGTATTTGCTTGGCAACATCGCTAACCGACACCTTGCTGACATGGTGAACTCACCAGAACAACAGGCTTTTGGTGCTGCCAAAGCCACCACGCTGCCTTCTCAGTGCGTGAGTTGTGAGGTTCGATTCGCCTGTCATGGCGAATGTCCCCGTAACCGATTCACCACCACCGCTGATGGCGAAGACGGCCTCAATTATCTCTGTGCTGGTTACTTCGCGTTCTTCAGCCATATCGATAGACCCATGAAGGTCATGGCCGAACTGCTGCGCGCTGGCCGTCCCGCCGACGAGATCATGAAGATCCTCGCCGACGGCGACTCGGCCTAAGTCCGGATTCCGCGATCTAGGAATCGGAGCGGGCAATTGCTCGCTCGTCAGTGCCGAGATACGACGCAATCACTGCAGGGTTGCTGCGGATTGAAGCGGGATTACCTTCGGCAATCACACAGCCTGCTTCGAGACAGTAAATCCGATCGGAAATGGACATAACCATTGGCATGTCATGTTCGATCACCAGAATCGATGCGCCGAGTTCCTTACGGATTGATTCGATGAGGGGCCCAAACGCTTCGGTTTCTTTCTGAGCCACACCCGCTGTTGGCTCATCAAGAAGCAATAACTCGCTGTCAAGCGCAAGTAGCGCGCCAAGTTCGACGATGCGTCGAGTGCCAGTAGAGAGTTCCCCGAGAAGGGAATCGGCATACCGAGAGAGCCCGAGGTAGCCGATGATTTCGTTGGCTTGTTTGTATTTACGTTTTTCCCGTTGCGGAGAGGGCGGAAGTGAAAGCATTGATGGAAGTAAGAGCGATCGTTCACGTGCTTCGAGCGCAACCATAAGTGTTTCGCGAACGCTCAGAGACGAGAACAACCGGGCATTCTGGAAAGCACGACCCATTCCGAGCCGGGAACGTCGTGGGGATGACATCTTCGAGACTTCCGTCCCAAAGACTTCAATGCTGCCGCTCATTGGAACGAAACCGCTGATGGCATTCATCAGGGTGGACTTACCCGCGCCATTGGTGCCGATAAGACCAATGATTTCTCCAGGCTTCACAATTATTGAGGCTCCGTCGACGGCGACACGGCCACCAAAGCGAACCGTGACGTCGGTAGCAACGAGCGGAGTTTTACTGTTTTCGTTATGGGCCTTCACCGAAGCAAGCGAACTTACTGAGCCGGTTTGGGTGTTGCGCTTTGGCTCCCATTCCATTCGTTTGGCCAACCAGTTGAGCATCATGTCCCGGCCACTATGCAGGATTGAGATGAGGCCACCAGGGAAATACAGAAGCACGACCAGCATGCCGATACCACTGGCGAACAACTTCACTTGCGGTGTGCCATCGAACAGAATCGGTAAGGCAACGATCACGATCACACCGAGGACTGCGCCAGTAATCGAGGCGATTCCGCCCACGACGGCAACGGCCACAACTCGCAGAGATTGCTCGACATCGAACCAGCCCGTGCTGGGACTGAGCTCGGCCTGAGCGGACAGCAGCGGGTAAAGGCCACCAGCAAGTGCAGCGAGACCACCGGAAATGGCGAAGGCAAGAATCTTTTTTGCGGTGGGCGAAACGGTGTAGGCCGCTGCGGTGAGCTCGTTATCTCGGACGGCGATGATCGAGCGACCAAGACCTGTTCGACGGATCTGCCATACGAGAACGAGGGCGATGGCCATTACGAGAAGACTGAACCAGTAGACGCCCTGAAAATTCGTTCCTTTGATCTCCCAGAAAAGCAGCCGGTAACCCTTGGCTCGAGAAACATCGAGTTTGGCAGTGCCGCCAGATTCGGAGAGTGCGCTGTTGAAGATGAGCCAGTTACGAACCATCAAGCCAAATCCAAGGGTAATGACCGCGAGGAACAACCCCTTTATTCGCAGCGCTGGAATACCAACGATGAGGGCAGCAAGCACCCCAACGCCCACGCCAAACAAAATGGCAACGGGGATGGGCAGCCCTTGCGCGAACTTCACGGTGAAGTAGCCGCCGATGGCCACAAAACCGAATTGCCCGAGCGAGAGCTGTCCAGCCCAGCCAGTAAGCACTGTGACTGACAGCGTTGCAATGATCCAAATTGGAATTTCAGCGTACGTAAGCCAATCGGTGGGCTTATCGAACATTCTCGGCAAAAGGAGCGCCCCGGCAACAAGAAGGCCAATGCCAAAAATCGTTGAGAAACGGTAAAGAGGGTGCTTGCGCAACTCCTCATTTGCCGCCTTCATCTTGGTCGTGAGCTGCCATTCGCCTGCGGTCATGCCCGCTGACTTGCCCTTGGTCAAAATAAGAACGAGAAGGATCAGAAAAATAGCGACCGTATTGGTTCCAGCGGGAACGTCGCCGGTCTGTCCCCACGTCACGAGAAGCATGTCAACAACACCAACGATGATTCCGCCGATGACCGTCCAATTGAATGAACGCATGCCACCAAACATTGCTGCGGTGAGTGAGAGCAGTAACAGCTTCGGTCCAAGGGCAGAACTCACTACCGCAATTCCGCCGCCCTGCACGGGAGCAATGAGAAGCGCAGCAATGACGGCAAGTAGGCCAGCCAGTCCCCATACTTTTGTTGACACTGAGCGAATCGAAATGCCTGCCAACTGTGCGGAAGAAGCGTTGTCAGCTGTGGCGCGCACTTGGCGCCCAAATTTTGACTTCTGCAGCAACCACGTAAGCCCGAGCATCAGTAAGGGTGCAGCGACAAGGATGGTGATTTGGGGCCCGGTGACCGTGACCCCAAGTGGCTCCCATCTCCCGTCGAGCAAGACTGGGTAGGAAACGTTGCCGCTGACATCGTCGGGAATAGGAAGGCGCAACTGGAGTAACTGAATGAGCTGGGTGATGCCCAATGTGGCAACGAAAAGCAGCAATCGAGGTTGGGTAAAGAGTCGTCGAAGAATAAGTTCGGCACCGACCCCGAGGACTACGCCCGAAGCCAAGGCGACGGGTAACGAAAGCGAATACGGGATGTCGTACTGCAAGAAGAGCAGTGCCATCGTGTAGCCGCCGAAGGCACCGATCTGACCTTGCGCAAAGTTGATAACGCCGGTGGCACGGAAAATGAGCACAAGTCCGAATGCGACGAGAGCGTAAACGAGACCTTGAACGAGGCCGGAAAAAATGATGTCACCACTGAATGCAAGACCGAACATGTCAGGCCCCTTCTCCGCTAAGGAACACAGCCCGCAAGAGGTCATCGCGTTCAAGAAGTTCTTGGGCTGGGCCCTCAAACTTCACTTGACCACGCTCCATAAACACGGCTCGGTCAGCAACCGAAAGTGCGACATTCACAGATTGTTCGACGAGGACCATTGTGGTTCCTTGCGCTTTGAGTTGTTCGACAATCGTCAAGAGACGTTGCACAATGATTGGGGCTAATCCCAGCGACAGTTCGTCGATGAGGAGAAGTTCGGGTTCGAGCATGATTGCTTTACCTAGCGCGAGCATTTGTTGTTGGCCCCCAGAAAGTGAGCCGGCTTTCGAATCAACAAGGTGTGTGAGTTCGGGGAAGACCTCGTAAGTGGCGGCAATACGTTCGGCGCGCTTGGTTTTGTCCTCGATCAACTCGCTCCACAATTCAAGATTCTCGGCAACGGTCATCGACGGGAAGACGGCTTCGCCGCCAGGGATCTGCATCATGCCGAGCGCCACTCGGTACTGCGGATCGACGAGGGTAATGGTGCGCCCATTCATGCGCACCACGCCACGGTCAGGGTTAAGGAGACCGCTGATTGAGCGAAGAATAGTGGACTTTCCTGCACCGTTAGTGCCGAGGAGAGCAAGACATTCGCCTCGCTTTACTTCAAAACTCACATCGAAAAGAACCTGCAACGTTCCATACGATGCATCGACATTGCGAACCTGAAGCATCGGAATGTTTTCAGGATCACTGGCCATTCGTTTTTGTTCTTCTTGCATCTCCATGAGTTCCGAAACAGTCATGGAAATGTCACGCTTCATGTACCGAGATCCGTAAATGATCAACAGCCCGCCGATCAGTGCAGCCGGGGGGATCACGATGGTGAGCGCGGTGCGTTGGCCGAATGCATCAGAGAATGCACCAGTAAGAAGTCCACCGAAGAACCCGCCCATAAGGAAGATGTAGACACCGACCATGGCAAATGCTTGTGCACGCATTTGGTAGGGAACGACGGCGGAAATGGTCGGGCCCATCTGGGTGAATGCCATTCCTTGAAATGCGTTGCCAATTGCGAAGAATGCGATAAGAACCGCAGCCTGGTTGAAGCGAAGTCCAATGGTCAGGAAAAAGCCGTACATGAGAATGGAAACACCCATGAGCTTGAGTGCCGATGGGGGATTCTTGCGAAAGAGTCGTTCGCCGTAGCGACCGGCAATCGGAATCGTGATCACCGAGACTGACCACGTGATGGAAAGAATCCAACCTCTCTGGAAAGCGTCGTAGCCGTAGACGTCTTTCATCATGAGAGTGAATGTGGCCGGGACGGCGACGAGGGCAAAACCGAGAACGCCGATACCAACAATGAGAAAATAAAAAGTGCGCACCTTTTTGAGACGTGCCATTGCTGCACTCAGTCGAACCGGACCGTCACCGACAGTAGTTTCCGCAACCTCGGCTCCGAAGACAGCTTTTTGTTCGTTTCGGCCCCGGCGCGGTTCACGTTTCAGTGCAAAAGCGATGGCCAAAATCGTTGCGGGAATACCAAACAGCCAAAACACCCATCGCCAATCACCGGCTTGGTTGCCAGCAAGAACAACAACACCGCCGGCCACGATTGGCCCGACAACCTGTCCGATGGGCCGACCAAGGGTTTGCGCGGCAAACATTCGCGTGCGAACTCCGATGGGGTACTGATCAGCAATGAGTGATGGCGCAATAGGAATATTTGCTGACTTTCCAATTCCGGTGCCGGCAGTTGCAACGCCCAGCTGGAATGGGTTCACGATGAGCCCAATGGCGACCCCAAAAATTCCCCATACCGCTGTTGCCCCGGCGAGCACCCGCGTTCGTGAATAGCGATCAGCGAGCCATGCAAACGGGAGAGTCGAAAGCACCAAAACAACTCCGCCGAAACTGATGAGCCCGAGAAGAGTTGTATCGGAGATATCGAGGGTTTCTTGGATGTCTGGTCCGAGCACGAGAAGCGCAACCTGCTGAAACTCCTCTACCACGATGAGCAACAGAAGCAGCAGAATCATTCCGAAGCCTCCCTGCTTTAAACCTTCCTTGAGGCGCATTTCGTTGCCATCGCCCACTCCAGGCAGGAGATCGTCGGGGAGGATGAACTCCTCGGCCTTCCCTGCTTCAAGACGATCTGCTTCTTCTTTGAAAATCACCGAAGTCAGACCGGCGAGTCCTGCATTGGCCTCTGTTAACGCGCCACCGTCTCCGGTGTTCTCGGGTGATCCCATGGTTCCCTCTGTCACGGAGAATTCCTTCTGTGCCGGCCCCATTTGGATGGGGGTCTGAGCAACCTAGCGCAGGTGCGATCAGGTGACGATAGTCACGCTAAGGTGGTGTTCGTCCCTCAGCGTTAAGGCAATGAGGGGCAGCCGGACCGACCGGCCTAACAGATTTTGTGGGGGAAACATGGCTCGTGGACGTGGATGGAAAGCCCTTGTGGCGCTCTTCTGTGCGCTCACCCTGACCGCAACAGCGGCGGCGTGTAGCAGTGACAGTGGAAGTTCAGGGGGCGGTGGCTCGGGAAGTGATGGCGTTACCACTGGCATCGAAGGCACCGTTGTCAAAATTGGCGTTGCCGTCGCCGATCTCGATGGCCTGCGTGCTTCGGGATTCACTCTGGCTCCGGCTCTCACCACTCCAAACCTTTCGAAGCGCATCACTGAATATTTGGATGAATGGAACGCTTCGGGTGGAATCAACGGGTACACCTTTGAGCCCGTCGTAATGACCTGGGATCCGGTGAAGCCACCAACCCAGCAGAAAGTATGCGACGACGCGACGATTAATACGCCCGTTTTCGCTTTCATCAACGCCAGCGGCATGGGTGCCAAGTACATCCAGTGCATCGTTGACGCTGGAGTGCCGACCTACTTCGGTGAAGTCGCTCCGCAGTTGGCCCACGACACTGGGTTCCTCACCTCGATCTCACCCTCAGCAGAAGGGAACGCCTCCGCTGGTGTAAGCGCTGCCATTGAGTCGGGCCAGATCCCGAAGGGCGCAAAGGTCGGCATTCTCTCGGGTAACGGACCGGAACATGTCGCTGCCACCGCTACAGCAAAAGGTTTGTTGGAAGCGAATGGAAATACTGTGACTGCCGTAGGTATCAATACGCTCGGCGGTGACCCGGGCGTGCAGAGCACGGAATCAGCAGCGGCGGTCAACACCTTTAAATCTGCTGGTGTAACCAACGTGGTGGCAGCTTTGCAGTTCACTGCTTCTCGAGGATTCTGGGAGAACGCTGGCGGCAACAACTGGACGTTTACCGTTCTCGATGTTGCTTCTTCGATGTGCACCGCCTTTGGCGGCCAATCGCTTTTGGCTTCGGCCGTGGGCAGCACTTGTTTCTCGGTGTTCGGCGATGACGTCACCTCTGACGGCAAACCCATCTCGGAAACCCCATTCGAGAAGGAATGTCGGGCCACCTGGGACAAGTCCACTGCCAATGACTTTGGTGGAGCCCCGTCGTACAACGGTGTTCCCTCTGGCCAGACCCGTACTCTCCCCGATGGCACAAAGGTAAGTTCCGACTACGCACCGAACGAGTGCACACTCATGAACCTGTTCAAGAAAGCCGTCGAAAAGGCCGGCAAGACTCTTGACCGCGGCTCGTTCATGAAGGCCACTCGGACTGTCGGACAGATTGATATCGCCAAAGCCTCAAACGGCAAGGGCGAGGCGGTTGAAGGCAAGACCTACATCGCCACAGTGACTCATCCGGTGAAGTTGACCGCAGCCCCAGTTGGCACGGCCAAGAACGCCACTGGCACCTACAACGGTTGCCCAGTCGACCTGCAGTGCTGGGTTCCGACGGGCCCAACCTGGTTTGCAATTACCAAGTAGCCCAAGCGGCACAGCAGTGTGAACAAGTGAAGAGGGCGTCGGCTTCGGCCGGCGCCCTCTTCACTTTTCGGGCCAGTAATGCGACTGATGATGATTAGCTCTCCGGAACAAAGAACGGATTGAGTTCGAACTCTGTTGGTTGCTCAAAGAACGCTCGTACGGAGATGACTTTGCCCGCCTCATTGACTTTGTAGAGTTCAATGCCGCGCAACTCAACATTTTCGCCTTGCAACGTCCCCTTGTTGAGCATCTCGACGGCCGCTTCGTGGGTTCCGCCGGGGATGATGCGCTGAGGGTGCAGAGTCCAGACGCGACCTTCAGTGAAGGAGTTGTCCCAGGAACCCTCGGCGGCACTGCGACCGACCTTAGGAGTCTTGCCAACGGGGTCTTCGAAGGTGACGCTGTCGTCGAACAGGGCCAGCCATGCGGTTCGGTCTTGTGCGTTCCAATGGGCGGCATGTTGCTGTACGGCGGCAACTGCTGGATGGGAAGAAAAGCTGCTCATGCGATGACTCCGTTCGCTCGTAATTGTTCGATTCTCTGCAAATCGAGGCCTAGTTCAGTGGCCAGGACCTCGTTGGTGTGTTCGCCCAGCCAAGGCATGCGCACGTCGGGGCCCTCAGAGACTCGACTCATCTTGATGGGGTTTCCGGGTGTGAGCACCGGATCGCCGCCATCGGGGCGGGGAATCTCCATCAGCATGTTGCGTGCCGCCACGTGTGGGTCGTCAATGACCTGCTGAGCAGTAAGACAAGGCCCGGCGGCAACACCGGCCTCAGCCAGGGCTCGGCAGGCATCAATATTGGTTTTATCCGCCGCCCAGTCCTTTACTCCGGGGCGCAGGAGGGTGTCGATATTTTCTCGCCAACCAGCGCGGGTAGAGAGCCGTTCATCGGTGAGCCATTCGGGTTTGCCGATCAGGTTGGCCAGCCGTTCAAACTCGTGTTCGCGACCGATCTGAATGATGAACCAGCCATTCGATGCTTCGAAACCATCGAGAATCATGGCCAAGCCTTGACCCGGTTCGGGGCGAAGTCCAAGAGACCAGAAGTTGGTGACCAGATCGGTCATCGACACCATGGCATCGAACATGGCCACGTCAATGTATTGGCCAAGCCCAGTGCGATCTCGATGGCGAAGAGCGGCGAGAATGCCGATAGTGCCAAATAGTGCAGAACCGATATCGCCGAGTGCACCAACCGGTGACACTGCTGGCGGGCGACCCGGTTCAAGTTTGTAGTCATAGATACCGCTCATGGCCTCGGCGACGGCGGCATAGGCCGGCCAGCCGTCGTAGGGGGTTTCGACGGTGTTACCAAACCCTGAGACCGACAGATACACGACAGCGGGGTGAACTGCCGCAATGTCTTCGTAGCCCAGTCCCATGCGTGACAGCGCGCCGCCTTTGAAGTTCTCGGCCAAAATGTCGAACTTGGGAGCAAGATCAAGGATGAGTTGCTTGCCCTCCGGAGACTTGAGATCAACGCAGATCGATTTTTTATCGAGGTTGTTGCGCAAATAGGTGGCACCCACGCTTCGGCCTTCGGGATCGGTGATCGAAGGTTGCGAGCCGCGCCCGAGGTCGCCGCCCTTGACGCTCTCAACCTTCACAACCTCGGCGCCGAGGCGGGCCAAGAGCTGGGTGGCGTAGGGCAGGGCCTGCATCTGCTCGAGGGCAAGAATACGAATGCCGTCAAGGGGCTTGCCGTGCTGAACCGCATCGGGATTAGTGATTGCTCCGAGTTCCATGGGCCGACCCTACCGGCCCGTGACAGAGCGACTCCTACATCGTGGCCCGATATTCGGTGACGATGGGCGCCAGCTCGGCTGGTGTGGCGCCGTGCATGATCACGCCATCACAACCCAACGCCAACTGATTGCGCACGGCAGCAACGCACTCTGCCGGCGATCCAACCGCAGCCCACGTGAGCCACTCTTCAGGAATCAGCGTGGCCGCATGTTGCAACTGTTCGGTGGTACCCACCACATCGAGTCCTCGAACCGAACTCACAATCTCGTCGGCTAGGAAACGATCGACAGCGGTTTCGTCCCAGCCGTTGGTGCGGGCCAGCAAATGTCCGTATCCCTGCAAGTAAGTGCCGAGGCGACCAACCAACTTCATTAGTCGTTCCTCTTCACCAATGTGATCGCCGATAGTGGCGTAACAGGACCACACCTTGATGTCATCGGGATTGCGCCCCGCCTGCTCGGCCGCTCGCTTCACGGTTTGCACGCATCGGGCAGTGGTCTCATCGGTAAAGAACGTATGCAACACAACCTCATCAAAACAACGACCCGCAAGTTCAAGAGTGTTTGGTCCGAACGCCACCATGCCCATGGGCAGGTACTCGTCCAATGTTGCATCAAGGTGCAATATCGGCCACGAACCCGATGGTCCCTCGTGACCAAAGACGACCTCGCCCCGAAAGAGACGGCGCATAATCCCTGCGAAATCCTCCATCTGTTCGGTGGTGATGCGGTCGATGCCAAATGCATCCTGCATCGGTGCAATGCCGCGGCCAAGACCGAGGGTGAAGCGTCCACCGGTGAGACTCTGCATTGTTCTCGCAAAACCAGCAGTCACGATGGGGTGACGCGTGTTGTGATTGGTGGCAGCAGTAGAGATAGCGATTTTCTGGCTGACTGCGCCCACTGCGCCGCAAAGAGTTGCCGCCTCCTTCTTGTTGTAGCGCTCACTCACAAAAACTCGGCCGAACCCGAGTTCTTCACCGAGCCGAACCTCGTCGATCAGGTCTCGTGAAGCTTCGGGCTGGCCCGGGAGTGTGTAGAAACCAAGCTCAGGCAAAACAGTCGCAGTCATAGGAGTTGTCTAGTCGCATTGCCACCCTCGGGGCATTGAGAGCCCTGCCCTCGTATCAGTTACTGTCAGAGGCATGCGAGGCATCATTTCTTGGGGGGCCTACCTCCCATACCGACGGCTGGATAAGTCACAGATCTCAACCTTCATTGGTCAGGGCGGCGGTCGCGGATCCCGTTCGGTTGCCTCGTTCGATGAAGACACCACATCAATGGGTGTTGAAGCCGCCCGGCTGGCCATGCGGGGCGTCGATGCGTCGCTTCATTCCGGCCCCGATGCGTTGCTCTTCGGTACGGCGTTGCCCGCCTACGCCGATAAGACCAACGCCACCGCGATCCACGCCGCGCTGCGTCTTCCGGCCGAGATCCCCGCATTCGACATGGGGGCATCGGTTGGGTCTACCGCCGGTGCACTGCGGATGGCGCTCTCAACCGTTGGCGACCGACTTGTTGTCATGTCCGATATGCGCACCGGTCTTGCCGGTTCGGCCGATGAAGCCAATGGTGGCGATGGTGCAGCAGCCTTTGTGATCGGCGATGGCGATGGCGTTGTTGCCGAGCATCTCGCCAGCGCCAGCATTACCGAGGAATTCCTCGACCGTTGGCGCACCCCGGGTGAAATTCGCTCACGAGTGTGGGATGACAAGTTTTCGGAACTCAGTTACGTGCCCGCTGCTCGTCAGGCCTATGCGAATGCTCTTGCCGCCGCCGGTCTCAGCGCCGACCAAATCGATCTAGTAGCTGTCGCTGCTCCTACCGCCCGCATCGGTTCGGCTGTTGCATCAAAGGTTGGTGCCGCCAAAGTGGTCGATGATCTCACGGCAGTGATTGGTTGTACCGGTGCCGCTCAGCCTGGGCTGGTGCTGTGTAACGCGCTTGAAAATGCTGATCCCGATCAAACTATTGCCCTTATTGTGTTGGCCGATGGTGCCGATGTGATGATTCTGCGCACTACCGCTGCACTTTCTAAGTACACGCCGGCGCGTTCGATTGCATCGCAACTCGAGTCCGGTGCGCCGCTGGCCTACGGCCGTTTTCTTTCCTGGCGCGGCATGATCAACGTCGAACCGCCTCGTCGTCCGGAACCGGCCCGTCCTTCCGGAACCGCTGCTGCCCGCACTACGGATTGGAAGTTTGGTTTCGTTGGCAGCCGCGACTCGGTCACCGGCGATGTGTTCCTACCTCCTATGCGAGTCTCGGCCGATGGTCAGCGCACCGATCAGATGGAAGACGCACCAATGGCCGACGTGCAGGGCACGATCGCAACGTTCACTGTCGATCGCATGGCGTATTCGCCAAGCCCGCCAATCATCTTCGCTGTTGTCGATTTCGACGGTGGCGGACGTTTGCCAATCGAACTTACCGATACTGATCTTGAAGAGGTCGCCATTGGTGGTCGTGTCGAGATGACTTTCCGTCGTCTCTTCACCGCCGATGGCATCCACAACTACTTCTGGAAGGGGAAGCTGATCCGTGGCTAGTCATGGAATACGCGATCAGGTAGCCATCGTCGGGATGGGCTGCACCAACTTCATCGAAAACTGGGGTGCCAGTCTCGACGACATGATGATCGATGCTTCAAACGAGGCCTACGCCTCAGCCGGTGTCACTAAAGACGATGTCGATGCCTACTGGTTCGGCACCGCACAAAGTGCAATGAGCGGTATTGCTCTTGCTCGTGCACTGCAATTGCAGAACAAGCCGGTGACTCGTGTCGAGAACTACTGCGCAACCGGTTCTGAAGCACTTCGCCAGGCTTCGTATGCACTCGCATCGGGTGCCTACGACCTGTGCATGGTTGTCGGTGCCGAGAAAGTGAAGGACACGGGTTTCCAGGGCCTCAATGCCAACCCCATTCCTAACGACGGCACGGCACGCACGCTTACCGCCGCTGCAATGTTCTCAATGATCGTGCCGGCCTACGGCAATAAGTTCGGTGTTGACGAAGACACGATGCGCGCGGCACTCAGCCATATTGCCGTCAAAAATCATTACAACGGTGCTCGCAATTCTCGAGCGCAGTTCCGCAAAGAGATCACCGTTGAAACCGTAGAGAAGGCCCCGAAGATGGCGGGCACGCTCGGTCTCTTCGACTGCGCTGGTGTCGCCGACGGTTCGGCCGCAGCAATCGTGTGCCGCGCCGAAGATGCGCATAAGTACACCGATAAGCCGATCTTCGTGAAGGCGCTTTCGTTCATCGCCGGTAACGGCGGCGGCCTCACCGACCCGAACTACGACTACACAACCTTTCCCGAAATCGCTGCTTGTGCCATTGATGCTTATGCCCAGGCTGGCGTCACGAACGCTCGTGAACAGGTCGCCATGGCCGAGGTTCACGACTGCTTCACACCAACAGAATTACTTCTTATGGAAGATCTGCAGTTCAGCGCTCCTGGTACTGCATGGCGAGATGTGCTCGACGGCGTGTTCGATCTCGACGGCGAACTTCCCGTCAATCCCGATGGTGGCCTCAAATCATTCGGACACCCCACCGGTGCGAGTGGGTTACGCATGATGTTCGAAGCGTTCTTGCAACTTCGTGGTGAAGTTCCCGAGGATCGCAAGATTCATTCTCTCTCTGAGGGCCGCAAACTCGCCCTCACCCATAATCTCGGGGGTTACCCCGGCGAAATGGTGTCGTTCATATCCATTCTCGGAGCCGAGAAGGGCTGAAGGCAGCGCAACTCAGTCGGGTAGTGACGCCAGCAATCGTTCGACTTCGTCGATGGTGCCCATTTTTGTAGCCCACTGGCGCAGATACTCCAGATCAAGATCATTGACCGCAGCAACCTCAAAGCAGTCGCGCCATTGCCGCTCTGAATCTGAACTTGAATGCCACTCCAACTTGGAGAGGATGATGTCCTCGGGTGATGCGACCCAAGTGCTCACTCCGAAAAGCTCAACGGCAATACGTCGGCTTAGTCTCAACGTCGCGAGTGTGTCGTCAAAAAGAGAGACGAAGATATCGACTTTTCCTGATGTTTTTGTGTCGATCACATTGAACGAGCCAAAGGTGCCCACTACTGATCGGGCGAGGTCAACAGGGAGGTAGAGCCCGTCCTTAAGTATCGCATCGATAAGAGTTGCTTCCAATCCGGGGGCGATCGCGACCACAAGATCGAGGTCGACGGTAGTCCTGCGTAAACCCCATACGGACGCGGCCACCGAACCAACAACCATGTAGTCGATTCCGACATCATCAAAAATCGCTGCGAGACGACTGAAGACGCTAGTGAATCTGTCCATCAACGTTGGAACGTGATGTTGGGATAGGCGGCATTTGCGAGCGCTTCGCCATGGGTTCGACGCACAAGTTCCGCAAGTTGAAACTCTCTGTCAGCATCGGGGAATCTTCGCTGAATGGCTTTCAGAGCCAGTTCGTCGATCTCGAACTGGAATTGCGCCCACGCTTCGATGCGCTGCTCAGGCGTTAAGGCGCGCACTGCTGCCATCTCAATCTTCCATGCTTCGA
The DNA here is from genome assembly GCA_040882655.1 of Acidimicrobiales bacterium. Classification (GTDB taxonomy): domain Bacteria; phylum Actinomycetota; class Acidimicrobiia; order Acidimicrobiales; family Acidimicrobilacustridaceae; genus Acidimicrobilacustris. The sequence goes on from JBBEAV010000031.1 coordinate 35,587, forward strand.
TGGAGGTGTCATGCGGAATCCCCGCAGGCCGTAGATCAGTCACAGGACCATTGTACGGCCGAGGTGTGACCGTATGCCGGAGCCGAGAAGGGCTGATCTACAGGCGTTCGATGATGGTGACGTTGGCTTGTCCGCCGCCCTCACACATGGTCTGCAGTCCATAACGACCGCCAGTGCGCTCGAGTTCGTTGAGCATGGTGGTCATCAAACGCACACCAGTTGCACCGAGAGGGTGGCCAAGGGCAATTGCGCCGCCGTTGACGTTCACCTTCGACATATCGGCGTCGAGGTCTTTTTGCCACGCAAGCACCACGCTGGCAAATGCTTCGTTGATTTCAACGAGGTCGATATCGGCCATGGTGAGACCCGTCTTTTCGAGCGCTCGCTTCGTAGCCGGAATCGGGGCAGTCAACATGTAAATAGGGTCATCGGCAAGAACCGAGATGTGATGAATACGAGCGCGAGGCTTGAGGCCATGACGCTTCACTGCGTCTTCACCTGCGATAAGCATCGCCGCGGCAGCATCGGAAATCTGCGATGCACACGCTGCAGTCACTCGGCCACCTTCGGTGAGCGTTTGCAGCGAGCGGATCTTTTCCCAGTTCGGTTCACGGGGACCTTCATCGAAGTTGAGGCCATTGAATTCGAAGATCTCGTTCTCGAAACGGCCCTCGGCGCGAGCGCGAATGGCCCGTTCGTGCGATTCAACGGCGAACGCTTCCATGTCGTCGCGACTGATGTTCCACTTTTCGGCAATCATCTCGGCGCTATTGAACTGCGACACCTCACCGGCACCGTAACGGGCAACCCAGCCGGTTGAACCGGTGAATGGGTCGGTAAAACCAAACGGTTCGGCCACGAGCATCGCCGAACTGATCGGAATCTGCGACATCTGTTGTACGCCACCGGCAACAACAAGATCTTGCGTGCCGCTCATCACGGCTTGGGCGGCGAAATGTACTGCCTGCTGCGAAGAACCGCACTGGCGATCAATCGTGGTGCCGGGCACATGCTGCGGCATACCAGCAACAAGCCATGCGGTGCGGGCGATGTCGCCGGCCTGTCCACCAATGGCGTCGACACAGCCATAAATAACATCATCAACGAGCGCAGGGTCGACATCGACACGGTTGAAAAGTTCAACGATTGGCGCAGCGCCGAGGTCGGCGGGGTGCACATCGGCAAGGCCGCCACCGCGACGACCAACGGGTGTGCGCACTGCGTCGATGATGTAAGCCTCAGCCATAAGAGATCTCCTTAGTGTTGTCCCCTCATCATCTGTGTGGTTGCGCTGAGGAGAGCCTTGAGGTTACCGGCCGTCGGCAGGGCGTTGCGAAGGCGCAAGGAGAGGCGAGCGATTGACGGGCTGGAGCAGAACTATCCTCGCCCCCCATGGCCCGTCGTCAGCGAACAATCACTGTTGTTGTGGGCCTCTGCGTGATTTTGGTCATTGTGGGTGTCGGCGCTCGACTGCTCGGAGGGCGAGCGAACGATTCTTCCTCGGCACTCTCTAAGGAAAAAGCAAGATCCGCGGGCTTCGTTAATCGGCTCACAGTCGTCGACATGCTCGACGAGTCATTACTCGTGACCGTCAGTGGTGTTGATCCCAGCGAGTGGGGCCGAACCCCGCCCGATGATGAAGCCCCCGCGGGTTTACAAGGAGCTGATGTAGGTGCTGGCCGGGTCAGCGAAGTGGCTGCCCTGCGCCCACTGCGAATTGAAGATGGGGGAGGCGATGCCACATTCACGCTTAGCTTTGCCACTCAAACCGCTGATCCCTCGCTGCGCACAACAGTGGCCACGGTGCTGGTGCGATCAAGTGCCACGGAGTACTGCCCTCCTAATTCCGGTAAATGTTTCGAAAACACTGCGTGGTTCAATTGGCAAGACGGACCAGAACCGCCGCTGGATGTCTTTGGAAAATGCATCGAAAACGAGCGGGCCGTTGGGTTTTACGTGAACAAACTTGGAATTCGTCAAACGGTGTATGCAACATTCCAATGTGAGGCCAATTACTTCCAGTCCTACCTCGTGCTGTCATCGCGAGCGGCGTCCTGAACGGCCCGCAACTTCAGGACACGTCAGAAGAAACTCAAACGCTGAGGATCGTGCAGGACCCATGTCCGAACAGGCCCTGGTTAATTGCTAGCCCCACCTTGGCGTTTTCGACCTGATGGCCGGGGCACTTTCCCTGCAACTGCCAAGTGAGTTCACAAACCTGAGCAATGGCCTGAGCGGGAATGGCCTCGCCGAACGACGCCAAACCGCCCGATGCGTTGACCGGCTTCGCTCCACCAAGTGCAGTAACACCGTCTCGCACCAAACCGGCACCGTCACCCTCGGCGCAGAAGCCGAGGTTTTCGTACCAGTCGAGTTCGAGTGCAGTAGAAAGGTCGTACACCTCGGCGCAGGAAATATCCTCCGGCCCAAGGCCTGCTTGTTCGTACGCGTTGTGGGCAATGGAATCTTTAAACCCCAGTGCCGGGGGCGCAACGACAGCGTTTGAGTCGGTGGCGATATCGGGAAGTTCAAGTCGAATCTGCGGATAGGTCGGAGTCGTATTCGATACGGCGCGAATTCGGACGGTGCCTTCAAGTGTGCCCAACTTCTTCTTGGCGTACTCGGGAGTGCAGATGATGACGCAAGCGGCGCCGTCGGAGGTTGCACAAATGTCGAGAAGTCGAAGCGGGTCAGACACAATCGGCGAACCGGCAAAATCGTCGAGCGAGAATTCTTTTTTGAATCGCGCATAGGGGTTATTCACCCCCGCTTTCGAGTTCTTCACCTTCACCATCGCGAAATCTTCAACGGTGTCACCAAAGACATCAATGCGTCGACGAGCATTGAGCGCAAAAAACGCCGGGTTGGTTGCACCCAGTAAATGGAAGCGCTGCCAATCAGGGTCTTCCTTGCGTTCGCCACCCACGGGGGCAAAGAAACCCTTTGGGGTGGTGTCGGCGCCGATCACCATCGCCACATCGGCAAAGCCGGCAAGAATCTGCGCGCGTGCCGACTGCAGTGCTTGTGCGCCCGAAGCGCATGCAGCGTAGGAGGAAGAGATTTGTGCGCCTGTCCAGCCCATGGCCTGAGAAAACGTGGAACCGGAAACAAAACCGGGATAGCCGTTGCGAATGGTGTCGGCACCGGCGACAAATTCGATCTCCGACCACTTCACATCGGCATCGGCCAATGCCGCACGCGCAGCAACAAGGCCATAGTCAACAAAGTTGCGGCCCCACTTGCCCCATTCGTGCATGCCGGCACCGAGAACCACAAGATCACGATCGCTCGTCATCACGCATCACCTTTCGACGCAACCGGCGCCCATGTCCATACCCAGTGATCCACGCCCTCATCGTCTTGGTACAGCACCTGCAGATCAACCTCGACCGGCATACCGATTTTGAGATCAGCGGCCATCACACCTTTCGCCACCTGACCAAGAATGACGAGACCCTCGGCTTCAAGTTGTACCGCGGCAAGCGCGTAGGGCTCGAATGGATCGGCTGCTTTGAAGGGGGGTGGTGGTGCGTAATGGTTCTCGGTATAGGACCAGACCGTGCCTCGTCGGCTGAGCGGAGTGGGCTCGAGTTCAGATCCTTCGCAATCCGGGCTGGGGCAGGTGCCGCCGCGGGGCGGAAAGACGAAAGTTCCGCAACGGGCGCACTTGGCACCTATGAGTGTGTAGGGCTCGGAGGTGGTGAACCACCCCTCGATGGCGGGTACTCGTTCCGTGGTTGTCACGCCCTGCAATGTAGTAGCGGCGCGACAGACCCTGAACGAAACGTTTCCCCGGCCGGAACATTTCCTCCTTTTCCGCCTACGCTTTCTCTATGCCCAAGGCCAATTCGGACAGTTCTCGCCCGATAGGCGCCGTACGACGCAGTCGACTAACTCGCTCTGAGCCGACTCTGGGCTCCGCCCGTTTCTGGAATGGTGTGGCTATCGCTCTCGGAGTGTTCTTCACGCTCGCAGGCGTCATGCACTTTGTAAACCCAAGTTTTTTTGATGCCATCGTGCCGCCCTGGCTTGGGCCCTCGGAGCGTTTCTGGACCTACGCAAGCGGCATTGCCGAACTTGTTGTGGGCCCGTTACTGCTCATTCGCCGCACTCGACGCTGGGGCGCACTCGCCGCGATCGCAGTGCTGATTGCGGTGTATCCCGCCAACCTCTACATGGTGTGGGATTGGCGTGAGCGCACTTTCGGCGAACGCTTCATTTCTTGGGTGCGCCTGCCTTTGCAGTTCGTGTTCATTTGGCTGGCGTGGATGGTGTCAAGAAGTCAGTCGTCAGCCGACGGTTCGTGACTACTGAGGTCTCCCTGAGTTCGGTTTGACCATTCGTTGAAGCTCATGTATCCGTAAATCAAAACACCGATGAATACGATGAGGGTGACCGCCCCACCTGCGAGAAAGAGCCCGATTTGGTTCATGGCTGCTTGTTCCGAGAGGAGAGTAGGACAGCGCCAAGCGACAAGATCGAGGGGACCCACACGCCCACGTAGATGCCGTTAAGACGGCCCATTACGTCGTCGTCACCTGCGGCGAAGTAAAGACTGATACTGAGCACAAGGCTGACAAACGCCGCCAAGATAAGACAAACCTTCAAAATGGTGTCGGGCTTCATGGAATCTTCCGTTCTTAGGGCAGTGAATCTTCGCTGCTTTAATGGCTAGATCATAGTTTGGCCCACGCGGAATAGCCCCGATTGGATGGTGGATTTATAAGCCCACGATCTCGCCAATGGCGCCTCTGGCGGCGCTGTACTGCTGGCTCTTGCGCAGCTTTTCAGCGACTCAGTAACTGGGAGTGAAAGGTATGAATGTGTTGGCTCGAAAGGTTAGGAACCAAGGTTGGGTCGTTGTCGTCGTAGACGCTGAAGCACCGATCGAAGAGCAGGAAGGTTGGACACACGCTAAGCCGACTTCGGGATCAACGAATACGCTTACTATCCCGAGAAGAGTGGGCACCTCGGCCGAAAGCGTGTCGGTGCGGTTGCTTAGATGCGAGTCGCCCGAACTGACTGCTTGAACATCCTCGTTTGGCATAAGAGTCATCGTTGCAAGCAATGCAATCTCGTTTGTTGTTTGGTTCCGGACAAGACGCACCCCCGACATGGTGGCCAGCAGGGTGCGTGTCAATGTCGAACCATCGGCTGGAGGAATCTCGATTGCTACATTTGGTGGATCGGCCTTAAATCCATCATCTGCGGTGTCTTGCCATTGGTTAGCAAAATCTTTCACGGATTGCGTGCCTGAATCGCGCACTGGTCGATCGGTGAACCAAGTGACTGGTGCGCAGTCGGCAATATCTTCGCAATCGAATTCTCCGAGGAAGGTGAACGTGTCGGTAGCGCCGTCAACCGGTTCCATCATGGCATTTGATGTAGTGAAAACAAACAGATAACTCGGTGCGACTGCGGAGGCTTCTGGTGCGGAACAAGCCGTCGCACTCAAAACAATCGTGAGCGCCAACGCAGTAACAATGACGAACGACATGCTGGTCTTTTTGCGCAGCGAAAGTGTTGGACGGACGCTGCGGATGAACACATCGAAACGGTACTCATTGCTCGGTGTCCTGGTCGAAACAATGCAACTCTGGTAGGCGGGGGATGTTTCGTCTCAGTCCTCAAGTTTGATTTAAGCCAAATTACCCATGCGTTTTCAGCAGCGATGTCACACTGGTTTGTTACTCTCGTACATATGTTCGTAGTCGCTACATCCGCCGATACGTCCGAGTTCACTCGCCGTCACTCCAAGCTCGAATGTGCGCGCCAGCGGTTGCGTCAATTGGTCGATGCCGAGCCCGGTGTTCGGCAGAGCCCGCTTCCGGGCTCACTGTTAGACGTTCCCCTGGTAGTAGCCGAGATGTCATTACTCATTGATCGTCTTGAATCATCGGGCTTGCCACTCGATGGTTCGGTGTTGCGTCAGTTGCGGGCGCAAATGGGGCGGCTCGATGCGGTGGTGTGCACCGGCGAGATCGAATTCGATCAGGCCGAGGGTTATCGCGATCTTGGAAACACGTCGTTGCGTGGGTTCATGATCGACGCCTATGGATTGGCTCGGCCCGATGCCTCTCGTTTGGCGCGTCGTGCCGAACGTCTCGAATCTTGGCCCGATGTGGCCGAGGCCTGGCGGTGTGGTCGGCTCACCGGCGCGCAGGTCGAAGCGATCGTTACGGCCATTCCGTCGCGCTTCGTGCGCTTGTTCGCCGAACATGCCGATGGGGTTGTCAACGCAATCGCGCCGCTCGATATCGAGGCCACTGCGGTGGCGCTGCGCCAATGGGTGAAAATGGCCGAATCAACTGATGGTCCCCAAGACTTCACGGAACGCCGTTCGGGTCTGCACATCGACACCATGCTCGACGGAACGCAGGCGCTCTCTGGTCACTTCACGCAATCCAGTGGTGCAATTTTGCGTGCAGCGGTGCACGACTTCGCGGTTCCCGATGCCATTGATGCTAACGGTGATGTCATCGGCGAACCGCGCACGATGTCGCAGCGCGCCGCCGATGCCTTGGTCGCTGCGTGCGAATTCGCTATTCGTTACCGTAAGGGTGCACCCGATGCCGGCCGCTTCCTTCCGCACGTGTCGGTCATCGTCGATGTTGCCGAGCTGCGTGCCGCGGCACTTGCCGATGTTGGCGTGCGATCCTCTGTTGATCTCGAACGTTTCGCTTCGGTTAACGCTTGCTCACCAGCCGAACGAGCGCTTTACGCCGCTGCGCTTACTCGCCGTGGTGCAGCGGCAACGCACGAGGGCCAGATGCTCGATGCACCGGCCGTTGCTCATCTCACCTGCGATTCAGTTGTGCATCGCATGATGACCAGCAAATCGGTGCCTCTTGAAATGGGTACCGAGGTGCGCAGCACCACCCCAAAACAACGAAGAGCCATCGTGGCCCGCGACCGCCATTGCCGAGCCCCGGGTTGTCGCACCGGTCCACAACATTGCGATTCGCACCATGTTGTGCACTGGGCCGCAGGTGGCACTACCGATCTCAGCAATTTGGTGTTGCTCTGCGGTTCCCATCACCGGTTATTTCACAGTCGTGGCTACCAATTGTCGCTCGACCCGGTAACTGCAGAACTCACCGTTCGTTCTGCTGCCGGTTGGTCACGATCAACGCGGCCCGAACAGCCCGAGCGTTCCTATTTTGAGCAGAAACCTATTTCTCGTTAGCCCGTGAAAGCTGGCACGACTGGGTCAACCGGTGAATGCTGGGGTGACCTCGGGAACTGGGTGGGTCAGAGCCAAGATCAACGTGGCCTCTGTGTCGGCACTTTGGTATCCACCAGCGGCGAAGCAAGTGTCGACGGCGGGGCAGGAAATCGAACTAAGGAAGTTTTCGCCGGTGCCACTATTCGGGCTGTTGAGCAAGGTCCAAGTGTTGCCATCCCAGGTGAGAACCATGGTTTGAAATATTCCGGTTTCGTCACGAAATTGACCGACCGCGATGCAATCTGAAGTGGACAAGCAGTCCACCCCAAGAAGCTGGTTCTCGGTAGCGAAGGTCGGACTGGTAGCGGAAGTCCAAGAAGCGCCATTCCACGCCATGATGAGGGCTGCAAAGTCACCATCAGAACTGTCGATAGAGCCCCCCACTGCGACACACCATGTGGCCGAAACGCAAGAAACGCCGTAAACCAAGTTCTCAGAGGCACCGGGATCGGGTGTGGTCAGGATGGTCCATGTGGAGCCGTCCCACGACATTGACAATGTCTGAAAGGTGAAGGTTTCGTACTGCTCGCCTACAGCCATACAGAGCGTCGTCGAAATGCAGGACACAGATTCGAGATAACTGCTGTTACCTGCATTGGGACTAGCAAGAGGACTGAGCGTGGTTCCGTCCCATGTTGCAGCGAGGGTTTTGTAAAAATTGTCAGTGCCATCAAGGTAGTAACCGACAGCCATGCAGAAATTTGCCGCTACACAGGAGACAGACTCATACACGTTGTCTTCTGGGCTTGAGTTTGGGCTGGTGACTGTGGTCCAGGAACTTCCGTCCCAAGTCATAGCGAGGGATTCAGAGCTTCCAGCGTCCGAAGCGAAACCGACTGCCATACAGAAAGTTGCCGAGGTACAGGAAACTGAAGCGAGCGAGTTGTCTCCGCCGCCGACGTTGGGCGTGGGGGTGATGGTCCACGCAGTGCCGTCCCAGATCATCGCTTGTGTTCGATCAACGTCGAGGCTGTTCACGTAGGCACCGACGGCGACGCAAACAGTGAGGGAAACGCACGAGACAGAGTTAAGACCAGACAGGGTTGTGCTCAGGTTGGGGCTCGGCACCACCGTTGCCTTCGTGACGACTGCACCAGCACGATCAGCAACGGCAACAAACCCGATTGCCAACGCAAGAACAGTGAACAAGCGGAGGAATCTTTTCACGACAACCACCCTGAAGTGAGATTTAAGTTGAGTCTTCTTTCCGGGGATTCCTACTACTAATGGGTCATGTCAGCAATTTGCTTTGATGGTGCCAGCATCACCCATCCGGGAGAATTGCGGTTGAGGCTGCTTCTAGGGTGCTCCCGTGCGCTCTGCTTGTGTGACTGATGAAGCCGATGGTGATTGGGGGAGGGCCACGGCAACGTTTTCGGCCGATCGGTTGCATCGCTATCGGCTGACTCGCATATGGGACGACACCGCACCACTCGTCAATTTTCTTATGCTCAATCCGTCTACCGCCAACGCGTTGCAACTGGACCCCACTAATCGTCGATGCATGGGTTTTGCGCAGAATTGGGGCTACGGGGGAGTAGTCACCACGAATATTTTCGGGTTTCGTTCCACCGACCCGAAGGGGTTGCGCACAGCGGTCGACCCGGTAGGCCCTGATAACGACGAGTTCATCATCGGGGCGGCGCGATCATGCAACCTTGTGGTTGCCGCGTGGGGAACACACGGTGAGTTGCACGGCCGAGGTGTGCAGGTGCGCGCGCTTCTGCGCAATGTTGGCGTGGAGTTGCACACGCTTCGGCTCACCAAAGCCGGGTACCCCGGACACCCGCTCTATGTTTCGGCCTCGGCGTGCCCTTCGGTTTGGCAATAGCGAGAGTCCGTCGTGATCTTCGTACTCACCGAATCGTGAGTTGCCCGCCGTCAACATTGATGGCTTGGCCAGTAATCCACGAGCCCTGATCGCTGCACAGGAACACGCACATTTGAGCGATGTCCTCGCCTCGGCCATGCCGGCGCAGGGGAATGATGTTGCGCAAGCGCTCCCAGTGTTCGCCGCGGTCAATGTCATCGAGTCGACTGGTATCAACGATGCCGGGGCAGATGGCGTTGATACGAATGCCGTTGGGCCCGAGTTCGGCAGCCATAGCTGCGGTGAGTGCGTGGATGCCGGCTTTCGACGCGCTGTAGGCGGCGGTACCGGGCCCGGCGATCTTTCCGCCCACGCTGGAAATATTTACGATGCTGCGGTTTATCAAGCCCTCGCCGTTGTCGTTGCTGTTGCCAGTGCTATCGGCCAACCAATGTCGTGCGACGGCGCGAGACAACAAAAACGTGCCGGTCAGGTTGGTGTCGATCACTGTGCGCCATGCATCAACATCAAGATCAGTGACATTGAATCGATCAGGACCGCGAGCGGCGCCGGCATTGTTCACCACAACATCAACACGTCCGAATTGTTCAATCGTTGTGGCTAGGAGTTGGTCGACGGCGTCGGCATCGCGAATATCGCTCACCAGTGCCAGTGTGCGCCGGCCCAGGGCGCGTACCTCTTCGGCTACCGACTCGATGTCTCGCCATCCGGCCGCCTGCTCATCTTCGGGATAGTCAGACCGATTGCGGCCCGTGCCCGTAAGCACCACATCGCATCCGGCTCGGGCCAGTTCAACCGCGATGGGCCGACCGATCGAACGCATACGGCCCGCCCCAGTAACGATTGCTACCGATCCTTCGAGGCCCGTCAGTTCATAGGTCATCATTGGACCGTAGTAGCGACGGCGTACGCATGACTTCCACCATCATCCATACCGCTATGACTCCTTTGGCCGTCCACAGCAATGCCCGAATCAGGTTTACCACCATCAACTCGTCGTAGGTCTGCTGATCCCAGCGACCGAGTAGCACTCCGTGGGCCGGTGCCGAAAACGCTGCGGTGTCTATAAGGATGAAGAGCATAAGAAATGCGCTTGCGAGCGCCAAGATGCGCAGGCGCTTGGGATGGGCAAAGAGCAGTAGGAGAACGCACAGACCTTCGATGAGCCACGGTCCAAACAGCACCTTGCCAATGCGATCAACGTGGGCATGTTCGTACGCGTCCCAAGAATCGGCACCCACGAGTGGGAATAAGTCGTAGTGCACGACATGCACTACCCAGATCATTCCGACCATCAGCGTGGTCACTACTAATTGCACGAGCACCACCCACTTCAGGCGTAAGCGATCGAGGCCAGGCAGGGCGGGCGACCATTCGCCGCTGGGTGTTGGTGTTGGCAATCGCACAAAGAGCACCGTAGTGAGGGGCGTGGCTCGATGGGGGCATTGTGCTGCGATGTCACATGTCAGAACATCGCTACTAAACTGATCTGGTGAACCCTAAAGTTCGGGATTTTCTGATTATCGTCGCATGCAGTGTGATCCCGATTGTGATCGTGATGCAGCTACCGACTGACTTGTGGGCGGAGATTGGTGACCTTCCCGCCCATCCGTTGGTTGTGCATGCGGTTGTCGTCTTGCTGCCTGTGGCCGCACTTTGGACAATCCTGGCAATCGCAAAACCGGCCATTCTCGAAACAACATTCCCCTACTTGGTTGCCCTTAGTACGGTCACGACGGTGCTCGTGATTGCCGCGAAGGCTTCGGGGACTTCGCTTTCGGCCGCCGTGGGGCTTGTCGACGCGCATGCTGAGGCAGGCGACAGACTTGTTTACGTCTCCATTGCCCTTAGCGCAGTGATCCTTATCCTTGCCGGCATTTCAAAGTTTTGGCCCAAGAGAACTGCAGTTCTCGGTTCCAGCGTGGTGGCTGTTCTGGTGGCGGTAGTTGCGCTGCCAATGACGTACATCGCCGGGCACAGCGGAGCAGAAGCCACATGGAAAGACGCGTATGCCGAAGCGAAACAGCCGATTGGCGATGGTGATGGCAACTGGACACTTTCCGAGGTTCAGCTGCGCAACACCCGAGAAGAGTGTTGGAGTGTGGTCGACGGCACGGTGTATGACCTGACCTCGTTTGTTCAACGACACCCAGCAGGGGCGAATGACATAGCGGAAATGTGTGGGAAAGACGCATCGGAGAAATTCCTTGGCCAACACCAAGGTCAGGGTGAACCCGAGATGTGGCTTGAAACGCTGAAAGTCGGCGTGCTCAGCAACTGAAGTAAATTTTTCACTCAGGGGCGATCGCTAGGTCCCTAATTCCCTAGGGTTGAAGCCGATGAATCAGTCACCCCTTCGGTTGGTCACGGCTTTTCTAGCGATCTCGGCCTCACTTGTTTGCTTTGCGAGTCTTGAATTCATGTTGGTGGCGATCCAGAAAGACTTTTCGATGTCGGCTGATGCCACAGTCGCTCTTGCTCAGATTTCCGCAGGAGCATGCTTGGCTGTGGTTTTTCTTGCCGGGTCATTAGCCGATCGGTTGGGTGATCGAACCGTGATGACGGTGGCGTGTATCGGCCTAGCCACCGGCGCTTTCATTGTGGGGTTGAGTTCATCATCAACCGTGCTGCTGTTGGGGGTTTCACTGACGGGGATGGCCACGATCACGATGGCCATTGTTGGTCTCTCGGTGTTGAACAAAATTTTCGAAACCACCGCAGACCGTGCTCGTGCTTTTGGGGTCTTCGCCGTGGTTGCTCCAGTGATGAGTATTACCGTTCCGTTATTGGCGGGATTGATTGTTCCGCGTGCCGGTTGGAGATCGATGACGGTGTTGTGGGTGGCGGTAGCACTCACAACATTGCTCTTTGCCCGTCGCACTCTTCGTTGCGCATCTCCCAATCGGGCCAGCGACAGCCAGCGCCTTGAACTTTTCACACCACTGCTTGCAGGCCTCGCGTTGGCGGGTATCGGGCTGACATTCTCCTTCATCAATATCAACTCTCGAAGCCAACAACATCTCGGTCACGCGATTATTAGTTCCATCGTCGGAGTCACTGCGATTCTCTTGCTGGTGGTCGTGATTCGATTGCGCTCTGGCTTAGGGTCACGAACAACACTTGATCTTCGGTGGTTTCAAGCCCGCGGTTCGTTTTCAATTTTTATAGTGGTGTTCCTACTTTTCAGCGTGAATTTGTTCTTCTATACGTTTTTGCTGATGCAGTTTCGCTATCACCAAACGCTTTTAGAAACGGCGGTGATTCTTGTGCTTCCGCAAGTTACTGCTGCATTCGGTGCAATCTTTGGAGGAAGAGCGAGTGCGAAATGGGGGAGTTCGCGAGTAGCAACCACTGCACTTTTAGGTGCTGCAGCGCTGTCCTTTGGCGTGTTCTTTGTGCAACCCGAATCTTCGCCGTGGGTAGCGGTAGTTGTGCTCGCTCTGGCTGCGGTACCAATTTCGGGAGCAGTAGGGCCGGTCACGCAATCGTTTATGACGTTGGCGCCAACCGATGGCGAGGGGGCTGCCTCTTCTTTGCGCAATGCGGCGTCAAATCTGGGGATTGCAATTGGGGGCGTCATTGTGGCTTCGATTATTTTCAACGACCTTGACGCCGATACAGAGCGGAACTTCGCTGCTTATCAACAACAAACTGATGCTTTTCACCTAGCCGGGGTGTTTTGCATCGTTGGTTACCTTTTTGCAGCCGGACTCGTCGCCGTCCATCGCAGTCGTTCACGTGCCGCAATGTCACCAATTCATTCAGTTCACTGAGGTTGATGATGCGTTAGCGAATCGTAGGTGTGACGCGAACACCACTTTCGAAGAAGGCTTGACCCTCGGCTAGTGCCTCGGGGCGGTTGCCGATTTCGACCAAGTGATTTGCGGTAGCGATTGCCTGCTGGCGCGGCATATTGCGCCGGGCCCACAGTGCACGCATTGTTCCTTGCACTGCGATCTGTGGCAACGATGCGAGTTTGGTAGCGATCTCCATGGTGTGCGAAAGCAGTTGATCGGCAGGAACGACCTCGCTCACCATGCCCCATCCAAGTGCAGTCTGGGCACTGATGCGCTCGTAGTTACCCATAAGCGACATGCGCACAAGTTCACCCCATGGCATTTGTCCGAACATGAACATGGGCTCGAAGCAAGCCGCCATGCCATAGGTGGTGTGCGGGTCGAAGAAGGTGGCGTGCTCGGCGGCGATGATGAACTCGCTTTCGCCGAGTGCGTAAAACGCACCCCCACCACACATACCGTTGACCGCGGTGATGACCGGCTTCCACAGGTCGGCCTGTTTGGGGCCGAGTTTCAGCATCGGGTCATCCATCATGAACGGAGAATCGGGCTGGCGATTATCCATGGCAAAGTCACGATCAATACCGGTGCAGAATGCCTTCTCGCCGGCGCCAGTTAACACCACAACCTTGACCGAATCGTCATAACGCAACTCGGTGTAGAGATGCTCAAGTTCGGTGACCAGGGCAAGATCGCAGGAGTTGTATTTCTCGGGCCGGTTCAGGGTGATGACGCCAACACCGTTGGTTACCTCAAAGAGTAGGGCGGTGAGGTCTTTGGACAGTGGGTGGGATGCCATAGGGCCAACCTACCAACCCTCTGGGATGCGGCTGGGAAATCAGCCGGTAAATGCGGGGATGACAACGGGAACAACTACGGGAACAACGAGCGCTTCTTGTACCTCATAGGCACCGATATCGACGATATCGACGATCCGTGGTAACCCTCGCTGGTCGGTGGCCGGCGGCGACACGAACAGGGGACTGCCGGCGTTCCATGCAGCCGAGCCGAAGGCGATGGGCACCACCGAAACGGTATCGCTGATTCGGGAGAGGGGAAGCAGGCCCGGGTCAACGCCGATTTGAGTGCCTGGGCCAGCGACCACTGCGGCGTCGGCCTTCTCGATGAGCGACCACGAGGCTTGGGCAGCAAAAGCGATGTCTTCAAGCCCGTTGTCGGCCGCCAGTACGTGATCCAAAGTGAGCGTCACCGAGATTTGAGCAGAAGCCGCGGGGGAGAGGGCGGAACTATCGAGTGATGTCGAGCACACGGAAAGAGAGGCTTCACTCTCTGTGGAGGTGCAACCAACATTTTCATACTTGGTTATACCTTCGAGAGAGTTTCCACTAATCGTGGAGTGCGAAACTGCGACCTCACTGAAGTCGTCAAGAGGAACTGCCGGTTGAAATGTGGAACCGGGGAGTGAAGCTGACAATGAAACGAAACCTAAGCCGTAGCCAACGTACACACCGGCTCCGGTATTGCCCGAGATAGTTGACGATTCGATGTTGAGATTGCCGGAAACTCTATTCAACCCACCCACATTTTCGCCGACATTCTCCGTAACGGTGGTGCGACTAATTGTGAGCGTTCCGCCGGGGCTCGAAATACTGAAGATTCCCCCAATATCAGAAGCGACATTGTTTGAAACTCGAGAATTCGAAATGATCGCGCTCGAGTCTTCGTTCAAAGTTGCTACATAGATTCCTCCGACGGAACCGTCGGAGGAATTGCCTGTCACCACTACAGAGTCGACAACGACCGAGTTGCCGGCAACTGCTAACCCACCGCTGCTGCTGCTGGCATGGTTCTCTGTGACGGAGGAATTGGTCACAGAGGTTGTGGCTCGGCCAAGAGCAACAACGCCGCCGCCTAATAGTGCGTCATTGCCGGATGCAGAAACATTTGCGATAGCGATGTTATCGGCTTCGAAAAATGCGCCGCCCCCCCCGAGAAGACACGTTGACGTCCTGATGAACGGAGTTACCATCAAAAACGGAATTGGAGACGACGATGTCTCCGGTTCCTGTCGCGTTGGTTACGGCGATACCGCCACCTTCCTGTTCCGAGTCACCGGTGTCGACAACGTTGTCGCGAAGGTGCACATCGTTGAGGGTAAACGCCGTATCTACAACGTTGATCGCACCACCGCCTTCTCGACCAAGAAGTTGTTGGGCGTTCGACTGCAAACTGTTGGTAATAGTGAGACCAGTGATGGTGACGGCGCCGTTGCCGCCTGTGGCAATTTCGAAGACGTGAAATGTGTCCGAGCCGGTAATGGCGAGAGCAGCAGAACCGGGGCCGGTGATGGTAAGACCGTCAGACACTGTGGGAAGGTCAGAGGCGAGCGTGATTGTTCCGGCGATGCCAGCGGCAAAGGTAATGGTGTCGGTTCCAGCCGAGGCATTGGCATCGATGATGGCTTGGCGCAATGAACCGGCACCGGAATCGTTGGTAGTGGCAACGGTGAAGGAAGCCGCAGCGGCAGGGTTGGCTAGCAGCGCAGCACCCAACGCGCCGGCGCTGGCTCCGACTCCCAAGGTAAGAAGTGAGCCTGTAGCGAAAAGAGCTGTCGCTGAACGACGAGTTGAGTGCAAACCGAGAACGTTTTGAGCCATAACCCACCCTATAGTCATTACGTATTCTGACGTTTCGTCAGATTCACGGGTTGGTTCTCGCTAGTGTCCTGAACCATGCGTGCAGATGAAACCTGGTCAACAATTGGACGATTAGTGCTGGCCTCAGGTGATCGATTTCCGACGGTCGAAGCCCTTGTTGATGGGGATGTGCGACTGACTTTCCCTCAACTGCGAGACCACATCGTTGATGCTGCTCGGGCCCATATTGCGGCCGGGGTGGAACAAGGCGACAGGGTTGCCATCTGGGCACCCAATATTGCCGAGTGGGTCATCTCTGGCCTCGGTGCGGTCATGGCCGGTGGCGTGTTGGTGCCGTTGAACACTCGCTACAAAGGAATGGAAGCCGCTGACATCATTCGTCGATCGGGCGCCAAAGTGCTGTTGTGCGTCAACGGATTCTTGGGTAACGACTACGTGGGGATGCTGGAAGGTTCGGGCATTCAGGAAAACTGCCACATTGTTGTCATCAAGGGCGATGCTCCCGAAGGTACGACCTCGTGGCAGGACTACCTCGATGGCGGAGCAGTTGTTCCGGTTGAATCAGTCGAGGCCCGAGTCAATGAAACCAGCGCTGATGATCTGTGTGATCTCGTCTTCACCTCAGGAACCACGGGTAAGCCCAAGGGCGTCATGGTTACGCATGCCCAAACCCTTCGGGTGTTTGAAGTGTGGGCTGATGTGGTGGGTCTGACCGAAGGGGACCGATACCTGATCGTCAATCCCTTCTT
>JBBEAV010000031.1:51906-71157 GCA_040882655.1 Acidimicrobiales bacterium
GAAGCCGGAGAAATCGTGTGTCGTGGATACAACGTGATGCTGGGCTATCTCGATAACCCCGAAGCCACTGCAGAAACGATTGATGCTGAGGGTTGGTTACATACCGGCGATGTCGGAATCATGGATGACCGTGGTTATGTGCGCATTACTGACCGCACCAAGGACATGTTCATTGTTGGTGGCTTTAACGCATACCCAGCCGAGATCGAGAACCTGCTTATGGGCTTCGAGGGCATTGCCCAGGTTGCCGTTGTGGGTATACCTGATGAGCGTATGGGTGAGGTGGGTATGGCCTTTGTTGTCCCCCGAGAAGGAGCAACAATCGATACCGACGCTTTGTCAGCATGGGCTCGCGAGGCCATGGCGAATTTCAAAGCGCCGCGTCATTTCCGCATTGTTGAGGCGCTGCCCACCAACGCCAGTGGCAAGGTTGTGAAGGTTGAACTACGGGTACAAGCTCGCGCCGAACTCGGTCTTTGAGTCGAGTCGGTTTATGCCTCTGCCCCGCGCTCCGATCAGCGGTAACTTTGCCAACCTGCTTGAACTCTTTGACTCGGTCGTTGCGCAATGCGGTGATATCGAAGCGTTTGTCGAGCCAGTAAGAGGTGGTAGCGGGTTCGAAGTTCTGCGTATGACGTTTGCCGAGTGGGAGCGTGCCGCCGATGGCGCAGCCACCCGATTGGTATCACGGGGCGTCAAGCAGGGAGACGTCGTTGGTATTTCGTTGCCATCTTCCATTGATTACGCCGTGGCTTACCAGGCCATTATTCGCGTTGGTGCTATCGCCAGTGGAATGAATCCCAAACTCGGTCCGGCCGAAACCGAGCACATCATTGCTAAATCGGAAGCAACACTCATCATCTCTGATACGAAATTCTCTGGTATTCCAGTCATGTCAATCAACGAACTGCGGGAAGCGTTTGGTGATGAGCCTTTCCGTGCCCGACCGCAAATTGCCGAAACCGATCTTGTTGCCATCGTCTGGACATCGGGCACTACCGGCAAGCCCAAAGGCGCGATGTTCGATCACGGCTGTCTTCGGGCGATGACGCGTGCGGCCGGACCGCTCTCAACCGTTGGCGATCGCCGGCTTTCACCACTGCCGTTTGCTCATGTTGGGTACATGACTCGCGTATGGGATGAACTGATGCATGTAATCACCACAGTGATCTGCCCAACACCATGGACGGCATTGGGCTCGTTGCGGCTTATCGAAGACGAACGGGTGACTGTTGGCCAAGGCGTTCCGGCTCAGTGGCAAATGATGTTGGCGCTACCGGAACTTTCGGCAACTGATACTTCGTCATTGCGCATTGTGTCCTCGGGGGCGGCGCGAATACCGCCAGAGATGGTTGTTGCGATGCGTGATCGCTTTGGTTGCCCGGTGGTCGTGCGCTACGCCAGCACCGAAGGGTGTGTTTGTACCGGAACCTCACTCGACGATCCCGATGAGGTCATCTGCAACACCGTCGGTACTCCCGGTGTGGGTGTAGAGATGGAGCTTCGGCTCGATGACGGTCGGGGTCGGGTGGTTCAGGAACAAGAGGTGGGAACTGTGTGCTTGCGTAGCCGAGCGATGATGCGCGGCTATTGGCGTGAACCTGAGCTCACGGCAGAAGCAATCGACGTTGAGGGCTGGTTGCTTACCGGCGATCTCGGCTTTCTTGATGCGCGTGGTGACCTCCACCTTGCTGGCCGCAGTACCGAGATGTACATCCGAGGCGGCTACAACGTGTACCCGATTGAAGTCGAAAATCATCTAGGTCAACACTCGGGTGTCGATCGTGTAGCGGTGACTGGTACTGCTGCTCCGGTACTCGGCGAGATTGGTGTGGCTTTCGTTGTTCCCACCGATTCAAACAACCCGCCATCGCTTGAGGAACTGCGTGCATGGTGCAATGAACGACTTTCGACTTACAAAGCACCCGATGCACTGGTACTCGTGAATGAACTTCCACTCACGGCAATGTCCAAGATAGATAAACGTGCTCTGGCTCCTGCCGCCGCCGAGGCCGAGAAGCGGTGGGAACGATGAGAGACTGCACCACCCCGAATTATTCAATGAAAGTAGGAGTAGGGCATGGGAATTTGTGACAATCGCGTCGTAATCATCACCGGTGCTGGTCGTGGCTTGGGTCGCGAACATGCGCTGGCCTTTGCTGGCGAGGGTGCCAAGGTGGTGGTGAACGACGTTGGTGCATCGCTGCAGGGTGATGGCAATGACATGAGTCCAGCGCAGGAAGTTGTTGACCTCATCCGGGCCAACGGTGGCGAGGCCATCACTAACGGCGACGATATCGCCGATTGGGATGGCGCCGGTCGTCTTGTGCAGAGCGCTATTGACACCTTTGGCGGGCTCGACACCGTTGTCACGAATGCCGGCATTGTGCGCGATCGTATGTTCGTCAATATGAGTGTGGATGAATGGGATGCGGTCATACGCGTGCATCTTCGGGGAACGTTCTGCCCGGTAAAGCATGCGGTGGATTACTGGCGAGCGGAATCAAAAGCTGGTCGTCAACGCGAGGGTCGAGTTGTCACCACATCATCAGGTGCAGGCCTTCACGGTTCGATTGCGCAGACCAACTACTCGGCGGCCAAAGCCGGTATTGCCACCTTCACTATCAACATTGCGGCTGAACTCGGTCGCATTGGTGTCAATGCCAACTCCATTGCCCCCTCGGCCCGCAGTCGTATGACCGAAGAAGCATTTGCGGAAATGATGGCGAAGCCCGAGGAGGGATTTGATTCAATGGATCCGGCGAACATCAGCCCACTCGTTGTGTGGCTCGGCAGCAGTGCCTGCGATGTTTCTGGTCGCGTATTCGAATGTGCGGGTGGACTCATCAGCCTGGCTGATGGTTGGCAGGTTGGCGCTGAGTTCGATAAAGGCGCCAAGTGGGAGCCCACTGAAATTGGTTCGGTTGTTGCCGATCTTGTGACGGCTGCACCTGCGCCGTTCCCCGTTCACGGAACCTGATTCGCCTCTTAATGTCCGAAACGACTGATGACCTTCTGGCCACCGATGGCCGAGTGATCGGGCAACGCGCTCAGTTAACGCGTCGCCGGATTCTTGATGCCACCGCTGCATTGTTGCGTGAGCACGGTGCGCTCGAGGTCAAAGTCATTGATGTGGCCCGCGTGATCGATGCGTCGCCGGCGACGTTCTATCAATACTTTTCCGATGTTGAAGATGCGATTTTGGCCTTGGCTACAGACCTCGTGCGGAGTGTGAGTTCTATTCAAGAGCAGTTCGATCGGGATTGGTCGGGGGGCCTCGAACACGCCCGCACACTGGTAACGGATTACCTCGATTTCTGGGATGAACACGGGCCAGTGTTACGGGTGATGCTGCTACGGGCCGATGAAAAAGATGAACGTTTCCGCCAGGTTCGGCGCGAGTACAACGCCCCATTCATGGCGAAGATGGTGAGCAAGGTGAGAGCAGCACAGTCTGCCGGCCGCCTCGCACCGGAGATTGATCCCGAGGCCGCCGCCGGAGCCATGCTCGCGGTGATGGATCGTCTTCCGAATTATCGCCAGGGATTTGAGAAGCGCGGTACGACTCGTGAGGCAATGATCGAGACCGTTGCCCGACTGCTCTATTCCTCACTCACCGGAGCACCGCTTTCAGGTTGAGGTTCACCACCCGCGGAATTGCACATCGCGTCGTTCTTTGAACGCAGCAACACCTTCTTGGAAGTCCTGGGTGTACGAGGCCATTTCCTGCGCCCATGCTTCATCTTCAAACGCGCCATGACGGTTGGAGTCGAGGCTGCGGTTGAGGAGCCACTTCGACAACATGAGGGCCCGGGTGGGTGATTCGGCGAGGCGGTTTGCCCATTCGCCAGCAGCAGTCATGAGGTCTGCTTGTGGCACCACTTTGTTGACGAGGCCGACACGCTCGGCATCAGCGGCTTTCAGATCATCACCGAAGAAGATGAGCTCCTTCGCTTTCTGCATGCCGATCAGACGGGGAAGCATGTAGGCGCCACCGCCATCGGGGGTGATACCGCGACGCACGAACACCTCAATGAACTTGGCGTTGTCAGCAGCAATCACGAGATCAGAAGCAAAGGCAATGTGGGCGCCGATGCCAGCAGCCGTTCCGTTGACCGCGCAGATGACGGGCTTTTCGCAATCCATGATCGAAGCGATGAGACGCTGAGCGCCGCGTTTGATGTTGCGGCCAACATCGCCAAGAACTTTGGCAGGAGCATCTGCGGGGCCGGGGTTGACGGGAATGACCGAAACTCGAAGATCGGCACCGGTGCAGAAGTGGCGTTCGCCGGCGGCGGTGATGACCACGCACCGGATGTTGAGATCATTCGACGCGCCCTCCATGAGCGAAATGATGAGGTTGCGCTGATCGGGGGTGATGGCGTTGGCGGCATCGGCACGATTGAGGGTGAGCGTGGCCACGCCGTTGTCGGAGATCTCGAACAAGATGTCGGTGCCGAGGATGGCGTTGGGGTCGAGTGCGTACGTCGGTGCGGTCATAGATCAGTTTCTACCATTCCGTCTCCATCAGACCGAGCGCGGCGGGTAGGTTCGACCTATGGACGCTCAAAAGTTCGACAACCTCTTTGATCTCACCGGCCGCACTGCCATTGTTACTGGCGGAACCCGAGGTATCGGTCGGGCTATCGCTGAAGGCTTTATTTGCGCCGGAGCCAATGTCGTTGTGGCCAGCCGTAAAGCGGAGGCCTGCGAAGAAACCGAAACGCACCTCAACGCTCTTGCCGCAGGCGCTGCTCGTGGTGGTCGGGCTCTGGGCGTGCCCACTCATATGGGCGATATCGATGCACTCGATGCGTTGGTAAGTACGACCGTGGCGCATTTTGGTGGGCTCGACATTGTTGTAAACAACGCAGCCACCGGTTTGGCGATGCCCATAGGTGGGTTCACTCCTGAGGCCTGGGACAAACAATTTGAAGTCAATCTGCGGGGACCAATGTTCTTGATTCAGGCTGCCCTGCCCTATTTGGAACAGAGTGCCCACGCTTCGGTGATCAACGTCATCAGTGCCGGTGCATTCCTTGCCGGACCACAACTGTCGATGTATGCCGCCGCAAAAGCCGCGCTTATGTCCTTTACCCGCTCCTTCGGATCGGGATTGGCCAGTAAGAACATCCGCGTCAACGCGTTAGCGCCCGGAACTGTCGACACTGACATGGTGCGTAATAACTCTCCCGAAGCCCAAGCCTCGATGGCCGCAGCATCACCTATGAAACGCGCTGCTCACCCCGACGAAATGGTGGGCCCTGCGTTGCTGCTGGCCAGTGATGCCGGGAGTTTCATCACCAGTCAGGTGATCCTCGCCGACGGCGGCATGGTTCCGCACTGATCTAGGGTTTCACTATGCCGGCGTACGACTACAAGTGCCCAGAATGCGACACCACCTTTGAAGCGCGTCGCCCAATGGCCGAGGCCTCTGAACCGATGTCGTGTCCGAATGGACACGCTGGCGCCCGCCGGCTGCTGAGCGTGTTTGCAACGGTCGGTGGCTCATCAAGTTCTTCGGTGCCTGCGCCCGCACCGATGCCAAGAGCCGGCGGCCACGGTTGCGGGGGCGGTATGTGCGGCTGTTAGTCGCGTTCGTAGACCCAATCGCCTTCGCCCATTAGAAGTCGATTGCGTGGGCCTGGGACGGATGCATCGCCAACTTCGTAGCCGGCATCGCCGGCGTACAAGGCAATGTTGTAACCGTCTTTGCGAGTGAACTTCGTGACGAAGTATTCCGGTGAGTTGTCGCGGTAATGCGCGAGAGCCTCGGTTGCCCTTGCAAATGGTGCGAGCAACGCAAGGGTGATGAACGTGGGAGGAATGAGTTCGATCTCGCCTTCATTGCGTCGGCGCATTGCATCGACTGGGCGCATCCACGCCAACTCATCGATTTCGCCACCATCAGCGGTAAGCGCTTCAGAGGGCGCGGGACCCATGAAGAAGTAGGTGGAGAAACGCTTGGGCGCTTCAAGCGGTGGAGTCCAGTGCGACATGAACACAAGGTCGTCGGCGTTGATGAGTGCGTCGGCTTCTTCGGCCGCTTCACGCACACATGCTCGGCGGGCAACGTCGAGAAAGTCCTCGTGCGCTTCATCGAAATGATCACCAGCAAAGTCCGTGCCGTGGTCTGCGGCATCTATGCGTCCACCGGGGAATACCCACGCGCCGCCGGCGAAATAGATCTTGGAATTGCGTCGGGCAAGAAGAACTTCAATTCCCTCTGACGCGTCACGAATGAGAACAACAGTGGCGGCGCCAACAGCAACCTGTTCAACCTCGGGACGCACCCACTCATGAGGCTGGTTGCTCTTCGCAGCATCGTTCATCAATCAGTCCCCATTCCCAGTCGCTTCATCATGGCAGGAGGAACACTGTGGTCACCGTTAGCCAACAACGCGCTCCGTTCAATGTTGACGGCATCGAGATCGCGATCACTCCAGTCATCCCATGGCCCAGCAGAAAGGGGTGAACCGTGTTGCGCAGCTTCATCACAGGCATAGAGATAGGCCTGCTGTAACAAGAGATCATCGGCAGTGCCGAGCGGGCCTCGACCGGGCACCAAGATGCCGCCGTCTCCGTCGCCGACGAGCAGGTCTGCAAGTTCCCCGAGGGTGTCGGCCCAAGCCGATGGGTTTCCATCCCAAGCATTGGGAGTTGCCCCGATAGTGGCGAGAGCGCCAGCAAACATCACGCCCACCGAAGGCATATAAACGGCAAGATTCTCCTCCTGTTCGCCGCTGACGGGTATGGCCAGCACGAGGGGAGTGAGCCAAGCGGCGGCATCGACAACATGAGAAACCGGTCGGGTGGTGAATCGAACCTCGGCCGTTCGTGGATCGGTATCAAAATCTGCTTCAAACCGGGGTGCGAGTCGTTTGTAGGCCTCGACAGGAGCGGGCTGATCGAGAAGCGCGTTGGTTTGTGAGCGTCCGTAACGGGCGGCCATCCAAAACACTGCCGATCCACCAACGGAATCAATGTGGCTGCTGGTGTACACCACATGACGAATGGGAACGCCAAAGCGCTGCGCCAACTCGTTGTTGAGCGCCCGTGCCGCCGATGGAGCGGCGAGTGCATCAATAATCGTGATGCCCTCGGGTTCGATAATGACTCCAGCGTTACCCGCGTCATTCGCAGCATCGGCACCTATCCAGGCCCACACGTTGGGGGCCACAGAGTGCAGAACCCCACAGTCGGTGGCCACCGGACCAACATCGGGAGTGGGAGGCATGGGGCCAAGATCAGTCACGATGAGGATGGTACGGGGACTAGCGTCATGATGTGGCTAACCACAAGAAAACCCAAAAACCGCGTAAGCCGCAGCATCACCTTCCCAAGGTGGGTACGCCACAGAATGACTCCTATCGGCTGAAGCGCAGTCGTGAAGACCTTCTCGATTTCGGGTTGATGCATCCGGGTAACGGCGCGCTTACCAAGATTCTCGGCGTGCTTGCCGTGATCTTTGTTGTCGGCATGCTCGTGTCGTTTATTTTCCTGACCTAGGTCAGGCGAACATTTAAAGCAGCAGTCCGCCGTCGACAGGAATGATGGCGCCGGTGATGTATGCGCCTGCCTTCGAGGAGAGGAAGATTGCAGTTCCGGCCATATCAGAGGGCTGTCCTATTCGGTGCAGCGGAACCGACGCCCTAATGGAATCGCCGAAATTTTCGAGCGTGGCCGCCATCATCTTCGATTCGAACGGGCCCGGTGCGATTGCGTTCACGGTGATGTGTTCGCCGGCCAGACGCTTCGCCAGTACTCGTGTGAGTTGATGTACGGCAGCTTTAGAAGCGGAGTACGAGTAAGTCTCGAGTGTGGGCACATGAATGCCATCGACTGATCCGATGTTGATTACTCGTGCGGGATCGGCTGCTGATGCGCCAGCGATGAGTTCGGCATGGAGAAAACGCGTGAGTTGAAAGACCCCTTTCACGTTGATGTCGAGAACTTTGTCCCAAGCGGCATCATCGAACTCGTCGAACGGCGCACCCCAGGTTGCTCCGGCGTTGTTCACTAAAATGTTGAGAGAGCCCCCGCACCATTCGCCGACTTCACGAGCGAGACGTAGGCATTCGGCCTCGGTAGAGAGGTCGGCGGGAAACGAAACGCAGTTCGGGCCGAGTTCGGCTGCGACGGCGTCACAGACGGCTGCTTTGCGAGAGGAGATGGCAACCGTTGCGCCGGCCTCAATGAAACCACGAGCAATCATGAGGCCAATGCCGCGACTGCCGCCGGTAACAAGTGCGGTTTTGCCCGAAATATCAAACAAATCACTCATACCGATTCCACTCAATCCTGATTTGGCACGACGTCAATGAGGAGGTGCTTCGAAAGATCTCCGTACAGCGTGGGACGCATCCGACGTTCAACAAAACGCCACGTGCCATCCACCTGTTCGAAGGTGTCGGTATACGAACCAGCAATGATTGGCTGCAACGGAAGGTCGCTGGTTTGCTGAAACACCGTGAACCTTGAGCGGCAAACAGCAGACAATTCGTCATCGGCAATTTCGATAAGCGGATTTGTCGTTACATGGTGTGAACGCGGCGTTCCATCTGGGTACTTGCGGGTTGTTGATGTGTAAAGAGCAGTCACTGCCTGTGCGCCGACAACCATTGGGGTTCCATCGGCGTCGGCGATGGCGCCATGAGCAAACAGTGCGCCGATCGCTTCGTAGTCGCCTGCGTCGATTGACTCGGCGTAGGTATAGAGCAGGTTTTCGATTGCACCGCGATGATCAGCCATAAGCCGAGACGCTAGTGGGAATCATTTCCCTAACTGCCCGTGAGTTCCCTGATGGTGTCGCCAAACAGCATTTGCTTATGGATACCTAGTACCTCGCGAGACTTCGTAGCCATTACGGCGGAGTAGGCGATTGCGGAGGCCAGCAACTCGGGTTCGGCTAACACCTCATCAGCAATACCGGCGGTCAGCGCTTCGGGACCGGTGAAGCGATGGGCGGAATTGAGAGCTCTCGCAATAGCCGTGCGGGGGAGTCGGGTGAGCAGAAGTTTGGCCATTTTCTCGCTCACCGGCAGAGCCAAATCAAGTTCCGGCATGCACCAATAGCCGCGGTCGGCTCGCATTGTGATCCGATCGTGGGCGCTACTTAGTAACGCCCCGGCGCCGAAGCAGTGACCGTTAACAACAGCGGTGGTGTGGCAATCAAGGCCAAGGATTCGCCCCCACAGCCGATTGAGCTCATGAAGGAATTCACGAGCGTGATCGGGGTTCGCCATAAGCCATTCGAGGTTGAGGCCATTGGAATAAAACTTGCCGGTGCCGGTAGTTATGAGAGCAAGAGGGCCTTCCTTTGCTGCGACCTGGTCGATAAGGCCATGCCAGTGGCGCACAACGTCAAGGTCGAAGCGGTTTTCGCCCTCATTCATTGCGATGACAGCGACAGTGCTCTCGGGGCCCTGCCAGGAAAGTTCGACAATAGATGTGCTCACCCGCAGAGCATGGCACGACCGGGGGCCTCTAGCCTCTTGAGTCATGGCTGACTATCGACCTCCTCTGCGTGACGTGAATTTCGTTCTCGATCACCTCACAGATCTCGATGGGCTTTGCGCCCTTCCTGCCTTTTCTTCGCTTGACCCAAACACCATCAAAGGTGTGCTCGATGAGAACGCCCGATTTGTGGCCGAGGTGATTGCGCCTCTGAATCGCAGTGGTGACACCGAGGGCTCGGTTTATGAGCCGTCAACGAATACGGTGCGCACCCCCAGCGGGTTTGTTGACGCCTATCGCCACTACGTCGATGCCGGTTGGGGTGGCGTGCCGTTTCCCGAGGCCTACGACGGTGGCGGGTTTCCGTGGCTTGTGGGCATTGTGATGCAGGAGTTCATCTCGTCGGCGAATATGGCATTTTCGATGGCGCCGTTACTTACCCAAGGTGCCATCGATATGTTGATGCATCACGGCGACGAGGAACAAAAAGAGAAATTTCTGAAGCGCATGGTCACTGGGGAATGGACCGGCACCATGAACCTGACCGAACCGCAAGCCGGTTCCGACGTGGGCGCAGTTCGCACCAAAGCGGTCATAAACGCAGACGGCACTTATCGAATAACCGGAACAAAGATCTATATCTCTTTTGGCGAGCACGACATGGTCGAGAACATCGTGCATCTTGTTCTTGCTCGCACCCCTGAAGCCCCTGCGGGCACCAAAGGTATTTCGTGTTTCATCGTTCCCAAGTTCCTGGTGAACGATGACGGATCGCTTGGAGCGCGCAACGACGTCAAGGTTGTCTCAATTGAACACAAGATGGGAATTAAAGCATCGCCTACGTGTGTGATGTCCTATGGCGACGAAGGCGAGGGCGCCATTGGTTATCTCATCGGCGAAGAGAACCGCGGTATGAGTTACATGTTCACCATGATGAACAGCGCTCGCCTTTCGGTGGGACTCGAAGGTTTGGCATTGGCCGAACGGGCGTATCAAGACGCGCTGCAGTACTCCCAAGAACGCCGTCAAGGTCGTGCACCAGTTGTCCCGGCTCCAGAAGATGGCGGAATGAGTTACATCATTGATCTTCCCGACGTGCGCCGCATGTTGCTCACGATGCGGGCCATTATCGACGCGCTGCGGGCCATCATTTATGTGAATGCTCACGCTCTCGATGTTGCTGCGCATCATCCCGATGCTGACGTGCGTCAACGCAATTCGGAGTTGGTCGAGTTGTTGATTCCGGTGTCGAAGGGTTTCGGCACCGATATGGGGATTGAAGCAACTTCTCTGGCCATTCAGGTCTACGGCGGTATGGGCTACATCGAAGAGTCCGGCGTTCCGCAGCATTTTCGCGACGCTCGCATCACTTCGATCTACGAGGGCACCAATGGCATCCAGGCCATGGATCTTGTCGGGCGCAAATTGCCGATGCGGGGTGGGGGTGTCATGGACGACTACCTCACACAGATCGGTTCTTTGGTTGCCCGTCTTGATGGTGCCGGAAGCGAGTTTGCTGGCATGCGTGATCGCATCGACGAGTCGCTTGCTTGTGTTCGTAACACCGTGATGTGGCTCACCAAGCACGGCATTGCCGATGTACGAAATGCACTCGCCGGCGCAACACCGTTTTTACGCATGTTCGGTTTGCTCGTTGGTGCCCGATATCTTGCCGATGCTGCGCTGGCAGCAAAGGATGATCTCGATTCCGGCGCCGATGATCGGGAGTATCTACAGGCCCGAATTACCGTCGCCCGTTTTTATTGCGACAACCTTTTGCCCGGTGTGCTGGGTCTTGAATCGGCGGTAACCGCGGGTTTCGAAGATCTCTACGCCATCTCAAACGAAGCGTTATGAGTTCATGAACCCCTTCTTCGCTGCCATTCCCAGCCCCGCCTCCAACCAACTTGGTCCGTTTCAAATGTACGGTCTGATGATCGCCCTCGGCGTTTTGGCCGCAATAGAACTCGGCCGCAAGCGTTGGCGCGATCGTGGCGGAAACCCCGACGATCTCTATGCCATTGCGGTGTGGGCGGTGCCCGCTGGGCTCATCGGCGCCCGGCTCTATCACGTCGCTACCGACTGGCGTTCCTATCAAGGCCGCTGGATCGATGCAGTAAAAATCTGGCAAGGCGGATTGGGCATTCCTGGCGGCATTGCCCTTGGTGTTGCGGTTGGTGTGTACGTGGCATATCGGCGTGGAGCTCGGCTGTCGAGCATCCTCGATGCTGTTGTACCGGCGTTGCCACTGGCCCAAGCCATTGGCCGGTTGGGTAACTGGTGGAACCAAGAATTGTTCGGCAAACCCACGAGCCTTCCTTGGGGCGTGCGCATTGATGCGCAGCACCGTCCCCTTGACTACATCGCCTACTCCGTTTTTCAGCCCACCTTTCTTTATGAAATGATTTGGAACTTGGCATTGTGCGGTGTTTTGATCTGGATTGACAAGAAGCGAGTGTTACGGCCGGGCAACATTCTTCCGCTCTATGTCGGCCTGTATTTCACTGGGCGTCTCTGGATCGAAGCGTTACGAATCGACACCGCCAGCATGATTGGGCCATTCCGCATCAACATATGGATGTCCATCATTGGAATTGCTGGTGCCATTCTCGTTTTTGTCACTCGAGGCATGTTTCGACGTGCCTCCGATATCGATGAGCCCTATCGTGACGGACACATCTGGGCTCCTGAACCAACGAACACTTCCAAGAAAGAAGAATCCGCATGAACCTTTCCGACCTCACCGCCCTCGACGGCACCTCTCTGCCCGAGACGGAAGGCAAAACCGTTCTTATCGTCAACGTGGCCTCGAAGTGTGGGCTTACGCCTCAGTATGAAGGTCTTGAGCGTTTGCAGAACCGATTCGGCGGCGACTCGTTCACGGTGCTGGGCGTTCCCTGCAATCAGTTCATGGGCCAAGAACCAGGAACCCCTGCTGAAATCGCCGAGTTTTGCTCGAGCACCTATGGAGTGTCCTTTCCGCTTACCGAAAAAATTGATGTCAATGGCGATGATCGACATCGCCTCTTCGCCGAACTCACTGCGGTGGCCGATGGTGCTGGCGATGCCGGTGATGTTCAGTGGAACTTTGAAAAGTTCCTCGTAGGCGCCGACGGTTCAGTGACGCGGTTCCGCCCCACTGTCGATCCCGAGGCCGATGAAATAATTTCCGCTATCGAATCGAAAGTTTCCTAAATCTCACCATGCGTCGTTTTCCAATTGTTCTTCTCGCGCTCGTGGTTACTGCAGCGATGGTGGGCTCAGCCTGTAGTTCTTCTTCCGATTCCGGATTGAAGGGACCCTTGAATGTTGCATCTCTTGTCTCGCTCACTGGCAGTGCATCCGCGTATGGGACTGCTCAGCAAAATGGAACTTCCTTGGCGGTGAGCGAACTCGCTAATGGCTCGATCGATCTGCGTAGTTACGACGATCTTTCAGATCCGCAGGCGGGAACCGATGCAATGAAAAAGGCTATTGCCGAAGGGGCGTCGATTGTTCTCGGTCCGACGCTTTCGCCGGTTGCGGCAAAAGCCGATGTGGTCGCACAATCGGCGGGGGTGCCCGTTCTTGGTGTCACCAATGCCACGCTCGATATGGCTGCGATCGGTGCAGTTGTTTGGCGAGTGTCTCTATCGGAAAACGCGATGGTGTCGGCCTCGGTGGCCTATGCAGCATCTAAAAAGTCGGTGAAGAGCGCTGTGCTGATTTGGGAGCCGGCTGATGGGTATTCAACTGGAAGCGCGGCCTCGTTTCGTGCTGCGGCCAAGGCCAACGGAATTTCCATCACGAGCGAGCAGAACTATGTCGAAGGTTCAACTCCAGTTGATTCAATTTCCAATGCAGCAATGGCGAGCGCGCCCGATGCAATCTTTTTTGCATTGAGATCGGCTATTGCCGACGACTTCTTGGTGGCAACTTCGACTTCGAAGTCCGTGCGAGTGGGTGGAAACGGATTCAACTCGGCGACAGTCATTTCCTCTTCGGGGGCTGGAGCAAACGGTCTTATCGTTTCGGGTTCATGGAACAGCAACTCATCAAATGCGCAGTCGAAATCATTCGTGACGAACTACACGAAGGCGCACAACGGGGCGCCTGATGCATTCGCTGCACAGGGCTATGCCGCCATTCAAGTCGTGCTCGCAGCAATGAAAAAAGCCAAGTCGATTGCGGCGGCCGATATCCAGGTTGCACTGGGCAAAATCGGCACAATCGAGACGATTCTTGGCTCATTCTCTTATGACGCCGATCATGAACCCACCTATCCCGCTGCAGTGCAGGTCGTAGAAAACGGCTCGTTTACGCTTCTTTCCTGATCGACCGGTAACATAATCGGCGTTGGGATGACCGTCGGTCGTCTGGCGACATCCAGAGGGGTGTCGCACCCCCCTCACCGAAAGCCAGTCAATGCCTACGTTTGCCGATCTGGGCGTTTCGCCTGATCTCACCGCCGTCCTCGAATCACGCGGTATTTTGTCGCCATTCGCAGTCCAAGAACTCACCATTGCTGATGCACTTGCTGGTCGTGATGTTTGCGGCAAAGCCAAGACTGGATCGGGCAAAACCCTTGCCTTTGGTCTTCCGTTGTTGGAAAGAGTCAAAGGTGCCCAGCCCCGTCGTCCGCGAGCACTCATTCTCGTTCCCACTCGTGAACTCGCTACGCAGGTGCGTGACGAACTTGCACCACTGGGTGTGGTTCGTGACGTCACCGTCACCGCAATCTACGGCGGTGCAAAAATGGAGACTCAGGTTGCCGAACTTGAAAAAGGCGTCGAGATTGTTGTGGCCACACCCGGTCGCATGATCGACATGATTGAGCGTAAAGAAATCTTTCTTGACGACATCACCCAAGTGGTGATCGATGAAGCCGACCGCATGGCAGATATGGGTTTCCTCCCTCAGGTCGAATGGATCCTTCGTCACGTGCCTGGTCAGCATCAGACCTTGTTGTTCTCGGCCACGCTCGATGGCGTTGTCGACACGCTCATCAAGCGCTACCAAACTGACCCGGCAATGCACGAGGTTATTTCCGAGCAGGTCACTGTCGAACAAATGCAGCATCGCTTTTTGCAGGTTCATGACATGGACAAGGTCAAAGTTGCTGCCACAATTATCCGCAACTCCAACCGCACCATTGTTTTTGTGCGCACGAAACGGGCAGCTGACCGAGTTGCGGAAAATCTTCGTCGTGAAGGTGTTGACGCTGCGTCAATCCATGGAGACCTCCGCCAAAGCCAGCGTGAGAAGGCGCTCAAAGATTTCAGTGATGGCAAATTAAAAGCGCTCGTCGCTACCGATGTTGCGGCACGGGGTATTCACGTGGACGAGGTTGATGTTGTAGTGCATTACGACCCGCCGGAAGACTCAAAGGCGTATCTGCATCGTTCGGGTCGCACGGCGCGAGCCGGGGCCAAGGGTGTGGTGGCCACTCTTGTCATGTGGAACGAAGAACTCGAAGTGAAGCGCCTCCTCAAGCGTCTAAAACTCGATCAACCAATCGTTGAAGTGTTCTCGAATGATCAGCGTCTTGCCGACCTCGCCTCCTGGGATCCCCGCACTGACCCCGCCGTAAACTGAACGAGATCCGTTCCCTGGCAGCGGTTTCGGGGCGTCTTTGACCTCGGACCCACTGGGCTGGCAGCATTGTCTTTCACATCACGAGTGGCCCGGTTCATTGGGCTCGGCAACCTGGGGCGAACACCCAAGGTGCCCATCCACCATTTGGTGGGGATGCGGCTTCCACCTCCCGGTGGTGGCAACAACCAGTTCGAGGAGTTGCATTGACTGAAGTCGATCGCCGGGCGCCGTTGAGTGCTGAGCCGCTTCCCGCTTCGGGGGCGTGGCAACCCGGAGACCCGGTGGGTCAACGTCGATTTGTCGCGTTCGATCCCGACCGCAGATTTCAGCTCGAAGGCGGCGATTCTCTTCGTGGTGTTTCCGTGGCCTATGAGACTTGGGGCGAGCTCAATCCCGATGCCTCCAATGCCATCCTTGTGTGTCACGCCTTAACCGGAGACAGTCACGCCGCTGGCTCAAGCGGAGAGGGTCATTCCACCGAGGGCTGGTGGAACAAACTCATAGGGTCGGGCAAAGCAATCGACACCGATCGTTACTTCGTTGTGTGCACCAATGTGCTTGGTGGATGCCAGGGAACAACTGGGCCGGCTTCAACGAATTCGGAAACAGGTCGTCGTTACGGGCCGACATTTCCGGTTGTGACAATTCGCGACATTGTGCGAACTCAAGCGGCAGTGGCAGATGAATTGGGGATCAATCAGTGGTTCTCAGTTATCGGCGGCTCGATGGGCGGAATGCAGGTTCTTGAATGGGGGATCATGTTTCCCGAACGGGTGCGCTCGTTGGCTCCGTTAGCAACCTGCGTTGCTGCGAGCGCGTATCAAATCGCGCAATCTGGTGCTCAGCGAAGCACCATCGCACTTGATCCCAAGTGGAACGGTGGCGACTACTACGACGCTGCACCGAATGAGGGCCCTCATCTTGGACTTGGTCTAGCGCGCGAACAAGCAACCCTGAGCTATCAAAGTGAAGAGTTGATCGACAGCAAACAGGGTCGGCGCGAGAAAGACGTTATGGATCGCGGCTTCACTCATTGGCAACGCTTTGCTGTCGAGGGGTACCTCGACTATCAGGCCGAGAAACTCATTCGACGATTCGATGCCAACTCCTATTTGGTCATCAATAAAGCGATGGATCTCCATGATGTGGGTCGTGGTCGTGGGGGCATCGAACGCGCTCTCGCCCGAATCCTCGCTCCGATGTTGACGCTTTCTATAAGCACTGACGGGCTCTACCCGCCCCGCCAGCAACAGTTCCTCCACGATGCAATTCTCGCCAATGGCGGTTCGTCTCGGCACACGATGGTGTTTTCCAATGCCGGGCACGATGGTTTCCTCACTGAAGACAAAGAGGTGGGTTCTGCCATACGGTCGTTCCTTGCCGAGATCGAAACGACGGATACAAAATCATGACGGAACTGCATCCCGAAACTCGGGCCATTCGCGCTGGTCGAGCCGATAACGATACGGCTCTTGCTCCAATTCTTTGGGCCACGACAACATTCGTCACGCCCACCGTTGAAGAAGCACGGGCAATGGCCACCGGTGTGGGTCCAACACGTTTTTATGCTCGATACGGCAATCCAACCGTGGCTGGTTTCGAAGATGCCATCGCCCAACTTGAGGGAGCCGAAAAGGCTCGTGCATTTGCTTCGGGAATGGGCGCCATCAGTGCAGTGGTATTGGGGTTGTGTTCAAAGGGAGATCACATCGTCACGCAGAACCAGTTGTATGGCGCAACGCAGTTGTTGTTTCAGGCCGTGTGTCCGCGATTTGGCATTGAGGTCACATTCGTCGATGGCACACAACCCGGCGCGTTTGCCGAGGCGGTCATTCCTGGTCGCACGACCATGGTCTATGCGGAAACGCCGGCCAACCCACGTCTCGATCTCGTTGACCTTGCGGAGTTGGGGGCTATTGCTGGCCCCATCAAAGTTGTTGATTCCACCTTTGCCACACCATTGGCGCAGCGACCACTCGAGTTCGGCATCGATCTGGTGGTGCATTCCGCAACCAAGGGAATCGCTGGTCACAACGATGCCACCATCGGCGTTGTGGCCGGAGCAGCCGAGTTAATCGACTGGTTGTATTCCTTTGCAGTGATTCAGGGTGCCGTGGCCTCGCCGTTTGATGCAATGAATGCATTGCGCGGACTGCGCACTCTTGGCGTCCGGCTTGAACGCCAAAGCAAAAGTGCAGGTGAACTAGCGCGGTACTTGGAAGCAGATGCACGAGTCGCCACGGTTCGTTGGCCGGGCTTGGAATCACATCCGCAATACGAACTGGCTCAGCGCCAACTTGATGTTCCCGGTGGGCAACTGGCCTTCGAACTCGAAGGTGGGCTCGATGCGGGGCGCGCCTTTGTTGAAGCGGTGCAGATCGCGCAGTTAGCGACCTCACTTGGCGGGCCGGAAACTCTGGTGACTCATCCCGCATCCACCACCCATGTGGGTCTCAGCCCCGAGGAACTCGCAGCTGCCGGCATTCAACCCTCGACCATTCGTGTGTCGGTGGGCCTAGAACACATCGACGACCTCATTGCCGACTTTGCTCAAGCTATTGAGAGCGCCGGCAACTCAAAGAACAACGACTAGCGCTTATGCCGGAGATGCTCGAGGTCGAGGTCTACCGGCGAGCCGCAGCGGCATCGGTTGGTCGCCGCATCCTTGCTGTCGACGCTCCCGATGCATGGTTTTTGAAAGGCGGAATCGATGCTGCCACCGTGAAGGACGCGCTAGTTGGTCGGTCATTTGTGGCCGATCGTCGACGAGGCAAATTGTTGCTGCTTGATACCAGCAATAACGGACCAACGCTGGGCCTACGTTTTGGAATGACCGGCGTGCTGGAACTTGATGGGATCGATGCCATCGGAGGATTGGAATACGCCAGTCACCGAAAAAACCCGGCCTGGGAACGATTTGTCGTGCACTTCGAAGGCGGGGGAGCTCTGCGGCTGCGTGATCCTCGCCGCCTTGGCGGAGTGGAGCTTGATCCCGTGGAGAATCGACTTGGTCCCGATGCCGGCGATGTGACGCTGAAGGAACTCAAAGAGATTTTGGCGGGCTCAAACGCGCCGTTGAAGGCTCGTCTCATGGATCAGGCCCGACTCGCGGGCCTTGGCAATCTGCTCACCGATGAAACTCTGTGGCGTTCTGGTTTTGACCCAGCCCGCGCCGCCGGTTCGTTAACCGATGAGAATGTTGCCCAATTGCGCCGTTCGATACGCACCACCCTTCGCGTATTGGGCCGTCGGGGCGGATCTCATATGGGGGACCTGCAGCAGTCACGTCAAAGGGGCGGGTGTTGTCCGACCGATGGAGCAGTGTTGCTGCGTAGAACCATTGGCGGCCGCACCACCTATTCCTGTCCGCATCACCAGTTGTAGGTCTTCCGCAGACGAAAGACCGCAAGGTTGGGCCGGTGAGTGCGCCGTCTAGTGTTCTTTTCGTGATGCAACCTTCCCCCCACCGCCGAGCCTCAGTTGTTGTGTTGTGTGTAGCGGCGTTGGTCATGGGGATCGGCGTCCTCTCTTTCGGTCTCGGCTCTGCAAGTGCACAGGTGCCTGACCCAACCACGACCACCGTTGACCCCACGACAACCACGACCGGAGCGCCAGCCACAACTACGACCACCGGAGCACCGGCGACGACAACGTCAACCACGGGAGTTCCAGAAACCACCACAACGACCCAGCGCCGAACCACCACCACACAGCGCGCCGCCACAACCAGTTCCAGCACATCAAGCACCTCAACATCAACCTCGACGAGTACGACAGTGGCGGCCGCAGTTGTCCCGCCGGGCTACAACGACCCGAATGCCAAAGGCTCGGCATTTTGGACAAGCGGCCGCAAACTTTTCGTGGTGGTAGTTGCGCTGCTTGCTGCCGCAGTGGGCATGGGCGTACTCACCTACTTGTATTGGCGAGCAACCGGCCCGGGGCACCCGACACCGGAAGACCCTGACTCTGATTCCGAACGTTCCGACGTCATTGGCCCCATTGGGCCGGTGAGTCCGATGTTGGCGGAAGCGCTGCGGCCCGATCCGTTTACGACCCGCGACGATCTTGGTCTTCTCTGATCTAGCGTGATGCTATGGCTGACCCACTTGATCTTGACGCAATGCTCCAGCGGTTTCGGGACCGTGCCGCTGCAGTGAAAGGTCGCAATCTTCCGCCAATCGGTGGCGATGAACGCGCCCGTTTTATTGAACAAGCGCAGAA
>JBBEAV010000032.1:0-33614 GCA_040882655.1 Acidimicrobiales bacterium
GAGCCTTCTTCGCCGGAGCCTTCTTCGCCGGAGCCTTCTTCGCCGGAGCCTTCTTGGCCGGAGCTTTCTTCGCCGGAGCCTTCTTAGCGGTTACTTTTTTTACAGCCACGGATGTTCTCCCTCGGGTGGCGGTGGATCGGCGGAGGGTAGGGGCGCCACCCTCCCACGTCAACCCACACGTACCGAAGGTCTCTGGCAACGGCGTACGATTGGGGCTCATGCCCTTCGGCCCCGTCGACCCCGACCTCGATCTTCCCTCCCTTGAACAGCGTCGTCTCGATCGCTGGAAAGCCGAGGACACCATGGGGGCAGCCCGCCGCCTCCGCTCAGGCAACGAGCCCTGGATCTTTTATGAGGGCCCGCCAACGGCCAATGGCCGACCGGGGCTTCACCATGTCTGGGCTCGAGTTTTCAAAGATATCTACCCCCGGTTCCAGACCATGCGAGGCCGAGATGTGCCTCGCAAAGGTGGATGGGATTGTCATGGCTTGCCTGTTGAACTCGAGGTAGAGAAGGAACTCGGTCTCTCTACAAAGCAGGAAATCGAAGCTTTTGGTATCGCCGAGTTCAATCAACGTTGCCGAGAGTCGGTCCAGCGCTATGTGGCTGACTGGACTGCGCTCACTGAGCGATCAGGGGTCTGGATCGATACCGCTGACGCCTATTGGACTCTTGATAATTCCTACGTTGAATCGGTCTGGTGGCTTCTCCGACAACTTTGGGACAAGGGCCTGCTGTATGAGGGCCACAAGGTTTCTCCCTACTGCGGCCGCTGCGGAACCGCGCTCTCAAGCCACGAACTCGGTCAACCTGATGTTTACCGTGACATCGTTGACCCGTCGGTTTACGTTCGCTTCCCGCTTTCAGACCGGGACATCGACCTACTCGTCTGGACCACCACACCTTGGACCCTCATTTCCAATGTCGCTGCGGCAGTTGGTCCCAGTATCGACTACGTGCGCGTTGCTTCCACGGACGGGACTCGCGACTTGGTGATGGCGGCAGCACTCGCCCCTGAAGACGCCACAGTTGTCGAAACCTTCAAAGGTTCTGATCTCATCGGCTCTCGCTATGAACGACCCTTCGACACACTGACTCCCTTGGCGGGGGCAAATGGATGGCGAGTTGTTGGCGCCGAATTCGTTACCACCGAGGACGGTTCAGGCATTGTCCATCTCGCACCCGCTTTCGGCGAGGACGATGCTGCTGTTGCTCGGGTCGAAAAACTTCCGGTCCTCAATCCTGTCAATGCTGATGCAGCGTTCGACGAGTCTGTTCCTGCTTATGCGGGCCGATTCGTCAAGGAAGCCGACAACGACATCATCCGCGATCTACATGCACGTGGACTCCTCGTTCGTGAACAGGCCTACGAACACAGCTACCCCCACTGCTGGCGTTGTAGCACGCCACTCATTTACTGGGCAAAGACTTCATGGTTTGTGCGCACATCTGAACATCAAGACCTTCTCATGCGTGAAAACGAGAGCATTGAATGGCACCCCGAGTTCATTAAGCACGGGAGATTCGGAAAGTGGCTTGAGGGCAACATCGACTGGGCGCTTTCACGCGACCGCTACTGGGGTACTCCGCTTCCTATTTGGCGATGCGATACGAATGGTCACGAACACTGCATTGGTTCAGTAAGCGAATTGAGCGAACTCACCAAAAGTAATTTGACTGAACTTGACCTTCACCGACCACACATCGACAAGATCACCTTTACCTGCACAAAAGCAGATTGCGGCGGAACGATGCGCCGGGTCCCCCCGGTGCTTGATGCCTGGTTCGACTCTGGAGCGATGCCCTCAGCGCAGCAGCATCACCCGTTCGAAAATGCCGAGTCATTCAACGCAGCATTTCCCGCTGATTTCATTTGCGAGGCCATTGATCAGACCCGTGGATGGTTTTATTCACTTCTTGCCGTGAACTCACTGGTTTTCGGATCAACGCCCTATAAAAACGTGGTTTGTCTCGCCCTGATCGTGGACGAAAACGGCCAAAAGATGTC
The DNA here is from genome assembly GCA_040882655.1 of Acidimicrobiales bacterium. Taxonomy (GTDB): domain Bacteria; phylum Actinomycetota; class Acidimicrobiia; order Acidimicrobiales; family Acidimicrobilacustridaceae; genus Acidimicrobilacustris. The sequence continues at coordinate 2,009 of JBBEAV010000032.1, forward strand.
AAAGTCACGCGGAAATGTCATAGCGCCGTTCGATATTTTTGACACCCTTGGTGCCGACGCTTTGCGATGGTATTTCTTCTCTTCCGGTCAACCGTGGACGCCTCGACGAGTATTTCCCGATGGCGTCCGTGAGGCGACGCGCCAGACCCTGCTCACGCTTTGGAACGTCTATTCGTTCTTTGCCACCTACGCCGATCTTGACGAATGGCAGCCCGGGGTCGATACCCCTCAACCCACCCACGTGCTTGACCGATGGATTCTTTCTGAACTTGACGACACGATAACTTCGGTTACCGATGCGCTCGAGAAATTCGACGCACTTGGCGGATCGACCCGAATCGGCCGCTTTGTCGATGACCTCTCTAATTGGTACGTACGTCGCAGCCGCCCGCGTTTTTGGAAATCCAGCGAAACTGATGCTCACGCAACCCTCTACGAGTGCCTCACGACCATCTCCCAGGTCTTGGCACCCTTCCGTCCGTTCCTCGCCGATGAGATCTATACAACGCTCACCGACGGCCAGTCCGTCCACCTCACCGACTGGCCCCAGAGCAAAGGTCGTAGCGACCCCGACCTTGCCCGACAGATGGACGCCGCTCGTCGTCTCGTGAGTCTCGGCCGCTCGGCTCGCACCGATGCCAAGATGAAGGTGCGTCAGCCACTTGCGCGGGCATTACTTCTGCACGGCGAAACAGAACTCGAATCCGCCATTGAAGATGAGATCAAAGCCGAGCTCAATGTGAAATCGCTTGAGCGTCTCGATTCGCTCTCTGGCCTTATGGGTTGGTCGGTCCTCCCTAATTTCCGACTGCTGGGTCCGCGTCTTGGCCCTCGCGTCAACGAGTTCAAAGCCGCTCTAGCCGACGCCGACGGCTCGGCCCTTCATGCCCAACTCAATGATGTTGGTTGGATTGAAATCCTCGGTGAAAGATTGACCGCCGACGAAGTGGAGGTTCGTGCCGAAAAGCACGCCGACCTAGCGTTGGTCGAAGATGACGGCTGGGCCGTTGCCCTTGATCTTGAACTTGATGACGAATTACGGGCAGAAGGAACTGCCCGCGAACTTGTTCGAGCACTGAACGATGCCCGCAAAGTCGCTGGACTAGAGATTTCCGACCGCATCTCTGTCACAATCGATGCCGATGTTGCACTGCAATCAGTGATCGATACCTATCGCGAAACAATCACTACCGAGGTTCTCGCTCGCACGCTTACGTTTGGTCCGGGTGATCGTTCAATCGAAATCAGCGGAAGATCAATTGCTGTTTCCCTCTTGCGGGTTGACTAATACGAAAAGGGTTTTCGTTAATCAGCGATGATCGTCGTCGAAGTCAGCGTCGAAAAAACGGCGCATTGCAGCATCGGCATCGTCATCATCTTCAGCAAGAAAATCATCGTCGAATAATGGAACCGCTGAAGTTGCAGGACCACTATTGACTTCATCTGCGAATGCGCGATCTGTTTCAGGTTCCGGGTTCCAACCTGAGTCCTCCGCAAATATCGGCTGAAAAGCCTCGGGCTCGGAGGCGACAACAGGTGCAGACTCAACAATCGTTGCGGGGACTGGTATCGGTGCCGCCACCACGGCCGGCTCAGCCTCGAGTTCCACGGGTGCCGTGCCTACGCGCAGGGCAGCTGGATCATCAAGCACAGCTTGAATGCGAGAAACGCCGCCCGCAATCACCGCACGCTGTTCAGACAGAAATGCGTTAAGCGCTGCGTTATCGGCAGCAAGCTCACGTCGGTTTTTATCGAGGTCACGAATGGCTTCGTCGGCTTGAGTCTTCGCTGCGGCAAGAATCCGACTCGCTTCAACTTCTGATTCAGACATCATCTGTGCTGCGGTTGTACGCGCCTCGTTGATGGTTGCGTCAGCGGTGCGTTGCGCCATGACAAGGATCGACGAAGCTGCTTCCGCATCGATCATCGGATCAACTGACCGAATCGGCGCTGCCATTACGGAGCCCGCAGGCGAGCCTGACTCAAGCTCAGCGATACGGGCATGAAGGCGACCTTCGTTGCGAACAGCATCGGCGGCACGGGCTTCGGCGGCTTCTGTAGTCGCAGTGCTCTGGCGCAACTTGTCCTGTAATTGCGCAACGGCAGCGCTTACTCGCTCAAGGAAATTATCAACCTCGTCGGGGTTGTATCCCTTCCGGCTCACCGAAAAGCGAACATCGGTCAGAAGATGGGGAGTCCCAGGCGTATTTTCCATGATGGCGATGGTACCGGCCGAAAGCGACCCGGGTGTCAAAACCCAAAACTCTGCTTAGCCGGGAAGGAAAGAAAGCAGAATTTGCAGGGCAATAAAGACGATCATGGGTGACAGGTCAAGCCCCATTCCACCCAGACGAATCGGGGGCAGGATGGCTCGAATCGGGGCAAGGACGGGTTCGGTGACGGCGAAAAGAATCTGTCGGAACGTTGCAAACGGACCTGGCCCGGAGGGAGGAAACCAACTCAACACGATGCGACCTAACAAGCAAAGCAGAAAAATTTGAGCGACGTAATGGATGAGGACCCACATAGTCGTCAATCAGAGGTTGTTGTTGACAGCGGAGATTAATCGGGCACGTTCCTCGGCCGGCACTTCAGCGCCCATCGGGAGAATGAGGTAAACGGTTGATGCAATTTTTTCCATCGTCCCTCCGAGCCCGTAGCAGAGACCACTCGAGAAATCGATGAGACGGCGAGAAAGATCGCGATCGGCATCATAAAGATCCATGGCTACAGCGCTTCCCGATTTGAAATTGTCAGCGATTTCCTGGGCCTCATTGAACGATGTGGGAGTCACAAGATGCGGTCGAACCGACTGCCGACGTGGAACAGCGCGAACCCGTGGCTTGGATGCATCTCCTCCACCCGAGGCATGCACAGGGGTAACAATCGGCCGAACCGCTGATACATCGCCAGTTTCCGGAGGAGTAGACAACACCGGTCCGCCTGATGCAGGGGGACGTGCTCGCACGGTGCCGGTAGGGCGCTGCTGAGGTTGCTGAGGGCGAGCCGTCTGAACGTTGGGCGCCATAGGACGCTCATCAGGAGACGCTGCGTAGTCGTCATATTCGTCGTCGGGCCCAAGCCCTAGGTACACCATGGCTTTGCGCCAAGTTGAAGACATCTGACCCTCCGTGTGGGGGAATGTTTCCCCAATCCGATTTTCGAAGGTTAGTTGGTCGGCGCCGAGTGGCGGCATTCGCCCATGCGAACAGGGGAAAGGCTCGGCTAGGAGGGGCCTCGAAGCGGGCGGTTCCCAAACAATCCAGTCCCGATTCGAACCATCGTCGAACCTGCGGCCACGGCCACGTCAAGGTCATCGCTCATGCCGATAGAACGCTCGTCGAGGCCTAACCGATCGGCCAGCGCTACTAGTTGACGGAACGCAGCATCGGTTCCTGATGCTTGTTCGGCTGTGCCAACGCCCATGAGGCCGATGACAGAGAGTTCTCGTTCCCGGGCCAAGGCCACCAAAGCATCCGCTTCAGAGAGTGGCGCTCCGCCTTTTTGAGGCTCCTGCGAAAGGTTGAGCTGAATCATGACTTTTGCCCCCGGTGCGCGGTGAGCAATTTCATTGATGAGTTCAACACGATCAACGCTCTGCCAGACCGAAACGATGGGGGCAAGGCTGCGAACTTTATTTCGCTGGAGTCGCCCCAGAAAATGCCATTCGATTTGATCCCGCTCTCCATCCGTAAGTTCCCTGTATTTCGCAATGAGCTCCTGGGCATAATTCTCACCCAACCTCTTCAAACCTGCGCCTAGCGCCGCTCTCGGCGCATCAACCCCAAATCCTTTTGTGACAGCGACAACGTTTACCTCTCGATCAGCAGCAAGCATTGCGAGCCGACCTCGAATGAGCAGGGCGCGCTCTAAGACTTCTTGCGGATCCACTCGGTTGCTCATGACTCCTCGATCCAGACCACTAGCGCCTGTCGACCCGAGTCATTTCGGGCTCGATGGGAATAAAAACGTTCGTCACACGATGTACACACCGCATCATCAATCTCAATCGTCACACCGTAACGTTCGAGTTCAGAGTGCACTCCTTTACGGACATCAAGCGCAGTGAGCCCCTCTTTTGTTTCGGCTCGCACGAAATTTCCGAATTGTGCAGCAAGACGATCGAGATCATCGCTGCCGAACTCGTAGCACTCAGGTCCTATCGATGGACCAATCAGTGCATGCAGTGGTGAGGTCGTAATTGTGCGGAGCGAAACAATCGCCGATGCGATCACACCGCACTCAAGTCCACGCCAGCCCACGTGGACGGCTGCGATCGCCCCGTCATCCGACCACAAAGCGATGGGCACGCAATCGGCAGTATGAACTGCGAGGGCAATATCGGTTCGAGTTGTGACTAACGCATCAGCTTTGGTCCCGAGCGCAGCTTCACTGCCAAGAGCATCGACGTCAACGCAGACCTCACCATGAACTTGACGAAGCCAAACCCAGGAACGATCGATGAGATCGCTCCGCCGCCGGGCAAGCCCGCCCCCGACTCCCCCGGGGCTCTGAACCAAGGGACCGAAATCGCCATCACCCCGGTCGGTCGTCCGGACGCGGATCGAGCGCCCGTTTTCGAGCGCTCGATCAAAGAACCGCACGGGTGCGGGATCAGTCGTTACTGAAGAAACGATGGGACGTCGAAGTTGTCGTCATCGCCATCGTCGTCAGTGGAGAACACATCGCGTACTATCGGGCGATCTTCTCGGGGGGCTCGCGCTGGGCGGGAATCCCCATCACGTCGATCGAAACCGGCAGCAATAACTGTCACACGCACTTCATCGCCCATCTCATCGTCGATCACCGTACCGAAAATGATGTTGGCATCGGCATGAGCCACATTGTGGATGATTTCCGCGGCTTCATTGACCTCGAACAAGCCGAGATCGCTGCCGCCTGAGATGGTGAGGAGAATGCCACGAGCCCCGTCGATAGACGCTTCGAGGAGAGGTGAAGAGATCGCGGCTTTCGCTGCGGCCACCGCACGGCCCTCTCCTGAGCCGTAGCCAATGCCCATGAGTGCTGAACCGGCATCGCTCATAATCATCTTTACGTCAGCAAAGTCAGTGTTGATGAGGCCGGGGGTAGTGATGAGGTCGGTGATCCCCTGAACACCCTGAAGTAGCACTTCATCCGCCATCTTGAATGCATTGAGCACCGAGGTCTTATCGTTCGAGACGGTCAGCAATCGATCATTCGGGATGACGATAAGGGTGTCGACTTTTTCTTTCAGTGTCTTAATGCCGGTATCAGCTTGGGTTGAGCGGCGCTTACCCTCGAATCCAAAAGGACGGGTCACGACACCGATGGTGAGTGCGCCAAGGCCTTTTGCCACCTGAGCAATAACTGGCGCTGCCCCGGTGCCAGTGCCCCCACCCTTACCAGCGGTAATGAACACCATGTCTGCACCCTTGAGTGCCTCTTCGATTTCATCGATATGCGATTCGGCAGCAGCCCGACCGATATCAGGATCAGAACCAGCGCCAAGGCCTTTCGTGATGTCTCGACCAATATCGAGTTTCACGTCGGCATCGCTCATGAGGAGCGCTTGCGCATCGGTATTGACGGCGATGAACTCAACCCCCTTGAGTCCAGCGTCGATCATGCGGTTGACGGCATTCACGCCACCGCCACCGACGCCAACGACCTTGATCACCGCGAGATAGTTCTGCGGACTGCCGGCCATGGGGAGCTCCTTCGAGAGAAATGCAGGTTGAACTTCAGAAAGACGATCTAGAACAGAGCCAAGGTTACTCGCCCGACAGTGCTATTTCGGGGTTCTCACCACTACGGGGGTTGAGGGATTGACCACATTGATGCTGGCGAGGTCTCGTTGATCCACCTGGGCCATAACAATTCGCATTGAGTCAACCTTGGCGTTGAGGTCTGTGGCTGGTCCTAACAAGACGGTGCCCTGGGGCCGCAAAGCCAAGCTGAGCGAGCCATCCGGGGCCGTAGTGATCGAAATCACCCGTGTCCGAAGCCCTGGACCGAGCAAGGAGGCGACCTCAAGAGCCCCATCCACTCCCTCAACCTCCGAGCCCGGCGGCCCAGCCTGCGCTCCAACCACCTCGGTATCGAGTCCATCACCGGCCACGTGGGGAGCCAAAACTCGTCCCGATCGGTCGACCAGCATCCAGACCTCGTCCGAGTTCATTGCCATCGCCACCGGAATCCGTTCGGTGACCGAGATGACGACGGTGCCATCCCAGTTGCGGGCCACAGCGGCCGTCTCAATGAACGGGAGTTGCCGAATAGCGACGGCCGAAGCGGCAGTGTCGACCTCGAGTAGCGCCTGACCGATACGAATGCCCGACACAGAAAGAATCTCATCGGTGGTCGTCACTACTGCGCCCCGAACCTCAACTGCGTCAACGTCGAGCAGTGAGGTTCGTGTTATCAACCATCCGCCTACGAGGACAGCGGCAAAAATTGCCAAGATCAACCACCAACGCCCCTGCCGGCGACGCTTCTCGTTTTCGACTGCATCACGCCGAGCCGCGATACGCGGGTCAATGTCAGCTTCAATTGTCGCTCCGCGCCCTCGGGTTGAGGCCATCAGTCGGCCGCCTCAACTCGGCGCGCTCCCGCTGCAAGCGCAACCTCAGGAGAAAAACCGAGGAAGTGAGTTTCCGCATGGAGGTCAACACCCGTCTGTTCGAGAACTTGGGAACGGACAATCGTCATTAACGCAGCAACATCATTGGCCGATCCTTCTTCATCGACCTGAATGAAATTGGCATGCTTGCTCGACACCTCGGCAGTCCCGAGTCGAAGACCCTTTGCTCCAGAAAGGTCGACAAGGCGCCCGGCAGAATCTGGGCGGGGGTTCACAAACACTGAACCAGCATTCGCCCCGCCCGGCTGATTGTCTCGCCGCCAACGAACAATGTCTGACAATTCTGCTTCTGCCGTTGCCTGATCGCCGAAAGCAAGAGCTAACTCGGCTTCGGCAATCACGATTGACCGTCCGAGGTTCGAAGAGCGAAAACTCAGACCAAGCGATTGCGCATCGACCGAGCTTCTAAGGCCCGTCGCAAGATCGATGACAGTCACTAACACCAGCGACTCCGTCATATCCGACCCGTGACCACCGGCATTCATTCGGACGGCGCCCCCGATTGAGCCGGGCACACCAACGGCCCATTCAAAACCTGTCAGTCCGGCCGCCACTGTCCTACGAGCGACAACAGGTAGGAGAGCACCGCCGCCAACGCGAACAACTGCACCAGAAATTTCGATCCCTGAGAGTCCTTCACCGAGCGTGACAACGATGCCGTCAAAACCTTCGTCGGCAACAAGCAGATTCGAACCCCGACCTATCACTGCAAAATTCAGCTGTGCTTCAGAAATAACGGAACTGATTCGTTCAAGATCTTCAGGAGATTCCGCTCGTACTTTTACTGCCGCTCGACCACCAACGCGATAGGTCGTGAGCTCTCCGAGGAATGCATCCTGCTCAACTCGTCCGCCAAACCAGTCACGTAGCAACGCGTAACTTTCGGCGGCAATCACGAGGAAGCCTGCTGAGTTAAAAGAGACTGGACCTCGTCGGCGAGTGTGGTGATATCGCCTGCTCCAAGCGTCAGACAAAGATCGCCCTTGCGAAGTTCTCTCACCAATACGCCAGCGAGTTCCGCGCGATTCGATACGTAGACCGTTGACTGCGCAGGATGAGATCCGAGGACCGCGTCAACAATAAGTTGTCCGGTCACCCCTTCTCGGGGCGCCTCCCCTGCAGAATAAATATCGGTGAGCACCAAGAGATCAGCACCGGCAAAGGCATCGGCGTAATCCATCCAAAGCGACTCGGTGCGACTGTAGCGATGCGGTTGAAACACAACAACGAGACGCTGCCAACCACCATCACGACCGGCAGCTATCGCCGCTTTGATCTCCGTTCGCAGGTGGGCGTAATCATCGACAAAGGAAACTCCATTGATTTCGCCTCGAGATTCGAAACGACGCTTCACTCCGCCGTAATGGCCCAAAGCCGAAACGCAGTGTTCGAATGCAACCTCGAGTTCAAGGGCAAGAGCAATCGCAGCACACGCATTGAGTGCATTGTGTGTTCCCGGAACAGGAAGTTGGATATGGCCAAGCACTTGACCTCCAACAACGACATCAAAGGTACTGCCACTTCGTGAACTTCGAAGATCGGAGCAACGAACAGTGGCGTCGAGGGCTTGACCATAGGTAACCGCTGTTGTGCCAACCGCAATTTTCGCTGTTTCAGAATCATCAGCGCAGAGGACCACCGGACCGGAGGTAGCTGCAATGAACTTTTGAAAAGCGATTAAAAGATTTTCAAATGAACCGTGATGCTCGAGGTGATCCGACTCGATATTCGTCACGATGACAGCTTCATGTTCAACTGCGAATCCCGAGCCATCGCTTTCATCCGCTTCAAGAACCAACAACTCTCCGCTCGCCCATCGGCCGTTAACGCCAAGTTGCCGAAGATCGCCACCAATTAAAAAGGACGGATCGCGCTCCGCTTCGATCAGGATCAATGCCAGCATTGACGCTGTTGTGGTCTTTCCATGAGTGCCGGCGACAGCGATCGTTCGGCGCTCATTGGCGATCGCCGGCAACAACGTTGTGCGGCGAACAACCGGAAGCGATCGGGAACGCGCAGTCTCTAGTTCGAGGTTCTCCTCAGGGACCGCTGTTGAGGCAACAACAAAATCAACGTCGGCGCCGATGTTGTCCCGGCTATGACCAACCGAAACGACAACACCCTCGGACCGCAATCGATCAACCACTGTCGATTCGCATACATCACTACCCGATACCGAATGTCCCATGCCTACAAGGACCGAAGCAATAGCTGACATGCCGGGGCCACCCACCCCGACGACGTGGATAGAGCGTTTCGTTGCAAGTGACGGCGATTGATCGCTAGCGGCGCGCATGACGCTCCACAAGGTCGGCAACGCAGCCGGCAGCGTTTGGTTGTGCCAACGTCTGCGCGGCGCGACCCATCCGATCGAGCAGAGATGGATCATCAATGAGGGGTTGCACCGTGGCAATCAATCGATCACCGTCGAGTTCAGAATCAGCAATTAGCCGTGCTGCACCGACTCGAACAAGAGCCTCGGCATTCGCAGTTTGGTGATCTCGTGGCGCCTCGGGCAGAGGAATGAGGACACCAGCAAGACCAGCCTCGGCGAGTTCAGCAACCGTCGTACCCCCAGCCCGTCCGATAAGAAGATCGGCTGCAGTTAACACGATGTCCATATGGTCTTCGTAGCGTAAAGCTACGTACTGCAGACCATCGGTCTCGGGAAGCCGCCCCTGCACCGATTCCCAGTCCCGGTCGCCGATCACATGGCGAATCGAAAGGTCGGTCCGCATCGCCCAATGAGGCACGGCTGCGAACACGGCTTCGTTGACTCGGCGCGATCCGAGCGAACCAGTGACAACGGCGACCATTACTCGGTCGGCGGCAACCCCCAACTGCGCTCGTGCTGAGTGTTTATCTTGATCCCGATTTATAGCCAACACTTCCGACCGAACAGGGTTTCCGGTTACAACCCTGCGGGGTAAATCTGTTTCGGCGTAAGGAACTGCACATGCCTTCGCAAAGCGACCGGCAAAGCGGTTTGCCGCACCCGCTCGGGCATTCTGTTCCATGACTACGATCGGAATTCGAGACAAAACTGCACCAACCGAACAGGCGAAACTGGCGTAGCCGCCCACAACTAACACGATATTGGGACGCGAACGCCGAACAATTCCGATTCCTTTGATCACCGCTCGCACAAGCCCCCAAATTGCGGAGAGGTTCGCAAACGTCAGACGTCTTTGAATTCCGCGTCCGGGAAGAAGGGTGACGCCAAACCCGGCCTCGGGCACAAGGGTGCGCTCAATCCCCCGCTCGCTACCCACAAAATGAATTGATGAGAAATCATGCCCACGTTCTACGAGAGCACGAGCAACTGCGATTCCAGGCAAAACATGACCAGCAGTTCCCCCACCAGCCACAAGGACATACATGGGGGAATCGGCGGGGGGCCGACTCGTCATCAGCGTTCCTGTCGAGCGATGTTCAGCAAGATTCCTGATGCTGCCATTGTGAACAGCAACGATGAACCGCCAGCCGAGATGAACGGCAGCGGGACGCCGGTGATGGGCAGAACCCCGACACTTGCACCGATATTGATGAAGCCCTGAATGAGGATCCACGTTGTGATTCCAGTGGCCAACATTGCCCCAAACCGATCACGAGCGTGCAGCGCAGTTCGAATACCAAACAAGGCAAACGCCAAGAACATCGAGATCACGAGCACCGAACCGATGAGCCCCATTTCCTCGCCAATGATTGCGTAAATGAAATCCGTATGAGCTTCGGGAAGAAAGCCCCACTTGGCGCGCCCTTGACCAAGTCCGGTTCCAAGCACTCCACCGTTGGCGAAACCGACTTGGCTTTGAATGGTTTGGAACCCCGCATTGAGCGGATCAGCCCACGGATCCCTGAAGGCCATGAGCCGACGAAAGCGATACGGCTCAATAAACGCAAGAAACGTCGCAGCAAGAACGAGGCCCCCCGAAAGAATCGCTAATGGCTTTCCGGGGACTCCGCCTACGAACAACATGACGAGCACGATTGTGGCCAAAATGATGGTGGTACCAAGATTCGGCTGGGCGATAAGCAGTCCAGCAAACGCGACAAAAACAACAGCAATCGGCCGCAGGACAGCTTTCCAGTCACCGATCTGACCAACACGTCGCGTAAGCGTGTCAGCCGCATAGAGAATCACTGCGAGTTTCACTAGTTCAGAGGGCTGCATGCGCAACGGGCCCCAGCCGAGCCAGCGGGAGGAACCATTCACCGTGACACCAACGCCAGGCAAAAGGACAGCGGCCATGAGGCCGGCAGCAATCAGTAGAACCGGCTTCATCAGTTTTGAAAGTCGCTCGTAAGGAAAGCGACTCATAACGAAAAGAGCGGTACAGCCCAAGAGGAACCAGATGAATTGGAGACGGAACTGGTACCAAGATGATCCGTATTGATAGAGCGCAGTCACTGATGAAGCCGAAAGAATCATCAGAAGCCCGAAGAAATTCATGGCAAGGATGAGAGCTAACAGAATCTTGAAATCAGTCGTGCGAGGCTGTGGAGATCGAGCCGATCGCAAAAGACGCCCGATCGGAGTTTTAGGCTCATGAAGAGTCGGAGCGCTCATTGCCTCGCCCCATCAATAAAATCTGGGAGTTGCCTGACCGCGCCGGCAAAAGCATCGCCCCGTTCACTATAAGAATGAAACCAATCAAACGAAGCACAGCCTGGAGAGAGCAGAACAACGTCTCCTACTTCAGCAAGCGAAGCGGCCGCAATGACTGCGTCGCTCATCGATGTTGCGATGACGCGAACCTCACAGCGGCCTTCGAAATACCCTGCAATCTCGGCGCCTGCCTGACCAATGGCGACAACAGCACGAATCGGCGGAATATGCGCAGCAAGAACCGACAGATCAAGTCCTTTGTTGCGTCCTCCAGCAATAAGTACGACTGAATCAAAGGCTGCTAACGCGGCAACCACCGCATGCGGAGTCGTAGCTTTCGAATCGTCGAACCATAAAATCCCGTTGACTTCACCAACTACCTGGACTCGGTGGTTAAGGCCGCAGAATGCTCGCAGGGCATTGCGAACTCCGTCGAGCGAAGCGCCAGCAGCAAGTGCCGCCACTGACGCAGCAAGGGCATTGGTGACGTCATGAGGAAAAGAGCGCGGCAAATCCTCAACGGCGAGAATCTGGGTGCCATCAGCCAAACACAGCCACCCGTCGACAACCGTTGCGTCGGCACCGGTTCCGGCAGCACCAAATGAGACGGTCCGGACCGCCGGGTTGAGATTGGCCATCACGACCGGGTCTGCGGCCGAAGCGATCGCTACACCGGTTTCCGGATCAAGATGAGCCCAGATTGCCGCCTTCGCCGATTCATAACTCGATAACGAGGTATGCGAGTCGAGATGATCCGGAGCGAAGTTCAGCCAAACCGAAACTGTGGGCTGGAAAAATCTGGTCGTTGCGAGCCGAAACGAGGAGGCTTCTACAACGAAAACCTCGGTCTTCGGGTTAGCGATGGCCTCAACAAATGGAGTTTCGGTGTTGCCACAAGCAACCGCGTTTACTCCCGATTCCACCAACATCGCCGTGATCAACGTTGTGACGGTGGTCTTGCCATCGGTGCCGGTGATGGCAACAATCGGGCGCGAATCCCAACGATCAGCAAGGTCAAACTCTGATTCGACTGCTACGCCAGCCGCTGCTGCCGCGGAAAAGATGCTGTGTGTTTCGGGGATTCCTGGGCTGGGAACAACAAGATCACATTCTGATAAAAGGCGCGTCAGATCCTGCGGCGAAGGTGATTCCACGAGTAGCACTGCCATCGATGCTGCCTCAGCCCGCATGATGTCGGTGGGATGCTCGTCGATCGCTACCACCCGTACGTCGCGGCCCTGAAGCGCCCGCACTGCCGCGCGACCCGCAACCCCGAAACCGATCACGAGCACCGACCGCACTGGGGCGCGATTTGGCGATGCCATTAGTCAATGACCCCTGGCAAGTTCACAAAGTCTGCGTAATAGAGCCCGAGGGCGACAGCAGTAAATATCCCCGCCACGATCCATAAGCGAATAATGACTGTGGTTTCCGGCCAACCCACAAGCTCAAAATGATGATGAAGCGGAGCCATTCGAAAGATTCGCCGGCCAAACATTTTAAAACTTCCAATTTGCAAGATGACCGATACTGTTTCCATCACGAAAAGGCCACCAATGATCGGCAACAGAAGAATTGTGTTGGTACTGAGCGCGAGCGAGGCCAGTCCTGCCCCAATCGCAAGTGCACCGGTATCGCCCATGAAGATGCGGGCAGGGGCCGCATTCCACCAGAGAAATCCTGCGACAGCGGCCATCATCGAGGCCGCCACCACCGCCGTATCTAGAAAGCTCTGATCTCCGTAAATGGAGTTATGACGGAATCCCCAGAACGAGATCACGGTGTACGCCGCAAAACCGAAAATGGATGCACCAGCGGCTAATCCATCGAGGCCGTCAGTTAAGTTCACCGCATTGGTTGTGGCATAAAAAATAACAACTGCGAAAACGACCCAACCGATACGGCCAAGCTCAATGCCAGGGAAATCGAATCTTGTGAATGACAGCGTTGTTTGAACATTGGTGAAAGCGAGCATCGATACTGAAAACGCAATTGCCACAAAAAGGAGCCCGAGGGTCTTCGCTCGCTTCGTAAGACCTAGATTGCGTTCACGGAAAACCTTGATGGAATCATCGAGAAGTCCCACTGCGCCGGCGGCCAAGATTGCTGCCATACAAAGAAGTCCCCGTCGGGTGAACACTGCACCACTGAGATCGCTTACGAACCATCCCGCAGCAGCAGCAACAACGATCGCCAAACCACCCATCGTGGGCGTTCCGGCCTTCGTGATATGACCTTGAGGTCCGTCCTCGCGAATGGGCTGTCCAATGCTCCGGCGTTCGAGCCAGGAAATCAGAAACCGAGTGCCAAAAAGCGACAATGTGAGCGAGATTGCAGCAGCGATAAGGAGGCGAATCACTCGTCACTCCTAATTACGTTCCATTGCTCAGCAGCAACAACACGATCGTCGAACCGTGTGACGGTCTCACCAATGATCTGCACTGTTTCGTGTCCCTTGCCTGCGAGAAGAACAATGTCATTGTCCATCGCAGAGCGCAACGCAAGAGTGATGGCAGTTCGTCGGTCTGGTTCAACGGTGACCAATGCTGCGCTGTGCGCTGAAGTTCGCTGAACTCCGGCCATGATTGACGCAATAATTTCTTCCGTTGATTCCGATCGCGAATTGTCAGCAGTTACGAACACGACATCTGCATGAGTGGCGGCGACTTCACCCATGAGGGAACGTTTGGAACGATCCCGGTCTCCGCCGCACCCAAAGACCACAATGACGCGACCGGTGACAAGTTCATTGGCCGCAGCGAGAAGCTGCTCCAGTCCATCAGGGGTGTGAGCGTAATCAACCACAATGGCGAACGGTTGACCGGCTTCAACTTTCTCAAAGCGACCTTCAACTACGAGTGGCGTTGAAAGGCCTTCAGCGATTACCGAATCAGCGATGCCGAGCACGCGGGCTGTATGAGCTGCAGCAAGCGCATTACTGACGTTAAAAACACCACCCAAACTCAGACCGATACGTTGCCCTGCCCAGACAAAAGTCGACCCAGTCACCGACAAAGAGAGATCCTCAATCTCGTCAAGTGAATAGCCAACAGTGGGGACTTTCGCAGTATCAATAAGGAGGCGTCCATAGGGGTTATCGAGATTGACCACTGCTCGCTCGCAGTATGCATCGTCGAAGAGTCGTGCTTTCGTCTCGAAGTACTCCTCCATTGACCCGTGATAATCAAGGTGGTCGCGACTGAGATTGGTGAAAACAGCAACCCGAAACTTCATCGCCGCGATGCGATCCTGGGCGATGGCGTGAGAAGAAACTTCCATGGCCACCACTTCGACACTCTCATCACGCCATTGCGCCAATTGACGCTGTAGATCCGGTGATTCGGGGGTGGTTCGATCCCCTGAAAGAGTTCCCAGAACTTCCACGCGAAGAGAAGCAGCTTCCAGGATGTTTTGGATCATCCATGTTGTCGTTGTCTTGCCGTTCGTACCCGTGACACCGACGACGCGTAGGTCATCGGCAGGGTGGCTGAAGCATGCAGCAGCGGCCGAAGCCATCGCCTTGCGAACATTGGGGACGACGAGTTGCTCAACGCTCACGTCAAGCCGATGGTCGACCAGTAAAGCAACGGCGCCTGCATCAACTGCGGTTTGGGCATAGTCGTGGCCATCGTGGGTTGTTCCAGGGATACAACAGAACAATGAACCGGCGGTCACCCTCCTTGAATCGAAAACCACATCGAGAATGTCAGGATCACTCGCTGAACCTGACTCATCAGTGGGTTCAGGACCATTCAGTTCGGCAACGATCGCCGCCAAGCGCATATCTCACCTCACCGCAGCAGTCTTTGGGGTGGTTGTAGTTGTCGTTTTTGGTACTCGAGCGATCGTGGTTGGGACCGAAGAGGCGAGGGCCTCGGGCGAACCTGCAGTCAATGCTCGGACTCGATCCCCATCGGTAATCGTTGCCTGGGTGGTGGAACTTGGCCGTCCAAGAACTGAGCTCACGGCGACGCCTCCCAAGGAACTGTCAGTTGCCGCAGGCGCAATGCCAAGACGATTCAACGCGAACGATCCGAGTTTGGAGAACACGGGCGCAGCGGTCGCCCCGCCGGTGTACGCACCTGCCGGCTCGTCCATCATCACGTAGACAGAGAGCGCCGGTTGCTGTGCTGGAACAAAACCAACGAATGTGGATTGATATCGAGTGACCCCAAATTTATCGGTATAACCCCCACCTGGTTGTGGCTTTCGAGAGGTTCCGGTCTTACCCGCCACTGAATACCCGTTGATCGCAGCGAGTTGTCCGGTTCCTACGTTCACCACATTACGGAGCATGAGATTGACCTGATCAGCAGTTGCTGAACTTACCGCTCGGTGTGAATCAGTCACTGCAGTCGGACGTTCCACTCCTTGAGCATCGATGGTTGCGTCAACCAGTTTGGGCGCCACATACATCCCCTGGTTTGCGATGGTGTTGTAAGCAAAAAGCATTTGCATTGGAGAGACAGAAATTCCGTGACCAATCGCAATTGAAGGAAGAGACGTTCCCGAATACTTCGATGGATTGAGCACCGATCCAGCGGTTTCGTTTGGAAAATTGAGCCCCGTTCGAGCCCCTAGGCCAAAAGCCTTCTGCGTCGAAAACAGAGCGTCCTTCCCGAGCCCCTGACCAATTTTGATCGTCCCGACGTTTGAGGAATGCGTCAGGATCTGAGTCGTATCCCACGTGACTGTTCCCCGCCCTTCCGCCTCACCGAACTCGGCATCATAAATTTTTAAGGTGGGAGGAAGATTGAACTGTGTCGTTGGCGAGACCTGTCCCGCCTCAATCGCACCAGCGATAGTCACCAACTTTATGACCGAACCGGGCTCGTACTGAGTAGTGAGAGCAGAGTTATTTGAACTCACACGAACGAGACCCGTTTCAGGATCAAGAACCATGTCGGCAATCGCCAGCACCTCCCCCGTTCCCGGCTTACTCACGATGGCAATCCCGCCTTTGGCGCCTGTGACCTTGACTTGCTCAGCCAGAAGACGCTCGGCTTCGAACTGAATCGATTGATCAATCGTGAGTTTGAGATCGGCTCCTTTTTGCGCAGGGGTTAAGGAATGATCGCCTACCGCAATTGTCCGTCCACTCGGACTGCGCTCAAGAGCAAGACTTCCAGGAGTTCCAGTGAGCATTTCACCGTATTGGGATTCCAATCCCGAGATGCCAACGTTGTCTACATCGACCACACCCAAAAGCGATCGCGCCGAATCGCCAGCCGGTGCGAAGCGTTCGCTTTCGTCTAGGAACGCCACGCCAGCGAGGCCCAGCGCTTCAACTCTGGCCGCTACCTCAGCGGTTACCCGACGAGCAAGATAGGCAAACCGTCCCTTACCGTTCATCTTCGACTCGATAGACAGAGGATCGAGGCCGAGCACCGGAGCAAGCGCCGCCGCTTCTGAAGATGCGTCCGTCACCAGTTTGGGGTCAACAAAAATCGATCGACCGGGACGAGAAATAACTAACTCAGCGCCGTTGCGGTCAAGAATCGCCCCACGGTCAGCAGCCAGAACCTGCGTATTTGTCCGCTGTCCATCCCCGTAGATGACATACCTGTCGCGGTCGAGGATCTGAAGGTTGATGACTTGGGCAAGCACCACAACAAACAGGGTGATGATGACGGCAAGAAACAGGAGCGACCTTCCCCGCTGATTGCCAACCGACGTGCGCACCATCACCGGTCGAGAACCCTTCCCCGAGCTGGCAGGGTCGAAAACTCCTTGCAATGAGGCAAGGAGTGCTTTACCGGCCGACGTCGTTGACCACCGCAGGAGATCGCCGAACGAACCAGACCCTTGCGCCGAGAAAACCTCGGCGGACCGATAGGAATGGCTTCCAGCCGAAGTCGATCTCTCAGATTTACGTTGGCCCTGACGAGACGAAGAGGGAATGCGCTCATTCGGACGGGAACGAGATGCGCTCATCCCGCTACGCGGTGCGGTTGTTCCACGGCCTGCCGTATGGCGAGCGGGCCTCGTGTTCGTTGGAATCCGTCGACGGCCTCGGGGCAAATTGTCTGCCGTATTCCATGGCGCACTTTTGGGTGGGTAATCAACCGAAGGTGATTCCGGACCCGGAGGTGGATTCATTGTTTTGCCGCCGAGGGGGCAGTCGTTGTCACTGTTTTTCTCGGGAGTGTGGTCGGTGTCGGCGCTGGTGGTGACTCACCGGCGCGTGCATCATCATCGACCCGCGGTTGCAAATACACCGGGGTTGGAGAAGGAATCATTCCAAGCTTTGTTGTTGCCACCGAGGTGATGTTTTGTGGACTTTGAAGCTGTGCAAGTTCGACGCGCAGTATTTGCGCCTGCGACTCGGCTGCACCAATTCGATTGTTGACGCGATCAATATGTGCCTGTTTGGAGATAATAAGTGTCTGAGCGCCGACAATTCCGAAGAGAAAGATCACTACGCCAAACACTGTGGCTATCAGGCCGATACGTCGACGCTCCGGCGCGGTGCGGTCCACCAGTCGCACTCGCAGGCGACTACCTTCACGAACTGATTCATCAGGAGCGCGCAGCGCTGCCGCTCGACGACTCTCGACGGCGACTCTTGCACTCGTCATGATCGCTCTGCGATTCGAAGGCGAGCGCTTTCAGCACGTGGATTGTGTTCGCACTCTCGCTTCGAAGGTGTTGTACCACCACGACGAATAAGTTGAACTAGCGAAACAGCGCCACAACCACAGGGCAAACCCGGAAGACAGGCGCAACCACCAGATTCGGCGGTGCGCATGACCTGCTTCACAATCCGATCCTCGCCGGAGTGATAGGAAAGTGTGACCAAACGACCACCACTGCTCATCGAATCGATTGCCGCTTTCAGGGCGACTGGTAAAATTTCGAGCTCGCTGTTGACCTCGATACGAATTGCCTGGAACGTGCGCTTGGCCGGGTGACCCCCATGGCGTCGCGCCGGCGCTGGGATCGCATCTCGCGTAATTTCAGCAAGTTGCGAAGTTGTCACAACCGGACGAGCAGCAATAATCGCTCTTGCGATCCGACTCGCAAAACGTTCGTCGCCGAAGTCACGCAGGACTCGAGATAACTTTCGCTCGTCGTACTCGTTGACAACTGTCATTGCACTTAAGGGCTGTGAAGCGTCCATACGCATATCGAGTGGCGCATCAAAGCGATAACTAAACCCTCGCTCGGCACGATCGAACTGCGGAGAACTTACGCCGAGATCGAAGAGTGCACCCGAAATGATCTCGCCATCAATCTCATTTCGAACAATCGTTTCGAGATCATCGAATCGGGCGTGGACCGTGCGAGCTCTCTTTCCGAAACGGGACAGTCGTTCTTGAGCAACAGATTGAGCGTCAGCGTCTTGATCAATACCCAACACCGATAGGTGAGGATGAGCCTCAAGAATGGCGACAGCATGTCCCGCACCGCCGAGCGTTGCATCAATGATCCATCCCTCCGGGACCAAAGCGAAGGCCATCACGATCTCCTCGAGCATCACCGGACGGTGGTCGAAGTCCTCGTGGTTCTCGGTCATCTCGGTTACCTCTCGCTGCAGAGCCAGTCGGCAAAGCCGAGACCGGTCCTCAGCAGTCCCTCGGAACACGGGCGCCCGCCGGGATTTCTCCCCGGTCGGGCTCGATGGGAAGCGGGCGGAGTAGGGGCCTTCCATCGTGCGTTCCGAGAGACTGCTGAAAATCGGGCGACCGGCTTGGTCGCAGGAGTGGACCTTTCGTTCAGGGGTTAGGGAAAAAAAAGACATGGCACCGGTTAGAGCCCCAGAGAGGTAACCGCTTGGGTGAGGCTGTTATCGGCGAGGGAGGACTGATCGTTCCAGCGGCCGGCGTTCCAGATTTCGATTCGACCGAAGGCGCCTATGACGACGGCCTCTCGGTCGAGCGAGGCGAAATTCCTTAGACGCTGAGGAATGGTGATTCGGCCCTGAGAATCTGGGCGAACCTCGTGGGCATTCGCGGCGAAGGCTCGAAGCGATTCCTGGCTGGTTTCACCGGCTCGGACTTTGTCCTGGAGGCGATTTGCCATATCGGCGAAGCCCTCCTCGGTCCAGAGGCCGAGGCAGCGATCGAGCTGAGAGAGAAATCCCTTGTCGACCAACTGGGCGCGGAAGGTCGCGGGAAGGACCACTCGGCCCTTGTCATCGAGCGAATGCTCGAACGTCCCAACGAACATGCCTGCCTACCCTCTCCACCGACCCCCCACGGGGCCCCTTCGAGATGACATCTTGCCCCACTTTTCCCCACTTCGCAAGTACACCCCTCCACCGAGACCCCACAACCCCCAAAAACCCCTCCCGGACCGATCAATTCGAGACCGGGCGCGGCAACGCAGGCCGCCAATGAAGGCCGGCGAGACTCTTTTGATAGGAAAGCAAGTGCCCTCGAATTAGGGAAGCGCCTCGATGAAGGCCTGGCTGAGTGAGGCTGCTCTTTCGCCGGTACCCAGAGGCCAAACCCGAATATCTGCGGCGGAACCACCCGAAATCGCAATCCCTGGAGCAAGCAATTGCTGATGGCGCTCGCTATTCCAGACCATCGGCACCGAACACTGAAACCGAGCCCCAGCGCGGGTTCGTCGTTGTGAGATGCCAACGACTTTGGCACCGTCAATGGTCACTTCGCCGGCAGCAAGCCCCGCAAAACAAACAACACCTGCGAGCGGAGTCGACATCATGGCTCCACGGTGAACCACTCCCGCTACTCCCACCGAGCGCAACGCCTCAACCCACACTTCTCCAAGCCATTGCGAGGCCAGGCTGACGTCATCGCGCCATAACGGATCAGATCGACCTACGACCACGTCGATCCAAATTTGAGCACCGGGGTCAAGCAATACAGCTCCTCCCCCGCTTGTTCGATTGAACACATCGACACCGAGGGAGTTAGCAACAGCGCTATCGACATCGGAGCGCGACTGCGTTGACCCCAAAGCAAGAGCGGGTTCGACCACCTCAAGCAGTCGAACCGAACGTTGAGCACCATCGGGAATGCCGTGGCCATGGAACCCACGGGCATCACCCTTTGCTCGAACAACATCCCAGCTAGCCATCCGCGCAGGCTACCGACCAGCGATACGGTCAACCCCATGACACAGACAAACAACGGCCATCTCTCAGGGCGAACCCTTATCGTTACCGGAGCAGGAAGCGGATTCGGTCGTTTGGTCACTCAATTCGCCGCGGCAAGGGGCGCCAACGTTCTCGCTGCTGACATCAGCACCGAAGCGGTTACTTCCCTTGCATCCGAGCTTCGAGCCGAGGGTTACGCCGTTCAGCCCTCAACGACCGATGTCACCAACCCAGAACACACAAAAGCAATGGCGACCACCTGCGTTGACCATTTCGGCTCTATCGACATTCTTGTTAATAACGCTGGCACGATGCCTCTGGCATTTTGGTCTCAGCATGCGATCGCTGCGGAGGCTTGGAGCCAGTGCATCGACATCAACTTCAAGGGCGTCGTGAACGGAATTGCCGCTGTTCACGACCAAATGATTGCGCAAGGTCGGGGACATATTGTAAATATTTCATCGATCTACGGAAATGTTCCTGTCGCCGGTTCCGCCATCTATACGGCGACAAAAGCAGCGGTCAATATTCTCTCCGAATCATTGCGTGCTGAATCTCAAGGTCAAATCAAAGTCACCACGGTGAAACCAACTGGGGTACTCGGCACCAACCTCGGCGCTTCAATCATTGATGCAGGGGCCATGATCGGCTTACTTGGCCAGAACATGGATTCGTTTCGCGAGAACGCGGTGAAATTTTTGACCCCCGGTGAATCTGACGGCCTCACCGACCCAAACGACATCCGTTACTGGGCTATCTCACCTGAGGAGCTTGCCGAACAGATCATCTACGTGATCGATCAACCTTGGGGAGTTTCGATAAGCGATATCACCGTGCGAGCGTCAGGTGAGCAATACCTGTTCTGAATTTCGTCAGGACGTGACTTCGGGCCAAGCACGACACCAATGCAGGTACGTAATGAGGTCTTGAGGCCGCGGATCGCCTCCGGTGCCGCCATACGCCGTCACCAACCGAAACTTTAGATAGGCCGCATCAGGGAGCGGAAGAAATGGCGAACGCTTCCACCATCCACGCGGTGCAAGTCGGAACAGTTGACGCAGCGCAGTGGCCCAAAGCGAGGGATGTTGAAGTACGGCAAGTGCTGCCGCCAGCATCCATCGGGAAGAAGTCGGTTCTGCCACAAGCGAATCCTACTGATCAAACCCGCGCCAGCCCACGGCTGCAGCGCCAATAATCGGTCCATCCGCGCCCAAGCCACCTCGACGTAGTTCACAACCAATCGAGAAATCCAAACGCGCTCGCTGATCAATCTCCAGACTTGCCGCCTCGAAAAATGGGTCACCAAAACCGAGTGCTACCGAGCCGGCAACAACCGCGAGACGAAGGTCAAGCAGATTCGCCACCGTTGCAACAGCCCGTCCGACAAGTCGACCAGTTCTCGCAATCACTTCAGCAGACGCTTCGGCTGGGGGCCGGCCAGTACTCAACGCAATTGCCGTTCCTGATGCTTCAGCTTCCAAACAGCCGCGGGCACCGCAACCGCAGAGTCGACCTTCTGGCTCAACACAAATATGCCCGACGTGCCCAGCATTCCCGCCAGCTCCATCGAGAAGCCGTCCGTTGAGCACAATTCCGCCACCGACGCCCGTAGACACCACAAGCGCAAGGTAATCCTCGACTCCTTGCGCTGCGCCTATCCAACCCTCGCCAAGCGCCAGCGCTTTTGCATCGTTGTCGATAAACGTCGGTAGTCCCGTTTTGACTGACATCTGCGCAAGGAGTGGAAATGATCGCCATGCAGGAATGTTGATTGGCGAAACCTCAATTCCATAGCGAGTCATCGGTCCCCCAGTGCCAACGCCACAAACAACCGGGGCTACTCCTGCAAGAGAAGTGACCCGATCGATGAGGTCAGCGATGACCCCAAACATTTCATCGCCAGTGCCATGCGCTGGAGTAGCGGCACGCTCCCGAGCCAAAATCACTCCAGTGCGATCAACGACCCCGATGTCTATTTTGGTTCCGCCGATATCCACCGCAAGTGCTGCTGGCACGGACAGAGTCAGTTCTCGTCTTCTCGTTGCATACGGTCTTTCAAGCGAGACCGAGTGTTGTCCAACGCATCTCGAAAACCTGTGGCTTTCACTGATTGCGTCATTTGCTGCATGCCCGCTTTGCCAAGCTTGCGGCCGTTGCGCTCAAAGGCCAGCGCACAAATCAGCATGACGAGGAATCCTCCGAAGGCAAACACCGGAATCTCACCTATGCCGATAGTGAGCACCATGGCCACCAGCCCCACAATGAAGCCAAAGGCGGACCATTTCATTCCGCGCGAGGCCGCGGTGTAGACCGTGGTGTCGGCAATATCTCGAGCGAGACCTGGGTCGGACTGATAGAGCTGCTGCTCAATCTCGCTGAGGATTCGTTGTTCGTCCTCGGAAAGCGGCACTGCACTTACTCCTCGATTGATGACTGAGCCGTCAGTCTCCCATGAAAGACAGAGTTCTACAACGGCGGGGATCACATTCTCTCGGCGAAGAGGGAAAGCGGTCGCCATTGGTCAGGAAAAATCGCCAATGGGCCCCCATCGCTGGTCACCCCGGCGCTTTACCGAGAGTCCGTCAGGTTTCGCTGCAACAGCAGGGCCAATAGCGTTTTCCCCAAACCGAGCGCGGATCTCATCAATGGTTCGGTCTGCTTCTTGCCAGCCTGGCCCTTCCATTGCTTCATCGAAGGACAACTGTCGAGAAAGATCTGAACTCAATCCGCTTACAGAGAGTCCGAGTAACCGAACCCCCTGCGCCGGGTTAACGAGTTCCAGAAGCGCGCGACCCGCATCGAGAAGCGAACGTGAATCATCTACCGAAACTCCCAACGTCGTTGAGCGCGTGATTGTGGTGAAGTCTCCGAACCTGATCTTCAGTTGGACCGTACGAGCGACAAGGCCCTGAGCTCGCAACCGCGATGCAACCGAGTCGGCGAACTGAATGAGTTCTCTGTCCAACGAAGAGCGCAAGTGGTGATCACGTGAAAATGTCTCCTCATGCCCGATTGATTTCATTGCTCGGTCGGGCTCGACGGAGCGTTCATCTCTGCCATTAGCAAGTGAGTGAAGGTGACGGCCCTGCGAGCGACCGAGAACCGCCGTGATGTTCTCTTCTGGGAGATCGGCGAGATCAGCGATTGTCATCACGCCAATTCGATGAAGCTTTGACAACGTTGCGGGCCCAACCCCCCAAAGCGATTCGACAGGAAGGGGGCGTAGAAATCCTAAGGTCTCGCTCGGGAGAACAACGAATACCCCACTTCCGAATTGGGGACCCTCTTTCGATGCCTTCGGTTTTGCCGCTTCCGTTGCCAGTTTTGCGACAAATTTTGTGCTCGCAACTCCAACCGAACAGGTGAGTCCCTGCTCTTCGAAGACGCGATCTCGAATTGATCTGGCGATAAGAGGAGCTTCGCCGAGCAACCTCAAGGAGCCCGTGACATCAAGAAATGCTTCGTCAAGAGAAAGTGGTTCAACCAACGGAGTGAAGTCTCGAAAGATGGCCATAACGTTTGCACTCACTTCTGAGTAACGGTGAAATCGCCCTCTAAGAAAAACTGCGTGAGGGCAGAGTTTCCGAGCCTGCCCCGCAGGCATGGCGGAATAAATACCAAAGGCTCGTGCCTCGTAGGACGCTGCGGCGACGACACCTCGTTCACCGTCTCCACCGACGACAACTGGTTTGCCCCGCAACTCAGGTTGATCGAGCAACTCAACCGAAACAAAAAACGCGTCCATATCGACATGGAGGATGGCGACAGAGGCAGGTTGGTGGTTCACACGCGAGTGACAACCAATGAGGATCGATCTGAGCCCTCGATCCGATACGCAAACGATCGAGGATCAACCCAACGGTGCAGCAGCCACTCAAGCACCGGTTCGGCCACCCACGGCGCACCATCACTGAGATGTACACCGCATTGCTCCGGGTCGACCCAAGACGCAGTTTCAACAATTCCGTCAGGATCATCGAATCGAAGATCGCCCTCCCAAGATTCTGCGAGCCAGGCCTCTACTCGCAATGTCCAACCCATATCGGGAGCTACTGCTTCGATCTCGTACAACTTTCCCGCCCATTTGGTCACGACAAGACCAGTCTCTTCGACAACCTCACGTCCGATTCCATCAAGTATCGACTCGCCACCGTCAATAACCCCACCCGGTGGACTCCAATCAAAGGAACCATCGCGGCGTCGATTGCGGACCAGCAAAAGACCAGTTGGGCCTTCGATCATGGCGCCGCCCACAAGCCACTCGCGCATGGATCAGGTTGCGTCCGACGCAAGCGGTCGACGAAAAATTCGATCACGAATTCCCCACCAAGTCACAAGAATGAGCGCTTCGAAAACGATACGAGAAGACATTTTCGACGTACCACGTTCACGATCGTTGAAGGTGATCGGCACTTCGACAATTCGCCCGTCACGACGAGCGATGTTGTATGCCATCTCGATCTGGAATCCGTAGCCATCAGCAGTGATGAGGTCAAGGGGAATTCGCGACAACATCGGGGCCGCGTAACACCGAAAACCCGCGGTGGCATCTCGTACATGCAAACGCAGAACTATCGCGGCATAACGATTTCCACCTCGTGATAACCATTCGCGATAGAGCGGCCAATCGGGGATATGGCCACCGGGGACATACCGGGAGCCGATTGCAAGATCGGCTCCCGATTCCACGGCATTGACTAACGATGGAAGTGCCGCAGGATCGTGCTGCAGATCAGAATCCATTTCGATCAGCGAGTCGTAGCCGTTGGCAAGGCCATAGGCGAAGCCCGCTCGGTAGGCAGAGCCCAAACCGGCCTTTGCGCCGCGACGAAGAAGAGTGACGTGACCACCGTTATCGCCACCCCAATTTTCGGCTAGCGCGGCCGTCCCGTCGGGACTGCCATCGTCGACGATCAATACATCGGCATGCGGCAATGCCTGCTGGATGCGCTCGAGGACTTCAACGATGTTCTCTACCTCGTTATAGGTCGGGAGAATAACAAGCGGCTTCACATATCCAAGACTAGGAGGCCCTGACACTCCCCCGGTGCGCACCGAGTCGCCAACGGCCCATACGATGAGGGCAATGACCTTGCCGACTCCCTCCCCACCCAACGTTTCTGCCTCCGCAACAACCTCCGCCCTCCCATCAGTGGGCGCTCGGGTGCTGGCCTTTGTCGCAATCGTTGTCGGCGGCGCTGCAGGCGGCTTTATCGGCTACGCGTTTGTCGATCTTCAGTCCACCGGCGATGCCTCCGTTTGGGCGGGAGTAGGTGCACTCGTTGGCGCAATCGTTGCGGCCATCGGTACCGCAGTTGTTGTCATCCTCACGCTTCGAGCCATGGGCGAATGGAGCACCATTCGGGCCCGCGATGAGGCAGCGGCAGCAGCAGCCCGATCATCACGACCAACACGCAACGGTCCACGTGTTCGCTAATGGAAGACGAGACCAATGCGTTGCTTGCTCTCGCCACTACGGCCGCATCTGAAGCAGCTGCGTTCATAGTTGCTGGCCTCGCAACGGCCCGCACACTCATCGATACGAAAACAACTGGCACCGATATGGTCACCGAAATGGATAGGGCGTCTGAAGCGCTCATTCTCGGTCGGCTTGCTGCCGCCCGACCCGATGATGCGATCCTCGGCGAAGAGGGCACGGACCGACCCGGAACCACCGGCGTTCGCTGGATTGTTGACCCTATTGATGGAACGACGAATTACCTCTACGGACACGCCGGGTTTGCCGTCTCCATCGCTGCTGAGATTAACGGCCAAGTATCTGTCGGCGTCGTACATGATCCGTTACACGGCGAGGTCTTCACCGCCATTCGCGGCAAGGGTGCATTTCGAAATGGAACTCCTATCCATGCGTCGAACGAATCTGACCTTTCGCACGCACTGGTTGCCACTGGGTTCTCTTATGAGCCCGACCGTCGCCGCCGTCAAGTTGCGGTGCTTGGTTCACTGATTGGGTCGATTCGAGACATCCGCCGCATGGGAGCCGCCTCCGTAGACCTCTGCTCGGTCGCTTGCGGGCGGGTCGACGCCTATTACGAGCGTGGCCTCCAACCCTGGGACCATGCCGCGGGGGCGCTGATCGCCATTGAGGCTGGCGCAATTGTCGAAAACCTTGTCGGTGGACCACCGGAATTTGAGTTTTGTCTAGCCGCAACCCCCGCCCTATTCGCACCGCTTCGAGAGCTCCTTCTCGATGCCGATGCCGGTAACGCCTGACCTGCGCCACAGACTTCAAGCCAACAAATCTGACGCGGTGGCGCTTGATCGGTGACAATGGTCCATTATGGGCACCCGAATCCTGACCGTCGAAGACGATGAACGAATCCGCACCGCCGTTCGTCTTGCCCTCGAGGACGAGGGTTGGGAGGTCGAAGAAGCCGACACCGGCGAAGACGCTCTACAGGCCTTCACTCGTCAACCGACCGACGTCGTTCTCATTGACATCATGTTGCCCGGTATCGATGGGTTCGAGGTTTGTCGATCAATTCGCCGGGTAAGCGATGTACCGATCGTTATGGTCACGGCTCGAGCCGATACCCACGACGTGGTTGCCGGCCTCGAAGCCGGCGCCGACGACTACCTCACAAAACCGTTTGCCCCCAAAGAACTCTCGGCCCGGATTCGTGCGCTCCTTCGCCGGGCCCGAACCATCGATCTTTCGCCCACGCACCTTCGATTTGGAGATCTTGAAATTATTCCCGACGAAGGGATTGTTCTCCGCAACAACGCCGAGGTTCACCTCACCAAGACCGAGTTCCGTCTTCTTGTCGAACTCGCCTCGGCCCCCGGACGTATCTTCAGCCGTGAGGTACTCCTCGAGCGCGTATGGGGGCACGGCTATTTCGGAGATGGTCGCCTTGTGGACGTTCACGTTCGACGCCTGCGTATGAAGGTTGAAACTGACCCAGCCAACCCCCGCCACGTCATGACGATCCGCGGTCTCGGCTACAAACTCCAACAGTGACAAAACCAATCACAACTCGCACTCGCCGGCGCCGACGTGCACGCATCATCGCTCCAGTTCGTCGTCGATTCGGGCTTCGAACTCGCCTCACCGTGACGTTCGCTCTCGGGGCTGCAGCGCTTTCAGCCGTCCTTGCCTTCGCCACCTTTGGGATTACTCGTCA
The DNA here is from genome assembly GCA_040882655.1 of Acidimicrobiales bacterium. Taxonomy (GTDB): domain Bacteria; phylum Actinomycetota; class Acidimicrobiia; order Acidimicrobiales; family Acidimicrobilacustridaceae; genus Acidimicrobilacustris. The sequence goes on from JBBEAV010000032.1 coordinate 29,449, forward strand.
AAACCTTCTTGATCAACGCCAGGAATCAGCGATATCACGCGCCATTGCAAATGCCGACCGCCTAGCAACAGAACTGCCGTATTCAGACAACGCCATTGACGTCAATCGTGCCCTCATCTCACTTTCGCATCCGAACGATGAGCAAGGCTTGCTTTCGTATGGTGCTCGCTGGTATTCGACTGAGAGTTCTGCGTTGTTACAGCAATTCATTCCCCAATCTCTCGTCACGATGGTTAGTAACGGCCAAGCAGCACAAATGCGTGTAGGCATTGACGGGTCGACACAACTCATAGTGGGAGTGCCCATTGCCGATAGTGACGCGCAGTACTACGAGGCCGTCCCGTTGATCGATCTCCAAGCCACACTCAACAGTCTGGCAACGACATTGGTTCTTGCATCCATCGTTACAACGGTTGCTGGCGCACTCATCGGATACTGGGCCAGTCGGCGCGTCTTTGCCCCTCTCCTTGATGTTGGAACTGCTGCCGGAGCAATTGCCGGAGGCCGCCTCGATACGCGCCTCCCTGAAGGTCTCGACCCCGATCTTGACCTCATTTCGCGTCCGTTCAACGAAATGGCACAAGCCTTGGAAGATCGAATCGAACGAGACGCCCGATTTGCGTCCGAGGTAAGTCATGAATTGAGATCCCCGCTCATGACCTTGGCCGCATCGGTTGAGGTTCTCGAAAACACTCGAGATGATCTTCCCGAACGAGCACGCACCGCACTCGCACTTCTTTCTGCTGATATTGACCGTCTCCAACAACTCGTCGAAGACCTACTGGAAATTTCACGATTTGATGTTGGTGCTATCACGTTGCACCTCGACGATGTTCTCATAGCAGAGCTTGTCTACCAATCCGTCAGTTTGTTGGGAGGTGGTGGTGTTTCCGTCATCAATGACCTTGATACGGATCAACTCATCGTGCGAGTCGATAAACGAAGGTTCGGTCGGGCTATCGCAAACCTTCTTGATAATGCTGATCGGTATGCAGGTGGCGCAACCGCTGTCACCGTTGAACGTGTTGGGGAAATGGTGCAAATCGCTGTCGAGGATGCCGGTCACGGCGTGCCTGAAGACGAACGAGACATCGTGTTCGATCGATTCTCACGCGGTAGCGAAGCCGGAAATCGTTCAAATGACACTGGAGTTGGCTTGGGGCTGGCCCTCGTTGATGAACACATCCGTCTGCACGGTGGGCGCGTTTGGGTTGAGGATCGTCGAGACGGCGACCCGGGTGGACGATTTGTCATCGAACTCCCCTTGATAGACCCGCCGACACCAGATGAAGCAGATATCGAAGAGAAAGATTCTCTATGAGCAAGAGACCTCGCCGGCGATGGCTCCGCACGACATTCGGTTCACTCACGGTCTTTACAGTGATCACGCTCTCAGGAGTTTCGTGCGCAATCCCTACCGAGGAAAACCCCCAGCCGATTACTCGCGATCAAACCACTACAACAATCACGGCGGAACCCTGACTTCAACTTAGATCGGAAGATCACCAGTCGCCGATCGGGTACTCCCGTGATCTCGCCAGGCAGCAATCGTGCGCTGGGCAATTCGCATCTGGTGGATCTCATCGGCGCCATCCGCAAATCGAGCCCAACGAGCTTGTTGATACATATGGGCAAGTGGCGTATCAGTGGAGTAACCGAGCGCCCCATGGACTTGAATCGCTCGATCAATAATTCGGTTGAGAGAATTAGCAACGAAATGTTTTGCCATTGAGACCTCGGCGGTGAAGTCCTCGCCTCGGTCAATTTTGTAGGCCGCGTGCAACACCATCAGTTTGCACTGATAGAGCTCCATCGCTGAATCAGCAATAAGCCACTGAATACCCTGTTTCTCAGCAAGAATCGAACCGTGTGAGAAACGGTTAAGCGATCGTTCAACCATCATGTCGAGAGCCACTTCGGCCTGAGCTATCCAACGCATGCAATGAGCGAGACGCGCCGGTCCAAGTCGGTATTGCCCTAATCGATGCCCCTGACCGCGGCCACCAAGCATCTGCGAGTCATGCACGCGCAGATCTTCAATGCGGATTTCGGAGTGTCCGGTTGCTCCATGCATGGTTTCGATTTGTCGAACCTCGTTCCACCCCTCGGAGGGGATATCGACGATGAATGCCGTGTTTGCGGCCTGCGGTAGATCAGGATCGTCCTCGGTCCGAGCAACCAAAATCGCAAAACTGGCCCGATGGGCATTGGAGATAAACCATTTGTGGCCGTTGATAACCCATTCATCGCCGTCTTGTTCTGCATGGGTCCGAATCAGAGTCGGATCTGAACCGGCAACCTCTGGTTCAGTCATAGCAAAGCAAGACCAAACACGGCCCTCACACAGTGGACGGAGATACGCCTCTTTCTGCTCATCGGTACCCCAGTGCAACAACGTGTGCATGTTGCCTTCATCAGGAGCTTGGCAGTTAAGTACCCAGGGCCCGAGGCGGGTGCGAGCAGCTTCCGCCTGCACCATCGCCAGTTGCACGTGCCCCAAACCCATACCACCCCATTCGATAGGCATATGCGGTAGCCATAATCCGAGAGCCTGTGCTTGTTTGCGAAGTTCCAGAAGTTCGGCGACGTAGGCACGGCGATCGGTCTCGGCCACTCCCTCTGACTCCAACCGCTTTTCGGTCGGAGTCACGACCTCGGAAATGAATGACCGAACCTTGCCTCGGATTGCTTCAAGTTCGGGTGACAGACTGAAATCAATGCTCATATCCGCAGTCTGCCCCGAACCGACACCGTCATGACTGTTGTCGTCGCAATTGATGCCGGCACAACGGGAATCAGAGCGATCGCCTTCAACCACGATGGGCTTCCAGTTGCCTCCTCCCACCGGGAGTTTTCCCAGTTCTACCCTCAGCCCGGTTGGGTTGAGCATGATGCCAGCGAAATCTGGGATGTAGTCCAAATCGTGCTCTCTGAGATACAGGTTTCTCTCACCGCTCTCGCCATGCCCGTCATCGCAATCGGTATCACCAATCAACGCGAGACAATTGTTGTCTGGGATCGCAAGACCGGCCGCCCCCGCCACCGGGCAATCGTGTGGCAAGACCGACGCACGGCACAATTCTGCGAACAACTTGAAACCGACGGTGCTCTTCCACTCGTGCGATCAACCACTGGTCTGGTTCTTGATCCATATTTTTCTGGAACGAAAGCACACTGGATTTTCCATGAAGGTGGCGTTGACCCCGACGAGTCAGTCATGATCGGCACGATTGATTCATGGTTGATATGGAATCTGACCGACGGCGCTACACACGTCACCGATGCAACCAATGCCAGTCGAACGATGTTGTACGACATAAAACGCGGCCAGTGGTCAGTGGAACTCTGCGAACTTCTGGCCATCCCACTGCACGTCCTTCCGAACGTCGTGGCCTCAAGCGGTCGGGTCGGCTTGACATCGCAGAATTGTCCATTAGGAGACGGACTTCCCATTAGTGGCATTGCCGGTGATCAACAAGCTTCACTTTTCGGCCAAGCCTGCTTCGAGCCGGGGATGGCCAAGAACACTTACGGGACCGGAAGTTTCGTGCTGATGAATATGGGCACCACATGCCCTAACCCAGTTGAGGGACTGCTCACCACCATTGCCTGGTCGCTCCCTTCTGCATCGGGCGAGCCTCAACGTACCTACGCCTATGAAGGTGCAATTTTTGTCACGGGTTCCGGCGTGCAGTGGCTACGAGACGGATTGCAGATCATTGAAAAGTCAGGTGACGTAACCGCACTTGCGAGTTCTGTTCAAAGCTCAGAGGGGGTCGTCGTTGTTCCCGCATTTACGGGACTAGGGAGCCCATGGTGGGATCCCCACGCTCGAGGAACGATCCTTGGGATCACGCGTGGAACCACCCCGGCACATATCGCCCGTGCCATGCTTGATGCCGTTGCCCTGCAGACTCGCGATGTCGTAAACGCCATGACAATTGCTGGCGGATTACAACTCAGCACACTTCGCGCTGACGGCGGAGCGGCAAGCGATTTCGTGCTGCAACTCCAAGCAGACCAATTAGGCGTTCCCATTCAACGGCCGGTCGTCACCGACACGACTGCGCTTGGCGCGGCGTACCTTGCTGGTCTCGCCGAAGGGTTCTGGGGTTCTCTCGATGAAATCGCTGAGAACTGGGCCATTGATGTAGCAATCGATCCCT
>JBBEAV010000032.1:33714-68557 GCA_040882655.1 Acidimicrobiales bacterium
AAACTCGGGGCGGCCGCTATCCGTCGAGACGAGTGAGGGCTCGACGCAGATTGCGCACTGCCTGTTGTGTGCGCTGTTCGTTTTCGATCAGGGCAAACCGAACGTATCCGTCGCCCCCGGGGCCGAAGCCAACGCCGGGAGACGCAGCAACGTTGGCTTCTTTCACAAGATAAGAGGCGAATTCGATGGACTTCATATCGCTGTATTGCTCAGGGATTGGAGCCCATACAAACATCGTGCCCTTCGGCGGTTCGATGTTCCATCCGATGCGTTGCAATCCCCCGCAGAGAGAATCTCTACGTGATTGGTAGACCTGGTTTACCTCTTTAGGGAACTCCGAGGCTTCATTCAGCGTGACCGTGGCAGCAATCTGAATGGGTTGAAACGTTCCGTAATCGAGGTAACTCTTGAACTTCGCCAGCGCAGCGATGACGTCGGCGCGGCCAAGCATGAATGCGACCCGCCAACCTGCCATCGAAAAGGACTTTGTCATCGAATACAGCTCGACTGCGACCTCTTTGGCCCCTTCAGCCTGCAGAATCGATGGCGGAACGTAGCCATCGAAACCGATATCGGCATAAGCATTGTCATGGACGACAACAACATCGTGTTCACGGGCGAAGTCGACGATTTTCTGCATGAATTCAAGATCGACACATGTCGTTGTTGGATTATGCGGAAATGACATCACAATTACTCGTGGCTTGGGCCATGAGTACTCCCATTGTTCTCGGAGATTGTCAAAAAAATCTTGACCTGTACCGAGAGGAACCTCACGGATATCCGCACCAGCAAAGAGCGGGCCGTAAATGTGAATCGGATAAGAGGGCGAAGGTACCAGTGCGGCATCACCGGGTTGCAGGAGCGTCCACATCAGGTGCGAGAAGCCCTCTTTCGCCCCGATGGTGTTGATGACTTCTGTCTCGGGATCGAGGGTGACACCAAAACGTCGCTGGTAGTAGCCCGCAATGGCCTCTCGAAGTTTCGGGATTCCCCGGCTTGATGAATACCGATGATTACGAGCGTTATGAGCGGCTTCAGAAAGTTTCTCCACCGCTATATCGGGAGAGGGGAGGTCTGGATTACCGAAGCCAAGGTCGATGACATCGTGCCCTGCGCGCCGCGCTTCGACTTTCAGCGAATCAATGATCGTGAAAACGTAAGGGGGCAACGAATTAATCCGACGAAACTCCATAGTTGCTGAGGTTAGTGGAGCAACGCGGCGCCAATCGCACCCGCCGATGAACCCAACTGTGCTGGTTCGATGGTGGTTCTGATGCGAGCCGCACCACCAAGAACGGCGCCAAAGAACTCCCCACGGGTGTGGCCAAGAAAGAGGTCCGCAGCGCCGACGAGACCACCACCAATCACAATGAGTTCAGGATCAAGAATGTCAGCAAGATTTGCCAGACCTAGGGCTAACCAGTCAGCGAACTCAGACCACACCTGAACCGCAGCGTCGTCTCCCTCGCGGGCGAGACGAGCCAAATACTCGCCACCAATTCCGCCACCTCCCTCAGTCGACAGCCCCTGTCGCTGAGCGAGTCTTACCAAACCGGCACCAGAGGCAAACCTTTCCCAACACCCCCGGCGACCGCAGACACAAAGGGGACCATTGGGGTCGACGCACATGTGTCCCGGTTCGCCCGCGAACCCGTGGGCGCCGCGCTGCGCCGTTCCGCCAGTAGCAACTCCCCCGCCGATTCCGGTTCCAAGGGTCACAAGGACAACATCGGATTTACCTCGCGCTGCACCGCATTCCATTTCAGCAAAAAGCGCACACGTCGCATCGTTTTCGATCACAACAGGAAACTGCAGTGCATCAACGAGAATGTCTTGGACAGGTACATCAATCAAGCATTGAAGATTGGGAGCAGACCGCAGTACCGCCCCGTTCTCCACCAAACCTGCAAGGCCGAGGCCTAGTTGTTCAACTGCACCAAGTTCACGAGCGAGGTCAAGCAGCACATCAATAACTGCCGGGGCTGACACCGGAGTCGGAACCACTCGCTGATCGAGAATGACCCCTGGGTGGGCTAGGTCAACTACCACTGCCAGCGTCTTTGTACCGCCTACATCTATGCCAACACGTCGCTGATTCACATCGCAATGGTTAGCCCATTCAAACAGGTAACGAACACTTTCAAAAAAGATTTAATAACGAAGCAAGGCGCCCACACGATCATGGACATCGAGATCGGCATTTGCTTCGCAAGTCACGATCTGAGCACCCTCGAGCAACGCTGCGTCGACCGCGTCGCTCACCACATCGTCGGTTCGTTTCATTTCCGCCCCGTCAACCGGGCATTTGGGACCTCGCACCGCAAGGGCTCCACAGGTGCAGATCCATCCCGACTGCTCAAACCCGTTCGAAACCAGCAAGGTCGCTACCCGTCTTTCGTTGAGCGCCCCCAGCACTGCGCCGAGCCCCGATACGCCCTTCGAGCCTGCGCCTAAGGCATCACGCAATTTTGCCACCATCGCCCGCTCGTATTCGCGCTCAACTAGCACCTCAATCGCAATGGCAGCTTTGGTGATTTCGGTTTCATTCGCGGAGACTGGAACATGAACCCGAGGGGCAAGTCGTTCTCTTAAGTACGGATGCAGTTCGGACTGAATCGCGGCGTAGATCTCATCGGTTGCTCCGATAGTCAGGTGGCCAAAACCTTTTTCTTGAAACAGACGGAAGACCGCCTCGGCGGAGTGACGAAAATGCTGGTGTGCGAGTTCGTTAATGTGATGTTGCTCCTTCTCGCGTGTACCCCGACTGGCATCATCACGGCGGTCGTACTCGCGCGGCAACGCCTCAAATAACTCCGAGCGTTCAACCACCTCTCCGAATTGAAACACAAACATCCGAGCCCGTTGTCGATCAACCAGCAGCACCCCTAGCGGAGCAAGATCGTGGACTATCGCCTCCAAAGGTCCGACCGCAGGAGATTGATTGATAGAGAATCGACTGGCAACTGGTACTGGTAACGCAATTACCTCCCATAAGCCTCTAGCAGCGCATGAGAACAGTGCGATACCGCGCACGCCATGGCGGTCAAGATGAGTGTGAACGTGTTCGGCTATTCGATCAAGATCAACACTGATATCAAGCCCTTGATGTGTTGCCAGTAACTTTTTTTTCATTGACTCAAACTCGAGTCGATAGTCCTTCGGCCGAATATGTCGGCGACCATCGACATCGAGATAACAACTGACAACCGGCGCATCGGCACTCTTGAATGCCGCCAGTTCCTTGATCGATGCTTCGGTGATCACAGACACGGAACCCCCTCAGTTGTCGAACTGCTTTTTCTGAGCGTAGGTCTCTTTGGCTGCTTTCGCTCAGGAAGTTTCGTTCGTTCCCTTGGGCTGCCAGGAAAGGTCACCGAGCGAATCGTTCACCATTCGTTGCGCCTGTTGAGCAACAATCGACATCACGCTCACAACCCGTTCGGAAGCCTTTGGGTCATCAAGCACAGCCTCTGCCGCATCAAGCAACGAGCGGGCTGCAGCGATGAGTTCACGGGCAGCGGCCCGCAACGCATCCTCTTGAGAAGACATCGACCGAGCGAATCAGTCTTCGTCGATGGGGCGAGGCGATCCCTCGACGCGGGCCTTAAGTTCACCCAGCGCGGTCTTGATAATCCGGCCTTCGGCACGGCGCTTCACAAACCCCGGAATCGGATACACCAGGTCGATTGCCAATTCGTACACAACTTCGGTTGAGGCACCGCCGTCGACCTCAGTCAGTACATAGGCCCCATCAAGTTCTCGGGGCAGGTCACCCTCGACAAGTTCCCAGCCCAAACGATGTGGGGCTTCGGAATAGTCGTAGCGAAGTTGATAGGTCGTGCTCCGGCCCATTGCTGCAGCTCGAAATTCGACAACGATGGCCCGGCCCTCGGCATCGGTCTCGACGGCCGCAACCTCTTTGAGATCACCTGCCCATTCGGGATAGGACGCGAAATCGACCAACGTTGCAAAGCAACGATCGACCGGCGCTGCTATCCGAATCTGCTCTTTTGCTTGTTCCGACATGGGGCAAGCCTACTCTGCGTCGTCCTTCGACTTCTTCGGTGCAGAGTCGCGATGAGTCTTGCGGGCTGCCTCACGCCGAGCGGCCATCGTGGGCTCTGCAATTCGCTCGGGAAACGCTCCGTAGGCTGCAACCCAGAGTCCCGTGAATCCAAGTGCCCAGATTGGTGCCAGAACACCAAAAGCGAGACCGGTGTATGGGTGTGCAGCCGCAACGGCTACGGATACAACCACCTGCACGGCGAGTGAGCCCATCAAGACTGCTTGCACTCGCTTCGGCGTTGAACCGGAAGCAAAAAACAACCCACCGATGCCAATAGCTTCCGCTCTACTGCGATCAATTGCTCGAAGGAACGCCAGAATAAACACGGCGATACCGACGAAAAACTCACCCAACGAAAGCGCAACATAGATACCAGTCAGCCTTCCTTGCACCAACGCTGCGGCTAAACCAACAGCCGTAAAGAGAATCGTGCCGGCAACGGTTGTGCGCAAAATCCCGCGACCGGCCAGAGGGTGACCGTCAGACGCAGAAGTTTCGACGACGCCAGGGAGACTCGTTGGGTTGTCTGATGGTTGCTCGGTCATTTCGGAAGTTCGATCCGTTCTAACTCTTGATGGAGAAATGTTGCCAGCCGGGAATGAGTGAACTCAACCTGAGCTCGTGAACGGCCGGCTTCACCCATGCGGTGACGAAGCAATTCGTTCCGGAGCAACCGTTCGAGAGTCTCGGCAACGGCGGCGGCATCTGTGGGGTCGTCCACGATGATTCCGGTGGATTCGTCGACAACTGCTTCGGCTGACCCCCCGCTTCTTCCCGCGATGACAGGCACAGAACACGAGGATGCTTCGAGAAAAACGATACCGAAACCTTCTTGCTCCAAGCCCGCCCATCGATCTCGGCACAACATCGCAAAAACATCGCCACAACCGAGAAGCGGTGCAATATCGGCGTCATCCACGCGACCGAGAAATTGCACGGGGCTCCCCACCCGCCGGGCAATCCGCTCGAGTCGATTGCGATCGCGACCGGATCCTGCGATTGCTACCTGCAGTGTTGGGAAGTGCTCAGCTGCAATCGCCGCAGCGTCGATAAGGACGTCGAACCCTTTTCGAGGTACCAGTCGGCTTAATCCGACGACCAACAGCGCATCCGGATCGAAACCAAGACGTGCCTTGACCTCACATCGCTCGGCTGAAGTGAGCGGTAAGAATCGTTGGGTGTCGACTCCGGGGGGAATAACAATTGTCGGAAGTTCGCGTTCAGCACATCGCTGCGCCTCAGCTGCGGGATAACCGCCAGCCGCTACAACCACGCTTGCCCCTCGAAGCACTCGCCGCAGCAAGGAACTTGCGATTGGAATCCGACCGGGCACGGTAACTTCTGCACCGTGGAGGATGACGCCATAAGGCCGTTCTAACTGCGGGCCGACGATACCAAGAGGAATGGCAGGATCAAGCAAAATAAGGTCTGCGTCTACCTCGGCGGCAAGCGCATCGATACGACGGGCCAGTGCTTTCGTCGGCAGCATTACTTTTGCCCGATCGCGTTCAATTCGAATCGGTTGTTGAGCATCGAATGCCGCTGCACCTTTATACGAAGTTGTCAGCACCGTGGTTGATTCCGACGGCAGCCGGCGCCAAAGTTCCCATAGGTAGTTCTGAATGCCACCAACTTTTGGTGGGAAGTCATTCGTCACGAGGAGATGCTTCATGGCTTCTCCTGCGCTCGACCGTTGAGGCGACCAATCGCCCACTCGGCGTGTTCGCGCAGTAGTTCATCCTCCCCTACGAGGAAGCGATCGATAGCAACCCGAACCCTCTGATCTGCGGGATCTCCTTTATTCCCCAACGCCAGCAATGCGTTGCGACGCAGATATCGAGGATCGCGTCGGGGGATGTACCAGCGACCGAATTGGCCAAGAAGTTCCTCATCACTTGCGTTCACCATCCATAGAAGCTCAACCCATGCACCGTCACTTTCGACAGGTTCGCCAGCCTGCGGACTGCGCCGGGCCGGCGGGCAGACTTCTTGGCACTCATCGCAGCCATAGACCCGATCGCCGAGTGCTTCACGAAACTCCAAAGGAAAGGTGCCTTCGGCTTGTACGAGCCATGCCAGACACCGCCGAGCATCAACAATGCCGAGGCCAACAATGGCACCGGTAGGACAACCATCGATACAGCGGCGACATGGTCCGCAGCCGTCAGCCACAGCCTCTGCGGGCTCAAATTCCGCATCCGTAACAACCGAACCTAAAACGACCCAACTGCCATGCCCTGGCACCAACAGATTGGCGTTATGACCGAACCAACCGATACCAGCACGCTGCGCTGCAGCGCGATCAACAAGTGCATTGTCGTCGAGCACCACCTTGGTTCTGTAGCCGGCCTCTTGCAGCACACTCGCAACTTGTTCAAGCGCTAGCCGAAGTTCTCCGTAGTAATCGGTCGCTGCGTAGCGAGCTACTCGACCAGCGGGCCCATCAAATGTTGGCTCGCTCAGATCTCCCGACGCGTAAGGAAAGGCGCCGACGAGGATTGAACGGGCTCCTTCGAGGATTCTCGCCGGATCGGTGGAGCGCACAGGATCGCGATAGGTAAAGGACATGCCTCCATGAAGACCCTCGGCTTTGCGTGATACCAATGCGTGGCGCGTGTCCTCGAATGGCTCAACCGCAGCGACACCTAACCGCACTACCCCTGCTGCTGAGGCGACGCCGTGAAGTTTCTCAATGAGGCTCGTCGCATCCACCGCCCCATTGTCACAGGTTGCGGACTCAGCCCGTGCGGTTGCGAGGTGATGCGGGCCCAGGGCTTCGATCGCGGTGGCGCAATTCGGGGACGAGGCCCGATTCGGCCAACATCTCTAGAGCCCGATACTCGTTGAGATCGACCACAACCGCGTCACCTGGCTCGCGGGAACAGATGAAGGACACCACGCAGTCACCGCAGGCTTCAGTGTGCTGCATCACGCAGGTATCGCAATCGATTGTGAATGACGGTGGGGATGAAATGTCCATGACGTCAGCCTGCCCATCGGGTGAGACAGTCCTTCGGTCTACGCTCTGACTGTTCCACTGCTCCGGGGGGTCGCACCATGGAAGTTCCCGTCGCCACACCGACAAAACGGCAGGACGTCATCGGAAGGCAATTCCGTGCCGAACCCGATGGCACCAGGGTGTTTTTGCGCCAATGCCCATTATGTGAATGCATGTGTGGCCTAGAGGTCCACCTTGATGATGACGACCACGTCAAGGTCATCCGCCCCGACCGAGACGATGTCTGGTCCAAGGGCTTCATCTGCCCCAAAGGCACCACACTCGGCCGCCTCCACGAAGATCCTGATCGAATCCGCGTCCCTATGATCCGCGAAGGAGAGACCTGGCGCGAAGTGTCTTGGGACGAAGCCTTCGCCAAGTGCGAGGAATTGCTCCACGGCGTGCTCAACGAACACGGCATCGAATCCATGACAGCGTTCATCGGCAATCCTGCTGGACATTCCTTCAGCATCAGCCGTTACGGCGCGCTATTAATGGGCCAAGCCAACTTCCCCATGATCTATTCCGCCGGCACCGTTGATCAGTGGCCCAAAAACGTTTCGTCAGTCCTTATGTACGGGAACATGTGGAAAATTCCCACGGTGGACATTGCTCATACCGATTACTGGGTGATCATGGGTGGTAACCCTCAGGCCTCAGGTGGTTCCCTCCTTGCTAGCCCTGATCAACTCGCACAGATCGATGCAATCAAGGCGCGAGGCGGACAAGTAATTGTTATCGATCCACGCCGAACGATCACTGCCGATCACGCAAGTGAGTGGCTCCCAATTGTGCCCGGCACCGATGCCGCGTTCCTCCTCGCCGTGTGCAACGTCATCTTTTCTGAAGGGCTGTTCACTCTCGGCAACGTCGAAGGTCTTGTCGACGGCGTCGAGCAGGTTCGCGAGGCCTGTGCCGAGTTCACACCCGAGAGCGTTGCCGATTTTTGTCGAGTTCCTGCCGGAACTATTAAGCGGATTGCCCGCGATCTCGCTAACGCCGAACGCGGGGGCCTCTACGGGCGCATCGGCTTATGCAATCAAGAGTTCGGAACCCTCGCGTCGTGGCTTGTCGATGTCGTGAACATCATCGCCGGTCAGTTCGACAAATCGGGCGGCATGTTGTTCGGCAAACCTGCAGCAAAACCAATCACTTGGGTACCCGATACCAAAATCATGGGTGAACCTGAATTCGGCCGTTGGCGCAGTCGCGTGCGAGGCGCCCCCGAAATTCTTGGTCAAGTGTCGTGTTCGTGCCTGGCCGAGGAAATAGCAACACCCGGAAAAGGCCAAATCAAGGCGCTCATAAATATCGCCGCTAACCCGGCTCTTTCCGTTCCCGATTCTCAAAATCTCGAAGACGCCTTACCGATGCTCGATTGCTTGATCGCTATCGATTGCTACATGAACGAAACCACTCGTTTCGCACACGTGTTGCTCCCTGGCCCTTCCCCACTCGAGTCACCCCACTTCGACGAACTTATGTGGGCCTGGTCAATCGGTTCTGCTTCAAAATGGAGCGATCAGCTGTTCGATACCGACGAGGACTATGTGCCGGAATGGGAGATTCTCGCTCGACTCGGCTGGCTTTGTGCCGGTAACGACGACGCTGATTTCAACTTCCAGACCCTTGACGATGGCTGGTTCACCACGTTGTGTCACATGTACGGACGTGATCCAGAAACAACTCTTCCTCTCTATGACCACGGCGGCCCCGAGCGCATGATTGATCTTCAACTGCGCATGGGCCCGTGGGGTGATCGCTACGGCGAAAACCCCGACGGCCTCAACCTGCAAAAAGTGAAAGACGCGGTGCACGGAATCGACTTAGGCCCCATGGTTCCGAATCGTGCCGCTGAAGTAATCGGCACCCCTTCAGGAAAAATTCAACTCGCTCCCGAGTACATCCTCAGCGATCTTCCCCGATTGCGCGCCGCCCTTACACGCGATCCCGACGCCTACGTGTTAGTCAGCCGGCGCAATATCAAGTCGAAGAACACGTGGATGCACAACATCAAAGTGCTGGTAAAGGCAGGCAATAGATGCACCCTTATTGTGCATCCTGATGATGCTTCTGCGCTGGGACTGCTCGAAGGCGCAACCGCTCGCGTCACCAGTGAGGCGGGGTCGATCGAGGTCCCGGTTGAAATAAGCGATGAAATGATGCGAGGCGTAGTCTCGCTGCCCCATGGCTGGGGTCACGATAAAGCAGGCACTCGGCTTTCTGTTGCTCGTGAACACGCCGGAGTGAACTCAAACCTTCTGGCTCCCGGCTACTTCGTCGATCAACTCTCGGGTAACCAAGCGGTCAACGGCATCCCCGTTGAGGTTGTTCCCGCCTAGCCTCACCCTGTGTCCACCTGGATCTTTCTCGGCGTCCTCGCATTTGCGACGTTCCTTGTTTTAGGTTTTTACGGGCTCGCTATTAACGGCTGGAAAGCGCCGGAACCTCGAACTGATCTTGTAACGCCAGATCATTTCGTGCGGATGCGCGGCGCTGACAACGAGATTGATCTTGGTCGTGGATGGCGTTCCACCGATGATCCTGATGCAGCATGGCACCTGTGGTGGATACCAACCTCCACCGAAATCGTTGGCCTTCGTACCAGCGAACTTCCGCCACCGCCCGGTCCGTTCTACATGGGCCCGGTCTACGGACGAAGCCCACTCGACCCCACTGGCGTTCACCACTTCACCGGCATGCGAATACTCGGGCATTGCCAGAACCGGCCGAGTCGCTCACTATGTGACCTTCTTCGGCCACTCGCCGATGGACTCGATCAGTTCACCGGGGGAACTCATTCCAACAGTGAAATCACCAATGAAGAGAACTAAACCGCAGGCCGAGAACGACCTTTGTCCTCGGCGGATCACAAGCATTGCCAATAGCCCGTAACTGATGGGCTGAACATCACTGGCGAGCCATGCCCGCTCGCTGAGACGCAGATGCTTCGTCTGTAATCTCAGGCTTGCGAGACTGAGCGAGCTCAATATCCACCCGGTGCAACTTGCCTTCGAATGCAAATGAATCGGAGTAGCGACGGCTCACCGGTAAGCCGTGATCGAAGCCCACACTTGCCCCCATGCTCGAGATCACTCGCATTACAAACGGAATTTCAACAGTTCCGCACTCGACGTCGTTGATGACAACTGCAGCGTGACCACCTTTACCGGTGCGTTCGAAACGAATACCGACCGTTGATCGGCCAGCAGGAACTTCGATATCAGATTCCACTTCGAAGTGGTCGCCAAAACAGTTGTAATCGAATACCAGTCGCTCATTTTGTACGAACGCGCTGAGACCACTGTTCCCGTTGCCCATTGCGTAGAGCACCCCACCTTGACCAGCAGCACGATCGATGGTTGCTGAAAGGGTCCAACTGCGGCCACCGAGCGAGGCTGCGCTTTGTGCCGGTAATGGCGCCATAGGTGGTCGATAGGTGTAGCGGCGATCGGGTCGGTGGGGAGAATGCTCGCCGAACCGAGCGCCAAACAACTCGACACCGCGGTCATCAAGCGGAAGAACACCGTAGGTTTCAGCCTCAGCCCACCATTGTTTGATCATCTCTTCGAGCCTGTCAGGTTCTGCCGCGGAAAGATCCTCGCATTCAGACGGATCAACCGTGAGGTTGTACAACTCCCACACGTCGTCATCGAACGACACGCCTGGAGTGTGACGAGTCACCGCCTTCCAACCACCGTCATACATCGCTCGATGACCAAACATCTCAAAGTACTGAACATCGTGATTGGTTTTGGCATTTGCGTCGGCGAATGCATAGGTCATTGATTCACCAGCGATTGGGTACTGCTCATAACCGCGATAGACCGAAGGCGCCTTGACGCCAACGATGTCGTAAATAGTGGGAGCAAGGTCGGTGATGTAATGAAACTGGTTACGGATGGCACCGTGATCGGAAATACCTTTGGGCCAGTGCATGACGAAGGGCACGTGGACGCCACCTTCATGGGTGTTTTGTTTGTACCACTTGAATGGCGTGTTCCCGGCCTGTGCCCAGCCCCACGGGTAATTGGCGTGGCTGTCAGGACCCCCGATTTCAGCGAGTCGATCAACGGCCTCATCGGGAGTTTCAATAAGGAAGTTGAAGAACTTCATCTCATGAAGAACACCAAATGGCCCACCTTCCTGACTTGCACCGTTGTCGGCGAGCACAACAATCACGGTGTTCTCAAGTTTGCCCAGTGCATCAATGGCATTGACAAGTCTCCCGATCTGGGCATCGGCATGTTCAAGGAATGCTCCGAAGGCCTCCTGAAGCGCAATCGCCAACTTCTTTTGATTGACGGGTAGTTCCTCCCACGCTTCAACTCCAGGGTTGCGGGGAGCCAATTGTGTGCCAGGTGCGATCAATCCTTCTTCGATTTGCTTGGCAAACCAACGCTCACGAGCAACATCCCAACCCTCGTCGTACTTTCCGCGATGACGAGAGAGGTACTCCGCAGGAGCTTGATGTGGTGCGTGTGTTGCACCAAAAGCGAGGTAAGCGAAAAAGGGACGATCGGGTCTAACCGATGTTGTGTCATGAATGAACTCAATCGCCTTATCCACCAGATCCTCGCTGAGGTGGTAGCCCTCGGCTGCGGTTGCGGGCGGATCAATCCGGTGGTTGTCATAGACGAGGTCCGGGGCGAATTGATCAGTCTCGCCATCGAGGAAACCATAGAAACGATCGAAGCCCCGTTGAAGAGGCCATGCGTCATACGGACCCGCTGCCGACGCCTCGTCCATTGGACAGAGGTGCCACTTACCCAATGCAAACGTGGAGTAGCCCACATCGCGAAGCACTTCGCCCATTGTGGTTGCGTTGTCAGAAATTCGACCGGTCATATGCGGATAGCCAGTGTTGAAGTTGGCAATGCTGCGCATTCCAACGGTGTGATGGTTTCGGCCAGTAAGCAACGCCGCCCGAGTCGGAGAACACAGCGGAGTCACATGAAAGTTTGAAAAGCGAAGACCGTTCTCGGCGAGTTTGTCGATATTCGGTGTCGCCATATCGGAACCAAAACAATTGAGATGCGAGAAACCAAGATCATCGAATAGCACGACGACAACATTGGGCGCATCATCACCAGGATGTTTTGCCGGAGGCCACCACGGAGTTGACTCGGCATGGGTTTTCCCAATGGTGCCGCCATACTCCGCCCCAATGGTCATTCTTTTGCTCCACCAAATGACGGCATCGTTGGCGTGTGACCCCGCTGCAGAGCTTCGTTTCGGTGCAGCACGCGATCATGAGTGACCTCATGGGTGAGAATCCAAAATGAATTGCCACGAACCGCATCGACAACATTTCCAGCGACAAGCGCGGGATCAATCGCTTTTGTTTTCATGAAACTTTCCAACAACTCGATAGGCGCTGCATCGGGAGTTCCAAGACCTAAATGTGCCGGAGCATTTCGTGTTGATTCGAAAATCTTGGTGTTCACTAACTCCGGACACAAGCAGGAAACGCCAACTCCTGTTCCGGCAAGTTCCATGATGAGCGCCTCGGACAACCCAACCACTCCAAATTTGGCTGCGTGATATGCCCCAAGCATTGGAGTTGCGCAGAGACCGGCCTCTGATGCGGTATTGACGATGTGGCCTTCGCCCTGTTCCACCATCAGCGGAGCAAACGCCTCGACGCCATAGGCCACTCCAAGCAAATCAACCCCGATGACCCAGTCCCAGACCTCGGGCGAGGTTTTCCAGCCGGGCCGACCAGTACCTCCGACTCCGGCGTTGTTGAACAAAAGGTGTACCGAGCCATAAGCGCCAAGGGCGAAATCGCGCAGTGCTGCGACTTGTTTTGCCTCCGACACATCAAAGACATACGGAACAACCGCAGCGCCTTCGCTCTGCATTCGCGTGACCTGCTCGCCCAAAACCTCACTTTCGATATCCGCCATCACGACGGACATCCCCTCGGAAACAAGACGTTGGGAGGTCGCCAAACCGATACCTGACGCCGCCCCAGTCACGACGGCAACTTTGCCTTGGAGTTCCATAGTTTTGCCCCTCGAAGTTCGCTAACGATTAGGTTCGCGCAAGCGGTTGTGTCATTCGCTTTGACACGACCGACGCTACCGAAGATCCCGGAGGCCCGCCATGACTAGTCCCACCGCTCGCCGAGTTGCCATCGTGGCCGATGGCCGCCGCTACGTCGGTCCGGAGATAGCTCGGATGTTGGCTCGACGAGATCATGACCTCGTACTTGGCGACCCTGAGCCTGAATTGGTTGCTGAGCTTGAAAACCTTGGATCG
Source organism: Acidimicrobiales bacterium (assembly GCA_040882655.1). Lineage (GTDB taxonomy): Bacteria > Actinomycetota > Acidimicrobiia > Acidimicrobiales > Acidimicrobilacustridaceae > Acidimicrobilacustris. Next base: position 47,046 of record JBBEAV010000032.1, read on the forward strand.
GAAGTTGTGGCCGTAGCCAGCGCATCGAATATCGCGAAACCGGCAAACGCGCAGAAATTGGTTGATGCTGCCCTCTCCCACTTCGACCATTTCGATGCTGCGGTTGCCGCGTCCGGACAAATCATCCCCGGTTCTTTTCTCGAATCATCAATCGATCAACTAGAGACCATCGTGAGCGGTTGCCTCTACGCGCCCTACCACTTCCTTAAAGCAGTGATCCCACCGCTCATAACGCAGGGCTCGGGACAGGTACTCGTGATCACCAGCGCGGCCGGAGCGCGCCCGACACCGGGAGCATCGCTCTACTCATCGGTCCGTGCCGGCGCCACCATGCTCACGCGAAACGTTGCCGGCGAAGTAGCTCGCAAAAATGTTCAAGTCAACGCCGTCGGCACCAACTTCATGGACTTCCCCGAATTCCTCGAAGCAACCGGAGCCAACGACCCCGCCGTTCGCGAGATGTTCGAGAAGCAGGTTCCGCTGCGCCGTCTCGGACGCATGGATGAGTTCGCTTCATTCTGTGGGCCGTTCCTCGACGGAACGAGCACGTTCACAACCGGCCAGTACGTCTCTTATGCCGGTGGCTGGGTGTGAACCACCGAACCACCGTTGCCGCACCAGTGGCATGACACTTCTTCAATGGATTCGGTCAAGACCTCTTCACTCTCGACCTCAAGTTCGCCTCCCACGCTGTAATGGTGGAAGGCGAGGGTCCGTTTCGTAGAAAGAACGTCGAAACGGGTGAGGTTTCCGCAAGCGGTGCAGCGATATCGGTTCAAAGACACGTAAGGACACTAGCGAGGCCAACGCAATGTCCTTGCATACGAACGCCCGTTCGATACACAATAGAAGCGTGCGACCTCCGGACCGAAACTTTCTTCAGTTATCACTGGACGACCTCGGCACGCCTCTTTCGCAGGTCACGTTTTGCGTGATCGATCTCGAAACCACTGGAGGATCATCCGAACACTGCGCCATTACTGAAATCGGTGCAGTGAAGCTTCGGGGCGGCGAATGCATCGGTACGTTTCAGACGTTAGTGAATCCTGGTTGCGCAATTCCGCCCCAGATTACGGTGCTCACCGGGATCACCCATTCCATGTTGGTTCCCGCGCCGCGTATCGAATCGGTGCTTCCGGCGCTGCTTGAATTCATCGGTGATGCAGTCATCGTTGGCCACAATGTGCGATTCGATCTTTCATTTGTTCAGGCAGCATTGACCCGAGACCAGAGGCCGAGACTCACTAACAGGTCTGTCGACACCGTCGCACTTGCCCGGCGACTCGTGCGCAATGAAGTCCCCAATTGCAAACTCGGAACACTCGCCGAACGCCTCCGGCTGGAACACAAGCCATCGCATCGAGCCCTCGACGATGCGTTAGCTACCGGCGATCTCCTTCACTTATTAATCGAACGAGCTGGCGGTCTGGGCGTCACCGGGCTCGACGATCTCCTATCGCTCCCCAAGATGGCGGGGCATCCAAGCGCACAAAAACTTCGATTAACCGACGACCTCCCTCGCTCGCCTGGCGTCTACCTCTTTAAAAATTCGCGTGGCGATGTTCTCTACGTCGGGAAGGCAACCAATCTTCGTGCACGAGTGCGCTCGTATTTTTCGGGAGATGATCGCCGCAAAATCGGATCGCTCCTGAGAGAAACAGCGTCAATCGATCACGTTGTGCATCCACATCCGCTTTCGGCCGCCGTTCATGAAATCCGTCTCATTCACCAGTACATGCCCGGATACAACCGGCGGCTAAAAGACTGGTCTCGTTACGTCTATGTGAAGCTCACTCTGGCGGAAAGTTTTCCTCGCCTTTCGATTGTGAAAGATGTACGAGATGACAACGCTCTCTATCTCGGGCCGCTTTTCTCGCGATCTACTGCGCAACGTGTCGTCGATGCGATCCACACATCAATTCCTTTACGTCGTTGTGCAGGGCGCGTTGGCAAGCGAGCTCTACGCGATGCACCTTGCACTGCTTCGCAACTCGGAGTCTCGCTTTGTCCATGCGCCGGTGGCGTTGATCCTGAGGAGTATCGACAGGTTGTTGAACGTGCCGTTCGTGGCCTCACTGTTGAGCCTGAGTTACTACTGGAGCCACTCGCCGAACGAATCGCTCTTCTCGCCAGCGAGGAGCGATTCGAAGAAGCAGGCGATGTCAGGGATCGCGCCAACGCTCTCGCTAGCGCAATCGCCCGTCAGCGTCGGTTCGATCAACTTCGCCATGCTGGTCGTCTACAGATCGACCTCGGGCCTTTAGGAGGGGTCATACTCGATCACGGCCGACTCCAATCCGCATGGGGTTTCGGCGAACTCCCTGCATTAAATGTTCTTTCGCAATTACCTCACCATCTCATTGAGCATCTTGAAACAAGTGCTCCTCTTGATCGTGAACTTGCCGATGAACTTGGCTGCATTTCTGCCTGGCTTGACCGAACGGCACCTGAACTCACAATCGACCACTGCGAAGGCGTACTGGCCTCGGTCCTTCCTAGCCTTCGTTCATTTACACCCAAAAAAGCAATGACCGTCGACGACAGCGAGTTTGTTATTGCTGCCCGTCGTTCGCGGCGATAACCAAACGTTTGAGCACATCGGCAGCGGCACCGGAATCAATTGACTCGTACGCCTTGACGACACCGGCAGAAAGGTCATCGACAATCCCCGCAACAAATAGTCCTGCGGCTGCGTTAAGACAGACAATGTCGCGATAAGCCCCAGTTTCTCCGGCAAAGACCCGACGGGCGATATCGGCGTTAGTTTCGGGACTTCCCCCTGCCAGAGCGGCAACCGAAGCGCGTTCGATGCCAACATCACTCGGATCGAAGGTCGAGGTCGTGACGACACCGTCTCGCAATTCATGAACCGTGCTTGAAGTCGTTGTCGTGAGTTCATCCATACCGTCATCTCCCGACACCACAAGTGCTCTTGGGGCACCGCGATGTTGCAATACGCCGACAACAATTGGCGCTATTCGTTGGTCGCTCACGCCGATTACTTGTCGCTGCACTCGGGCAGGATGAGAAAGTGGACCGAGAAAATTAAACACAGTCGGCACGCCAAGCTGTGATCGCACCGGCCCGGCATGACGCATTGCCGGATGAAACAAGCGGGCAAAGCAAAAACCAATACCCGCCTCAGCAACGCAGTGAGCGACAGCGGCGCCGTCAAGTTCGAGCGGAAGACCGAGCATTTCAAGAAGATCGGAAGACCCCGAAGTAGAAGATGCCTTGCGGTTGCCATGCTTTACGACACGAGCGCCTGCACCAGCAGCAACAAAACTCGCCATTGTCGAGACATTGAGCGCGTGCGCCTTTCGGCTAGGCGATCCACCAGTGCCAACGATGTCAATTGCATCGGGCCCGGCCGGAAGAATGATTGGCGCTGACGCCTCAAGCATGACGTCGACCATGGCCGATACTTCTTCAATGGTTTCACCCTTCATCCGAAGGGCGATCAGGAATGCGGCGATCTGAGCATCAGAGGCGTTCCCCGAAAGGATGTCCTGAAGCGCCCCACGCGACTCTGCGACGGTCAAGTTGCGGCCCGCCAGTAGTGCCGACAGAAGTCCTGACCAATCGGTCATCACGCGGTGCGACGTCTCTGTCGAATCATCCGGCGCCGTTCCCGCTCGGTGGCTCCACCCCAAACGCCATCCTTTTCACGCACAACGAGTGCATGCTCAAGACAGGCTTCGCGAACATCGCATTCACCACAGACGGTCTTGGCTGCTTCGGCATCAGCATCGTCCTCGGGATCAGGGAAGAAGATCTCGGGGTCAATGCCCATACAGGCAGCGTTGGTATGCCAAGTGTGTTTCATCGGGGCAGAACAGCTCCTGAGGAGCGGGCGATTAGGGAAAGACGAGTATTGACGCCCCTCCCCCGATGACACAAACCGAATACTGACCCACCCTGAATTGCGGTTTTCGCAGGTCAGGCGATCGGGCACCTCCGTTTACGGGGTTCTAGGCTCGGAAAATGTCGCTTTCCGCTTTCGACCGCTCCGATGCCCTCCGCCGATTGGAATGCACCGAATTCGACGTAGTGGTTGTCGGCGGTGGCATCACCGGTGTGGGCTGTGCCCTCGATGCTGCATCCCGAGGGCTCAACGTGGCCCTCATTGAGCGAGAAGATTTCGCCTCGGGGACCTCCTCCAAATCCTCGAAACTCATCCACGGTGGGATCCGATACCTACAACAGGGTGACGTTCGACTCGTCTATGAGGCACTGGCCGAGCGGCAAATCCTTCGACGAAATGCCCCCCACCTCGTCAAGGTGCTTCCTTTTCTCATTCCAATTCTTTCATCTAAGGGCGTCGTAAACCGCAAACTCGCTCGTGCGATGGGCTCAGCGATGTGGATGTATGACCTCACTGGCGGTTTGCGTATTGGCAAGATCCACAAACGGGTTTCGAAAAAACAGGCGCTGGAGATGTTTCCCACTCTGCCCGCCGAAAAACTTATGCCTTCGTATCTTTATTACGACGCCGAAGCCGATGATGCCCGCTTGGTCGTAACTGTGGCGCGCACCGCGGCGCTTCGATTTGGCGCCACCTTCGTCAATCGCACGGAATTGGTTGAACTGAAGAAGGGCGCCGATGGCAGGGTGAACGGACTTGTCGTTCGCGCCGATGGGCACAACTTCAACGTTGCCACAAAGTCCGTGGTCAACGCCGCTGGCGTTTGGTCCGATGATGTACGTGCCCTTGACGAGGCCCAACATCCCCATTCAATTCGACCAGCAAAAGGGGTGCACATCACCGTGCCATGGTCGAAGGTTCGGAATACCGTTGCTGCAGTCATCCCCGTTCCGGGCGATAAGCGATCTGTGTTTGTGGTCCCATGGGGACAGTTCACTTTCGTGGGAACAACAGATACTGACTACAAAGGTCCCATCGATGATCCGCAATGCAACGAAGAGGATGTCGAGTACCTCTTGCGGGCCATCAACGGTTCCACTACTGAAACCATTACCGCCGATGACATCCTCGGCACATGGGCGGGGCTCCGTCCCCTCGTTGCCGATCCCGAGGCCTCTGGTCGCACCGCCGATCTTTCTCGACGACACAAAGTCCGTTGCTCTGACTCAGGTGTGGTCACGATCACCGGAGGAAAGCTCACGACATACCGAAAGATGGCCGCCGACACGATCGATGAGGTGCTTTCCGAGGTGCTCCACGCCAACCGTGTGGTCCGGCTTCGCCGAAGAAGCAAGACAAAACATCTAGAAATCCACGGAGCCAACGGTTACGCAGAGTTGCTATCGGCAGCACCCACTCTTTCGCCCCTCGGCGAGGGTGTTGTCCGAAGGCTGGCCGACCGATACGGATCGGATGCCACCACCGTGCTGGCGCTTGCCGAAGCAGACCCGTCGTTGGCGGAACTGCTGGTTCCTGGCCTTCCGTATCTTCGGGCAGAAGCAATCTTCGCCGTTCGATATGAAATGGCGCAGACCATCGACGATATTCTCAGCAGGCGTACGCGAGCGCGTCTGGAAGCTCGCGATGTTTCTGCCGAGGCGGCGGCCAGTGTGGCCGCCCTCCTTGCGCCGGAATTTGGATGGGACGAAGCGGAACAGGCCCGCCAAATTGCTGACTATCGAACCCGCATAAACGAAGAGCTCGCTGCGCTCACGAGCTAAGACCGCCACTATGCCCTCGCCACCAACGCCACCCATTGCCCTAAATGCAACTGCGGCTAGCGCGTATTTCGCAACTCCTCTCGCCACCGTTGACCCGCGGGTTATTGAGAGTCTTCGCAAGACCGGCGCGGCGGTCACCACTGATTACGCCGATCGTGTCGAAGCCAGCCGCGACTGGTGGCCTCTCATGATGACCCGGGCTGCGAGCAATGCGGTTGGTCAGATCGCCACCGTCGTTGTTTCGCCAACATCAACTGAACAGGTGGCAGCAATTCTGCGTCTTTGTAACGACAACCACATTCCCGTCACCGCAGCGGCGGGGCGAAGCGGCGTTGTCGGCGGATCGCTTCCGCTTTTTGGTGGCGTGGTACTCGACCTTTGCGGTCTCACGGGTATCCACTCCGTTGATCTTGAGTCGGGCATCGTTGACGTCGCCGCTGGGACTTTTGGCGATGTCCTTGAGGACGAGTTGCAGTCGGAGTACGGATTCACCGTTGGACACTGGCCACAATCAATTGCGCTTTCCACCGTTGGCGGCTGGTTGGCTTGTCGTGGCGCGGGCCAACTTTCAAATCGTTACGGAAAAATTGAAGACATCGTGATTGGTCTAGATGTCGTACTTGCCAACGGAACCATCGTGAAGACCGGTGGCCATGCTCGCCAGGCTGCCGGGCCAGACCTGACTCAACTCTTTGTTGGCTCCGAAGGAACCCTAGGAATCATCACCGGTGCGCGTTTGAGAGCAAGAGCCGTCGCTACCGCCCACCACCAGAGCGCTTGGGCCTTCCCATCGTTTGAATTAGGCGCAGAAGTGTGTCGCCGAATCACACAGCGGGGTATTGCCCCGGCGGCATTGCGCCTCTACGACGCCGCCGAAGCCGACCGCAACTGGAGTACCGGTTCCGTGGCCGTGTTGTTGGCATTCGACGAGGGCGATGCCGCCACTGTCGCCGCCACCACCACGATCACCACCGAGGAATGCGCACTTGCCTCCCCACTTGATTCTGATCTTGTTACGAAATGGTTTGGGCATCGCAACGATGTCAGCGCTTTAGAGGCACTCATTTCGCGGGGTTACATGGTCGACACTATGGAACTCACCGTTTCTTGGACCGATCTTCCTGCGCTCTATCCAGTGGTTCGAGATGCAATCGGGTCAATCCCGGGCATCATTTCTTCTACTGCACATCTTTCTCATTCCTACTCCGATGGCGCCTGTCTCTACTTCACCTTCGCAGGGAAGCCCCAAGAAGTAGGGCCAGATGCAATCGAAACCATGTACCTCGAGTGCTGGAACGCAGGAACGTCAACCGCGTTGACCAATGGCGGATCGCTTAGCCATCATCACGGCATCGGACTGAACCGCGCGCGGTTTATGCGAGATGCTCTCGGCGAAGGTGGCACTTTGGTAATGCAGGCAATGAAAACTGCGCTCGACCCAAACGGCATTCTCAATCCGGGAAAGCTCGGAATTCCGACTGCGTATGGAGCACTCCCCTCCGGTTTCGAACTTCCGCATCCATGAGTGCCATCGACCTTCGGATCGTGCTCATTGGCGCCCTCAATGGATTGTTTTTTGCGCTACCCGCAGCCATCCTCCAGCGCACCGTTTTTGAGGACTCGGCGTGGGCCAATCTGATGCTGGCCGTCATTTTCTTTTCCGGAGCGCTCGCCGGATACGCCGCTGCTCGGTCCCTACCGGCCCATGCTCTGCAACATGGCGCCGCCGCCGGTGTCATTACATTCTTTGGGGCCCAAGTTTTCTATCTCCTTGCGGCCCGTGATTTTTCAAATCTTGGTGCTCTCCTTCTTGGAATTTTGCTTTTCGCTCTTCTCTTTGCCTCACTGGGCACAATCGGGGCGATGGTCGCCGTTTCACGCGGAAGGCGAACACGATGAGCATCCTTGTTGTCGATATCGGAACCTCGGGCGTGCGTTCCACGATCGTTCGACCCGATGCCACTATTGCGGTTGAACATCGAATCGAAGTATTGCCTGATACGCCAGCACCAGGGTTAGTTGAATTCGATGCAACGAAAATGGCCACCGCCGCGCTCGCCACTGCACAAGCGGCACTTGCCGAGGCCGGAACAGTTGCCGGTATTGGCATAGCCAATCAACGTGCATCCACCATTGTCTGGGATCGAAAAACCGGCGTCCCTGTTGCCCCCGGGCTCGGCTGGCAGGACCTCCGCACATTGGGCGACTGCCTCGTCCTTCAGGCCGAGGGGTTGCGATTCGCCCCCAATCAATCAGCGACGAAAATGAAACACCTTCTTGACCTCGCTGACCCCGATCGCCAACGAGATTTGTGCGTTGGCACTGTGGATTCCTGGATTATTTGGATACTGACTGAAGGCGCAGCCCACGTCACCGACCCTTCAAATGCCGGCGTTACGGGCTTGCTCTCGCTTGAGACCCTCGATTGGGATGACGCCCTTCTCGAAACGATGGCCATCCCTCGCTCAGTGCTTCCCACCATTGTCGATTCCACTGGCCCGATTGCGTCTGCCACCGCCCTCAAAGGCGCTCCAATGATCTGCGGTACTGCTGGCGACCAACAGGCCTCGCTCATCGGGCAGGGCTGCGTGCGTCCTGGCATGGCAAAGATCACTTTCGGCACCGGAGGAATGCTCGATGTCATCGTGGGGCCAACTACTCCGACATCTTCGATGCGCAATGCTTCAGGCACCTTCCCCATCATTGCTTGGAGGCGCGGCGTCGAAACTATGTGGGCAAACGAAGCGATCATGCTCTCGGCAGGTTCAAATATTGAATGGCTTCGTGACGACCTCGGGATTATTGATACTTCAGCCGAATCGCACGAACTCGCACAACAGTGTGATGACACCGACGGCGTGGTCTATGTTCCGGCTCTGCTGGGCCTCGGAACTCCGCAATGGGATTACGGGGCACGGGGAACACTTCTTGGCATCACTCGCGGCACCAGCCGACCCCATATCGTGCGAGCAGTTCTTGAGGGCGTGGCGCAGCGCGGTGCTGATCTTGTTGAGGCCACCGAGGCCGATACTGGGCTTTCGCTGGAAACACTCCGAGTCGATGGCGGCATGAGTGCGAACCCAACATTTACTCAAGTTCTCGCAAATGCCACTCAACGAAGCGTTGAGATTTCACCGGTTCTCGAGGCGACCACATTGGGTGCTGCATTCCTCGCTGGACTCTCGTCCGGCACATGGAGCAGTTGGGATGACATCGCATCGACTTGGATACCGTCTCGTGTTGTCGAGCCTGCCGGCGATTCCCAGAGAGACCGTTGGTCCTCGGCACTCGAACGCGCAGGCGGTTGGTATCCCGAACTCTCCTCATTTGATTTTTAACGAGAGGACTTCATGAAACGCATCAGGCTCCACCCCGTTCTGTTGATCTTCGCTCTCATGACTTGCGCACTGAGCACCACCGCCTGCACTGCGAAGAGCGACTCAGGTTCCGACAACGTCGAACCGGTAGTCGCTGCAACAGTTCATATTCGGGATGGAGAATTCGATCCGCGGGTGATCAGCGTGAGCGCAGGCGGTTCGGTCACGTGGATTAATGACGATAGTTCCTCTCACAGTCTGAAATTCCTGCCACCGACGTTGTTCGCTTCAGGCGATATGAAGCCCACCAACATCTGGACGCAGACCTTCGATTCCGCTGGCACCTTCGACTATTACTGCGATTTTCGCAATTCCATGAAGGGCTCTGTGGTTGTTCGTTCCTCTCCGTGACAGAATGAGGGGGCGATGGTGAGCCGGTCGGGTGACCGCGGGCCGGCTTGACCGGTTCGAGGAAGGTCGGGGCTCCACAGGGCAAGGTGCTGGCTTACAACCAGTCGGAGTGATCCGCAGGAAAGTGCAACAGAAAGCAAACCGCCGATGGCCCGGTTTACCGGGCACAGGTAAGGCTGAAACGGTGCGGTAAGAGCGCACCAGCATTCGAAGCAATTCGGATGGCTAGGTAAACCCCACCTGGAGCAAGGCCGAGCGTCGGGATTGACTGCCCGTCAGTTGTTTCGAAAGAAATGACACCCGCTGGTAGGCCGCATAGATGGATGGTCACCGAAGCGCCGGGAGGCGCAGAACAGAACCCCGCCTACAGACCGACTCACCATCGCACCCAACAGTCACAAGGGATCGCAGGCTCTCTAGGCCAGTTTGGCCCACGATTGGCCCGCGATAGAACCAAGCACCGCGTCGACTGCGCTTCTCGTCTGATCTTCCGAGTCGGGCCAAAGATGCGAATAAGTGTCGAGAGCCTCGAGAGCCTCGGGGGCCGAAGCCCAGCCGAGTCTCACTATTCCACTCGCCATTTCGCTTAGCCGTGGAGTGGTCCGAAACTGCTCACTTCGTACTTGAGAACCTCAGGTGCGCCTGCGAGTAGATCGCCAACGACGGCGCTGAACTGTGCCATATGAGGGGTCTGGAAGTGTCCAGCAAGTGCAGCCTCGTCATCCCAATGTTCGGTGATGATGAAACTGTTTGCCTCGCGCACATCTTCGGCAAACCGATAGGCCTGACATCCTGCTTCGGCTTCAGAACTCTCGGACACTGCGATGAACGCAGCGATCGCTTCCTCACGTTTATCTGCCCTCACTGGCAGTGTTCCCCTGATCACGATAGTCATGCATTCCCTCTCAATTTTTCGTCTGCCAAACGCTATCGGTCGGCCAGCCCCGCTGTCCGCAAGTGGGCGATGTCGTTGAACCCGTGCACTGCCCGAAGACCGCCACCGACGGCGACCGACGTGATTGATGCCGTTGCCACCCATAAACGCCAAGACACAAGATCGTCAACGCCTAGCGCCCAGCACACTGCCGCCTTGATCGGCGACACGTGTGTGACCACGACCGTAGTCAGATCGCTATCTTCGGCTCGGTCTAAGTCGGTCAACGCTTCAGAGACACGCTGACCGAGTTGGCGAAGCGATTCTCCGCCGGGCGGAGAGAAATCAGCGTCAGTGCGCCACGCTTTCCAGATCTCGGGCTCGACCGAAGTAAGCGGCACTCCGTCGAAGTCTCCGTAATCAAGTTCGATCCATCGTTCGTCGATGACTGGTTCGATGCCAAATGCCTCGGCGGTTTGTCGTGTTCGCAGCAGCGGACTCGTGATTAAGCGATCTACCGGACCGATCGCCGCAGCAAGCGCGGTGGCCTGATCCCGACCCAGGTCGTCGAGCGGCGGATCAATCCGTCCGAGCAACAGACCTGACGCATTGTGTTCGGTGCGACCGTGACGAACGATATGAAGCATGACGTGACCTAACAGGTTGGAGGTTTGGGTACCGAACGCGAGAGTTGGCCCGTGCGGAGGAATCGTTCCCTAATTTGGGGGTTAGAGAAGTCAAACGCACGCCATGCCCATATGAGACATCCAAGACCGATGAACTCGAACAACAGCGTGACCGCTATCGGATGACCAAGTTCCGGCAGCCCTTCGGTTCCAAAATCGAGTCCAAAGAATGGCCACCAAAACACTTCAGGGCGGGCCCAAATTCCGTCGAGCACAAGGTGCATCATCATGCCGATGGGAATGCCAATCCACCGACGACGCACCAATCGGCGCTTTTGAGTTGCCAGCATGAGCACACCCATCAATGCAACTGGCGCAAGCAACGCGTGCAGCACTCTCGGACCGCCAAAAAACACTTCGCCTACGGGAAGAATCGCGCCGAGCATCACGAGTCGATAATCAAGGGCAGGACTACGAAACACCCACCAGACGAAAACGAAACTGACTCCGGCGAACCAGAGAATCATCGGACGAGCAATCTCCCGCAATCGGAGCAATAAGCAAGATCCTGCGCCGGTAGCCGCCGCATCGCATCCACTTCAGCTGCGGCCATCGAAATATGACATCCCAAACAAGTTGCTCCCTGCAACCTGGCAACGCCAATTCCTCCTTCGCCGCCGCGGATGCGCTCGTACTCTGCAACCAGCGATGCCGGAACGGAATCTACGAGTGCTTGGCGCGCCGCCTTCGTTGTTTGGAGTTCAGAATCGACTTCGGCCTCTGATGCGGCGAGTGATGCCGCAACCTGATTGCGCTCCCCCGCGATCGCAGCGAGGGCTACGACTGATTGTGCGAGTTGAGCGTCAAGGGGCTCGATGCGCTCCATGAGCTCGATAACTTCATCCTCGAGCGTTCCTTGTCGCCGCTTCAGTGACTCAAGATCTGCCTGAAGTCCTTGTGCTTCCTTGGGCGATGTCATCGAACTGTCGTACAACTGCTTTTCGACGTGAACAGCTTTACCTTCAACCATCGCAATCTCATCTTCAAGCCGCTTCTGATCTCGAGCAAGTCCATCGCGTTCAGCCTGCGGTTCGGAAACTGCGGCACGAATCGAAGCATCTTTTTTTTGCAGTTCAACTAACGCACCACGTTCTGGTAGCGCCTTGTATCGATGCCGCAACTGATCAGCCAACGTGTCGTTGTCCTGAAGATCAAGAAGCCGCTCGAGGTCTGTCATCGCGACAGCATTGCGCGTAAGAGGTCTCGATGTCGCATTGGCCGACTGCCGCGATACACCACTAGGGCGGGGGCGGGGACGGAGTCACCGGTGCGGGGGCAGGGGGTTGCGGTCGGGTTGTCGCTACTGGGACCGTCGTTGTGGTTGTAGCGACGGTCGTAGTCGTTGTGGTGGTTATAGGAGTCGTCGTTGTGGTCGTCTCCTCTACAAACATCTTGGCCCCATTCAAGATTCCAAAGGGGTCGCTCGCCCCCGAAGCCGCTTTTCCGGCCCGAGTAGGTGCGGCGCAGGTTGGAAAGGCCACCCGCTTCTGATTGGTTTCGTCGACATAGGCCTGATTGAAGTTACGCCAGATCGTTGCCGGCCACAGGCCACCAAACTGCTCACGCCCACCGAGATTGCCCATAGCCTTTGTTCCCGCAGATGGAATGCCCATCCATACGGCTGTGGTCAATTGCGGAGTAAAGCCAACGAACCACGTATTGGTATTGCTCTCGGTCGTGCCAGTCTTACCGGCGGCCGACTGTCCGTTGAGTCGAGCGTTGGTACCTGTGCCGCTGGAAACGTTATTGGCAAGAATCTGAGTTGCCAAACACGCGCTTTGCCAGCTCACCCCGCGAGTTGGGTTGGCTTCGTGTTCAAACAGCACCGTGCCGGATCGATCTTCCACCCGATCAATGAAATAGGAGGGTTCACGAACGCCACCGTTGGGGATTGCCGAATAGGCCGACGCCATCTCTAGCGGCGTCATATCAAAGACGCCAAGCGGCATTGATTTGGCCCGAGAATCGAATTGGCTTGTGACACCAAGACGTTGGGCGGTGTACACCACGTTCTCAAGACCAACCGTTTGACCAAGCCGAACGAAGGCGCCGTTCGATGATGATGCGGTGACTCCCATAAGCGTTCCGCCCCCTCCTGAAATCACGTACGGATTAGGGGTACTTCCCTCATTTGGCCAAGAGCCACCGCCGCCAACAAGATCCTCGGGCAGCACACCTTGTTCGAGCGCAGCCAAAATGACAAAGGTTTTAAACGTTGAACCGGTCTGGCGGCCCGGTTCGTGCGTGGCAATATCGTATTTGTACTCGACAAAACCCGGGCCGCCAACGAGGGCCCGGACTGCCCCAGTGGAAGATTCAACCGACACCATTGCTGTCGTGATGCCTTTGGAATCGGCCTCAGCGCGAACATTTGGAGGAAAGGTGTTGTCGTGCGCATCTTGAGCAGCATTTTGCGCAATCGGATCAAGAGTGGTGTAGACCCGCAATCCGCCACCGAAAACCTGCGCATAACGCTCTTCATAGGTTGCGCCCAAACGAGTATCGGAAAGAAGTTGTTGCTTAACTTCTTCAACGAAATAGCTCTCTTGCGGCGGTTGAATGATTACACCGCAATCGGCAGGTCGGAATCCGGCAGCGACACCCGTGCATCGGCCGACAGGAAGAGGCAATGCATTGAACTCCGTCGCCTGAGTTTGGGAGATCACTCTGTTGTCGACCATCCGGTCAAGAGCCAATTTGCGTTCGGCTGTCGCCTTTTTGGGGTGCAAAATCGGGTCGTTCTGGACCGGATTGGAAATCATTGCCGCTAAGAGGGCGCTATCAGCCAGCGTCAATTCACCAACTGGTTTCCCAAAGTAAGTTTCCGCCGCCGCCTGCACTCCGTAAGCACCATTGCCGAAATAAATGGTGTTGAGATACAGCTCTAGAATCTCGTCCTTGGAAAGTTGACCCTCGAGGCGAATGGCAAGCGCCGCTTCCTGGGTCTTTCGATTAAGAACACGCTCGTCGCTCAGCAATGCTTTTTTCACGAGTTGCTGCGTGATCGTCGATCCACCTTGTTCGACCTGGCCAGCCTGTACGTTCTCGACCAGAGCTCGAACGAGACCCCGCAGATTGATTCCACCATGCTCGTAGAACTGCGCGTCTTCAACTGACAATACTGCTTGCTTGATCGTGTCGGGCATAGCGGAGAGCGGTACTGGATCGCGATTCTCTGGGCCATACAAAGTGGCGATCAGCGAACCGTCAGAAGCAAAGACCTGAGAGCGAACTGCATAGTCCTGAAACTGCGTAATGTCGATGGCTCCGTCGCTGCCCTCTACCGCTGACGCAACGCGAGCGACAGAAGGAATCAAGATCGCCATCGCTACAGCAACGACAACTCCTCCGCTTCCGATTGCGGCCGCAAACTGAATCCACTTCTTCATCAAGACACCACAGTACCGGCGAGGCTGGTTCCCAGCCGGTCAGCCCCTAGGCCAGTCAACAGGCCGTTTCTGGACAAACGCCGACATGCCCTCAACCATTTCGGCGCTCATCATTGTGCGGTGGAACAAGCCAGTATCCGAAAGGGGAAGACGCGAATTGAGATCGCGTTTAATTGCGGCTCGGGCCTCGGGGCCAGTAAGAGAAATCTGCTCGAGTACCCACTCGGTCTGGGCTTCGAGTTCATCCTGAGGGACAACCTTGCCTATCAAACCCATAGCGTCTGCTTCGGTTGCTGAGATCTCTGCAGCCGTAAAGAACAAATAGCGAGCCTTAGCGATACCGATCGCCTCAGCGATACGGGCCGACATGAACGGATCGGGAATACCGCGAAGTAATTCGGGAATACGAAACCGAGCATCGGCTGATGCGATCACCACGTCACAGTGCAGTGCAAGATCTAGTCCGCCGGCATGACATAGCCCGTTGATTCTGGCCACCCAAATTTTGCGACATCGTTCTATGTGGCGGAAAGGAAAGTTATCGGTGGCATCCCATTCGCTGGCGAGGCCTTCAGGATCTTCGGAATTGCCGGCCATATCGCCACCGGCAGCGAACCATTTGCCGGTGCCGGTCAAGCAGACCGAATCAAGTTCCGACTGACCATCAGCCCAAATAGCCGCGCGCTTAAGCGCTCGATACATATCTTGAGTGAACGCATTGCGGCGCTCAATACGGTCAATGCGCAAGTGCAATGTGCGATTACGAATCTCAGAAATGATGAACGCGGAACCGAAGGCTGGGGGCGTGATTGGGCTCATGCGCCGAGGTTGTAAACACCAGCAGCGTTGTCCCACAGCACCTTGCGCACAACGTCATCGGGCAGATGGCCCATGAGCTTCTGGGCGTACTCGCGAGGGCGGGTTGCTGCGGTACGCGGTCCGGGGTGCATACAGGTGGGGTGCGGGTAATCGGTCTCAAACAAAATGTTGTCCGGGAAGACGTCAATCGCAGCGAGTGCAGACTTCTGTTCGAACCAGAAGCAACCGAACAACTGGCGGCGGAAGTACTCGCTTGGAATGAGTTCATACTCAGGGTGTTCGTCGCGAACACCGCCGTTGTTCCACTGCCAATCAAAGGTTTCCAATGCGCCCGGAAGCCAACCCACACCCGATTCCACCGAGACAAACTTCAGGTCTGGGAATCGGTGACACATACCCCCGAAAATCAGATCGGCCATGCAGCGCATGTTGTCCATGAAGATCATCGAAGAAACCCTCGCAAAGTTGGTCATCCAACCCATGCCGGCAGTGTCCTCGAACAGTGTCCCCATTGAGCCTCCACCAACGTGAAAACTTACGGGCACCCCTGCATCTTGGACGGTCTTCCAGATGGGGTCCCAATGCGTACTGGCCAAAGGTGGCTGGCCATAATCCTGCGGTTGATTGCAAAAGTTGATGGCTTTGTGACCCATGTCGAGGCAACGTTCGATTTCGGCAATTGCCAGATCAAGATCCCAAAATGGGACCGCTGCGATTGGTATCAGACGCGTGGGATCGGCACTGCACCAATCGGTAAGAAAATCGTTGTAAGCACGAACGCACTGCACCACGAGTTCACGATCGCCGAGACGAAGGAAATAACCGTTACCGAAACCACCCACATTGGGATAGAGAATTTGTGCGTCAATACCCTCGGCATCAAGAAATGCCAGACGAGCATTCGATTCAAACATTGCGGGGTGGATGTCATCGAAGGTTTTTGGAGTCGTTTTGGGCATGATGCCGTCGAAACCCGCCATCGAGTAGTACCCCGGAGCACCAATACGTTCTCCGCTGACCATCCATTGATCAACACCGTCAACGCGTTCAATATGCGGCACTTTGTCGTGTAGCGATTTGGGAAAGGAGCGAGTCCATGTGTCGGGTGGCTCCGTAAGGTGCGTATCAACGTCAAACACCTTGAACTTGTCGAACAGATCAACCATGACTACTCCCTATTTTGTTGAACTTCATCACCCTAGCAATGCCATCTAAAGGCCGATTGGCCAAGAACCAATGACACCGTTCTGTTCGAGTTCGGCCAACTCGGTATCGCTGTGGCCGAGAAGCGTGCCCAAAATCTCCCGATTGTGCTGCCCCAGCGTTGGGGCCGGCATTCGCACCCAGCGGTCGACGCTGGCATAACGAAATGGAAGCGTTGGCGTGGGGTGTGTGCCCACCACAGGATGGTCCACCATTTCGCAGTAACCCCGTTCGATGTTTTGGGGATGCCCCGAGGATCTGCGGTTATCCCTCGTTGCCGAGGCCGGCACGCCGGCGGCAATGAGCAACTCAACCGCGACATCGACATTGATCGACACGGCCCAATTGCCAATCAGCTGATCGAGTCGATCGTGATCACGTCGCCGACCGGCAAGCGTTGCTAACGAAGGATCATCGCCTAACTCCGGATGACCAATGACAGATGCCAATGACTTCCACTGTTCATCGGTTGCACACGACACTGCCAGCCAAGTATCAAAGCCAGTACATGGATAAAGATTCTGCGGCGCAGCATAGGGACTGCGGTTGCCTTCACGTTCAACGCGCAAACTATTGGCCGTCCATTCGATGACCGGTTCGGCAGCAACATTGAGTGCCGCTTCAAACATTGGCGCCTCGACCAGACAACCCTCGCCGGTTCGATCACGATGCTGCAGACCAATCAACGCGCCAAATGCCGCATGCAGCCCACCGTTGGGGTCGCAAGGCCCGCGCTGAATGCGGGGCTGATCTTCAAGATGGCCCGTCATCCACGCCAGCCCAGTGATCTGCTCCATGGTTTGGGCGAACCCGGGGCGGTCCCGCCACGGTCCGTCAAGACCAAATGCCGGCATACGAACCATCACCGCTTGCGGATTTACTTCGCGAATCACGTCCCAATCAAGATCAAAGGCTTCAACGACTCGCGGTGTGAAATTTTCAATAACGATATCGGCCTTCGCTGCAAGTTCCAGTGCCAGAGCTCGACCCTCGGGCCGATCGAGATCAAGGGTGACGTCGTATTTGTTCGTGTTCGCCGACAAAAAGAATGCGCTGTACTCCCACCACTGTGGCCGGCTGTAAAACATTCCTCCAGCAGTACGCATGCCGTCAATGCGTCGGGTCGATTCGACATGAATCACTTCAGCACCCAACGTTGCGAGCACTCCCGCTGCTGAAGGCCCCGCCCACCATGCAGTGAGGTCGAGAACAGTGATACCGGCGAGCGGTAACGCCGGCACTCGGTCATCGGCATTTAACCGGGGAAGTCGAACCGGTACCTCGCTGTCGTTGTTCGCTCCAAGAACTGGCGCAGGTTCCGGTGCTGCCCCGGACTTGCCGTTGATCAAATACGGGCGGCGAGGCATGGAAAATTCATCTTGTGGGTCTCTGAGAAATACACCGCGCTCTTGGGGGTGATCTAACTCGAGAATACTTTTACCGTCAGCCACAGGCGCTACCGGAATTCGCAGTGCCGCTGCTCTTTCAACAATTTCGGCAGTGGTGTGTTTGGTGGTGAATTCGCGCACCATCGCGTTCCATTCCGCTGCTCGCGCATTGCGCGTGGCCAACGCTGCAAACTCGGCAGTTTCAAGTAGGTCGGGACGTTCGATGAGAATGCAGAAAGATTCCCACTGATCGCGGGTATTGGTATTGAAACCAACCCAGCCATCGAGTGTCGGTTCAATCGATGGAATCTCAACATTTCGCGGCGGAATTGTTGGATCGGGTTCAGGTCGACCAGCAAGAGAATTAAACAAATCGGAATAGTTGGTTGCCGTGATGTTGGCCACTTCAAAGATCGATACGTCGATGAGTTCCCCGATACCGGTTGCGCGTGCCCGACGGACTGCAGCCAATGCGGCGACTGCCCCGTACGCGCCTCCCACCCATTCGACAATGCGGCCGCCCATTTGTATCGGAGGAAATTCTGCAGTTCCTCGAATAGCGAGTGCACCGCTATCAGCCTGCAGCGTGAATTCGGTGGCCGGCCGATCGGCGTAAGGGCCACTCAGCCCGTAGGGGGTCGCCGCTACTACAACTGTGCCTGGCCATTCACGGTGTGGGGCTTCGGAAACAATGACGAGATCGGCTGCAGCACACAGATCTTCGATCACTTGGTCGCCGCTATTTGCCGTTACCGACCGCTGCCCGTGGCGCAGATACCGAAAAAGTGGCGCATCGCCTGCGGTTGGTATTCCTGACCATTGGGCGTGCCGCTGCGGGTCACCTGCAATGGGTTCGACTCTCGTCACTGTCGCCCCAGAGTCAGCAAACAATTTCGCGCAGTAGGCACCGCTCAGGTTGGTCGAAAGATCGACGACTACCACTCCTCGAAGTTCCGCTTCGGTCTCCATGGGCACTGAACGTAGTTCCCTCGCCCGTGAAGCGATACCGTCACAGCCGTGAAACTTGCTTTCGCCGGTGCCGGCATGATTTCGGTCATCCATGCAATGGCGGCGGAGGCCACGAATTCGCCCATTCTCGCTGTTGCCTCTCGCACTGCCGCACGTGCCCAAGAGCGAGCAGA
The DNA here is from genome assembly GCA_040882655.1 of Acidimicrobiales bacterium. Lineage (GTDB taxonomy): Bacteria > Actinomycetota > Acidimicrobiia > Acidimicrobiales > Acidimicrobilacustridaceae > Acidimicrobilacustris. The sequence goes on from JBBEAV010000032.1 coordinate 65,921, forward strand.
CCAAGTCGGTGCAACCCCCGTTGCCTTTCATGAGCTTCCCGCCGGCGCTGACGCTGTCGTGGTGTGCACCCCGCCTGATCGACACGCAACCGATCTTCTAGCGTTGATTCAAAGTGGGGTTGTCGTACTTGTCGAAAAGCCCCTCGCCTCGACCCTGACCGAGGCAGACGCAGTGGTAGCAGCCGGTGGCAATGTCGTTTACGCCGAAAACTTGGCTTTCTCTCCTCTCGTGATCCAAACCCACGAGTTAATGGGTTCGTTGGGGGCGCTCAGGTTTGTTGAGATTCGCCAACTGTCGCCCCTTCCCACCTGGGGTGACTTTCTCGAACCTGCACGCGGAGGCGGAGCACTCTTCGATCTTGGCTCGCACGCAATTGCCCTTGCGCTTCTTTTTGCCGGTGCCGACGCCGCTACTTCGGTGCAAGCGTCGCTTGAGCAGTCATCTGACATTGAGGTCGACGATTACGCCGAGGTATTCATTGACTTCGTCTCAGGGTTACGGGTGCGCATCGAAATAAGTTGGCGCCATCCCGATGCACTTTGGGATATCCAACTTTCAGGCGATAGTGGCGTTGTTCGAACGGAATTGATGCCTCGGCCTGATATTGAGCTCAACGGTGGTCACGTTGAGCTCACTCCCCTCACCTCAGACATGGATCTGCAGTTGGAGAATCTTGGCTATGTCGGGCAGATGCGCACACTGCGCGACGTAGTTGAGGGTGCTGCCTCGCCGATTGATGCCAAGTTCGGCCGCCGTGTGCTTGATGTCATTTGCGCTGCTTATGCCTCGGCTGGCACCGGTGGCAGGCCAGAAGCCCTCCCTTTCACTGGTCCACGCGACCGCACACCTCACTCACTTTGGCGCGGCTGAAGCATCGAGTTCCAAGTACGGTGCCGCGATGGATATGACGCCAACACCGCTCGCTACACAGGCAATCCTCGATGAGGGCTCTCGACGGGCGGGCGGCAACACCAATCTGGGAGACGGTGGCGAGTTTTTCCTCGAGGGCCTCAATCGATTTATGGACTCGCTGCATTCCGATGCAGCTCTTAACCCCACTGGTGAATTCATTGCCAGTGAGCGAGCACTCCTCCATACGGTGAATCGTCTTAACTACGTCGCCGACCGCGCCATATTTCCTGAAATCGCTCAACAGAAGATTGAGAAACCGGTGTTCATCATTGGTATGCCTCGCACGGGCACCACGATCCTTCATGACATCCTTGCGCAGGATCCGGCCAACCGAGCACCGCTCACATGGGAGTGCATGTTTCCTTCTCCCCCGCCCCGTTCAGAAACGTTTTCGAGCGATCCACGCATTGCGATGTGCGCAGCAACAATGCCGCCAATCGAGGATCAGCAACTCAAAGCAATTCACCCACTCGGCGCTGAGCTCACACAGGAGTGCGTCACTCTCATGGGCGAATCAATGTGTTCTCCGCTGTTCCATAATCAGTTCAATGTTTCCAGTTACGAGTCCTGGATTGATCAGGATGCAGATTGGTCAAATGTTTACGACTTTCATTTGCAACAGTTGCAACACATGCAAGCGTTCAATATGCAAGATCGATGGGTGCTGAAGACCGGTGCACATCTGTGGGGCCTCGAACATCTCCTTGCGACCTACCCCGATGCGCGCATTGTGTTCACTCACAGAGATCCAGTGAAATCGATGACTTCTTATGCCTCACTCACCACGATCGTGCGCAGCGTTGGTAGCGACCACGTTGACCCGAAAGCAGTTGCTGCCGACTGGACCCCACGGCTTCGAGATGTCTTGATGCACGGCGTCAACGTTCGCAAAGCGCAGGCGTATCCCGACGCAATCTTCTACGACATGATGTTCCGCGACTTCATAACCGATCAGTTCAGCGTCATCACGCAGATCTACGAAGCGCTTGATCTGCCGATGACCGATGAAGCCGCGCGCGCCATGCAGGCATTTATTGACGCAAATCCGCCAGGCGTTCACGGAACCCATAATTACCAGCCCCACCAATACGGCATTGATCCAGCGGCGGTGCGTTCTGAATTCCGTGAGTACATCGACCACTTCGACCTACCGCCGGAGTGATCTCAGCGCTCTGAAGATTTCAGAGCATCACGATGACGCGGCCAGTGGTGTTGCGATTACCCATCGCTTCCATTGCGGCTGGGAGATCTTCAAAACTCGGTGCGCTGCCCACCACGGCGCGCACCGTTCCCGTTTTCACGAGTTCGACGATGTCGGCCGTTGCCAGTTCGCCCAGTTCTCGAGGCGCAACATTCCAACCCATGCCCTGTTTTATAACCCCGATCATGTCCTCGGACTGATAGTTGAGCAGTACGCCGCACAACTTGAAGTTTCCCATCGTGACCTGGCGAGGAACGATGAACTTCTCGTCGGCCACAACCTTGTTCGATGCGAAACCCATCATGAGATAGGTGCCGTTGTAGGCGGTGCATGCAAACGAATCGGCCATCACGGCTTCGCCAACGTTGTCGAACACGATGTCGACGCCAATGTTGTCGGTGTCGGCAAGCACGACGGCCTTGAAGTCTTCGGTCAGGTAATCGATGGCAATGTCAGCACCGAGTTCGCGACATAACGCGACTTTTTCTGCCCCGCCGGCAGTGGCATACACACGAGCACCAAA
>JBBEAV010000033.1:0-64371 GCA_040882655.1 Acidimicrobiales bacterium
CACGCAGCCCCCACCGGCCACTCATCGGATTTCCCAGGCCATCATGGGAGTGCACCACAACATCCTTCCCCTCCAACTTCCACTCGGTGATCGCTACACCCAGGCCACCCCGGGAGAACTCTCGGACCGAATCGCCACTGCCAAAACTACTTTGGGTGACCGCGTCTTCATTCTCGGACATCATTATCAGCGCGATGAAGTGATGGAGTGGGCTGATGCCAGAGGCGATTCATTTCGTCTCTCGGTTCTTGCCCAAGAACAACCCCAGGCTGAGTACATCATCTTTTGTGGTGTGCACTTCATGGCCGAGTCCGCTGACATCCTCACCGGCGATCATCAGGCCGTCATCCTTCCCGACCTCAATGCCGGCTGTTCGATGGCAGATATGGCTGATCTTGAAGCAGTGACCGAAGCGTGGGAGACCCTCGCTGAGAAAACCGACATTTCGAAAGTCATCCCCATCACCTACATGAACTCCTCGGCTGCCCTGAAAGCATTTGTGGGAGAACACGGCGGAGCGGTTTGCACCTCTTCAAATGCACGAGCAGTTCTTGAGTGGGCGCTTTCACTTGGTGACCGTGCTGCTGACGGCGCCGGAGGCGAACAGGTCCTGTTCTTCCCCGATCAGCATCTAGGCCGCAATACCGCATTCACTCTCGGCTATGGCCATGACGAGATGCGTGTCTGGGACCCGCGCCACGAGCGGGGCGGCCTCACAGACGCCGAAATCAAGGATTCCAAGTTTCTTCTATGGAAGGTACATTGCTCAGTGCACCAGAGGTTCCGACCAGAGCACATCAATGCATTTCGAACGGCCAACCCCGATGGCATCGTTGTCACGCATCCGGAGTGTGCTCACGACGTGTGTGAACTTGCCGATCAGGTTGGCTCGACTGACTTCATCATAAGAGCCGTAGAAAACGCGCCGGTTGGGGCAGTCATCGGAGTAGGAACCGAAATCCACCTCATCAACCGGCTGAACAACGAAACGCCCGATAAGACCGTGGTGTCTCTTGATCCACTTGTGTGTCCGTGTTCCACAATGTTTCGGATCGATGCACCCCATTTGTGCTGGGTTCTCGAAAACTTGGTTGCCGGCAAAGTCGTCAACCGCATCATGGTCGACGATGACACAACAACATGGGCCAAAGTCGCACTCGACAGAATGCTGCAGATCACCTGAACGGGTGACGCTTTGACTGGCTCGTGTCAGTCCAAGCCCAAGAGGGGCCGCAGAAATTGACCGGTGTAACTCTTCTTTGTCGCAGCAACTTTTTCAGGCGTTCCTTCTACGAGCACTGACCCGCCGCCACTACCGCCTTCGGGTCCGAGGTCGATCACCCAATCGGCGGTCTTCACAACATCAAGGTTGTGTTCGATGACCAACACGGTGTTTCCCTGATCGACAAGTCTCGACAGGACAGTAAGTAGTTTGCGGATATCTTCAAAATGCAGACCCGTAGTGGGTTCGTCGAGAATGTACACAGTGCGACCTGTCGATCGTTTCGAAAGTTCGCTGGCAAGTTTCACCCGCTGAGCTTCGCCGCCCGACAACGTTGTTGCCGGCTGACCCAGACGCACATAGCCAAGGCCAACGTCAACGAGGGTCTGCAAGTGACGTGCGATCGTTGGCTGGTTGGCAAAGAATCCCACGCCCTCTTCACAGCTCATTGAAAGAATGTCAGAGATGTTGTGGTCTTTAAACGTGATGTCGAGTGTGTCTCGGTTGTAACGAGCGCCCTTACAGACCTCACAGGGCACATACACGTCGGGGAGGAAATGCATCTCAATTTTGATTGTGCCGTCACCCGAGCACGCCTCGCAGCGGCCACCGGCCACGTTGAAAGAAAAGCGACCTGGCAGATAGCCGCGAACCTTTGCTTCGTGGGTTTGGGCAAAAAGTTTTCGAACATGATCAAACACGCCGATATACGTGGCGGGGTTGGAACGCGGGGTGCGCCCGATTGGAGACTGATCAATGTTGATGACTTTGTCCACCAGTTCCATGCCATCGACGCTCTTGTGAAGCCCGGGGGGAGTCTTTGACCCGTAAACCTTCTGCATAAGTGCGCGATGCAGGATGTCGTTTACCAGCGTTGACTTTCCTGACCCGGAGACACCAGTGACGGCAGTGAATGTGTGGAGCGGAAACTCCACAGTCACGTTTTTAAGGTTGTGTTCACGAGCACCTCGTACAACAAGATGATCCTCGCCTGGCGACCTACGTTTTTCCGGAACCGGAATAGAGCGACGACCTGAGAGGTACTGACCCGTAATCGATTCTTTTGACTTCAGAAGACCCTTTACCGGGCCTGAATAGACGATGTCGCCGCCATGTTCACCTGCGCCGGGACCAATATCAACGACATGGTCGGCGATCTTGATTGTGTCCTCGTCGTGTTCAACAACAAGCACGGTGTTGCCAAGTTCACGGAGACGGATGAGCGTATCGATTAAGCGACGATTATCTCGCTGATGCAATCCAATTGAAGGTTCGTCCAAAACGTAGAGCACGCCAACGAGACCCGAACCGATTTGAGAAGCAAGCCGGATGCGCTGGGCCTCACCACCAGCAAGAGTCGCTGCTGAACGAGAAAGCGAGAGGTAGTCGAGACCCACATCAAGCAAAAAGCCCATGCGAGCATTGATTTCTTTCACTACCCGTTCAGCAATGATGCGATCGCGTTCGGAAAGTGTGAGCCCGCTCAGCGTGGCAGCAGCATCGCCAATCGACATGGCACAAATTGTGGCGATGGAGTGCCCGTCGATCGTGACCCCAAGACTAAGTGGCGCAAGACGCGACCCTTCACAATCGGGGCACGGCACCTCGCGCATGTAGCCCTCGATCTGCTCACGTTGTGCATCGCTTTCGGCATCGGAGTGTCGCCGCTGCAACCAAGGAACGAGGCCTTCGAATTTGGCATCGTAGGAACGCTGACGTCCGTAACGATTTTTATACCGAACCTGTACTCGCCCAGTTGCACCGGTTCCCTGGAGTAGCAACTTCTGGTGCTTCTTTGGGAGCTTCGAAAACGCAACGTCCGGATCGATTTCATAGACATCGCAGACCGACTCGAGAAGTCGGCCGAAATACTGTGTTCGAGCGGTCGCCCACGGAGCGAGAGCCCCGCCGGTGACACTTAAATCAGGGTTGGGAATCACGAGCTCGGCATCGACCTCGTACTTCGTACCAAGACCATCGCAGTGTCCGCAGGCCCCATAAGGTGAGTTGAAGGAAAAGTTCCTCGGAGCAAGTTCCTCATAGCTCAGACCGCAGGCTGGACAACCGAGATGTTGAGAGAACGTCATGACTTCGTCATCAAGACCCGTATCATCTCCCCGACCCACGATCTGGACCTCAGCTACGCCTTCGGCGATCCGCAAAGCAGTTTCAAGAGAGTCGGTGAGGCGCCGTTCGATGCCAGCCTTCTTCACAAGCCGATCAACGACTATCTGAATAGTGTGCTGTTCGTAGCGGGCGAGCTCGACATTATCTGTGAGTTCGTGCAAGTCACCATCGATGATTGCGCGAGCGAACCCCTGCGAGGCCAAGTCTGCAAGCAACGTGTCGTAGGTGCCTTTGCGGCCCCGAACGACGGGAGCCAACACCTGAAACTTGGTGCCATCGGGAAGTTCAAGGACCCGATCGACAATCTGCTGAGGGGTCTGTCGCTTGATCACGGAACCATCAACTGGGCAATGCGGGATACCGATGCGGGCGTACAGCAGACGGAGGTAGTCGTACACCTCCGTGATGGTGCCGACGGTTGAACGGGGATTGCGCGACGCTGACTTCTGATCGATAGAGATCGCAGGGGACAGACCTTCGATGAAGTCAACATCGGGCTTATCCATTTGCCCCAAGAATTGGCGGGCATAGGCCGATAACGACTCCACGTAACGGCGCTGCCCCTCGGCGTAGATGGTGTCAAAGGCCAGCGAGGACTTGCCCGAACCAGAAAGTCCGGTGAAAACGATCAGGCGATCTCTAGGAAGGTCAATCGAAACGTTACGGAGGTTGTGCTCTCGGGCACCACGGATGACGAGTTGATCCACAGCGGGATCCTACTGTCGCCCAGAATCAGGCAAACGATCGGGAGCAGAGAACAGCCCGGGCGATTAACCGACTTCGCGTAACTCGCGACGGAGTTCCTTGATTTCGTCGCGAAGGCGAGCGGCGTACTCAAAGCGCAGATCCGCAGCCGCTTCTTTCATTTCCTCTTCAAGCGTCACAACAAGACGCCCAAGTTCATCGGCAGGAAGTTCAGCGAGATCAGATCGGACTTTGTCGCGAGCAGTCGATCGCCTACCTCCTCCGGGAACAGGGGCTCCTGAGGTTCCGCGAAGCGTCGCAAGAATATCGGTAACAGCCTTGCGGATTGTCTGCGGGTCGATGCCATGTTCAGCGTTGTACGCCTCTTGAAGCCCACGCCGACGATTGGTCTCGGAGATGGCCCGCTGCATTGAGTCGGTAATTGAGTCGGCGTACATAATCACCTGACCTTCAACATTTCGGGCTGCACGACCAATGGTTTGAACAAGCGCAGTCTCTGAGCGTAAAAACCCTTCTTTATCGGCATCGAGAATGGCCACTAGCGAAACTTCCGGAAGGTCGAGACCTTCGCGCAGAAGATTGATACCGATCAGTACATCGAACTCGCCCAGACGAAGATCGCGAAGAATCTCAATCCGTTCGATCGTGTCGACCTCGCTGTGGAGGTACCGAACCTTGACGCCGAGTTCCAACAGATAGTCGGTGAGATCCTCTGACATCTTCTTGGTGAGCGTGGTGACTAAAACACGACCGCCATCGATCACCCTCTTGTTGATTTGCTCGATGAGATCATCTATCTGCCCTTTGGTGGGCTTCACGACAATCTCGGGATCGACCAACCCTGTCGGGCGAACAACCTGTTCGACGATCGCAGAGGAGTTTTCGAGTTCGAATGGTCCCGGGGTAGCCGAAAGAAAAACAACTTGACCGATACGGCCAAGAACCTCATCGATAGTCAGAGGGCGATTGTCGGCCGCGGAGGGGAGACGGAACCCATGTTCGATCAACGTTTGCTTTCGCGAGCGATCACCCGCGTACTGGCCCCGAATTTGAGGAACAGCCTGGTGGCTTTCGTCCATGACGACAAGGAAGTCGTCAGGGAAATAGTCGAGCAGAGTAAACGGCGGTTGTCCTGGCGAGCGTCCGTCGATATGTGCCGAGTAGTTCTCGATCCCGTTACAGAAACCGAGTTCCGCCATCATCTCAAGGTCATATTGCGTGCGCATACGCAGACGCTGCGCTTCGAGCAACTTATTTTCACTTTCGAACTTCGCCAGTTGTAGCTGCAACTCCGCTTCAATACCAGTCATAGCGGTACGCATTCGTTCGTCGCTGGCGGCGTAATGGGTGGCAGGGAAAACCACGAGTTCTTCAAGTTCCGTGACCTTCTCGCCAGTAACGGGGTTGACCACCACGATGCGCTCGACCTCATCGCCGAATAACTCAATGCGTATTGCCGTTTCGTCATACGCAGGATGGATCTCGATGGTGTCACCTCGTACCCGGAACTTTCCCCGGATGAGATTCATGTCATTGCGTTCGTACTGCATGTCGACGAGTCGACCAAGAATGGAGCGCTGCTCATGGGTTTCGCCCTGACGCACAACCATCATTTGGTCGGCGTATTCCTCCGGAGAACCGAGGCCGTAGATACACGAGACTGAAGCAACCACGATCGTGTCACGACGTGTGAGCAGCGCCGACGTTGCTGCGTGGCGCAGACGCTCAATTTCATCGTTGACCGAAGAGTCTTTCTCGATGTACGTATCCGAGGAAGGCATGTACGCCTCGGGCTGGTAATAATCGTAATAAGAGACGAAATACTCAACCCGATTTTCAGGAAAAAACTCGCGGAACTCATTCGTGAGCTGTGCTGCCAGCGATTTGTTGGGTGCCATCACCAACGTAGGTCGCTGTAATTTCTCGATTGTCCAAGCAATAGTTGCACTCTTGCCCGAACCGGTGATTCCGAGAAGTGTCTGAAAGCGATTTCCGTCGGAAATACTTTTCGACAATTCCTCGATGGCCTTGGGCTGATCGCCGGCAGGCTGGAATTCGGAAACGAGTCGAAACGGCGGCACTGGACCAGTCTACGAAGGCAGCCGGCCAATGCTTACGGTGACGGCTCATTGGCCGTCTAACCTCACGCGGTCGGATCAAACCTCTCAAGGGAGAACGTTTCTTATGCGCGACGCTTTAGGTTCGGTGCAATCGGTGCTTGTTCTTGGAGGAAACTCCGAAATTGCCCTAGCAATTGTCGATCGTCTCGTGGCCAGTCGCTGTACCAAGGTTCTCCTCGGGGTTCGCTCCCCTGGATCGGCCTCTGGCACCCTCGATCGGCTCCGTTCCGCCGGGATTAATGCTGACACACTCGTTTTCGATGCCCTTGACTCGGCATCGCACACCAAGGTCATCGAAGCCGCCGCAGAGCGCATTGGCGACCTTGACATGGTCATCTTGGCTTTCGGCGTGCTTGGCGATCAGGCCGAGTTCAACGCTGACCCGATTGCTGCCGCCCAAGCCGCCCAAGCCAACTACGTCGGTGCTGTCTCAAGCGGACTCGCTGCTGCGGCGAGGTTGCGAATGCAAGGCCACGGAACCATCCTCGCCATCACCTCCGTTGCTGGAGTTCGGGCTCGGGCCGATAATTTTGTCTACGGATCGACGAAAGCGGGCATGGACGCGTTCGCTCAAGGCCTCGGCGATTCACTCATTGGTTCCGGTGCGCGGTGCGTGGTTGTTCGGCCCGGGTTTGTCCATACGCGTATGACCGAGGGTATGAAGCCAGCCCCATTTGCAACCACACCTGACAAGATCGCCGACGCAGTCGTTAACGGTCTGCAAAAGAACAAAGAACTCATCTGGGCACCACCGATCATGTCGTTGCTCTTCACCATCTTGCGCCACCTACCTCGCCCACTATGGCGAAAAATCAGCGCAGGATGACATGACGGCGCCAGCATCACTTCGCCCATCGCTTCTTGCCGGCCTTGTCCGTGAACTTCGTCCTAAACAGTGGAGCAAGAATGTTCTCGTCTTCGCTGCTCCCATCGCTGCGGGGCTTTTAGATAATCGAGACACCGTCCTGCAGACGCTCGGCGCCTTTGGGTGTTTTTGTGCTGCAGCAAGTGCCACATACCTGCTCAATGACACGCTAGATATCGACTCCGATCGCCGTCATCCAGTAAAGAAGAATCGGCCGATCGCTGCGGGAGTAGTTCCGATCGGCCTCGCCTACATCGTGGCCGTCGCACTTTTAGCCATCGCCATTGGCGGATCGTTTCTCATCCGCCAAGACTTCGGATTCACAATCCTTGCTTATCTCGCGTTGACCACTATGTATTCACTTCGACTGAAGCGATTACCCATCATTGACATCGTGGCCGTCGCCGCAGGTTTTGTGCTGCGAGCAATCGGTGGAGCAACAGCCACTGGGCTGCCCATCTCTGAATGGTTCTTCATCGTGACAAGTTTCGGGGCACTGTTCATGGTCACCGGAAAGCGTGCAGGTGAACGCGCCGAGCTCGGCGAAGACGCTGCACTTATTCGACCCTCACTTGCGGCATACACACCGCAGTACCTGAACTACCTCAAGGCCGTTTTTTCTGCAGGAACGATGATCACCTACTGCTTCTGGGCATTTGCATCAGCCCAAGAATTCTCCGATGGTTCCGTTCTGTTTCAGTTATCAATCGTTCCCTTTGCGATTGCCATCCTGCGGTACGCACTTCTGCTTGATCAGGGGAAAGGCGCGGAGCCAGAGCAACTGATTTTCTCCGATCGGACCCTCCTTGCCTCAGGTGCGTTATGGGTACTCATCTACGTCGGTGCCATCTATGCCTCCTAACCCGGCGGCCCTTCGGGCCATTCCCACATCAGCAGAACGATTTGGCTGGGGTCGCACCGCTCCCTCAGGCGCAGACGTTCGTCGACCAACCTCTCCTACTGAATTACAGCGAGCCCTTCCTACTGTTTTCGAACGGGGACTCATCGCTCGGGGTCTAGGCCGCAGTTATGGCGATGCTGCGCAGAATGCCGGTGGCACGATCATTGAAACCTTCGATGTCGCAGCGTTCACTATTCATGAGTCAGATCCCGCCTCTGACACCGTTCTCGTTACTGCCGACGCCGGGGCCAGCATCGATCGCCTTCTACATGCCCTTGTACCGCAAGGGCTCTTCGTGCCGGTCACTCCGGGCACTCGTTATGTCACCGTTGGAGGGGCAATCGCTGCCGATATCCACGGAAAGAATCACCACCTCAAAGGGTCCTGGTGCAATCACGTTCTCTCCCTGCATCTTCAATTAGCTGACGGTTCGATTGTTGAGATCGGACCAGACCGCGACCCAGAATTGTTTTGGGCCACTGCTGGTGGCATGGGCCTCACTGGCGTCATCCTCGATGCCACATTCCGATGCCCTCGTATCGGTTCGAGCCACGTACTTGTCGACACCGATCGCGCCTCGGATCTTGACGCAGTGTGCGAACTTATGCGCAGTGGCGATCATTTGTATGACTACTCAGTCGCATGGATTGACCTCATGGCTACCGGCAAAAACATGGGCCGCTCAGTGCTCACACGAGGAAGATTCGCGACCGCAGTGGAAGCGAGATCTGCCACTGGCCCCGATCCGTACGTCTACAAAGCGGGCGAACTGGTCGGGGCTCCACCATTCATGCCTGCCGGCCTTCTCAACAAGCTCACCATTCGCGCTTTCAACGAACTGTGGTTTCGTAAAGCACCTATCGAGCGCCGTGATGAACTGCAATCGATTCCGGCTTTTTTCCATCCCCTCGACATGGTGCGTGGCTGGAATCGCATCTATGGCCCTGCAGGATTCCTTCAATGGCAGTTCGTCATTCCGTTTCACGCCACATCAACACTTACGAGGATCGTCGAGGAACTCAGCCATTCCGGCTGCACATCCTTCCTCGCCGTTCTCAAATCATTTGGCGAAGGTAACGGGGCTCCACTTTCGTTCCCCATTGGCGGCTGGACCCTTGCACTCGACATACCTGCAGGAATCGACGGACTCGGGCCACTTCTTGACCGCCTTGATGACCTTGTCGTGGGCGTTGGCGGTCGAATCTATCTTGCGAAAGACAGTCGGCTTCGCCCTGCATTATTGCCAAAGATGTATCCCCGACTCGATGAATGGAAAGCGGTTCGCGAACGCGTCGACCCCAATCGTCGAATCATGAGTGATCTCGCTCGCCGGCTCAATCTCTAGTTGTGTACTCGCTTCGATTGGATCCAGCCCCAGCACTCATCAATTCGAGCGAGTAACTGTTCTTGTGTGCCGTCATTCGGAACAATGAATGCGGCGACAGCGCGACGTTCCTCTCTTGTCGCTTGCAACTTCATGCGGGCGCGCGCATCCTCGGCATTAAAACCGCGAAATTCCACGAGTCGAGCGATGGCAACTTCGGGATCGGTATCCACGACGATGATGCCTTCGGTTTCGTAGGCCTTCGACTCAACAAGCAGGGGTACATCAAGAATCACGACATTGTCTGTGTCTCGTTGCGCCTCGATTCGACTGTCGATTTCCTTCCCCACTTTGGGATGAACAATCGCATTCAGTGCTTTCAATTGTTCGGGGTCATTGAACACAATGTCAGCAACTGCCTGACGATTGAGCGTTTCGTCAGCGGCGAGAATCCCCTCGCCAAAGTGTTCAACCATTGCTTCCAAGACTGCTCCGCCGGGCGCTTGAAGCTCGCGTACGACGAGATCAGCATCAATCACGATTGCCCCCCGTCGAGCGAACTCCCCGGACACCGTTGATTTACCCGATCCAATTCCACCAGTAAGCCCAAGAAGAAGCATTGCCGGAACGTACCAGAGCACGTCTCAGTGATTTTCCGCGCTTTTCGCTCACACTTTGCCCAAACCTGCCGATGGATGGTTCATGACAACAACCACGACAGTTCAGAACCGGGCCGTACTCACCGATTGGCGGGGGCTTCCCGTATCCGTCACCCGCAGGGAAGAGGAAGTGTTGCAGGCCATCTGCGATGGATGCTCGACCCCTGAGGTCGCATCGCGGCTCTACCTTTCTCAGAAAACGGTGAAAAACCATCTTGCGTCGATCTACCAGAAGCTCGACGCCCGCGACCGAACTCAGGCAGTGCTGACCGCTCTGCGACTGGGGATCGTTCGACTTGATTGACTGCCAACCCAAGGGGCCGGCCTCGCCTTATTCGGCGGCGTCGGCCTCGGGCGCGGCTTCTTCAGCAACAGCATCTTCGGCAGATTCCACTGCCGCGGTGGCGGCTTCTTCTGAGGTCGGCACCGGCGGGATTGAGGTGTCGCCTTGTTCGGCGTAATACTCGGCCCAAGCTTCTTGCGCCTCGGTGGACTCGCCACCGATGTAGTTACCTTCGGCATCGTACGCATGGTCACCAAAGTGCTCTTGATACTCAGCCGCAACAATGCCGCCCTCGGCTGCCTGCTTGATTGAGAGACTGATACGCCGGCGCTGAAGGTCGAGGTCAATGATCTTGACCCAGAGTTCTTCACCTGGGGTGACGACCTGTTCCGGCAGGTCTACGTGATGGGCAGACATCTCTGAGATGTGCACGAGGCCTTCGATCCCATCGCCAACCTGCACGAAAGAACCAAATGGGACCAATTTGGTGACACGGCCGTAGACCAATTCGCCAACCTGATGGGCCGTAGCGAACTCCTGCCATGGATCCTGCTGCGTGGCTTTCAGCGAAAGACTGATGCGCTCACGGTCGAGATCAACCTCAAGAACCTGCACATCGATTTCGTCGCCAACCTGCACAACAGAACCGGGGTGGTCGACATGCTTCCAAGAAAGCTCAGAGACGTGAACGAGACCATCCATGCCGCCAAGGTCAACGAATGCACCAAAGTTCACGACTGATGACACAACACCGCGACGATTTTCGCCGGGCTTGAGATTGGCCAAGAAATCTTCACGCTGTTCTTTTTGGGTTTCTTCGAGCCATCCGCGACGTGAAAGCACGACGTTGTTGCGGTTCTTGTCGAGTTCAATGATTTTGGCTTCGAGAGTACGCCCAACGTAGGGCGCAAGATCGCGAACGCGACGCAGTTCGACGAGGGATGCGGGGAGAAAACCACGCAGACCGATATCGACGATAAGGCCTCCCTTGACGACCTCGATGACTGGTCCACTGACGACGCCGTCTTCTTCCTTAAGTTTTTCGATCGTTCCCCAAGCACGCTCGTACTGTGCTCGCTTCTTTGAAAGAACGAGGCGACCTTCTTTGTCTTCCTTCTGAAGAACTAATGCTTCAATGCGTTCACCCATGGAAACGATTTCGGAAGGATCGACATCATTGCGAATCGAAAGTTCGCGAGAGGGGATGACTCCTTCTGATTTGTAGCCAATGTCGAGAAGAACTTCGTCACGATCGATCTTGACGACCGTGCCTTCTACGATCTGTCCGTCTTCAACCTGCACCATCGAGGCCGTGTACGCATCATCAAGCGACATTCCACCAAGATCGTCCTCGATCACCTGACGAGGCATGTAAGTGCCATCGGCGGCAAAGCTCCCCATGCCTGCCGGAGCATCGACGATGGGGGCGGTGGCCGGGTTGGCCTCTTCAATAGTGGACTGCTCGGACACAGGGTTCTCTCTTTGGTGGACAGGAAGTAGGGGATGGGACAATCTCCACGCAGATGCGTAGGGGAACTCCAACGTTAGACGCCTCTCCACAGGCCCCGCCAGCCCGCCGATGGCTTAAGAACCCCCGACAGTCGAGTTGTCAGCCCGCAGGGCGGCGGGCCACCAGAAGAAACTCGGGTCGATCGATTTCTGGCGGACGCTGGGCGTACTCCCCCGGGGTCACCGACCAAAGAGCCGTGACCTCAAGACCGGCACGGGCGGCGAGCAACCGAAGCTCTCGGGGGGTGAAACATGTGGTCCAGAGGTCTTTCAGCACTTCGGTGCCATCGGGAGCTCGGAGCGCGGCCATTTCGTGATTGACGCCGGCGTCAGCATCGAAGGTATCGATGTCCTCGAGCCAGCGAATCTGGAAATAGGAGGAAAAGGCTGAAACAGCAATGCGGCCCCCCGGACGAAGAGCCCTCGCCATAGCCTCTAGCACCACCCCGTCTGGATCGGGACCGACCGAATCCGCTCCCCCCGCCAACCCGAACCCGCCCTGGCACAGCGAGATCACCGCATCGAACTCTGCCTCAAAGGTCAGCGATCGGGCATCGGCCCGCTCGAACGTTGCACCGCTTGGAGCGCCTTCGGTCGCAAGATCAACGAAGGTCTGCGAAATATCGACGCCATGAACCTTGATGCCAAGTTTGGCCAATGCATACGCATGACGACCGGGACCGCAACCAACGTCGAGCACCCGCATGCCCGCAGCAAGACCAAGTTCATTAACCAGAAAAGCGACCTCGTTCGCGGTTCCTTTGGTAAAGGAGTAGCGCAAATAAGAGGTTCCGAGGTGGTCGGCGATGGTCTCGAACCAGTGACCGTCGGGTGTGTCATTCATCTCAGCCCTTGGCCGCGGCCCAAGAGTTGCCGTGTGAAAGATTGACCTCCAGCGGAACGCGAAGATCGAATGCTCCGGACATCGCATCGAGCACAAGCGCAGTAACGGCATCAAGATCAGCAGGCGGAACTTCGCAAATCACTTCGTCGTGCACCTGCAAAATGATGCGACTGGTTGCTCCGGCAGCATCAAGTGCTTGATCGAGACGGATTAGTGCCACTTTGAAAATATCGGCGGCGAGTCCTTGGATGCCGGCGTTCATCGCCTGACGTTCACCGGCTTGCCGAATACGGAAATTATCCGATGCCAGTTCCGGAATCTGACGTCGACGACCGAACAGGGTCTCGGTGTATCCCTTCTCACGAGCTTCGGCGATCGTGCGCTCCATGTAGTCGTTCACTGCCGGGAAGGCCACGAAATACGAATCGAGGATTGTCTGCGCTTCACTGATAGCAACACCTAGGCGTTGAGCAAGGCCAAACGCCTCCATGCCATAGGCGAGACCGTAACTGACCATCTTTGCTTTTGAGCGCTGTTCAAGAGTTACGGATGAAGGATCAACATCGAACACTCGAGCGGCGGTGGCGTTATGAATATCTTGACCTGATTCAAACGCACCGATTAATCCGGGATCTTCCGCGAGGTGAGCAATACATCGGAGTTCGATCTGGTTGTAGTCAGCGATGAGCAAGGTGTAGCCCGAGGCAGGAACAAAAGCCTTGCGAAATTCTCGACCAAGTTCACTTCGAACCGGAATGTTGTGAAGATTCGGCGCATCGGAACTCAGGCGACCGGTTCGAGCCACTGTCTGATTGAACGTGGCGTGGATTCGCCCATCGGGAGCAATCTCAGCGAGCAGGCCTTCACCGTACGTTGACCGAAGTTTCTCGACTTCGCGGTAGGACAACAGGTGCTCGATGATTGGATGCTCACCAAGAAGTTTCTCTAATGTCGCAGCATCAGTGGAATAACCCGTCTTCGTTTTCTTCTGAGGAGTGAGTTCGAGTTTCTCAAAGAGGATCTCACGGAGTTTTACTGTGGAATTTACGTTGAACTCTTCGCCAGCATCCGCCCAGATCAACCCGCGCAACTCATCACAGCGTGAAATCAGTTGATCGCGAAGACGTCGAAGTTCAGCTTCATCGACTCCAACACCAAGGATCTCCATTTGAGCCAGCACACGAACGAGCGGGACTTCGATATCAGCGTTGAGGCCGGCCAGTCCACGTGCTTCGAGCATCTCTAGCAACGGAACAACAAGGGCATTAACTCCCAGTGCACGTCGAGCAGTTCGTTGGGCCACGGCCGAGATATCAGCTCCGCCGAAGTCGAGTTGGCCGTCGGCCTGATCGCCATCGGCAGGCAAACGGGCGTCGGCATAGCGCTCTAGAAGCGGTTCCAGCGAGTATCGAGTTTCGGCAGGGTCGAGAAGGTAGGCAGCGATCATGGTGTCAAGAGCGAGCGAACGAAGATCGATCCCACAGTCATCGAGACCGCGCATAACCGCTTTGGCGTCGTGAGCAACTACGAGTCGACCCTCCGAGGCGAAAAGCGTGGATGCGGCTTTTCTCACTTCGGCAGCAGCCAATATTTCGGCCGGGACCCAAGCAACGTCACCAGCCGATGCGTCGGAAACCAGCGCCAAACCCTCGAATGAGGATCGGCCCTCGTCACCTGACCAACCACCAGCGATTGCCAGTGGCGTGGTAGCGGCAACGAGCGATTTGAAAAGCGCAGTTGCTTCTTTTATCGAAGAAACGTCAGCGCGTTCGGCCTCAAGCACACGTGCGGCGCCGACGGCGACTATTCCATCAGAAGAAACTCCGAGAACATCTACGAGCCGATCAAATAACTGTCGAAACTCCAAGAAATCGAATAACTGACGAATCTCTTCGAGATCAAAATTTCCGATCTCAAGTTCGTGGGGGTCGACGGTGACGGGAGCATCACGGCGGAGTTCCATCAACTCAATGTTTGTGCGCGCTTTGTCCTCGTTCTCGACAAGGTTCTGACGCAGCTTGGGAGTCAAGTCATCGAGGTGCTCATAGATGCCGTCGATACCGCCATACTGATTAATAAGTTTCGCTGCCGTCTTTTCGCCTACACCCGGTACGCCGGGCAGATTGTCAGACGGATCGCCACGCAGCGCGGCGTAATGAACGTAATCAGTGGGTTTCACCCCGGTACGTTCCAAGATTCCGGCTTCATCGTAAAGCGCGTAATCGGAGACGCCACGCTTGTTGTAGAGCACTTTGATATGCGGATCGTGCACCAATTGATAACTGTCACGATCGCCTGTCACGATGATCACGTCGTCACCACGTGCCTCGGCTGCTGTTGCCAAAGTGGCGATGATGTCATCAGCTTCGAATCCGATTAGATCAATCACCGGTACCCGCAACGTTTCGACGACCTCACGAACAATTCCCATTTGCTGACGGAGAAGATCTGGCGTGGCGTCGCGGTTGGCCTTGTATGACTCAAGTGCCTCGTGGCGAAACGTTGGCTCAGAGCGATCGAAAATGACGGCAAGATGATCTGGCTTTTGATCACGAAGAAGATTGACCAGCATGGAAGTGAATCCAAAAACTGCATTCGTCACTTGACCAGATGCTGTTGCCATATCGGTGGGAAGGGCAAAGAACGCTCGGTACGTGAGCGAATTTCCGTCGATCAACATCAGCGTGGTCATGAAAGCTCCGGAGTAAGAGTGCCGTCGATGATTGTCTCGGCAATGACCCGCATTGTGGTGCGGTCGCTCATCGCCGTTTTTTGAATAAAAGAAAATGCGTCGACCTCAGAAAGTCCGTGGGTGTCCATCAGTACACCCTTCGCCCGATCGAGAAGCTTTCGAGTCTCGAGTTGCTCCTCGAGTGACTTGGTCTGTTCCGCCAGCGCACGAAGTTCCCTGAATCGACCCACCGCTACTTCGATTGCTGGCACGAGGTCGCTGCGTTGAAAGGGTTTCACTAGATAGGCGAGCGCTCCGGCATCTCTAGCCTCTTCGATGAGATCTCGCTGGCTAAAGGCAGTGAGAACCAGAACTGCACAGAGTCGCTCAGCGGTGATCTGCCTCGCAGCCGTGAGACCGTCGATTCCGGGCATCTTGATATCGAGAATGGCAATCTCGGGTTGAAGCTCGCGCACAAGGTCGACGGCCTCGTCGCCTCGACCAGTCTCGCCAACGACCTCATAGCCCTCTTCTTCAAGAGTCTCTTTGAGATCGAGCCGAATGATCGCCTCGTCTTCGGCGATAACGACACGGGTCGGCAACGTTGCAGCCCCCTGAGAGTGGACGCCCGACCAGAACGAGCGATGTGCTGATGGTACCGGCTCAGCCGATGGTGTCGTTGAGCCGATCGAGTAACTCGTCCTGCTGCAATTCCAACCTGCCGATATCGGCAACGACCTCGTCACGATGCCGTCCCATGGCGTCGGCATGACGAGCGGCAACTCGATGTTCTCGCTCGGCTAAAGGGGTCTCTGAAACCAGCGACCGAAGCCTCGCCTCGTCTGCCTCATCAGCAAAATGGGCAAACTGATCATTGGCGATCGCGAGGTCCTGACGCAGGTCGCGAAGTTGCGCTCCAATGTCAATCAGCCTCTTTTCCAACGTCGCCCTAGTCATACCGGGGCAGTGTAGAACCGGGCTCCAACCAGTTGGTAGCGTGATAAGCGCACCTCTGCGGCGGTGCTGGAATTGGCATACAGGGCGGGCTCAAACCCCGCTGCTCTTCGGGGCTTGAGGGTTCGAGTCCCTCCCGCCGCACCAGGTCAACCTCTGGACTTTTTCTTCCCTACGCATTCAGCCAAGAAAAATGAAACCGAAGTGGCAGCCTCAGGGTCAGAACTTCGTTGGAAACCGGGCACCTCCCCTCCACAAGCGAAAGCCGCCACCGCCACGATGATCGTCTTCACTTTTCCCGGTCAGGGATCTCAGAAGCCCGGCATGGGAGACGCTTGGCGAGAGCACCCATCTTGGGAACTTGTTTCTGAGGCATCCAGTGTGATCGGTCGCGACTTGGAAGCGTTACTTCTCAGTACCGAAGCCGAGGAGCTCACTCGAACCGATAACGCTCAGTTATCTACCTTTCTCATGAGCCTCATTGTGCTTGATGCCGTTGAACGTCTCGGTGTCGAGCCCGCCGCTGCAGCCGGCCACAGCCTTGGTGAATACGCAGCACTTGTCGCCTCGGGAGCGCTCTCATTCGAGGAAGGTCTTCTTTTGATTGCCGAGCGCGGTGCAGCAATGCTCGAGGCAACTTCCTCTCGGGTCGGAACCATGGCCGCAGTGCTCGGTCTCGACGATGATGACGTTGAAGTCGCGTGCGCTCGAGTGGGCGGTGATGTTTGGGTCGCCAATTACAACGCTCCCGGGCAAGTCGTGATCGCCGGAGATCCCGACGCTGTTGCTCGTGCCTCGGAGTTTGCCAAGGAAATCGGTGCCAAAAAGGTCATGCCAATCGCGGTCAGCGGGGCGTTCCACACCCCGTTCATGGCACCTGCCCGTGATCGCCTTCACGTCGCTATTCAAACGGCAGACCTGCGCAAGGCCGATCTACCCGTTTATGCCAACGTTGATGCCCGACCCCACACAGGATCAGAGTGGACCGATCTACTTTTCGCACAGTTATGTAGCCCGGTACGTTGGCGTCAGACATTGCATAACCTGGGCGATGCGGGCGCAACCGTTTTTGTCGAGGTTGGCCCCGGAAGTGTTCTCACTGGCATGGCCAAGCGCACCGTCCCAAGCACAACAGCATTTTCAGTCTCAACTCCCGAGGATCTCGACACACTTCTCACCGAGCTCGCCACGCCCGCCGCAGGCGTTGCGGTGCACGAAGGGGAGCACCTCTTTGCCACCGAGCGCATGGTGGTGAGCCCCGCCGCTGGCGTTTTTGCACCCGTCAAAGGTCTTGCTCCCGGATTCGTACTTGCCCCCGGGACAATTTTGGGCATGGTCGGCGAACAAGAGGTTCGTTCCCCCTTCGCCGGAGCGTTGATCGGCGTCCTTGCCGTCGAAGGCGAACGAGTCACGACGAGTCAACCCATCGCTTGGTTACGAACCGCGTGATAGCCAAAACGTTGAGGAAGCGATGACTCTTTCTTCCTCATGCGGCGCAACGATTATTGGCTGGGGAACTGCGTTGCCTCACGAGATAGTGACAAACGCAGATTTCGAAGCTCGCCTCGACACCACTGATGAGTGGATCACTGAACGCACGGGCATCCGGGAACGCCGACACGGCGGAACCACCGCTGGTCTGGCTGTGGAAGCCGGTCGAAACGCACTGACAATGGCCGGCCTCACTGGCGCTGATATCGATTTCATCCTTCTGGCTACCACCACGCCCGATTACCAAATTCCTTCCACTGCTTCGCAGGTTCAAGAGGAACTCGGAATCATCGGTGGTGCTTGCGACGTCAACGCAGCGTGTTCGGGTTTTGTCTACGGGCTCGTACAAGCTCACGGGCTCATTGCTATGGGCCTCAAACGCGTTTTACTTATTGGTTCAGAAACATTGGCCAAGGTCACTGACCAAAACGACCGAAATACTGCCATCTTGTTTGGAAACGGTGCCGGAGCAGTTGTACTTGAGGCAGTTGAAGGACAGGGACAGCTTCTTTCTTACGATCTTGGTTCCGACGGCACCGCACGTGAGTTCCTTGAGGCACCCATTGGCGGTTATATGTCTATGGTCGGTAAAGAAGTGTTTCGAAAAGCAGTCACCGTGATGGTCGACTCGGCGAAAATTTCGATGGCCGATGCGCAACTTGGTGGCGATGACATTGCCCTTGTTGTTCCCCACCAAGCCAATATTCGTATTATCGAAGCAGCATGCTCACGCCTTAATTTTCCCATGGACCGCGTCGCTATGGTGCTGCACCGAACCGGAAATACGTCCTCCGCTTCAATCCCATTGGCGCTCGTCGACGCACTCGAAAATGGACGAGTGAAGGTCAACGACAATGTGTTGCTCGTGGGCTTTGGCGCCGGTATGAGTTGGGCAAGTGCAATCATTCGATGGACGGGCCACCTTCCGGAGGAAAGCGCATGAATCGAGTCGTTCTCGTCACCGGCGGAAATCGCGGCATCGGCCTTGCCTGTGCACGCTCGTTTGCTGCCGCTGGCCACAAGGTAGCAATCACCTATCGATCAGATGCGCCTGCTGAATCCGAGGATCTTCTCTGCGTGCAATGCGATGTGACAAATACCGAGCAGGTAGACGCCGCCTTCACCGAGATCGAAGAAAAGCTTGGGCCGGTTGAGGTGTTGGTCTCGAATGCCGGTACGACCGTCGACAAACTTGTATTGCGCATGACTGACCAAGACTTTTCCGATGTCATCGATGCCAACCTCGTCGGCGGATTCCGTGCTGCCCGTCGCGCCGTTCCCAAAATGATGCGCGCTCGCTGGGGTCGAATCATCTTCATCGGCTCGGTTGTCGGCTCGGTCGGTCAAGCTGGTCAGGCCAACTACGCAGCATCGAAGGCCGGACTTGTCGGCCTCGCCCGATCGCTGGCACGTGAGTTCGCCTCTCGAAATGTCACCGTGAATGTCGTCGCCCCCGGACCCGTTGCCACCGACATGTTCGCTGCGGTTGACGACGCAATGCGCGAGTCAATTACCAGCGCCGTTCCGCTTGGGCGCATGGGTGCGCCTGGCGAGATTGCCGCCGCTGTCACTTTTCTTGCCTCCGATGAAGCTGGCTACATCACTGGCGCAGTCCTGCCCGTAGATGGTGGCCTCGGCATGGGCGGTTAAGGCAGGAGTAGTACCAACACCACTGCGACCCCCGACTAAGTTGAGATGACCGATTACCAAGGAGCACCGATGTCTGATGATTTCGAAAAGTTCAAAGCCTGCGCTGTTGAGATTCTCGCCGTCTCGCCCGATCAGGTGACGATGGAAGCCAAGTTCGCCGATGATCTCGATGCCGACAGCCTCGACCTCGTTGAACTCGTAATGAAGCTCGAAGAAGAGTTCGATGTTTCTGTCGACGAATCTGAACTTGAGAACATCACTTCCGTTGGCGAGGCATTTAACCTGGTGATGTCGAAGCGGTGAACACAAAGCGCCGGGTAGCGATTACTGGCATCGGTGTCGTCAGCCCCTGCGGGATCGGCATCGAGGCGTTCTGGGACGGACTAATTTCGCCGGCGCCCGAAGGGCTGCGTCGTATCGAAAACTTCGATCCCGAGCCGTATTTTGCCAACCCGAAAGAGGCGCGGCGCACCGACCGCTTCGCCCAGTTCGCATTGGCGGCAGCCCACGAAGCTCTGCAGATGTCCGGCGATGTCGACGGCGATCCCAACCGCAAGGGCGTCTGGATCGGCACCGGCATCGGTGGGCTCACCACCCTTGAAGAACAGGTGCTCGTCAACGAGCATAAAGGCGCTCGACGCGTAAGCCCCTTTATGGTCCCAATGCTTATGGCCAACGCCGCATCAGCGGCAATCTCCATGAAGTACGGATGGCAAGGCCCATGCGAGAACACGTGCACCGCCTGTGCTGCTGGCACACAGTCAATTGGAAACGCTTACCGACTGATCGTCTCGGGTCTGTGCGATGCCATGGTCACCGGCTCTTCCGAAGCTGTCATGACTCCCACCTGTATCGCTGGCTTTACCAACATGACCGCAATGTCTTCGGACAACATGTCTCGCCCGTTCGACCGAGACCGCAATGGTTTCGTCCTTGCCGAGGGTTCTGGTGTTTTAATCCTTGAGGAAATGGAATCGGCGAAGGCTCGCGGCGCCACGATCCTTGCGGAGTTGATGGGAGCAGCATCCAACGCCGATGCGCACCACATCACCGCCCCGTCTCTTGGGGGCGTTGGGGCCATCAACTGCATGCGCACTGCCATTGCCAATGCGGGTCTCGTGCCATCCGATGTCACCTACGTCAACGCTCACGGAACCTCAACACCACTCAACGATGCTGCCGAGGCTGCTGCCATCGCCGAGGTGTTCGGCGATACACCGCCGGCGGTTACCTCGTTCAAGGGCGTCACTGGCCATGCTCTTGGTGGTGCCGGTTCGCTTGAGGCAGTCGGCATCGTTCTCGGCATGCAGAAGCGCTCAATTCCGCCGACTGCTGGCTATGAAAACGTCGACCCTGACATGGCCCCCATCGATATCGTGGTCGGAGAGGCTCGTGAATGGGTCCCCGCGCCGGTGCTCTCAAACAGTTTTGGTTTCGGCGGCCACAACGGCTGCATCGTGATCGGCCCACCGCCGGCCTAAGCAGCTCTTCAGTCGAGACTGCCCTCTCGACGCAAAAGCCATTCCTTCGAAGTACTCATGCAACTACGTGATCCTCGCTCATAAATGCGCTTTACCAAGCGGGGTCGCCAAACCACACGCGGCAAACACCGACATCGTTGGCGATGACGGTGAGTGCACCAATCGGCGTATCGATCAGTGCTTTGGCCATAACTCAGGCGTCGGCGAAGACGAAGAGGAGTTCGGTTTCAGCGGCGGTTTCACCATTGACATAAGCCCGGCCCGAACCTTTGCCGGCGCGAGCCGACATACGACCGAGCGTGACTTCGAGTTCAAGGACATCACCCGGAACGACCTGACGACGAAAGCGCGACTTCTCAACGCCGCCGAACAACGGCAACTTGCCGGCAAGCGCAGGGTCGCTCAACACCGCATAAGCGCCCAGTTGCGCAATGGCCTCAAGCATGAGAACGCCCGGCAGTGTGGGGCGGCCGGGGAAATGACCAGGGAAGAACCATTCTTCGCCGGTGATGCGCCATACGCCCTTTGCCGATGAACCGATCTCGAGTTCGGTGACTTCGTCAAGAAGCAGGAACGGGGGCCGATGCGGAAGCACGTCGGCAGGTGCAGGGAAACTCACTTGCCGAGCGCCTTGAGGAGATTGGCGGGCGTGTCTTTCGGGCTGATCTTGTACCAGGCCTGTTCGATCTTACCCTTCTCGTCAATCAGGAACGCAGAGCGCAAAATGCCCATGTACTTCTTTCCATACATTGACTTTTCGCCCCACACCCCAAACTTCTCGGCCACGACATGTTCTGGATCAGACAACAACGTGAAGCCCAGGTCGTACTTGTCGTCGAACTTGGCGAGCTTGGCCGGAAGATCAGGGCTGATACCGATGATGACGGTGTCACCGACTTTCTTCTTGATGTCACGAAGACCGCAGCTCTGCGTCGTGCAGCCGGGCGTGTCGGCTTTTGGATAGAAGAACACCAAAACCTTGGTGCCGGCAAAACCAGAAAGCTTCACCTTGGTGTCGGTCTGATCAGCGAGGGTGAACGCTGGCGCTTTCGCACCAACATTAAGTTGCGTCGTTGCCATCTCCCGAAACTAGTGGGAGAACCAATCCGTAACCGACGCAACGATCGATAATCGCGACGACACGGCAAAACGGAAGAGGGAGGGTGCTCTCGCACCCTCCCTCTCTACAGATTGAGTCGCAGAAAGACTCAGACGCCGCCCTTTGCGGATGCCTTGAGTTTTGCACCAGCCGACACCTTGGCGGCGTTGGTAGCCGGAACCTGAATGGTGGCACCGGTCTGCGGGTTGCGTGCGGTACGGGCCTTGCGGTGGGTCTGCTCGAAGCTAATGAAGCCGGGAAGGGTGAGCTTCTCGCCTCCCTTGGCCACGATTTCATGGGCAACATCTTCAAATGCCTTCATGGTCTTCTCGACGTCGGCCTTTGTCTGGCCAGTCCGGGTCGAGATCTCGGCGATGAGTTCGCTCTTGGTCATGACTTCCTCCTGTTGACCCCACCTTTCGGCGTGGCCGGGTTGACATCCGGGTCGGCCCCCGACTGCCTTCGAACTCGGGCAGGACCGCCCGATGAACACCAAGCATTGCGGCCCCAGCACGGGAATTGGTGGATGGCGGGGGAATTCTTCGTATAACTATACAGGGTGATGAATCAGTGCTGGTCAGGAAGGCGCAAGCGGGCCCCCTACTCCTCTTTATTCATCATAAAACGGGCCGAATGAGCGAAGTATCCCAGCATTGCGGCTTCGTCCTGATCGCTCAGGTTCCCCGCTTCGACTTCGGAGTTCACGGCAAGTGACATGGCTCTGAACCAGGCATCTCGTTCCGTTTCACCGATAACAAAGGGCTCGTGACGCATCCGCAGACGGGGATGGCCCCGCTGTTCGCTGTAAGTCTGCGGACCACCCCAGAACTGCTCAAGGAAGAGACGCAGACGATCACGGGCGCCCTCAAGATCATCGGTCGGATACAACGGAGCAAGGACCGGGTCAGCAAGCACACTGTCGTAGAAACGGTCCACCACCCGAGTGAAGAACTGGGGATCTACCCGGTCGTAGAGCGGTTGCTCAAGGGGAATCTTACGAGGTTGCTTTGCGGGACCGACTTCGGTCATGACGCGTCGAGAGCGGCACGAACTTCGGCAACAAACGCACCGACGCCTAACGCCCCTTCACCAGCGACAACTCGACGCATTATCGCCGATCCGATGACACAACCGTCGGCCACCTGACTAATTTCTGCTGCTTGTTGGCCATTTGACACACCAACACCAACGAGCACGGGCTTATCGGTGATGGCTTTCAACCGGCGGGCGATGACTAACGAAGACTCTGCCAGAGCGTCGCGCTCTCCGGTAACTCCAAGGAGGCCGACGGCGTAAACAAAACCGCGGGAACGGGCCACGACACGAGGAAGACGCTCCTCGGGAGCCGTTGGCGCGGCCAACATCACGGTTTCGATTCCCGCAGGATCAGCAGCAGTGGCCCAAGGACCAACCTCTTCAAGGGGAAGATCCGGAAGAATTGCCGCCCGCACACCGGCTTCAAACAGCGATGAGGCAAATCGTTCGTGACCCATGTGAAACGCAAGGTTGTAATAGGTCATGACCGCAAGAGGAACGCCAGCGTCGATTGTGCGAAGGGTGTCGAGGATGGTGATTGGAGAGGCGCCGCCTCGAATGGCAAGTTCACTGGCCTCTTGAATGATTGGTCCGTCCATCACAGGATCGGAGAACGGCACACCAATCTCGATGGCATCGGCTCCGGCATCGGCAACGGCACGAACCATGTCCGCCCAATCATCGTGAAGCCCTCCGGTGACATAGGCGACAAGCAGTTTGCGTCCGCTATCTCGAGCAGCGCGCAACGCGCATTCAAACTCTCCCGGTTCGGCCGGCGCATCGGGAATTGTTAAACCTTCATCGGCTGAGGATGCCCTCATCCGAGAATTTCCATCATCTGACCGACGTCTTTGTCGCCACGGCCAGACATGTTCAACAACACGGTCTTCCCTGCAAGTTTCTTGCGATCACGACTGATCCAGGCCAAAGCATGGGCCGGTTCAAGTGCGGGGATGATGCCTTCGGTACGGCTCAAAAGCTGAAAGGCCTCAATGACTTCAGCATCGGTCACCTGCTCGTAACGGGCCCGGCCGATTGAAGAAAGGTGTGAATGCTCGGGGCCGACTCCGGGATAATCCAGTCCGGCGGAGATCGAATGTGCTTCTTGCACCTGACCGAACTCGTCCTGCATGAGATAGCTCTTCATACCGTGAACTACCCCGGGCACGCCGCGTCCGACTGCTGCGCCCCCCGCTGGTTCGACGCCCACAAGTTCTGCGGTGGTATCGGCAAAGCCACTGAAGATGCCAATTGCGTTTGAACCGCCTCCAACACAGGCAGTCACGACATCAGGAATCTCCTGATCAAGCAACTTTGCGCACTGCTCACGAGATTCTTTGCCGATGACAGTGTGGAACTCGCGCACCATCCATGGATACGGGTGGGGACCCATTACCGAGCCCAGGCAGTAGTGCGTGGTCTCAACGGTTGCGACCCAGTCACGCATTGCTTCGTTGACCGCATCTTTGAGAGTCCGGCTACCAGACATTGCAGGAACTACTTCGGCACCAAGCAGTTTCATACGAAAAACGTTGAGTGCCTGTCGACCCATATCGACTTCACCCATGTACACCATGCACTCCATACCCATGAGGGCCGCAGCGGTGGCGGAGGCGACGCCATGCTGGCCGGCACCCGTCTCGGCCACAAGACGCTTCTTACCCATACGCTTTGCAAGTAACGCTTGGCCGAGCACGTTGTTGATCTTGTGTGATCCGGTGTGATTGAGATCTTCGCGTTTCAGCAGTATCCGCACACCGAGCTCGGCAGACAGGCGATGACACTCGGTAATCGGTGACGGCCGACCGGCGTAGTCAGCCAGTAGTGCATCGAGTTCATCGCGGAATGACTGATCGGCCCACGCCTCACGAAATGCTTGCTCGAGTTCCTGACAAGCCGGAACAAGAGTCTCGGGCACGAAACGGCCCCCGAATTCTCCGAAGCGACCACTGGCTGAAGGTTCTGGCAAGGACATGGGGTAAAGGTTAGGCCTGAGTGGGGTCGGTAGAGAACTCGGAAAGCGCATCTCTGGCCAAGCCGACGAACTCTGTCAGGGCAACGGGATCCTTGCGGCCGGGTTCAGCCTCAACCCCGCTCACGACATCGACGCCCCAAGGGCCGACTCCCGCGATTGCTTCTGCGATGTTGGTTGGATTCAACCCCCCAGCGAGGATCACTCGAAACCGATGGGGTAGGTCGGAAATTCGTGACCAATCGAAGGTTTCTCCCGACCCAGGGGTTGGCGAATCAAGGAGTATCGCGTCGATGTCGTATTCACGAAGTTGCGCTAGGCGCGGGTCGTCAGCGGTAAAGGCTTGAATGAGAAACGGGACTTCAGAGCGAAGTGCTTTCGATACTTCCGGCCCTTCGTGCCCATGTAACTGGATGGCACTTAATTTGGTTTCTCGAAAAATCTTGAGAATTTCATCGACCGAGGCATTGCGAACCACACCAACAGTCATCATCGACCTCGGGAGTTCTTTCACGATGTTGGCGACGGTCGGCGCGTCAACCTGTCGCTTCGATTCAGCGAAGACAAAACCAAGCGCGTCAACACCAAGCGATACGGCAAGCGCGGCATCGGTGAGGTTGGTAGTTCCACAAATCTTGATGAACACGATGAAACGCTAGTGGCGTTCCGTATTCACTACGCGGTCAATTCCGCGGCAGGACACGCTGACTCGCCATTAGCGCTGTCGGGCATTGCGTAGGGCGGCAACTCCCCCAGCGGGATCACCCGAGGTGACCAAATGCTCGCCCACAAGAACAGCGTGATACCCAGCTTCAGCCAAAACTCCGGCATCGGCGGGGCCAGTGATGCCCGATTCGGCCACCCTCACAACGCCGGCAGGCATTTGTGGGGCCATCCGCTGCGCTCGTTCGGTATCGACGGCAAATGTCACAAGGTCTCGTTGGTTTACGCCGATTAGGTCAGCTCCAGCGAGAACAGCGCGGTCGAGTTCTCTTTCATCGTGAATTTCAACCAGCGCGTCGATCCCAATGGCTTGGGCCAGTTTCAAAAACGACTCGAGTTCGAGTTGGTCGAGTGCAGCGGCGATGAGCAACACACAGTCGGCGCCCATAATGCGCGCATCGCATACGTCGCGGGCGCTCACAGTGAAATCTTTTCGCAACACCGGAATCGAACATGCGCCTCTTGCCGCAACAAGGTCCTCTATCGAACCACCAAAAAAATCAGTGTCGGTCAAGACCGACATACATGCCGCTCCACCCAGTTCGTACTGCCGAGCAAGGGTCGCCGGATCGAGTCCCGAAACGAGTTCACCCTTCGACGGTGATTTTCGTTTGATCTCGGAGATCACTGCGATATCGCCCTCGGCTGCTACCGCCTCGAGTGCCGAGCGAAATCCACGGATAGGCGCGATGGACATCGCCCGCTCGACAAGTTGGTCGAACGGGCGAACATCGTGAGATGCCACCTCTCGGTGGGCCTCAAGAATGCGATCGAGATAGGTGGTCAGCTGGGAAGGCCCTTTGAACCGCCCGTGGGCAGAGCCATCACCATCATTGGCGGTTCGGCCATGATCCCACTGATAGCGCCGAACAACGCTGCGATCTCTTCGGAGCCACCATGAACGCCGAGGGCATCGCCGTCAGAATAAAGCTCGAAAACCCACACGGTATTTTCATCGCCGGCATCGGCATGGAAGGAGTACACGAGGGTGCCTGGCTCGTTAGCCACCACCGGAATCATGGTTTCGAGCGCCGCTAAACCTTCGTCTCGTTTGCCGGGCTGGAACACCATCTTTACGAACAGCGATGTTTGGGTCATGAATCCCGATAGTAGGCGAACAACTACGAAGGGCGATTCTGTTTTCGTTCAGCGTCAATGCTTCGGGACAATGCCATGACGGGTGCAGCAAGAAATCCCAGCAGGGCAAGTACCAAGCCGACGAGACCAACGATGATCAGAAATGTCAGATTCACCATGACTCCAATGATGAGCCCGATGATGCCCCCAAGCAGGCAGAAAATCGGAGCTACCTGCACCGATCTGGCCACTTGGGTTCCTTCCACGCCGACATCGTCAAGGAGTCGGGGGTCGATCTCATCCTCGCTGTTGTCAAAGGGAACGAAGTCGTAACGCCCGGGGGTAGGAACCCCAGCCGAAAAACGATCGGACTGGGTGAGGAAAAGAGTTTCGTCATGGACTCGACGTCGATCAGGGTCGCCTAGTACCGACCATGCTTCGTTAATTGACTGCATCTCTC
This sequence comes from Acidimicrobiales bacterium, assembly GCA_040882655.1. GTDB lineage: Bacteria > Actinomycetota > Acidimicrobiia > Acidimicrobiales > Acidimicrobilacustridaceae > Acidimicrobilacustris. Next base: position 27,173 of record JBBEAV010000033.1, read on the forward strand.
GCTCGTTTTCTCGACGCGCAGTTTCGTCAGAGTGGAAGTCAGGATGATGCACACGAGCCAACTGAAGGTAAGCCCGGCGCACTTCATCGGCGGTTGCTGATTGCGAAACTCCGAGCCGGTCGTAAAGGGGATCAGTCACAACGAAATCTCAACGTGTCGTTCCGGGCTCAACAACAGAGGCAGCGACAAATTCAGACCTGCTACCCACCGACAGTTCAGCGTCCAGAGTTACCGACCGGCCGACACGCGCCAGTGCAAGGGCAGGGAGTTCGGGACCCAGAGCCGGAGTCGTACTGGTCAGTTGACCGACGACCGTGCCATCAAGAACGACATCGTCGCCGACAACAGCTTGAGCTCCAAGTGCGAGCAGTCGAATGGGATGAGGAACGTTGTTTCCCCGACTGTCGATTCGGGCCACAAGTTCTTGACCGGTGTAGCAGCCCTTGGTGAAACTTACTGATGCATCGATGACCCATTGACCCGCCTCGCCGGGGATTGTCGCATCGGTGAGCTCGGACCCCATAGAAGGAACTCCATGAGCGATTCGGTAGCGATCGAGCGCCGCCTGCGGAACAACATCGCCCGAAGCTTCGGCGACAGCATCGTTGTCATTTGCATACAACACGTCGATGCCGGTCACATTTGGTCCTACTGGCACCGCAATCAGTGCCCCTTCAGGCGCCTCGAAACCAATGCGAAGCAACTGAGGATCCCAACGCCTCTGCAGAAGTTTCCGTCGATGCGACCCTTCTATCGATGCTTTTGTACGCAAAAGAAAACGCGAAAGTCGGACACAAACCTGCTCTCCCCATCCGGCGTCGACTTCAATGAGGTAGCTCTCGGGATCGCAACGGTGCACGCGCAACCAAGCATCGACTTTTCCATTCGGACCTAGAAGAAATGACCACGCGTTGTCAGACGCCATAGCCACTACATCTTGACTGAGTTGTCCTTGGAGATAGCGAGCCGCTTCAGGGCCAACCACCGAAATAACGTCGCGCTCTACAACTGCCGACCCGCCGCTGGCGCACAACGACTCGTACCCCTCAATGACATCGCGTGCAGGTAGTGAATTCACAAGGAGAGTGTCTCACTCCGCTGGCATCGGTGCAGCAATGACCGAGATATCAGTCGGGAACTTCACCGCGTCGTTGCTTCGTCATTCGCCGGGCGCCCTCTACTGCGCTGAGCAATCCCCGGGCCTTGTTACGACATTCGAGGTCTTCGTTCTCGGCGTTGCTATCGGCCACGATGCCAGCACCGGCCTGAACGTGGGCGACACCATCAGCACCCACCACCAAAGTTCGGATCGCAATCGCTGTATCAATTGTGCCGGAGAAGTCGATGTAACCAACTACACCGGCATAGGGGCCACGTTTGACCGGCTCAAGTTCGTCGATGATCTCCATGGCTCGTACCTTTGGGGCTCCCGACACTGTTCCTGCGGGGAGCGTGGCCCGAAGCACATCGATTGGGGTCTTGCCCTGAGCCAGAACTCCTGAAACCTGCGAAGTCATGTGCATCACATGGCTGTAGCGCTCAAGCACCATCATTTCGTCTACTTGTTCGGTGCCGAACTCGACAACACGACCCACGTCATTTCGGGCGAGGTCGATGAGCATTACGTGCTCGGCGATCTCTTTCGGGTGCTCGCGAAGTTCGGCACCCAAACGGCGGTCATCTTCCTCGGTCTCACCCCGGCGGCGCGTGCCGGCGATCGGGCGAGAGATCACGCGATTATCCACGAGTTTGACCATTGGCTCGGGCGATGAACCGGCCAAACTCAATTCCGGCATACGCACGAAGTACATGTATGGGCTCGGGTTCACCTGACGAAGTACCCGGTAGAAATCAAACGGATCGGCATCAAGCTCGAAAGAAAAACGCTGCGACAAAACAACTTGAAAAATATCACCATCGAGAATTCGTTCCTTTGCCACCGCAACTGCGCCCGCCCATTCATCGGTGGACATCGACCCTTTGACATCTGGGAGTTGCGGAGAGGCCGACGGAGGATCAACCATCGGCTCGGCCAACGGCTGAGCGCCGTCGGCAGCAAGTTGTTCAAGGCGTAGCGCCGCTTCCTCGTACAACCGATCGAGATCGGTCTCTGTCGCATTATCAGGGACTAAAACATTGTCGATCAGGGTGACCCGTTGGCGAAAATGATCGAAAGCAGCCAATTGTCCGATCACTGCCATAACAGCGTCGGGATAACCAGTGGCGTCTCTTGGCGCCTCTCCAAGATCTTCTACCTCTCGAACAACGTCATAACCGAGATAACCGACAACACCGCCGTGCAGTGGCGGAAGCGCATCAATCGAGGGCGACCGATACACCCTTAAGAGCCATTCGATGGCCGCCAGAATTCCCTGATCTCGCGGCATCGCGGCTGGAAGATCACCCTGGACCTCAACATCGTTACCGCGCAGCACCAGCGTTGCGAGCGGATTACGACCAACAAAAGAAAAACGACTCCACCGTTCGCCATGTTCGACCGACTCGAACAAAAAACCCGGCTGACCATCGCCACAAAGACGAGCGAAGGCGGCAACGGGTGTGATGAGATCGGCAAGAAGTTCACGCCAAACCGGAACCACACTGTGGTCAGCGGCAAGTTTGTGAAATTCAGCGCGCGTCGGCGAAATCTCCAAGATCAAGCGCCTTCACCAAAGGATTCGAAAAAACAGGAGAAGTTACCCGTATGACAGGCACCTTTTCCCTCTTGCTCAACAATGAAAAGCAGTGTGTCGCCGTCGCAGTCGTAGTACGCCTCGCGCACATACTGGCGGTCGCCCGAGGTTTCGCCTTTGCACCAGTACTCCTGACGCGAACGACTCCAGAACCATGTGCGACCTGTTGCAAGCGTCTCGCGCAATGAATCGGCGTTCATCCACGCCATCATCAGCACCTTGCCCGTGCCTTGTTCTTGCACAATGGCAGGAACGAGACCATCGGCGTTGTAGGTGACAGCCGCCAGTTGCTCGGCAGTGACGGAAATCGGAATGCTTTCGGGCATCCGACCACGCTACCCGTGCGTCTACTCATCGACGAAAGGAGATTCAGCGAGGAGGACCGCTCAGAGGTAGAGACCCGTGCTGCCTTCGGAGAGTCGTTCTGAGGCCACAGCGTGAACATCCCGCTCACGCAGAATGATGTAGTCGTCACCCCGCACCTCGACCTCGTAGCGATCCTCAGGGCTGAACAACACCTGATCGCCGGACTCCATCGAGCGAACGTTCGGGCCCACTGCCATCACTTCGGCCCAGACGAGGCGCTTGCCAATTTGAGCAGTAGCAGGGATGAGAATCCCGCCAGTGGAACGGCGTTCACCTTCCGGCCCGCCGAGATGCACAAGCACCCGATCGTTGAGCATCTGGATGGGGAGTTTCTCGCCGTCAGCGCCAACGCCCCCGGTGAGTCGATCAGTGGTCTGCGAAGAGTTCACCCCCCGACGGTACCGTCTCTGGTCGTGACCAACGACTTCGCGCCCCTCCCTCTCCGTCTCCTTACTTCTGACGGGCTCTCGCTCGAAGCCGAGCTGAGCGTTCCTGAAGGAGCACGGGCTGCTGTCGTCCTATGTCACCCGCACCCCCAACAGGGCGGCACGATGACTTCTCTTGTCACGAGCGAACTCTTCCGATTGTTGCCAGAGTCTCAATTTGCCGTGCTGCGCTTTAATTTCCGAGGTGTTGGCACTTCAGAAGGGGAGCATGATTTCGGCCGAGGCGAAGCAAAAGACATCCTCGCTGCGATTGACACTGTGACTACCCAATGTCCAGAACTCCCGGTAGTTGTCTCAGGCTGGTCATTTGGCGCTGATACTTCGCTTTCGGTTCTCGATTCCCGCATCAGTGCATGGATCGCCTGTGCTCCGCCCCTGCGAATCCTGCCTATTGAAGAGTTAACGGCTGCCGCCGGAGCCGATCCCCGCCCAAAGCTCCTTATCGTCCCGGAACACGATCAGTTCCGCACTCCCAGTGCAGCCATCGATGCGACAGCGACATGGGTCAACACTGAAGTCCTCGCAGTGGCCGGAGCCGATCACTTCTTTGTGGGGCGTACCAGCAAGGTTGCATCGCTCGCTACCACTTTTATTGAAACACAACTCCACTTGTGAGCCGTGGGCTGCCTCAATGCGCTCAGGGACGGACGTTGATCCCAGCGGCGATCATGTGCTTCTTTGCATCGCTAATCGCATGATCATCGAAGTGAAAAATAGACGCAGCAAGGACGGCATCGGCACCACCACGAACAATGCCGTCGACGAGATCGTCAAGAGATCCGACACCACCCGAAGCAATAACTGGAACACCGACGGCGGAGGACACTGCCGAGGTCAACTCGAGGTCAAAGCCGTCCCGAGTTCCGTCGCGGTCCATTGATGTCAGCAATAGTTCGCCGGCACCGAGAGATTCGGCTTTGAGGGCCCATTCGATCACATCAATTCCTGTTGCCGTCCTGCCTCCTGCCACGAAAACTTCCCAGCCTTCACTCGCAGATCCATCAGCAGCTCGGCGTCGAGCATCAATTGCGCAGACAGCGCATTGGTTACCAAAAACCTCCGCGATTTCCCGAATGAGGTCAGGACGAGCGACAGCAGCACTATTGACAGAAACTTTGTCGGCACCGGCACGCAACATCGTCCGTGCGTCGTCGACGGTTCGTATGCCACCACCGATCGTAAACGGAATAAATACCTGCTCGGCAGTGCGTCGAACGACATCGAGCATCGTTTCGCGTCCGTCTGAAGTCGCAGTGATGTCAAGGAACACAAGTTCGTCGGCGCCATCGGCATCGTAACGGGCGGCTAATTCAACTGGGTCGCCAGCATCGCGCAAACCGACAAAGTTCACGCCCTTCACCACTCGGCCATCGGTGACATCGAGGCAGGGAATAATTCGAGCAGTTTTCATTATCGATTGATCAAGCCACTCGCCGAGCACGGACCAACGTGTCGATGGCCGTTCGTTCGCTGTCTTCGGACACAACGCTCCGTTTCACTCGTCCAGCTTTTTCGGTGGCGAATTCGACGTAGAGCGAGTTTCTTCCCTTCAACTGCGGCACCCGGAGTCCAATCGGCGAAGTCCATGCGCGAAGTGTAGGGCTCTGCAGGTTTGATCCCCTTACGAACTTCCGGAGGCAGCACCCAACGCGTCGGACAACGTGAATGCCCCTTCGTAGAGCGCTCGACCAATAATCGCTCCGGAAAGACTCCGCCCGACTGAGCGCATTCTCGTGAGGGCAACAATATCGGTCAATGAGCCAACGCCACCCGAGGCGATCACTGGTAGTTCCGTCGCTTCGAGCACCTCACCCAAGCCGAGTAAGTCGGGACCTTCGAGCGTGCCATCGCGACCTATTTCCGTAACGATCAACGCTTCAACACCGACATCAGCAAAGCCACGGGCAACATCAAGCAAATCTTTGCCGGACCCTTCTTCCCATCCGCGCACGGCAACCTCTCGACCGCGGGCATCGAGCCCCACCGCCACTGCGTATCGCGACGCAAGCACACGTACGAGATCAGGATTCTCGAGAGCGGCAGTACCAAGCACAACTCGAGCGACTCCGAGCTCGAATAGTGCATCTGCTGCAGCCTCGCTCCGCACTCCTCCGCCAGTTTGAACGGAAACGTTAACCGCGTCACAAATTGCTGCGATCACTTCACGGTTACGTGGCGCACCGGTGCGAGCCGCATCGAGATCAACAACATGAATCCATTTCGCGCCGGCCGCTGCAAATTCTTTAGCCTGAGCAACGGGGTCATCGTTGTACACGGTCTCACGCGCGTAATCACCCTGATACAAGCGCACTGCTTGGCCGTCGAGAAGATCTATGGCGGGAAACAACTCCATCAGGCTGGAGCCCTTCCGCTGGCCGCAGTCACAAATTCTCGTAGGAGGGCAAGGCCGACCTCGCCAGACTTCTCCGGATGAAACTGCGTGGCCCACAAGTGGTCGCGCTCGACTGCGGCGGCAACGGGGCCGCCATAATCACAAGTGGCGATAACCGAATCGCTCTCGGCATCGGCCGCATACGAGTGAACGAAGTACATCCACACTGGATCGGGGACGCCGGAAAAAAGGGCACTCGGCCGACGGACGTCGACGAGGTTCCATTGCATCTGTGGTCGCTTCACGGCGCTGGGCAGCAGCCGAAGTCGGCCGGGCAATACACCAAGTCCGCTGACATCTTGAGATTCCTCAGAACCTTCGTAGAGCATTTGCATGCCAACACAGATTCCGAGGAATGGCCGCGCATCTGAGGCTGCATCACTGGCAATCTCGTCAAGCCGGCGCTCCCGAAGTGCGTTCATGCAGGCTCCAAACGCCCCGACCCCAGGAAGCACCACAGCATGAGCATCGGCGATAAGACCATGATCATTCGTTAAACGGGCGTCAGCACCAACGCGCTCTAATGCCTTCTGCGCCGACCGAAGATTTCCGATGCCGTAATCAAGTACTGCAATTAACGGCCGTCGACTATCGATCACAATACGCCTTTGGTTGAAGGAACTCCCCCACCCTCGACGTGAACGGCTTCGCGAAGCGATCGGGCGACACATTTAAAGGTTGCCTCGATGATGTGATGAGTATTGACGCCGCGAACAAGCGAAATGTGAAGTGTGACTGCAGCAGACGTAGCAAAGGCACGCCAAAACTCCTCGATTAACTGAGGATCGAAGGGGGGATCACTGAGAATCTTCTGTCCTGGAAACTCAACCTCGTAAACGAGAAACGGTCGGCCCGAAAGATCGAGAGCAACATCAACCAATGCTTCATCAAGCGGAATGCGATTCGAGGCGAATCGACGAATGCCTGCCTTGTCGCCCAGCGCTAACGCAAAGGCTTCGCCGATTGCAATACCGACATCCTCAACCGTGTGATGAGCGTCGATCTGAAGGTCTCCGTCAGCACGAACAACCAGATCAAATCCACCATGTCGACCGAGTTGGGCGAGCATGTGATCGAAGAATGGAAGGCCAGTTGAGGTTTCGTGTCTCCCCTGACCATCGAGGTCTATTTCAATCAGAATCGAGGTTTCTGAGGTTGAGCGAGTAACAGTCGCAGCGCGGCGACCATCGTTCGTTGGGGTAGCACTCATACAAGAGCCTCCTCGAGAGCGGCGAGAAACGTGTTGTTCTCATCCTGGGATCCGATCGTGACACGAAGACACCCTTGAAGGCGCGGCCACGAAGAACAATTTCGAACAAGTACTGAGCGATCGACGAGTCGCTGCCACACCAACGAGCCATCAAGCGACCGGGGACGCAAGAGTACGAAGTTTGCCCCCGATGGCCAAACATCGACATCGAGTTGGCGAAGGCGATCGACGAGTCGGCCGCGCTCCTTGACCAACAACGAGACACGCTCGTTCATCTCGCTCACAAACGTAAGAGCCAAAGTTCCCGCCAGTTGCTTGAATGCGTCTAGGTGATACGGCAGCACAACCTTTTCGAGTTCCGCAACAATCCAGGCCGGCCCAACGAGGTATCCGAGTCGAGCGGCGGCCATTGACCATGTCTTCGAAAATGTTCTTGTCACCACGAGCGGAACATCTTCGGCAACCAGCACATCGGCAGACCAGGGTGAAAACTGCCCGTAGGCCTCGTCGACGACGAGCAAGCCATCGATCGACGACATCATCCTAAGAACCTCGCGAACCAGTGACTCGTCGTCGACGAGGCCGGTCGGGTTGTTGGGAGAACACAGAAAACTGACTTCCGGCCTCGCAGAATCAATGACTCGTCGGACTTCCGCGATATCGGTTGAGAAGTCAGCGGCACGCTCGCCCTGCACTACCGCAGTGCCGGTGATCCGCGAAATATGACTGTGCAGCGCATAGGTCGGTTCCCATACCGCCGCAGTGCGCCCCGACCCACCGAAGGTCAGCATCACCGTTTGGAGAACCTCGTTGGACCCATTGGCAACAAAGATTTGTTCAGGGCCGACGCCGTGCAGTGCACCGATTGCCGCCCGAAGTTCTGTCGCAGCCCGATCTGGATAGCGGTTCCAGTCGATCGCAAGAAGCGCGTCATTCAGAGCATCGGCCCAGGCCGCCGGAGGAGCTTCGGGAGATTCGTTTGTATTGAGTCGAACAGATACGTCGACCTGCACTGAGTGGTAGCCCTCCATTAGAGCAATGTCACTACGGGGAGCAATCATCAGTTCGCGTCCAAAGCTCGACGACGAAGACGTACTGATTCGACATGAGTCGAAAGCCCTTCCGCTTCGGCAATCGCTGCGACCACTGGCTCGGCCGCATCAAAACCAGCGCGATCGATTTCGATGACATGTACTTGCTTCGTGAAGTCATCAACGGTCAGCGCGCTGCCAAACCTTGCGGTGCCGAAAGTAGGAAGAACATGACTTGGACCGGCGACGTAATCGCCGATAGATGCCGGTGCGAGCGGACCTAAAAACACCGCGCCAGCATGTCGAATTCCAACCGCGACCGCACCTGGATTAGCGGTCATTACTTGAACATGTTCAGCAGCAATGTGATTCACGACAGCCACCGCTGCCTCGACATTGTCGACAAGCGCACAGAATCCGCCCGTTGCAAAGGTAGATTCAACCTCTGAACGTCGAGGGGCTTCAGCGATAAGCCGCATAAGAGCGGCATCTACGGCGTCAGCAACGGCTTCGTCCCAGGTTACGAACCATGCAAGGCCGTCGGGGCCGTGTTCGGCTTGCACCATAAGGTCAATGGCGACGAAATCAACGGGCGCGGTGTCATCAGCAATGACCACAATTTCAGATGGTCCGGCAAATGCCATAGGCACCCCAACACGGCCGGCTACCTCGCGTTTAGCAATCGCCACGAAAGCATTTCCCGGCCCGGCGATGACATCGACCGGTTGTAGCGATTCGGTGCCGTAGGCCATAGCCGCAATCGCTTGGGCTCCCCCGATGGCACGAACCTCATCGACCCCGGCGATCGCTGCAGCGGCCAGAGTGACCGGGCTTATTGCTCCCGTTTCACGATCAGGGGGAACACACAAAACAATCTCTGGCACCCCCGCAACCCGAGCGGGAATGACCGTCATAAGAACAGAGGATGGGTACGCACCGCGTCCACCGGGCACGTAACAACCAGCGCGGTCGACCGGGATTGACCTGCCGGTTACTTTGATTCCACCACGAATAACGCAGTGATCCTCGCGAAGTTGCGCAACATGGAACGAACGAACGGCATCGGCAGCTTCGGTAAGTGCGGCGGCAAGTTCCCGAGGGATGAGAGCCAACGCTGCATCGAGTTCTTGCCGATCGACACGAGAATCCACGATATCGACTCCGTCGAATTTGCTCGTGAGTTCACGAACTGCAGCGTCGCCACCAGAGCGAACCTCGGAGATGATCGAACGCACCGCATCGGTGGGCTCATCCCCTGCCGGATCGGGCCGCGGAAGATCGGCAACAAGTTGTTGGCCTGAAAGCCCACGAAGATCGAGTCGATTCAACACAAACTCCGACGCTAGTGGCCGTCCCGTGACCTACTGAAGAGGTTTGCCAAGATCAGCCGGCACGGCGTGTAGCCGACACTAAACGGCGGTGCGCAGTGCGGAGATTTCGTTCAACTTCAAACAAGTCAGAGGCCAAGGATTCGTCCCCCGAGGCGAGGACAGCCTCAGCAGTAGAACTCACTCGATCGAGGAGTTCCTCGAGGGTCGTGGTCGCACTCGATAGTTGGGCATGTTGGCTGTGCACCGCCCCAGTCTTTCAGACCTTCTGGTCACTAATTCTCGCCTACGGCCTTTTGATCGCTTCGCCTTAGGAGGTTCAAACCTCGCCTCAGCCTAGAAAGACGTCGACGCCCCACAAGGGGGCGCCGACAAGGCGACACTGGGCGGCGGATCCCAGATGATTGTCGCCGTGTCAGGCGGCGGAAGCCTGACGGGGACAATGTAGCGCGTAAATTTGACGATCTGACTTCAGCGGATCCCCGGCGTTTCATTGGCCCGGGCCATCCCTTTTACTCTCAGATCAGACAGCAGCCGAGGGACAAAAATCTGAGAGCACGCAATCCATGCATCGAGCCTTGCGTGATGCGCACACTCGACGGCCGTGGAGGATGAGTAGCAGGCTGAAACGGCCCCAGTCGTCGGGGGGAATCATGTCGTCAAGGACGTACTCCACCTTGACTGCATCAGTTTCCGTTGTGAGGCCCAATCGAAGCGAGAGCCTTCCGACATGAGTATCCACCGGGAGCCCAGGCAAGTCCATAGCCACACTCCGCACCACATTTGCCGTCTTTCTCCCCACTCCCGGCACGGTCACCAGATCTTCCATGGCCGATGGAACCTCGCCACCAAAACGCTCGACCAGCGCCTGCGCCATGCCAATCAGAGATCGAGCTTTGTTCTTATAAAAACCCGTGCTCCGAACCAGCTCCTCAACCTCAAGTGGGTCCGCAACCGCGAGGTCCTCCGGCCCTGAAAACCGAGCAAATAACGCAGGAGTCACCAGGTTCACGCGCACATCGGTGCACTGTGCCGAAAGGATGGTTGCGGCTAGAAGCTCAAAGGGGTTGCGATGGTCGAGTTCGCAGACGGCGTTCGGGTACTCGAGGTCGAGACGGGCGAGGGTTTCTTTTGCGCGACCCTTCGGGGAACGAGGCTTGGCCATGGGCAAGGGACCTTACTGCCGCTGGCGCCGGTAGGGTCCCGCTGTGCGCAACGAACGTCGAGATGAGTCAGGACACCTTGTGCACCTCGAATCCAAGCCGGCCACTTTTGCCGACGTGGTCGATGCCGAATCCGCCGGCCTCGTGCTTGTCCGGCGTATCGAACAGCTTCGGGTCGAACTTCCTCTCTCGGTTGCCGACACCACCCTCGATATCCGCCCCTTCCGGCTCGGCATTGATGACCAGACTTTTCTTGCTCTCAATAACCGAGCTTTTGCGTGGCACCCCGACCAAGCAGGCTGGACGCTTCAGCAACTCCAGGAGCGATGCGCGGAGCCTTGGTTCGATGCCGAAGGGTTCCTACTTCACGAACTCGAAGGCAAACTCGCAGGTTTTTGCTGGACCAAAATTCACCCCGCCACAGCCACCGAGGACGAAATCGGCGAAATCTTCATCATCGCTGTTGACCCCGAATTCCATGGCCAAGGTCTCGGAAGAGCTCTCACGCTCGCCGGACTGAATTTTCTTCATCGACAGTCAGTCGATGTCGGCATGCTCCATGTTGAACACGTCAACATCGCAGCCAAAACGCTCTACCGAGATCTGGGGTTTATTGAATACGACGCCCACTGCTGGTGGTCACTTCCCGAAGTTGGGGAATGACAATGAGCGAAACACGTTCCCTCTTTGACACTGACCGCGAAGCCCTCGCCCAGATTCTTAGTGGCGAACCCGGTTATCGACTCGACCAACTCTGGAAAGGCTTGTACGTCGACTTCGCCGAGCCCAACGAGATCACGTCGCTTCCCGGCACATTGCGTTCACACCTGACCGAAATGCTGCCTAACGCTCTGGAAATGGTGACCGAGTCCGTCACGACGGACGGCAACACGGTGAAATGGCTTTGGAGACTTAGCGACGGCGCCTCGGTTGAGACCGTTCTCATGCATTACCCCGATCGTTCGACCGTTTGCGTGAGTACGCAAGCAGGATGCGCCATGGCCTGCGGATTTTGCGCAACCGGTCAAGGCGGCTTTGAACGCAACCTGTCGGTCGGTGAAATCGTGGAACAAGTGGTGCGCGCCGCGCGGCGCGCCAACGAAGGGACGAGGCCACGGCGCGTTTCCAATATCGTGTTTATGGGTATGGGTGAACCGATGGCCAACTACGACCGCATGATTGGCGCCGTGTATCGAATCCACGGCGATATTGGTATCTCCGCTCGCCACCTCACCATCTCGACAGTGGGCATCATCCCTGGGATAAAGCGACTCGCCGAAGAATCGTTGCCTGTCAATCTCGCCGTGTCATTGCACGCCGCCAATGACGAACTTCGTGACGAACTCGTTCCGATTAATCGCCGCTATCCGTTGGCCGATCTTTACGAAGCATGCGAGCAGTACATCCAAGCGAAAAATCGTCGTCTCTCGTTCGAGTGGGCACTCATCGCTGGTGTCAACGATCGCACTTCCGATGCGCGCGAGCTCGCCACCGCAACTCGTCGGCTGCGAGCCCATGTCAACCTGATCCCCCTTAACGACACCCCCGGCTGGCCGACAACCGGATCATCTGCCAAAAAAGTGCAGGAATTTGCCGAGGAGCTCGTTGATTTAGGCGTGAACGTCACCGTCCGCGCGAACCGTGGCAACGACATTGACGCCGCTTGCGGTCAATTACGCGCCAATCACAACGGACCCACCGTGACAGAAGTTCCAGCGCGAATTGAGCGGATTAATTCCTCCCCGAAGTCAACAATCTGATCGGGCCACACCACCGAGTCGACAACATCAGAGTGAATCCGTGCTCCAGCGCCAATGACGCTCCCAGCAACGTTCACCCCATTATCGACTTGAGCATTGGGGTGCACGACCGTTCCGCCGTTTGCGGTTGCCGCAAAAAGGTTGGCTTCTAGGTAGTCCTGCGGTGTTCCGCAATCGATGAACGGTCCGTCCTGGTGAATCACCTCAAGATCCCCACTGCCCAAAGCGTTTTTCCAAAGCACCTCGTAAAGACCTGTCGGGCGGACCTCTAGTTGCTTGACCGCCCACCATGGAATGGTGCTGGCCACAACTTGGGACTTTGGCCCAAACTCGTGAGATCGGCTGATCAGCACCCGCAGGGTGTCTCTATCCCAGCCTTCGAGCAGGGGGCGTATCGAAGCGGGCGACCAACCGTCGGCATTGAGGACAACAACACCCCGGCCGTCGATCCAGTCACGAAGGTTCGCAATTGCACCTGCGGTACCAAGCGCTTCACTCCGCTCCTCGGAAACCTTGACTGATTTTCCCCATTGGTTTTCCATATGAAAACAAAGCTGCTCGGCCTGATGATGTGCGTTGACAGCGCATGCGCCAACAAGTGGCATGAGCCGATCAAGAGCCAAATCCACCAACGCCCGATTCCCCACCGGACACAGCGCCTTTGGTCGCAGTCGAGAAAGCGGGGCAAGACGGGCACCAATCCCGGCAGCCAAAACAACGCCGACAAGGCCCGCAGCATCGAATTGATCACATGATGCGGCATTGGGTTCCATCCCTGACAGACTCCCATTCCATGAAGACCCGACGCTGGACCAACCCGACGCAACCCCAAACCATGCAGATCGCCGTATTTCTGCTCTATATCAACGCTGTATTCACAGTGTTATTCGGCGGATTCACGAGCCCTTGGGGCCTCATCGCGATCGCCGGCGCTGCGGCCGGTTTCGGAATCGCCAACGATAAGCGTTGGGGTTACTGGCTTGGAGTCGCAATCGCTGCGTTTGGCCTCGTCCCATTTCTTCTGCTGATGGCTCGGGACGGCGTCGGCTCTGCTCTTGATCTGAACTTTCTCCTGTCTCTCATCATGCCCCTTGCCCTTTTCGGACTTTTGTTGCATCAGCAGAGTCGCGCATACCAGCGCATCTGGTTTTCCTAATTCCTGATGGACTTCAATCTTGCTGAGGTCGTTCGCGCCGTTGCGACTGCAGTTCCAACTCGCGAAGCACTCGTACATGGCGACCGGAGGCTCACCTACGCGGCGTTCATGTCTCGCGTCGATCGTCTGGCTTCGGCTCTGAATCAACGCGGGTTCGGGCATCGCACCGACCGTTCGAAACTCCAGAATTGGCAGAGTGGACAGGACCACATCGCTCTCTATCTGCATAACTGCCCTGAGTACATCGAAGCCATGATCGGCGCATACGCCGCCAGACTCGCGCCGTTCAATGTCAATTACCGTTATGTCGCCGAGGAACTTCTCTACCTACTCGCTGATTCGCAAGCACGGGCCATTGTTGTTCATTCGAGGTTTGCATCCACACTCGCTGAGATCCTTCCCCAACTCCCCGAACTGCAGTTGGTACTTCAGGTTGACGACGGAAGTGGAATTGCGCTTCTTGATGGCGCCGAGTGGTTTGAAGAGTTTGTTGCATCAGCCCCCCTTAGCCCCATCGAAACTCCATCAGCCGATGACCTCTACATCCTCTACACCGGGGGAACAACGGGTATGCCTAAGGGCGTCCTTTGGCGCCAAGGCGATATCTATCCTGCGGCGCTTGGCGGCCGGAAAATCTCCACGGGCGAGGAATACATCTCCATCGAAGCCATCGTTGAAAACGCTCGTGAGGGTGGAATGCGGGTTCTGCCCTCGGCGCCGTTCATGCACGGTGCAGCCCATTGGATGGCAATCAACGCCTTGGGAAACGGCAACACCATCGTGCTGCCGCAAAACGCAACAACCTTCGATCCTGTTGATTTCTGCGAAACGATCACGGCCGAAAATGTCAACATCGCTCTCATCGTGGGTGATGCATTCGGTCGTCCATTGCTTGATGAACTTGACCACACCGCTCATGATCTTTCATCACTGATACTGCTCGTGAGCGGAGGCGCGGCACTGAGCGCACCGGTGAAAGCGACGCTTCTTGAACGCCTTCCGTCGATAGCGATCATGGACGGTCTTGGATCCTCGGAAACGGGTCAGCAAGCCAGCCAAGTCATTGGAGCCGGAACCGCAGCCACTACGGGTAGGTTCAAACCGGGTACGGGAATGGCCATCGTGTCCGCAGAACTTGATCGCCGGCTTGATCCGGGACACGAGGACCTCGGGTGGCTGGCTCAATTCGGGCGAGTTCCACTTGGTTATTTGGGAGACGCCGAAAAGACTGAACGAACGTTTCCCACTATCGACGGCATTCGCTATGCCGTGCCAGGAGACAGAGCGCGTTTGCTCGCCGGAGGCGAAGTAGAGCTCCACGGACGCGATTCGGTCACGATCAACTCCGGAGGCGAAAAGATCTTCGCCGAGGAAGTCGAAGCTGCTCTCGCCCATCATCCCGCGGTGTACGACGTCATCGTGACCGGTCGTCCGTCAGAGCGATGGGGCAGCGAAGTCGTTGCCATTGTGCAATTTCGCTCAGGAATGACCGCAAGTAACGACGAACTCGCTGAAATCTGTGCACGTCACATCGCTCGATACAAGATTCCGAAAGACATCCTTCTGGTTGATCAGATCCAACGATCCCCGGCCGGCAAGGCTGACTATCGATGGGCCCGTTCCGTGGCCGAGGCCTCCGCTGACTGACGTCTTTTTGGCGACCGAAGCGCGACATCAACTTGCCGTTGCCAGCACCTAGTCTTTGCCTTCTGTGAAGCACGCCAAAGAGCAAGAGATCTCACGGGGCAAGCTTTTCGTACTCGGCGTTGCCATTCTCGCTATCGGCGTTGGCGCAACCGCCTTTTCTGCAGGCCGCTCGACTTCGGACCAAAGCTCTCGGGCCGAACCGCGCTCAACCTCCACGGAACGACCTACAGAAGTAGACAAGAAGGACCCATACTCGCAGTATCGAGTCGCTGATTGGATCGTGACGGAAAACGCGAAACCAGGAACCACCGATTGGAAAATTCCTGATGATCGAGTCATGTGGTCCAAGATCGAGGGTTTCTTCGATACCACCAGCATTGATGTTGGCGGCTCCGCAGTGCTCAAGTCTTCGACTCGGGCGACCTCGTGGCTGGTCTCGGCCTATCGAATTGGTTGGTATGGCGGATCTGGCGCCCGATTGATCTGGAAAAGTGATCCGCAGCCTGGCATCAATCAGCCAAAGCCCACACAAGTCGCACCGACGAAAACGTGGAGCGCTCCGTGGACTCCCTCTCTCACGATCACGACTGATGAAACCTGGCCCCCAGGTCAATACCTCTTCAAACTTGAGTCAGTTGATGGAGGAGCTCAGTTCGTTCCACTTGTCATTCGTGACGATAAGAGTCAATCCGATCTGCTCATGCAAAGCGCAGTGACAACTTGGCAGGCCTACAACGGCTGGGGTGGCGCCAGCCTTTACACCGGCGTTACCGGACGAGCCGACGCGGTGAGTTTCGATCGGCCTTATACCGGGAACGGGAGCGGTGAGTTCCTGGGTCGTGAACGGGAGTTCATTTCCTTCGTGGAACGCAATGGTTTCGATGTTTCGTACTGGACAAACATTGATCTCCATGAGCGTGGTGAGCTTGCCAAAAATCATCGCGGCATCATCATTCCCGGCCATGACGAGTACTACACGGTCGAAATGCGGAAGAACCTAGAAGCAGCCCGCGAGGCAGGCGTCAATATCGGCTTCTTTGGCGCAAACAACGTGTACCGGCGAATTCGTCTCGAAAGCGCAAGCAGCGGCCAAAGTCGGGTTGAGGTTAATTATCGCGACGCATCACGCGATCCGCTTAACGGAAAAGATCCTGAGCGAGTGACCACGTCGTTTCGAGAAGGTCCTGCCGCAAACCCTGAGAGTTCACTTACCGGTTCCTACTATGAGTGCAATCCGGTTGAAGCCGATTGGGTTGTCGGAGATGCATCGGCATGGATGTTCAAAGATTCAGGATTTAAAAATGGTGACAAGGTCGCCAAGATGGTTGGCAACGAATACGACAGAGTGACGCCAAGTGTGATCACTCCCGGCAATATTCAAGTAATTGCTCATTCCCCCGTCACCTGCAAGGGGAAAAGTTCGTTCGCCGACACCACCTGGTATTCAGCGCAGAGTGGTGCCGGGGTCTTCACCGCCGCAACATTTGGCTGGTCACCGCGTCTTCTCGATGCGTGTCCCGCAGGGCCCCCGACTACCCCAATCTGCAAACTTCAAAAGGTGACCGACACGATCCTCAGGGCATTCTCTGCCGGCCCAGCCGGTGCCGCCCATCCCAGCGTCTCAAACCTCTCGACCTTTGGCATCGCTTCTCCAAGGACAACAACCCCGCCAATGACTCTCCCGGGCTCAACCCCCTCAAGTTCATCTACGACAACGGCGGGTCGATAAGGCTCAGTTCGTGATTCCACAGCGCCACTAACTCGGGCTCTGCTTGGCCGCCCCAGCGAGTCGCACCGTAGGCTTAGAACGTGGACGTCACCGGAAATAAGCAACTCCCGCAGGGAGACGAAAAAGTTCAAGCCGTTCGATCAATGTTCGACGCGATTGCACCGCGTTACGACCTTGTCAATCGAATCATGACGTTCCGTATGGATGTCGGTTGGAGAACACGCACTGTCCGTGAACTCGGGCTTCCCGATGGATCGCTCGTCGCCGACCTCGCTTGTGGCACCGGCGACTTCTGTCGAGAACTACAAAAACAGCGCCTCCGCCCGATCGGTTTTGATCTGTCGTTCGGGATGCTCGCCGCTGCTCGTACGACCGCTCCCCTCGCCGAGGCCGATGCACTTTCGTTGCCGGTTCCCGATGCCTCGCTTGATGGCATCACCTGTGGTTTTGCCCTTCGCAATCTTGTTGAGCTTGACGGTTTTTTTACTGAACTAGCGCGTACCGTCCGGTCCGGTGGTCGTATCGCCCTGCTCGAGGTTGCCGAACCACCAAATCGTTTCTTGAGGTGGGGCCACTCCATTTACTTCGGCAAGGTTGTGCCCAAGGTCGGCGGAATCATCTCCGATCCTTCGGCCTACCAGTACCTTCCGAAGTCGGTGGCCTATCTTCCCGAACCTGGGGTCATGCTCCAACGCCTCGCCGATGCCGGTTTTGTGCAGGTTGAGCGTCGACTTCTTTCAACTGGTATCGCCCAGCTCATCACTGCGACCCGGAGTGACGAACAACCGTGACCGCTACAGCGGGCCTCGTTGCACGAACCCGTGAGCTCAACGAGGTTCCCGATCTGATTTTGCTTTGCGGTGATAGTGACGTCGCCTTTGTAACGAACGATGCCGGTCTGATCGGAATAGGTTGCGCAGCCCGCATTGTCGTGGATCGAACCATCGGTGCCAATGGCGCAGAAACGGTGGCTACCGCTCTCGGAGCAATCGAAAACATCGGCGATCTCGATGTTGTTGGATGCGGGCCCGTAGGTCTGGGCGCATTCCCATTCAACCCTGCCCAAAGCGGCGAGCTCATCGTGCCTCGGATTGTGATTGGTCACGATCGCACCGGCCGCTCCTGGATCACCACGATTTCTAAGAACGGGGACGAACCTACCGAATCTGAAATCGGCGAGATTCTTGCGCGCAGCGATCAAAAGAAGATGGGTTTTGCCCGAGATGCCGGCCTTTATCCCTCCTCTGAGTCTCCCTCTCAGTTTCAACTTGAGCCACTGCGCAGCCCTGAGGATTGGTGCGCGGCGGTTGAAACCGCCACCGTTCGACTTGCGGCCGGTGAGGCCCACAAAGTCGTGTTGGCGCGAGCCATCGAGCTAGTGACCAACCGCCCGGTCAGCCCGAGCGCAGTTCTTTCGCAGCTCCGCCGCACCTTTCCTGCCAGTCACTTGTTTTCCATCGATGGATTTGTTGGTGCCACCCCCGAACTTCTCGTCGAACGTTCTGGTTCGGTAGTGCGGGCGCACCCAATGGCAGGCACCGCCCCACGCAGCGGCGATCCCGATACCGACGCGCGCCTTGCTGCAGCCCTTCTTGCATCTACGAACACTCGCAACGAACACCGTCATACGATCGACATGGTTCATGAGACTCTGCTGCCATGGTGTTCGTACCTTGACGAGGAAGCGGAACCCTCGATCGTTGCGGTTGCCAATGTGCAGCATCTTTCAACTCGTCTCGAAGGGCAACTTTCCGAACCAATTGCGTCGGTGCTCGACTTGGTCGACGCATTGCACCCCACTCCTGCGGTCGGAGGAATGCCTCGTGACGCTGCCCTTGCCCTCATCGAAGAACTTGAAGAGCTTGATCGTGGGCGATTTGCGGGACCTGTGGGATGGGTCGATTCCCAAGGAAACGGAACCTGGGCTGTCGGAATTCGCTCTGCTCAGATCATGGGAAATCGCACGCTGATGTACGCCGGAGTCGGAGTTGTTGCCGACTCAACTCCCGAACAGGAACTTGCTGAGACCCGCGCAAAACTCCAGACCATGCTCGGCGCAATCGTTAGGCCTTAAGCCAACCAGCGTTCTTTGCCGCTGCGATTCCAGCCCGGTGCAATTGATCGTGAAGTACAACATTCTCTGCCCGGTTCGTTCGAGCGATCACGATGTGGACTCCTCCAACAGCTAGCGAAGCTTCGATAGCCACTGCTACCGCATCGTCATCTGATGCCTCGAGTACCGGTAATCCGTGAGCATGCGCCAATAACGCGAGATCGACTCCGTGTGGAGTGCCAAAAAGGAACTCGAATTGCTCAGTATCGAGTGCCGTCGCTTGAGGCAAGAAAGAGAAAATTCCGCCACCGTCATTATCAATAACAACAATACAAAGATTGACGTCTCGGGCACCGAGTCCAAGCAAACCGTTGATGTCGTGCAAAAACGCTACGTCGCCGATTAACAACGCGGTCGGTGCTCCCGTCAACGCAACTCCAACTGCGGTTGAGACCACTCCATCGATTCCGTTGGCCCCACGATTGGAGAAAACCGAAAGCCCACTTCTACGAGCACTAAACCACTCGATATCTCGAATGGGCATCGAGGATGACACCACCAATGACCCGCCTACGGGAACTGCGGCGTAGGTCCTACGCGCAATGCCCGGCTCGGTGAGGTCCTCGGGGCGGCTCAGGGTCGCTTCCAACGAGTCATCAACAGCATCATCGCTTCTGCGCCACACCGTGGCCCACGAACGATGCTCGGGGTCGGTCAACACTTCCTTTTCATCGATGAGTTGCAACATCGAGTGCGCATAGACCGATGCCGCCTGACGCACCCGATGCGTGACCGTGCGGGCAGGATCATTGACCGCCGATGAGGGATCGATATGAATATGCGGAACGGTCAAAGAAGCGATCCACTCGCCAACAACTTTTGAAGCGGGGAGGGCACCGAATCGAAGAACCATCTCGGTGTTTTCATGCGGTCCATCAGTGCGCAGAAGAGTGTCCGCATGCGCAATGACCGAATCACTAACGATACGGCAACCACTTCGAGGGTCGGCCAAGATTGGCCAACCGAGCGACTGAGCTAGCCGCAGAATTGGTTCCGAATCATCCACGCCGCTTCCGGCGATGATCACACCGCGGCGAGGCAGCGGACCGAAATCGCTGAACGGATCGCCACGGTCGACTTCGAAATGATTGAGGTCATCAAGGGCGGGGAGAGCCGCCGGCTCGCCGTACAACGGTTCGTCAAACGGAAGATTGCAATGAACGGGGCCCGGGTCAGAACCGGTTGTCGACCACCACGCCTCTTTCGCGAGTGATCGCCAGGTCGCTGCGTTCTCGGCGGAAGGGACAGCACCGTCGAACTCAGCCCTAACCGCTCCGCCGTAAAGACCCACCTGCGTGATTGTTTGCGGCGCGCCAACACCGCGTAAGCGTGGCGGGCGGTCGGCAGTCACTACAAGCAGAGGCACTCTGTCAAGATCGGCTTCGACCACCGCTGGATGAAACTCGACTGCAGCCGTTCCACTTGTCGCAAGCACAAGAGTGGCTCGACCGGTGGCTCGGGAAAGGCCCAAGGCCATAAACGAACCTGACCGTTCGTCGTGGTGGACATGAACTCGAACCCGAGGATCGGAGAGAAGAGCAACCGCCATGGGCGTTGATCTCGATCCCGGGCACACCACCGCCTCGGTGAGACCGTTTCGGGCCCATTCATCGACCAGCGTTGCGCAGAAGGTTGCGTTGAACGCACCGTTGGTCTCGCTCGTCATAACGACAGCCTACGGCCACCACCATTGCGGCCCCTACGCTGCGGAGGTGGCCTTTCATCCGCTGAACATGAGTGCGTACGGAGCAGATACTCAAGACGCTCCTGTGGTGCTGCTCCATGGTTTCACGCAAACCTCCCAGTGCTGGGGGCCACTGGCCGTTCGTCTGGCCGAGAACCGGCCAGTGATCGCGATCGACCTGCCCGGTCACGGTGGATCAGGCACTCTTCGCGCTGACCTTGTTCAAACAGCTTCGCTGGTTGCTGACCAAATCGAACCTGCCATGGTTTTGGGCTATTCCCTTGGTGGCCGCGTCGCCCTGCATCTCGCCCTGAGCCGACCAGATGTTGTCCAACAACTCGTACTCATCGGTGCCACCGGTGGCATCGACAATGAAGAGGAACGGTTTGCCCGCCGCACTGCCGATAACGCTCTCGCATCGCGTATTGAATCGATCGGCGTTTCTGCGTTTCTTGACGAGTGGCTCTCGCAGCCTCTCTTTTCATCCCTCACCGAGATTCAGGCATGTCGCGCAGCTCGCAAAACCAACACTTCGGCGGGACTTTCCGCAAGTCTTCGCCTTTGCGGTGTCGGAACCCAAACACCGCTTTGGGAGCGACTCAATGAACTCCAGATGCCCGTTCTCATTTTGGCCGGAGAGTACGACCAAAAGTTTATTGCGCTTGGGCAACGACTGGCCTCCGGAATTGGACTGAACGCCGAATTCCGCGTGATCAAACGCTCTGGACATAGTGCGCATCTTGAAAATCCTGATGCCGTACTAACTGCAATCCAAGGGTGGAGTGGCGCTTAGCCGCCAACGAATAAGCCCACCGAAAGCAGGACACCGAAAGCGAGTTGAACCTTTCCAGTTGCCCCAAGAACTGGAATCAACGCCGTCCCGCGAGCGCCTTCGATCACCCGCTGCACGGGTTTGCGAGCAAGAAGAACTGCGAACATTGCAAAAGCTCCGGCAGGGCGCTGCGAAAGTCCGCATAGAAGCGGCACGGTGAAAAACGGGAGCACGATCAAAATAATGTAGAAAATTCGTGTGCGGCGGTCGCCAAGACGAACAGCCAACGTGCGCTTTCCCGATTCAGTATCGCCGGGAATATCGCGAAGGTTGTTCACAACTAAAAGTGCAGTTGCGAATAATCCAATGGGAACTGCTACTAACAATGTCAACGGTGTGACTCGAATTATCTGAACAAAAGCCGAACCGGTTGTGGCGACGATGCCAAAAAATACAAATACGAAGACTTCGCCGAGTCCGGCATAGCCGTAGGGCTTTGGCCCGCCGGTATAAAACCAGGCTGCGGCAATCGCAAGTGCACCAACGGCGATGAGCCACCAACTTGTTGCGGCGGCAAGACCTAAGCCCGCAATTGCTGCAATGCCGAACGAGAGAAATGCCGCTCGCTTTACTGACTTTGGGGCTTTGCGACCAGAACCGGTCAGGCGCATAGGCCCCATACGGTCGGCATCGGTGCCGCGAATCCCGTCGGAATAGTCGTTGGCGTAATTCACGCCAATCTGCAGTGCAAAGGAAACCACGAGAGCAGCGAAAAACCGCCACAGGATGATTCCCTTGAGAGCATCGACATCGCCATTCATCCCGGCCGCGGCTGCAGTACCAACCAAAACGGGCACAAGGGCCGCAGGGAGGGTTCGGGGTCGGGCCCCTGCTATCCAGTCCTTCATGGGTCGCAAGTGTGGCCGGTGAACGCCAACTTCACCGAATCAGCGACCTAGCCTCAGCCCCTATGCAGGAATTGGTTGCGCTCTCACGAACAGGTTCGGCATTCGTCGAGAGCCTCGAACAAATCTGGGAACGTGGTGATGCCGTCCTTCCCATCGACCCCCGACTTCCATCCCCCGCCCGCGAACAGCTCCTGTCCGCCATGGCCCCGACACGACTGATTGATGGTGACGGGGTCGAGCATCGACGCAATGGCCGACCCGTCGAGACCGGCGATGCACTCGTCATCGCCACCTCTGGAAGCTCTGGCATCCCCAAAGGCGTGGTTCACACCCATGCGTCGCTCAGAGCATCGGCCGAAAGCACTTCACTCGCGCTCGGGGTCGACATGGGAACTGACTCGTGGCTCTGTTGTCTTCCGCTGACTCATATCGCTGGAATCGCAATCGTGGTGCGCGCCAAGGCATATGGGGTTCCGCTTGTTGTGCTTGATCAATTCGATGCCTCCTCAGTTGAAGAAGCGGCCCGCCAAGGAGCGACACTTACCTCGCTTGTTCCCGCCACACTTCTGCGAATCGATCCTTCGCTGTTTCGATCAATCATTGTTGGCGGCCAGGCAGTACCTGCTGACCTGCCCAGCAACTGTCGAGCGAGTTACGGCATGACTGAAACCGGAAGCGCAGTGGTATTTGATGGCGAGATCCTTCCTGGTGTTGAGTTGCAGATCGAGCACGGCGAGATCCAGGTTCGCGGCGACATGCTGTTGCGGTGTTACCGAGATGGAACAGACCCCCGTAGTGCGGGCGGGTGGTTTCCAACAAACGACGCTGGAGAACTTGTCGATGGCCGTCTCGTAGTTCACGGTCGGCGCGGCGATCTTATTATTTCTGGGGGCGAGAATATTTGGCCCTCACCAATCGAGGAGGTTCTTGGTGCAATGAAAGCGATCAAGGAGGTGGCGATCATAGGCAGGCCCGATTCGGAGTGGGGCCAGGTCGTCACCGCAATCATCGCTCCCGTCGATCCCCTCAACCTACCTAGGCTTGACCAAATTCGAGAGCATGTGAAGTCATCGCTTCCCGCCTACTGTGCGCCTCACCGAATTGAATTTGTCGACCAATTACCACGCACCCCGCTTGGCAAAGTCGAACGAAAATCACTCTGACCCCAGCGCCGCAACGCTTCGAAGAAACGACCGCAGAAAAGGGAACACATGGCCGATACCGACGGACCAAGCCTTCTTGTCGAACGAGATGGATCCGTATTGACCCTCACGATGAATCGCCCTCATCGCCGCAATGCTCTCGTACCGGACATGCTCGTGCGCTTTGCCGACGCCTGGGACCTCGCCGATTCTGAAGATTCCATTCGATGCGTCATCCTCACTGGTGCTGGCGATGTCGCCTATTGCGCCGGCGGTGACCTCAATGATGGATGGATGTCGGGCGAAGTCACTGAAGAGGCACAACGCATCCAAGAACGCTTGAAAGAAGATCCCAGTGTCATCGGCAAGGGCCTCCTCCTCACCCATTGGTGCACAAAGCCGATCATCGCTGTCGTCAATGGCCAGTGCATGGGCGGTGGCTGTGAGATGTTGCAGTCCACCGATATCCGTATCGCCGAACAACATTCCACCTTTGCAGTTCCGGAAGTGAAACGGGGACTTATTGCCGGCGCCGGTTCCACGATGCGCCTCAAACGACAGATTCCCTATGCCGTGGCCATGGACATGCTTCTAACCGGCCGGACCCTCACGGCCGACGAGGCTCTTCGCTGGGGCCTTGTTAGCCATCTCGTTCCAAGTGGCACCGGCATGGCAAAAGCGCGTGAGATCGCTGCGGTGATTTGCGCCAACGGACCGCTGGCGGTCAAAGCTGCAAAAGCTTCAGTGCTGGCGACCGGATGGCTACCTGAGGCGGAGGCACAACCAATCGAAAGCGGGTACGTCACACCCGTGATGCGATCGGCTGACGCCAAAGAGGGCATGAAGGCGTTCTCCGAAAAGCGAACGCCAAATTTCGAGGGCCGCTGATCTAGTTCAGATCCTCGGGGTGGGGCCCAAAGCGACCCGCTTCACTATCGAGGGCGTCGATCATCGCCATATCGTCGGCAGAAATCTCGAAATCAAAGAGCTCAAAGTTGGATTGGATTCGAGATGGGTTAGAAGATTTCGGAATAGTCACGATGCCGTGCTGGATCTCCCACCGCAATGCAATTTGAGCTGGGGTCCGTCCGTAACTATTGGCCAACATCACAAGAAGCGGATCCTCATCGACAGCGCCACGAGCGATAGGCCCCCACGCTTCAGTCGCTATGTCGTGTAGTTCGTGAAAATTCCGTAACAACTTTTGCTGAAAAAATGGATGCAACTCGATCTGATTTAGCGCCGGCACGACACCGGTCGCTTCGATGATCCGATGGAGATGCTCTGGTTCGAAATTCGAGACTCCGATCGAGCGCACGCGTCCACTTTCACGAAGCTCGACAAAAGCCTCCCAAGTCTCAACGTACAGATCATTTGCCGGCGCAGGCCAGTGAATCAAGAGGAGGTCGAGATAGTCGAAGCCGAGCGAGTCAAGCGATCGATCGAACGACTCGACCGAAAGGGCCCGTCCCTGAGAGCTATTCCACACCTTGGTTGTTACAAAAATTTCTTCACGTGGCAGCCCGCATTGTCGCACTGCAGCGCCAACACCTTCTTCGTTGAAGTAACCCCACGCGGTGTCTACGTGGCGGTAGCCAATCTCAATCGCTTGCCCTACTAATTGCTCCGCTTCTTCAGCGGGAATCTTGAACACACCGAAGCCCAGTTGTGGGATCGAATGGCCATCGTTGAACGCAATGCGAGGAACCGTCGTCATAATCGCATCGTAGGACCTCGAGGCCGATACTCTCCCGCCTGTGACAAATCGACTTGCCAATGAGACAAGCCCGTACCTCCGTCAGCACGCCGATAACCCTGTCGACTGGTGGCCGTGGGGAACCGATGCTCTCGAGGAGGCAAAGCGACGGAATGTTCCCGTATTGATCTCGGTTGGCTACTCAGCCTGCCATTGGTGCCATGTGATGGCCCATGAATCCTTCGAGGATGACGCAACCGGCGAACTCATGAATCGACTCTTTGTCAACGTCAAGGTTGATCGCGAAGAACGACCTGATGTCGATGCGGTGTATATGGATGCAGTGCAAGCAATGAACGGCCATGGTGGATGGCCCATGACGGTCTTTTGCCTCCCTGACGGTCGTCCATTCTTTGCAGGAACGTACTTCCCCAAAACCTCGTACGGCGGAAAACTGGGATTTGCCGAGTTGTGCGAACGCATTAATGAGTTGTGGCAAACGCGTCGCGAAGAACTCACGGAACAAGCAGCATCTGTAACCGAAGCGATTGATGAGGGCGTACAACTCCCCCAGCCCACCGGCACTCCAAGCAGCGAACTTTTCAGTGCTGCCGCCACTGCACTCATAAGCCAAATTGATAACGCCGACGGTGGATTCGGTGCTGCCCCCAAGTTTCCACAAACGTTCGCAATCGACTTGCTTCTCCGACATCATGCTCGCACCGGCGAGGCCGCGTCTTTGAATGCTGCGGTGTTATCGCTTGATGCCATGGCCGCTGGTGGGATCTATGACCACCTCGGTGGTGGATTTGCCCGCTACGCCACCGATCGGCGCTGGCTCATTCCCCATTTCGAAAAAATGCTTTATGACCAGGCACTTCTTGCACGCGTGTACCTCCATGCATGGCAACTCACACGGGAGCCACGGTTTCTGCAGACGCTTGAGGAAACCATTGACTATGTGTTGAATGAACTTCGCCATCCCCTTGGTGGTTTTTTTTCCGCTGAGGATGCCGATTCAGAGGGAATCGAAGGAAAGTTCTACGTGTGGTCTCTTGAAGAGATTCGACAAAGTTGTGGCGCGGACGCAGACGCAGTCATTGAGTGGTTTGGCGTCACGCGAAATGGAAACTGGGAGCGCACCAACATTCTTGAACGCGTCGTACGGGGCGATCTTGCTCGCCCTGCTGCAGTCGAACGGGGTCGCCAGGCTCTCTTTGCTGCCCGCTCACAACGAGTTCGCCCGGGACTTGATGACAAAGTGCTCACTGAGTGGAACGCTTTGATGCTTGCCACCATCGCTGAGGCAGCGGCCGCAACCGGAAATAGCACTTGGCTTGACGCCGCCATTCTCAACGCCAATTTTCTATGTGACAACCTTCGAGTCAATGGTCGGTGGATGCGTTCATGGCAGGGTGAGGCTCGCGTGTTGGCGTTCAGCGCCGACTACGGCGCGTTGATTGACGCGTTTGTTCGATTGCATGAAGCAACGGGCGAATCTCGGTGGATTATCGAGGCCGCCGACACCGCAGACGCTCTTCTTGAACTGTTCGCCGACCCATCTGATATCGGCGTGTACACGAATGGAAATGATGGTGATCAGTTGGTCGCCCGCCCTAAAGAACTCATGGATAACGCAACCGCCTGCGCCAACAGCCTTGCTGCAGTAGGACTCCTTCGCCTTTCAGCGCTCACGGGCAATCATCGACACCAGGAGTTTGCTGTTGCCATCGTTGACCGTCTGACCGAATCCGCAGCCCGCCTTCCCCTTGGGTTCGGCCATTTGTTACTGGCCTCGGAACTGAGCGTTCTGGGAATCGGTGAAATTGTGATTTCAGGGGATCGACCCGATCTCGTCGCTGAGGCACAGAGGCATTGGACCCCACGTGCGGTTCTGACTTGGGGCGAGCCCGGGAACTCGCCACTGTGGGAGGGTCGCACCGAAATTGGTACTGATGGTCGGGCCTATGTCTGCCGTCAGATGGTGTGTTCCGCTCCGGCTTCGACTATCGAAGAGTTTCGCGACCGACTCAACGTGAGCGAGTAGCTACCACTTGCCTCGATGCACGACCTCGTCGAACGAGCGCCGTTGTCGCTTCGAGGAACGACTCGGGCGCTGAGCGTCAATGGCATAGCCAAGAGCAATCGTTCCAACAGGACGACGATCCTCGGGAATCCCAAAGGTGCGCTTTATCGCTAATTCATGCTCAAACTGGCCAAAAAATAACGCACCAAGGCCTTCATCGACTGCAGCCAACATGGCCACCATGGCGGAGAACGCTGAATCGACGTACCAGTACGGCACCGGCCATGAGTCCTCACCTGAACCGAGTCCGGTTCGCTGTTTGTCAGATTCGGAATAGCGCTCGACGTACGCGTCGGGATTCGACACAGGAATGATCAGCACAGGCGCGTCGAGAAGTTGCGGCCAAGGAAACGCGGCCCGGCGTTCCGGTGTGAGCGTGACATTCCAATATCGTTGCGTTTCGCTACCTTCAAGAACAACAAGATCGAGACCTTGGGTGTTTCCCGCGGCAGGCACACGGCGAGCAAGATCGAGAAGACGATCCAGCACATCAGCAGGAACCGCGCGCGCTTCAAACGCTCGCACCATTTTTCGTTGGACAACAACGTCGGCGAACTGCATCACGCCGACCGGCAGATCACTTGATTTTGGCGAGATCCTCGGCCATTGCCCAACCGAAGGCAATGAGGGAATCGCCTTGTTTGGCGCCCACGCCTTTAAACAGCGCAACGATCTCGGGATCGATCTTGTCGGCCTCGAGAGATTCGTAGTCGAGCGCTAACGGGAATGAACCATCACCCTTGGCGATGAAGGTTTTGTCGTCGTAGGAGCTTGAGCTAATCCTGAAGCGCTTTGCCAGACGACGGCCCCACGCACGCTCTTCACCAGTGGCCTTGTGGCCTGGACGAGGAATGATGTCGTCAAGGGTGCGGAATGCTTCAAAACCACTTGCTGTAGCAAAGCGGGTACCCATGAGGACATCCTCATCGGGGAAGGCCATCACCGCTCGCTTGAACTGGTCAGCGAGAATGGCGCGCAGTACCGAGGAGCGCTTCGACGTGCGCTTGATTGAGGCAAGCCCAATGAGAACGCTCGGAGTTCCGCCGATGCGCTCTAAAGAACAGAACGAGAACCCCTTTAGTCCGTTGCCCTCTTTGGCCAAAGAGACGAGTACCCATGCTTCAACCTGTTTCGACAACTGGCCAACCTCATAGAGGCTTGGCCCATCAGCGCAGATATCTGCCATCTCGGCCAACTCAGCATCGCTGAGTTGGGTGCAATCTTTGGTAACAACCTTGATAGCCATGAGTGAGGAGCCCCTGAAACAGACAAAACCGGACCATTAGTTCACCCCGAGACGCCGCCGGACGCAATTCGGCCCCGGATGTCAGGCAGCGACCGCATCTGGGCCAAGCAATTCCCTGAGCTCCGCTAGCAGCCCCGCCGTTGCCGAGACGGCAAAATTCTCTGGGAGCAAAAGAACCTGGCGATCTCCGATGTGCAAAAAGACCTGCGATTCGCCGGGGTGCTCAGATAAAAGCCCCTTTAGAGCGCTCAAGAGCTCATCGCTCAACGCCGCCGGACGCAGATTTATGTGCACTGGCGGATTGCCATCGACCACGGGCTCAAACCGTTCAAGTTCCAGCGCCATCAATTTGAGTTGATCGTCGCGAGTGTCGACGCGAGCTCGAAGGATCACAACACCATCGTCCTCAAGAAGGTGCCCATAGTTCTGCATCGTTTTAGGAAACACCATGACCTCAATGGTTGACTGCAGATCTTCGAGAGTGAACACCGCCATGAGATCACCTTTGCGGGTCCACTTCTTTTGGAGTGATGTCACCAAACCACCGACGGTCAGCATTTTTCCGTCCTCAACGCCTTCGAGTTCAGCGATTGTCGACTCGGTGCGGCGACGCAACGATGCCTCAGCGCCCATCAATGGGTGATCGGAAACATAAAGACCGAGCATTTCTTTTTCGAAAGCCAATCGCTGACGTTTGTCGAAATCTTCTTCGGGGATAACAACGCGAGTTCCGGCAACGAGGGCGCCATCTTCTTCGTCATCAGTCATCGAAAAAAGATCGAATTGACCCTCGGCTTCTTTGCGGCGCCGCGCAACCGTATCGTCGATGATTCGATCGAAATAACCGAGCAATCCTTTTCGTGAGTAGCCCATTGAATCGAATCCGCCCGCTTTGATAAGCGATTCAATCGTGCGCTTATTCAGCACGCTGACATCGACGCGGTCGCAGAAATCAAAGAAATCTGCGAAGACACCGTTCTCGTCCCGTTCGGCGAGCATGAGTCCTACTAGCCCTTCACCAACATTGCGCACTGCCGACATGCCGAAGGCGATTGATCGACTGCCATCAGCGTTATCAACGGCAATGAAGTCACTCACCGATATGTTGACATCAGGAACAAGGACAACAATGCCGCGCTGTCGACACTCGTTGAGATAAATCGCGGCTTTGTCGAGGTTTGACTTGACGCTTGTAAGCAGCGCTGCGAGGTACTCAACCGGATAATGGGCCTTGAGGTACGCAGTTTGGTACGCAATAAGTCCGTAGCCGTAACTATGGCTTTTGTTGAAAGCATAATCAGCAAAAGGTTCGATGACATCGAATAACGCTGATCCAATTTCGCGTCCGTAGCCCTCAGTATCGCAACCTTCAACGAACTTTTCGCGTTCTTTCTGAATCAATTCACGTACTTTTTTGCCGCATGCTTTTCGCAGGTTGTCAGCATCGGCTAGCGAGTAGCCGGCAAACTTTTGAGCGACACGCATAACTGATTCTTGGTAAATCATCAGCCCGTAGGTATCGCCCAGGAGTTCGGCGAGGTCTTCATGCAAATAGTCAATTGGCTTGCGGCGGTTTTTACGGTCGGCGTAATCATTGTGCATGTTGGCCGCCATCGGGCCCGGTCGGTACAGCGCTACGAGAGCCGCCACATCTTCAAATGAGGTCGGAGCCAGTGACCGCATAAGGGCTCGCATTGGTCCGCCCTCGAGTTGGAACACCCCAATGGAATCGCCGTCGCGCAGCATTTGCAATGTCAGATCGTCGTCGAGGGCGACATTGTCGATGTCAACGTCGATCCCTTGCGTGATCTTGAGCATGGCCAAGGTATCGGTGATGACATCAAGGTTGCGCAGGCCCAAGAAGTCCATTTTGAGAAGCCCGAGTTCCTCGACACCATGCATTTCGTA
Source organism: Acidimicrobiales bacterium (assembly GCA_040882655.1). Taxonomy (GTDB): domain Bacteria; phylum Actinomycetota; class Acidimicrobiia; order Acidimicrobiales; family Acidimicrobilacustridaceae; genus Acidimicrobilacustris. The sequence continues at coordinate 57,649 of JBBEAV010000033.1, forward strand.
CTGCGTCACAACTGGCGCAAGTTCGGGATCAGAACCGGCTTCAGGCTTACGCTGAATCGGGAGATATTCGGTCAGAGGCTCTTTGGTAATCACCACAGCAGCGGCGTGGATGCCGTCCTGACGACGGAGTCCCTCGAGACCACGGGCGACATCAATGACTTGACGGGCATCGTCGTCGTTGGCGTAGACCTCACGAAGATCGGCGGCCATTTTGAAACCATCAGAAAACTTCGGTTGTTCCTCTAAGCATGCGTGCAGAGGCGTGTCTCGACCCATCACTAACGGCGGCATGAGTTTCGCCACTTTGTCACCAACTGCATACGGATAGCCCAGTACTCTCGCCGCGTCGCGCACCGCCGCCCGCGCTTTAATCGTGGAGAAGGTGACAATTTGGGCGACGTGATCGCGTCCGTACTTTTCAGCGGCGTAGCGAATCATTTCATCGCGGTAACGCGAGTCGAAGTCCATGTCGATATCGGGCATTGAAACACGACTCGGGTTGAGGAACCGTTCGAACAACAAGTCATATTCGATGGGGTCAAGATCCGTGATGCGCAGGGTGTACGCCACTGCGCAACCGGCGGCAGAGCCCCGACCGGGCCCAACGCGAATTTCGTTGTCACGTGCATGTTTGATGAGATCCCAAACGATGAGGAAATACGAGGAAAATCCCATATCGGAAATGACCTGGAGTTCGTAAACCAAGCGCTCGACAACTGAATCAGGGAGTTGCTGGCCCCAACGTTGCTTTGCCCCCTCGAATGTCAGATGATGCAGGTATTCGGCATCGCTAGCAAAACCCTCCGGAAGCGGAAAGTTGGGAAGCTGAGGGTTGCCGAATTCGATTTCAACATTGCAGCGTTCAGCAATCCAAAGTGTGTTGTCACAGGCCTCGGGGACTTCATCGAAGAGCCAACGCATTTCTGCGGCGGACTTGAGGTAGTGCTGATCACCGTGAAACTTGAAACGATCGGGGTCGCTCATGAGCGAACCGGTTTGCACACAGAGCAATGCATCGTGCGACACCGCGTCGTGTTGATTCACATAATGGCTGTCATTCGTGGCGACGAGCGGTGCTTTGATTGCCCGAGCAATTTCAAACAGTTTCGGATTTGTAGTTTTTTGTTCAGGAATACCGTGATCTTGAATTTCGATAAAGAAGTTGTCGCGCCCAAAAATATCTTGTAACCGTGCTGCTTTTTCAAGTGCACCTTGATCGTCACCATTCATGAGCGCCTGCAACACCTGGCCACCTAGGCAGCCGCTAGTAACAATGAGTCCCTCGTGATGTTGTTCAAGGAGTTCCCAATCAACTTTGGGTTTCATGTAATACCCCTCGAGAAACGCACGACTCGAGAGTTGAATCAAATTCTTATAGCCCGTGGCATTTTCGGCCAACGTGGTCAGGTGGTAATACGCCTTTCTGCCCCCGTCGGCCTCGCCGCCTGAATCGTCCATACGACCCCGACGGGTCGGGCGCTCGGTGCGACTGTCATAGGCCTGATAAAGCTCGGAACCGATAATCGGTTTGATTCCTACTTCTTTGGCCGCTTTGTAAAAATCAAGGACGCCATACATGTTGCCGTGATCGGTGATGCCCACTGCCGGCTGACCATCGGCTGCCGCTGCGGCTACAACTTCGCCAACACGCGCAGCACCGTCAAGCATTGAAAATTCAGTATGCAGATGTAGATGGGTGAAGGAATCGGGCACCGCGAGGGGCTCCGTCTTGTGAATGGTTGGATGGGTTCGCAATCGGCGAATTACACCGATGTGATGCCCTGCGAGCGTAGCGTCAGTCCCCCATTCGTGCTCCGGGCATCCCCGTGTCTTATCGGGACCAGTCCTACCCTTTCACGATGCGTTCACTATTCCCAACAATTTGGAGGTCCCTATGACCGCGACAAATGACCGATCCACGATGGACCTACTTCGGGGGTCTCGAATTACCGCTTACGCCATCGGCTTCATCAGCCTTCTAGCCGGCCTGATACTGCTGTTCCGTCCGGATCGCCAGCTTCATATTGTCGCGATCATTGTGGGTTTCCTCTTTGTCGTGTCCGGTTTCGGCCAGGCCGCTGAAGCCGTCACTACTCATCGGCAAGGGACCTACTGGGGCCTTCTGCTCATTCGGGGGCTCATCAATTTTGGCATCGGCCTTGCGCTGATCTTCTGGACAGGGGCAACCCTCACTGCAATCGTGTGGCTCGTTGGTCTCGACCTTGTCATCACCGGCCTTCTTGCTGTTGTCGTATCGTTCATGCTCAGCAAGGAAACCGGACGGGGAGCGCTTCTCGTTGAGGGACTCATCACTATCGCCATCGGCCTCGTCATCATGGTGTGGCCCTCGGCAACCTTGAACGTCCTTGGTGTCGTGGTCGGCATCGGCCTTGCCCTGTTGGGTCTCCTGTTCCTTTACTCGGGCTACCAGTTGAGCAAGGTCAAGGCCACGCTTTCCTGAACTACCCCAGGGGTCAGTGACCTCTCAAAGATAAGTCCCGGGACGGTCCTCGGGTTCGGGAAACTCCGAACCTGGGTGACCGTCTCCGGGAGGCAGTTCGCCCCGCATATTTTCGAGTTGTTGCCGTGCCGCCATTTGCTGAGCAAAAAGTGTGGCTTGAATTCCATGGAAGAGACCTTCGAGCCAGCCCACGAGCTGTGCTTGAGCCACCCGCAATTCAATATCAGTTGGGGTACCTTCATCAGCAAAGGGGAAAGCCAAACGCGCTAGTTCGTCGCGAAGATCAGGTGAAAGCGCAGAACCAAGTTCCTCGATGGACCTGTCATAAATGGCACGAAGTCGAATCCGCGATGGTTCATCGAGTTCGGTCTGACGAACTTCATCAAGAAGTTGTTTGATCATTGAACCAACACGCATGACCTTCGCTGGTTCCGACACCATCTCATGTTGCACTTCTTCTGTCACTGTTTCATCAGGAGGGAGCACGATCTCGCCGCGATCGGCTCCGCTGGAATTCGATGTAGTCATAGATGCAGTCTTGCCGACCGAGACTCAGCGCGTTCCCACGAACAGCGGAACATACATTTCATCGGCGGTAAGCGATCCATGTCGAGACCGCAAGGGGAAGGCCCCAGAGTCTGCTGAATCGGCAAAGGCCAGTGATTCCCGAGCCACAAGGGCTACGTCACCCAACCGCGAACGAGCCTCATCGGTCACAACAGGGCCGAACCAGCCCTCGTCAATCACTTGATCAACAGACACCACCCACGAACGATCTGAATGACATGCCGACGCGTCGTCATACAGCGCACGGGCATGGCCGGGTCGAGCGTGCAGCCATCGAAAGCGGCCCTCGCCTGACTGCATATCCACATGAGCCAACACCGCTGGATCGGGGGTTATCACGTCGTCTCCAACATCCACCTGACCGTGGTCAGAGGTAACGATTAACACTGCTCCTGGGGGCAGCACGTTGATCACGTCAGAAACCAACCGATCAACGAAGGAAAATTCCGTGTCGTAGTGCACGCCGAGTCCAAACTCATGGGCGATTTTGTCGATACCGTCGTAATAGGCATACACAAAGGGTTCGTTCCGATTGAGTAACGATTCGATCTCGGCGACCAGTGTCGAGGACACTCGCCAGCCAATCAGCCGGGTCTTATCGAGATGCGCTCGGGTAAATCCCGACTCGCGAAATTCCGAGCGGGTAATCACCGGTGGACGCTGACCCTCAAAGGCATCAAGTATTTGTACCGACTCCGGAAGGATTGTTTTGCGTGCGTCTCGTCCGGTGGCTGACCACCGCAACACATTGAGTACCTCACGGCCGATTGCCATGCGGTAGCCCATGATCCCATGGAGTCCGGGGGTAGCCCCGGTACTAATCGAAGTCAGTGCGGTTGCGGTAGTGGTTGGCGCAACGCTGGTGATAGCTGAGCCCAACATCGTCGACATTGTCGGAGCGAGGTGCTTTCGAGCTTGAAATTGAGTCCATCCGATTCCATCGAGCACGAGTAGCACGACCTGGTTGGCATGGGCAGCAACCTCGGGCATCCACGATGGCCACGGGTTCGACGGATCGAGCAATGCGGGAACGATGTTCGAGATACAGGCCCCCTCATAGGCGGGCAACACGAGCTCTTCAGGCGAGCCACCGTTTGTAGGTACTAAGGAATCCACGCTTCTCCTCCACAGGTCACGGTAGCCCCCGCAGCCGCTGTGCCCACGAGTCGGCTCCGTCCCCCTACGATGCCGAGCGTGAAGGTATCCACCCGAGGTGACTACGCAAGCAGGGCTCTGTTGTCACTTGCCCTGCACTCAGACGAAGGCGGTCCTACCTCGGTGCGTGATATCGCAGAGCGCACGGGCCTTCCCCAGCCCTACCTCGAACAGATTCTCCTCGCCCTCAAAGGCGCCGGCCTCGTGCGATCGAAGCGGGGAGTTGGTGGTGGTTACGTTCTTGCCCGAACCCCCGAGGAGATCAGCCTCGCTGACATCGTGAGCGCGGTTGATGGCCCCATCGTCGCCGGCGACTTCGGCCAACCTCATACCAATGGTGCTTGCGACCACGAAGGTCAGTGCGTCTTGCTCGCCGTTTGGGACGACGTCGGAGAGCACATGCGTCGTTATCTTGAGGCCGCGACATTGGCTGACATTGTTTCGATTGCTCGCGGTCAAGGAAGTTGGCCACGCGAGGTAGCAACGATGCCCGCGGTTACTCCGCCGTGGGCATCTGGTCCCTGATCTGGTCAAGCACTGCTGCGAGGTCCTCTGGCAGTTCCGAGACGAAGGACAGGCGTTCATCGGAGCGAACCGGATGATCAAACTCGAGAGCGGCGGAATGCAGGAAGATGCGGGGCGTCGTCAGAGCTGGACGTGCACCGCGATAGCGCTCGTCTCCCACAACGGTGTGCCCAATCGCCGCCATGTGAACTCGAATCTGATGGGTCCGACCTGTTTCAAGCCGACATTCGACTAGCGCACAAGGAACTGGTCCGTCGAATGTTTCAAGCACCGTGTACCGGGTACGAGCATCACGACCTTGCGCGCTCACAATCATTTTTGTTGGCTCGCGAGTTGATCGTCCGATAGGCGCATCGATGAGGCCGCTACCTGACACAGGTATGCCCCATACCAACGTGAGGTAGGTGCGTTCGACTTCGTGGGCCGCCAACATCGCGCTCAGTTCGGTATGAGCCTTTGCAGAACGGGCCATGAGCATGAGGCCCGAAGTGTCCTTGTCGAGCCGATGCACGACACCGGGGCGATCGGGTTCTCCAACCGCAGCAATCTCGGGATAGAGGGCGATCATGGCCTGCACGAGCGTACCGGTGGCATTTCCTGCTCCAGGATGAACGACCAGCCCCGCCGGCTTGTCGATAACGATCACATCATCATCGTCATACACAATCGGAACATTGATATCGGGCTCCGCAACTAAAGGTGCGGGACCAAGATCGGGTTCGACATCGATGACAACGGTGTCACCTTCGGTAACGCGACGTGACCGGGTGGTGACAACTTTGTCGTTACACATCACGAGGCCTTCATCTAGCCAGTCAGTCACGCGCGTTCGGCTTGCTCCGGTGATCATTGCCACTACTCGATCAATTCGTTCGCCTGACAACGCCGAGGGAATGAGTTCGGTATAGGCCATGTCAGTTGCTCTCGATCTGCGAGGGTGACGCCTCAGTCGTATTCCTCGCACGCTCTGCATCGGACTGCTCAGGGGTCCGAAGAGTGGAAATAATGAGGAGGACGGCGCCGCAAACCACGCCAACATCAGCGAAATTGAAAACCGGCCACCATTGGAGATCAATAAAGTCGACTACCCCGCCCTGAAAGAATCCATCATTGCTGCGGAACGCCCGGTCAATGACGTTGCCCAGGGCGCCGCCAACGATCATGCCCAACGCCACCGCCCCAAGACGGGACTGGACCGAGCTGCCCTTCCACACGAGGATCCCCACAACAAAGAGGGCAATAACACCAATCCAGGCGCCGAAGCCCGCCCCGAGGCTGAACGACGCTCCGTAGTTGAAGACCAAATTGAACCGGAGAGTCCAGAAAACATCAATAGTGCGGTCGTCCAGAGACGCCAACGCCCATGCTTTCGAAAGCTGGTCGATCAAAACCCAGAAAACAGCGACCGCGCCAAAGAGGACCCGGTGCGTGGGCACTGCATTCACTGAGGTGCTCGGCTTTGTCACGAGACCAACCTAGGGGCTGGCTTGATCTGCCCGTGGTTGTTCAACGGCGGAAATTGCCGACTTTGTACTCAACTCGTTCACGGCACCAAGGAATGGCACGAAGCCGTTCTTTGGGAATAGCGAGGCCGGAGATCTCACAAATGCCATAGGTGCCCCCACCAATTTTGAGCATTGCACGATCGATCTCGTCTACCTGATCGAGGAATTGAGCAGACAGGGCCAGATCGCGCTCTCGTTCCACGGCCAACGTGTCACCCTCACCCGACTCTTCGTCGAACTGAACATCACCGGGCTCGCGAAGTTCCGCCAACGAATTGGCTTCTGCGGTCAGGGTCTCGGCATCATGCACGAGGCGACGACGCTCCTCAATGAGCTGTAACCGCTGCTCCTCAAGAAACTTGGCGTCAAAAGGATACTTAATCTTCTTTGGTTCCTTCGGAATCGCCGGGAGTCGGTTGGGGCGAGGAGTAAGAACCGGGGTGGACTCTTTCTTCGCCGCCGGAGCTTTCTTGGCCGGAGCTTTCTTGGCCGGAGCTTTCTTGGCCGGAG
>JBBEAV010000033.1:64471-66834 GCA_040882655.1 Acidimicrobiales bacterium
CCTTCTTGGCCGGAGCCTTCTTGGCCGGAGCCTTCTTGGCCGGAGCCTTCTTGGCCGGAGCCTTCTTGGCTACTTTCTTAGCCGGCGCTTTTTTGGCTACCTTCTTCGTTGCCTTCTTGACTGCCACGTGTTCCTCCTCGACATTGAGAATATCTGTATTAGTTGTAGCAGCACTTTCGGTCACATTGGTGTCATTGGACTGAATCGTTGGGTTGGTTCGACGTCGAACAGTTGCCCGTCGTTTTGTTCGCCGGCTTCCGTTTTCCACGATGGTGCTGGTCGCCGTCGCCGATGTCTGACGGGGGCGCGGGGCGAGCTGACCCGACTCAGGTTGGTCGCTGGCGTTGGCGCTGGTGGTCCCGGTGCCAGTGACATGTGTGCCGGCAACGAGTCGCAGGTCGATGCCGCGGTGCGGCGGATCAAGCTGGGTCACGATGAAGCGGTGTACCTCGCCAAGGCCGAGAACATCGCGGGCTCGTTGGGGTGCGGGGTCACCCATGGCGTGGAGCGGTACGTAGCAGCGTGCATCACCGACCATGACGTACGCCCCGTGGGAGCTGTACTCGGCGATGGTTGCCTCGACTTCGCTCTCCACCGGGTGTGCTCCCACAAACTCGATGAATGGCAGGGCGTCGTTGACCATGACCTCAGCCCTGCTGCGGCCACCGCGACGACGTTTGCGAGCGTCGTCGTTGTGAGTTACGCTCCCAGCACTTGCGGCGGTGTCTAACCGGTCCCGTGCCGTGCCTCGTTGGTTGGACCGGCCGCTGCGGTCATCCCCATTGTCTCCGTCGCCGCTGTTGCGGGAGGAACGCCTGCGACCGCGTCCTGACGAACCCGACCGGCCGGAGTCTGACGGCGGGCCGGTGGTGTCGTCGCTTCGTTTGCGCTTGGCGTCGCGCTGGCTTCGCCGGCTGAGTGGCCCGCGTACCGGGTTGCGAAGCAGGAATACCCACCCCACGCCAGGTACGGGCTTGCCGCCCATGAGTCGCCCTTCGTCAAACAGCCACGGGTACTCACCGTGGAATTCCTGGAACGAGTCGTTCGACAGGATGACTGCGCCGACCCGGTGCGCCACCTGCAACACGAAAGCGTCGCCTCGGCCGATTGCCCCAGCCGGCGGCGTGACGAGTTCTGCGTTGGCTACCGCCTGGTCAAACTCAGCACGTTCGGAGGGGTCGATTCGATGGCCAAAGGTGGCGTCCACGATGACGGTCAGGCTGTCGACGTCGTACTGGGCGAGAAAGGCCTGCACCGCCTCGTCAAGTTGGGCGAGGCTGGGAAGTGAACGCGCCTCGGTTGCGATGTTGGAGCCGTCAACGACGACATGAGTGATGTGCATGGGTATCCGTTGTGTTTTGGGGCTGTCCCCCCGGTCCACCGGACTGCGTGACGCACCATCCGATTGCGGATGGTCGAACTGCAGACGGCGACGGCGGGAACCGCATCCTTCGGTCGTGAAGCTTCCAGCCTAGGCCGTGGAGTGGTGCCCGCCATGCATCGACCGGTCGCCGGGGTCAGCGTCCACCGCTAACGTGTTGGCGTGAGGCGGGCGGTGTTGTTTGACTTCGGTGGAGTGATTTTGACGTCCCCCTTCGAGGCGTTCGCCAACTTCGAGCAACGGGTCGGTCTTCCCGCCGGATTCTTGCGCAGTGTGAACGCCACCAATCCCGACGCCAACGCGTGGGCCCGGCTCGAGCGTGGGGAACTGTCGGTGACCGACTTCAACCTTGCTTTTGCTGATGAGTCCGAGTCGCTGGGTCATCGTGTTCACGGTGGCGACGTCCTCGCCCTGCTTGCCGGGGAGCTTCGGCCGGAGATGGTGGCAGCCCTGCGACGCATCACCACCGACGGTCGGTTCGTCACAGCCCTTCTCACCAACAACTTCATAGGACTGGGTGACGACGTCACCAGCGGTCCGCCAGCGGCGTGGGAGCCCGTGCTCGACATGTTCGACGCCGTGATCGAGTCGAGTCGACTCGGCGTGCGAAAGCCCGACCGCCGTTTTTATGAACTGGCTTGTGAGGAACTAGGCATCGGCCCCCGTGAAGCGGTGTTCCTCGATGACCTGGGGGTCAACCTGAAGCCAGCGCGAGAAATGGGGATGGCGACCATCAAGGTGGTTGACCCGGCAGATGCCCTTTCAGAGCTGGCCGAGATCATCGGGCTGCGTCTGGACGAGCCAGCACGCAGATCGTGAGCTGATCGCTAGTAGGGATCGGCGAAGGCCCGCTCGAACAGCTCTTCCTGCTCCTGGCGGTGAATGGCCTGGCTGCCGGTGGCGGGGCTACCTGACTCGGGCCGGCTCACCCTGCGGATGGTGTGGGTGTCGCCGTGGGCCTCGTACAACCGGCCCTTCACCC
>JBBEAV010000034.1:0-12839 GCA_040882655.1 Acidimicrobiales bacterium
CTCGGCATGAACGCGAAAATCTCCGGAACGCGAAAGCTCGAGCAACTCGCCGAGTTCGGTGATGCTGCCCCAGTACGTGCTTTGCACGCTGCATTCATAGGGAAAAGTAAAAAAGCTAAACGGCAGCGTCCCGCCGCCCACACCAACAATGGTGAGACGACCAAGGGGAGCAGCCACTGCGGCGGCAAGCGCCAACGTGTCGTCGTATCCGCAAATATCAAGAACGACTTCTGCCCCGTGACCACCAGTGATGGCGCGAATTTCTGCTGCGGCTTCCGGACCCATGACTACGGTGTGGTCGGCACCAAGATCGGCCACAACCTTGAGCGCCGATTCGCGTTGATCAACACAAATGACGGTGGCAGGCGAAAGAGCCTTTAAAAATTGGACTGCGAGATGACCAAGGCCGCCGGCTCCAATCACAACAACGAACGAACCGGGGACAAGAAGGGGCAACGCCTGTTTGATGGCGTGATAGGGCGTGAGGCCGGCATCGGTGAGCGGTGCGGCTTCGGCCGGGGCCATATCGCCGAGGGGAACGAGGTAACGGGCGGCAGGAACAAGCAGGTATTCGGCCATTCCGCCATCGACACTGAGGCCGGGACCGCTTGCGGAAACGGTGAGGCAATAATTCTCCATACCCTTGCGACAGTTGGTGCATTGGCCACAGCCCCATGCTCCGTAGACGGCAACGGGCGAGCCAATCTCGATTCCGGGTGTGGGCAGCGTGCCGGGGCCAAAGGCTTCAATCCAGCCCGCATTTTCATGACCGAGCGTCATCGGAATCTCACGAGGCCCGGCCGCAGAAAACTGCATAAGGCTGATATCACTGTGGCAGGCGCCCGCGCCACCAATTCGAACCAGAACCTGTCCCGGACCGGGATCGGGTTGCGCAACCTGATTGAGTGCCGTGGTGGCGTCAACCTCAGTTGAACCACCGATTAATTGAAACGCCTTCATGCGAACTCCCGAACGTAAGCAACTGTTGACAGAGTGTCTAGCGCAGGCCTGCGATCAACGCACCGTTACCAGAGCGCCGAGGCGCAGGACGAGACAACACGAGACAACCCAAGTATTTCAGTGCCTTAGACCGTCAGAGGTGTATTTGGCGCTTTTGCGATCGGTTGAACTCAGCGCGAATACGAACCGGTAATGACCGAAGCTGCAGTAGCAGTTGCGATTGCCGCGTTGACATCGGCGTAGGTGGCGCTCGTTGTGAGGCCGGAGGGAGATGTCAGCGCGTAGATGGCAAATTCATAGATGTTTGTGCCGGTAACGGGACAAGGCCCAGACCATCGGGCGCTGCCAGAACTATTCACAATTTGGATGGCACCACTGGGTACTCCGCCCTGAGGAAGTGAAACAGTGGCGGGGGCGATTCCGGCCATAAGCCATAGCGTCTGAGAAGCGAAGTTTTGATTCGTGGCCACAAAGATAAGTTCAACCGTTTTCGTTGGCACGCCACTGATCGCAAACGGAGGTGAAGTATTGACCCCGTCGCAGGTATAGGGCTTGGGAATTGATTGGCCCGTTGCCCACGCGGTGGCCTTGAGTGTGAATGAGGTGGAACTGATCTGAGCCCCCACAGCAGTGGTGGTGGGTGAAGCATTTGCGGGCACAGTTGAACCGGAGTTCTTGCGCGCCGGAGCGGTTGCCCCCGGTTTGGGGTCCTCTAATGTGCGGCCGCTCGTACCGCAGGCGGTCAATGAGGTGGCGAGTGCGCTGATGGCGAAGAGGGCGAGTGCTCCTCTGCGACACCGATGGGACAGATTCCTGATCATTGGAGTGACACTACGTGCACAAGTCTGTGACGCGATGCCGGCCCTGCATGGGGGCGGTAGCGTTCGGAAATGACCGATCGTTGCCTGCTCTCAATCCACGCCCATCCTGATGATGAGGCATCGAAAGGGGCCTCGACGGTGGCGAAGTACAAAACCGAAGGGGTGCGGGCTGTTCTGGTGACCTGCACTGGCGGCGAGGAGGGAGACATCCTGAATCCGGCAATGGAGAAGCCTGAGGTGCGGGCAAACCTTGCTGCAGTGAGGCAACAGGAACTCGAGACGGCGTCGGCCCTCATCGGGTACGACAAATTGGTGATGCTCGGGTATCGAGATTCAGGAATGCCCGATTCGGAAGCCAATGCCAACCCTGAAGCATTTGCCAACGCCAACCTCGACGAAGCGGTTGGGCGTTTGGTGGAAGTTATTCGTTGTGAGCGTCCGCAGGTGATCCTCACTTATGGCGATGATCAGCAGGGGTATCCACATCCGGATCATTTACGAGTCCACGACATCTCACTGCCGGCATTTGAACTCGCCGGCGATGGCGCTTACCGGCCCGACCTCGGCGATCCCTTTACGCCTCTCAAAATGTATTACTCGGTGTGGTCGCGTGCTCGCTTCGAAGCCACACACTCCAAATTTTTGGAACTTGGTCTCGAGTCTCCGTTTTCTGATGATTGGTTTACCCGCCCCAACCAAGACGATCGCGTGACAACATCGATCGACATTGAACCTTGGTTTGATGTGCGTCTCGAGGCGCTTTTGGCCCATGCCACTCAGGTTGATCCTGATTCCACATTTTGGTTCGGACTCCCACGCGAGATTGCCCGGTCAGTCCATCCGTTTGAGGACTACATCCTCGCCCGTTCGCGAGTTGAGACTCAGCTGCCCGAAACTGATCTCTTTGCCGGGGTGGTCTGAGATGACATGGCCAACGACACCTCCCACTGAACCTCCGGCAACGCCCCCGACCGCGACGACCTCCTCAATCCTGCCTCCGCCACCGTCGGCTGATTCGGCGACCACGCCGGGAGTGACGTCACGAACCACGAGTGCGCCCACAGCGCAGACCGCACCTCGTCGAGCCCGCATGGTTATCGGAATCGTGATGTTGTTTCTCGCAGGCTTGTCAGCCACGCTCGGAGTCGCATCTCTCCGGATCGAGACTGCGATCCTTGATGAAGACACATGGGTCGCAACCAGCAAGGCAATTGTCAACAACCCGCAGGTTCAAAATGATGTGGCAAATGAAATCGCAACTCAAGTTATGGACCTTGTCGGCGTTAATAATTTTGTGGCAAGTGTTTTGCCGGAGCTCTTGAGTGGATTCTCAGGCTCGCTTACCAACAAAGTGACGGAATTAGTTGCTGATGCCACTGTGCAGGTCGTAAGAACCGATGGATTTGTGAAGGTCTTGGAGGCAGCGATCCGTGCGACTCATGACGAGTTTGTGCGTGCTGTCGATGGCAGCACCCGTTTCACTATCGACTCAAAGGGACTGTCACTCAATGTTGGGCCTTCCCTCACGGAAATTCAAAAGCAACTCCAACAGCGCGGTATCTACGTGCTCGACAACCTTGATACCTCTTCAATCAACCTGATGATTCTGCTTGTTGATGCTCCTGGCCTTGAACAGATTAAAACTTGGGTGCACACCTTGCGCGTCGGATCAATCGTATTTCCTGCGTTCGCCGTGCTGAGCGCAATTGGCGGGCTACTCATCGCTCGTCGCCGGTGGATTGCGGTGATAGCCGGGGCGATTGGAGCATTGGTAGGAGCCGTGAGTATCAGAGTGCTTGCCTCAGGCGGCCGTAACCAAGCGATTGAGGACATCACAGGTGGTGTGATCGGAGTCGATTCGGCAAAAGTGATCGTAGACGAGGGGTTGTCAGTGCTGAACCGAATACTTCTCGACATTAGCGTTATTGCAGTGATTGTATTGGTAGTAATTAGTGCTGCGGCGGTGGCGTCCGCCCGTAGAAGATCGGGCCGATCTTCGGATATCGACCGGCTAAGCGCGTGATCGAACTTCTTCCCTGGGGTGTAGACAAGATTGATGACCTCGTAGATCTCATGCTGCGCGCCGCCGAGGATGAAGATCTCACCGCTGATGAAATCCTGACTGCATGTCATGAACGATCCGGAATTGTCATGGCCACTGAAGATGGTGATTCGGTAATTGCTGTTGGAATTGATCGCGATCTGAACGGTGAACTTCTTGCCTCGGTCCGCCTCATCGCTGTCGGACCAAAGGTGCAGCGTTCCGGCAGGGGTGGCCTGCTTTTGGACCACGCCGAGCAATGGGCCGCCGAACGCGGGGCTGGGCAACTTGTTGTGGGTGGAGCGTTACCGTTCTCGTTATGGCCAGGTACGCCGGTTGATTCAGCGGTGGCGCTTTTATGTACTTCCCGCGGCTATGACACTCACGAGTTCTGGCAGTCCTATGAGGTAGCGACCTCCTTTCGTTCTTCGGTGCCTGAAGGTATTGAAATCCGTCGGGCGATTCATGATGACGATGTCACCAGCGTGTTACTTGCGGCTACCTCGGGTTGGCCTCGCAGCGCTGACGAAATCGCTCGTGCACTTGAACATGGAACCTGCCACGTGGCTCTTCGCGGCGACACTGATCCGGTTGTTGTAGGAATCGGATGTCATTCAGTCACTCGTGCAGGCTGGACGGGTCCGATTTTGGTGGACGAATCGCATCGACGACGCGGCATTGGTCAGGCGCTACTTGCTCAAATCTGTCGTGACCTAATGATCGCAGAGTTCGATCGCGTGGTTATCGCCGATATTCCCGACGATGGCGCTCGCAGTTTTGCAGAATCGGTTGGAGCAGTTGCGTCGATTCGTTATCAACGAATGTCGAAAGCGTTGAGTTGAACCAACCTCAGCCGGCGCGCTGCAACTCTCGTAGTTCTCGATAGCCGATCATCACTGCACCGGAGCGTTCGAGCATGGTTCGCAGACGAGAGTCGTGGCACACAAGGTGAAGGTCATCGACGCGCGAGGCCCAGTCAGTGCCGAGCGCTCGCAACTCTGGTGTGTCAGTGGCTGGGTGGACGTACATCTCAGTGACACCTGCTCGTAATTCGAAGATTGCCTTTTCGATCACTCGACGGCTTCCAACGCCGCCCACATGAAGGAAGTGGTCGGGAAAGAGGATTCCCTCTTCGGCAGCGAGGCGGCGGAACGGAAAACCGATGGAACGCTCGGTCGATGCTCCCGAGAGCCGAAGGGGAAGTTCAAATTCGACCGCTAGATCAAGGTAGACATCGAAAAATTCAGGCCGTAATTGGAGTGCGCCCATATGAGAATCAAGATGGCTCACGTCAAAGCCCCAAAGAATTGCTCGTTCGATCTGCGCGCGACATTCACGTCGGACTTCATCGAGGTCGGCATGATCCCAGAGATCGGCAAGGGTGCGGGGAAACCCTCCATCTCCGTCGAGAAGCGAAGGAGCGTGAGTGATAGGGCCCCATCGGTAGCGATCGAATTCGGCGTTGAGTGTGAGGTGAACGCCGATGTCTTCGCCGCGAAAATCTGAAGCGGCTTCGCGTGCCCAAGCGCATGGCACCATCAGCGTGGCACTAGTGCAAACTCCCTGTCGGAGCGATTCGTAGATGCCCGTGTTCGTGGCCTGGCACAGCCCGAGGTCATCGCTATTCATGATGACCAGTCGGGTGTCGGGGGAGTGCCCCAAACGTTCAGCGAGCGATACTGCGGGTGTTGTCACGATGTCACGGTATCGCTCGCAGCCTTGCTGATCCTCATGAAGCAGGTTTTCCCGGTTCTCCACAGGAGGCCCAAAGGCCACGCGGTGCTGCTTTTGCCGAGTTCATAGCCAAGCGGAATTCATCGGCGTGGGCGGTATTGGGCGGTATTGAAAGAACCTCGGCGTAACCGCCCGATATCAGATCGAGATTAACGAAGAGCCCGTCAGACTTTCGCCACACGTAGGCAAGTAAGCGGTCGTAGAGATCACGTTCCTCGAGATCTTGTTCAAGTCGCAGGATGGTGCCAGCAGGAAGTAACTGCTTTGTGCGGTTACTAGCTTCGGGTCCGAAACATTGCACAGGCTTTCGGGGATCTTTGGTTTCGGGGGTATCGATACCGAGCAATCGAATCCGCTGGCGTTTGTAACCGAAACGCACATCGATGGTATCGCCGTCTATGACACTAAGAACTGTCGGCTCTGCGGCATAGGGCGCCGAACTTTGGCGGGCGACAGTGGAAAGAAGAAGGAGAAACAGCAGCATCGATCCGAAGAAGAGAACGACCCCGAGCACGCCGATGAGCGCAACGCATAGTGCTGATGTTGCTCGGCGGCGACTGCGCCGCTCTTGGTGCGAGAGGTTCGTGGTCGAGAAACCTGAGCCTGTGGGGGGCACGGCGATCTCCAAATGAGAGCAGTAGCGGCCACCAACGGGGCGAGGCTTCGAACCTACGATGCAGGCGCACAAAGAGAAAAGGCCCAAACGAATCGTTTGAGCCTCTCCTTTGATCTGTAATGAGTGATCCGACTTTGGGCGCTTTGCCCCGGGCGGAGTTAGATGCGCTCGATGAGCGTGCCGGTGCCGAGTCCGCCACCACAACACATGGAGACGATGGCGCGTTTACCGCCGGTGCGCTGCAACTCATGCACCGCCTTGGTAATGAGAATGGAACCGGTGCCACCAAGTGGATGACCGAGAGCAATAGCACCGCCGTTGGGGTTGACTCGCTCAAGATCGCCATCGAGTTCGCGGGCCCAAGCCAGAACCACTGACGCAAAGGCCTCATTGATTTCAAAGAGATCAATGTCATCGACCGAAAGGTTGTTGCGTTCAAGTAGGTGTTGAGTTGCATCAATCGGGCCCGTGAGCATAAGGATCGGATCGACACCGACGAGGCATGTATCGACGATGCGAGCAATAGGAGTGAGGCCAAGTTCCTTTGCTTTTTCAGGAGTCATAAGTAATACGGCACCGGCACCGTCGGAAATCTGCGAAGCATTACCGGCTGTGTGCACGCCATCATCACCGAACACTGGCTTGAGACCGGAAAGGCTTTCGGCAGTGGTATCGCGCAACCCTTCATCGCGGTCAACCCGATGGGTTGTTCCGGTGGGCTTTCCGTCTTCACCGAGGTCAGGGGCATCGACCGAGATGATCTGCGTGGCAAAACGATCTTCGGCCCATGCTCGGGCGCCACGTTGTTGCGAGGACAGACCAAGGGCGTCGGTATCGGCCCGGGTGATGTCCCATTTGGCAGCAATGCGTTCGGCGCCGTCGAACTGGGAGGTGTACTCGTACTGGGGAAAGTACGACTTGGGAATGGGCGAGCCCATATCGAGGCCCTTGGCCACGTTCGAGCCGATGGGAACTTTGCTCATGACCTCGACCCCGCCGGCAACGGCGCTGTCGATGACGCCGGCAGCAATAAGTGCGTAGGCAATGTCAACTGCTTGCTGGCTTGAGCCGCACTGAGTGTCGACGGTGGTTGCAGCCACCCTTAGGGGGAGACCGGCGGTGAGCCACGCGGTGCGGGTGATGTTGAAGGCTTGTTGGCCAATCTGGCTGACGCAACCTCCAATAACCTGCCCAACCTCGGCAGGGTCCATGCCGGTTCGATCGAACAGAGCCTTCAATGGCACCGCCAAAAGATCCGCCGAATGCATGGAGGAAAGTCCTCCGTTTCGACGGCCAACAGGAGTACGGACAGCATCGACAATCACGACTTCACGCATGACCCAATTCTAGAACCAACCGAGGATGGTTGGCGTTGGTATACCGACGGGGTTGTTACGCAGCGATGTTGTGGTTGTGGGGGTCTACCAGCAAGGGGGTTGAGTCCTCGCAAGCTGCAAGGGCTGCGGCAAGAGCCGCCCGAGCTTGTGCGATACCGGCGAGGGCACGTTGGCGGGTGGCGTCGTCGAGCTGCCAAGAGGCAGGCCCCTCGGGGAGGCGATGAGCACCAGTGGTATGGAGGGTTGGTCGCTTCTTCATGAACAGGAGTGTGCCGAAGGGGTGTGACAGTGGGGGTGACGTGGGTGAGCCATCTACGCTCCGAGAGATGGATGCAAAGGAATGGCTCGGACTTCAGCCCACGCATAATCCAATGCGCTGGTATTTGCCGGTCACTGAGGGTATTTGCAGTGGGCTCGGGACGATGTTCGGGGGCTGTGGCCTCGGGGCAGCGATTGATGCGCTTGAACGCGTCACGGAACGGCCAGTGGTCTGGGCCTGCGCGCAGTACATCAACTACGCCAAGCCACCATCGGTAGTCGACCTCGATATTCACATCGAAGCTTCGGGTCGCACGACGACACAGGCCCGGGTGACAGGTCAGGTCGGCGATACCACCATTTTCATGGTGAATGCATCGCTCGGTAGCCGTGATATCGCCGAGGTTGGTCAGTGGGTGACTGCGCCCGGTGTCGCTCCGCCAGAAGAGTGTCCACCACGGCAATTGCGGTTCGATCCAGGCAATTCCATTTCGAGTCGACTCGATATGCGCATGGCTATTGATGCGCCCGGCACTGGTCACACTGCTTTTTGGATTCGCATGCCGGAAATACTTGAAGTCTCGGCAGCCTCGCTGGCGGTGCTGGGGGATTTCGTGCCAATGGGTCTCGGGATGGCAGTCACCTCTGAGATCAACTCGAACAGTCTGGACAACACCATTCGTGTCATAGATCTTGTGCCCACTGAATGGGTGCTTGCTGATGTTCGCATTGAGGCAGTGGCACGCGGGTTTGGTCACGGGCATCTGTACCTGTGGGCCCAAGACGGCACGCTCATGGGCACCGCAAGTCAGTCGGCCATGATCCGACCGTGGAAAGGCAACTGATGACGCCTTATCGCGGCTACGGAATCACTGTCCCCTTTGACCGCGTGCCATTGCATGCGCAAAAGGATCGCATCGCTGAGTTGGCGAGTCTTGGATATACCGACGTGTGGTCGGCGGAAACCGATGGTGCCGATGCGTTTACTCCTTTGGTATTGGCCTCACAGTGGGCGCCTACCCTTCGACTCGGGACTGCAATCGTTCCTGCATTCACCCGAGGTCCGGCAGTGATTGCGCAGAGCGTGGCGGCCATGGCTCAAGCTGCGCCCGGTCGATTTGTGCTTGGCATCGGCACATCATCTGATGTCATTGTTGGACGTTGGAACGGCATGTCATTCAATGAGCCGTACAAGCGTTTGCGCGACACCGTTCGATTTGTGCGCGCTGCTCTCACCGGTGAAAAAGTCACCGAGAGCTACGAAACTTTTTCCATTAAGGGTTTCAAACTTTCTGCACTTCCAGAAGCGCCTGTGCCAATTCTCATTGCCGCATTGCGTGAGGGAATGTTGAACCTTGCGGGCCGTGAGGGCGACGGCGCAATTATCAATTGGCTCTCGGCTGAAGACGTTGCCCGTGTTGCCCCGATTGTGAGTGCACACGGTGATGACAAAGAGATTGTTGCCCGTATTTTTGTTGTCCCTTCCGAAGATACGGAAACAGTTCGGGCACAAGCAAAGTTTGCGATTGCTGCCTATCTCAACGTTCCGGTGTACGCCGCGTTCCACGAGTGGCTGGGGCGAGGGCCGCAGTTACAGGGCATGTGGGATGCCTGGAAGGCGGGCGATCGTCCAGCGGCGCTGGCTGCTATTCCTGACGAGGTTGTCGACCAGTTGATTGTGCACGGTTCCTATGAGCAGTGCCGAGCCCATATCCAGCGCTATGTGGAAAATGGCGTCACCACTCCGGCGCTTGCGGTTTTAGGCATGGCAGGGGTCGACACCGAAGAAGCCGTCCGGCAACTCACTCCGAGGGAATGAGTTACAGAAGTTTGAGCTGCTCTGTGCGGTCAGCCCATTCAGTGAGCGGCACCCACTGCACACCACCGCGTGGGCCTCTCTCTTTTACCTCAAAGGCATCAAGGGGCATGGCCCGCATGGCGCCTTTGGTATCGCAGACGCCGAGGCTGCCGTCGGCTTCGCGGCGGGTGACGGAACCCGCATTCCAGCGTTCGGTATCGCGGCGACGAAAGCGAACGCTGGCACCAACGGCTAGGCCGATTTCACTGAGGCCGTCAGCGGGGAAGGGTTCTGGGGCTGCCGCCTTTTTGCCTTTTGGACGACGAACGGGAGGCATGGCTAGAACCGACCCGCCGAAGCCTCGATGGTGTTGCGAATGACGCTCATGCGGTCGGCGCCCCATGGCATCGGCATGATGACGGGAACATCAACGCCGGCGCGCACATAGGACTGCACTGCGGAATGTACGTGGGCGCTATCGCCGAGGATGTCGATGGCATCGACCATGCGGTCGGAGACCGCAGCGAGAGCGGCGTCGCGATTGCCGGCGGCGTGGCATTCGCGAACCTGCGCAACTTCGTCGGCAAAACCGGCGCGCATGAAATTATCGGCGTATGCATCGACAACGATGTAGGAGAACAGATCTTTACGCGCAAGATCACGGTGGGGTTCAGCCTCAGTGACACCAACATGCACGTAGCTGTAAATCTTGGCGTCGCCTCCGGCACGAACTTGCTCTACCGACCAAGGCACATGTGAGGCAGGGATGTAGTTGAGTACGACACCGTCGGCGAGTTCGCCGGCCAGTTTCAACATGAGCGGGTTGAGTGCAGCGAGAATAATTTTGGGACGTTTCTCACCGAGACGCACACCTAAACGAAAGCCCTTCACGCTATGGAAGTCGCCGGCGAAGTCGACCTTTTCTCCGCTCAGGCATAAACGCAGCAGCGTGAGTTCTTCACGCATCTGTGCCAGGGGCTGATTGCCATAGGTAGCACCGTGCCATCGACTGACAACAGTTGGTGAGGAAACGCCGATACCCAGAAGAATGTCGCGATCGGGATGAAGCGCCTGCAGAGTGGCCGCACCCATTGCCGTGACCCCGGGTGTACGCAGTTGAGCGGCCAGTACCCCGGTGCCGAGACCCAACTTGGGCTGGGCGGCGCCAATGGCGGCCAGGGTTGAGAATGCTTCGAGCCCGGTGGTTTCGGCCACCCAGAATGAGGAATAACCCGACTCGACGGCCCATTCGGCTGCGGTGAAGCCTGCTGAGGGGCCCAGCCCGGCGAAGCTGGCGAAGGTGAGTCCCAGTGGATGGGATGGCGCAGCAGTCATGGCCGATGACGCTAGTGCGAGGGGGTGACAGTTTTCGACGAGTAGCAGGACCGAAGGGCAAAAGATTCCTTTGTGAAATCTGCTTATTGACACACGGAAAGCACACAATGGGCTCTACGATGAGTTAGTAACCGCAGTGGCACGTCAAGTACTGCAACCCGAAGACCTCGTCTGACGGAAGCAAATCTCAACCGCCGGCTACGACAGGAGAAAAAAATGACTGAAACACACGAAATGGATGCACTGGCTGAGGCGCTCACGATCATTGATCGGGCGCTCGGGGAAATGCTCAATCGTGAGTTGGTCAGCACCAACGAGGTGGCCGATCTCCTGCTTGATATCCGCTTGTTAGTTGCTTCCGAGACTGCAGTTCTCGTCGAGAGCTAACGAAATCGAGTGTGGCGTGTTCGTGCGCCGCATTCCTTCAGCTGGTGTCTCAGCGATCGAGGCTGGTGTGCTTGAACTCATTGAGTGATGGCCACTCATCAAGCATTGCCACAATCTTCTCGACAGTTTGACGTGCATCGGCAGCGTTTACGGGTTCGTCCATCAGGCGCACAAAGGCTGCCTGGTGCTCGGTCATAAACGTGGGAACTCCCCATACATCTAAATCTCGTACCGCCGCAGTGTGTTCATCGCGGAGAGTGATGAGCGGCTTACCTGTAGCGACTTCTGAGAAGACCGGATCAGGATCGACCTGGTTGGCTTCAAAGATTGATCGCAGAACGGCCTCATCTCGGAGTTGTGCTCCGCTGGTGTGACGGGCTTCGAATAATGCGTGATGAAGAACGGGAAAGCGTTCCGGCAACGTGTCGCGCACAACGATGGCAGCCTGCAGCGCAAGAATGCCCGTATCGTCTTCGGGGTGCTCCCAGATTGGGGCCTCGTCTTCCTCGATATGGACTTGGCCCAAAGAGAACGGAACGAAGCTCACGTTCCAGTCGGCGCCATCAAGAATCCCGGCAACCACATGAGCGTGGGCGATGCGGGCAAAAGGGCAGCGGTAGTCCCATGTGACGGCAAAGTTGAGAGTCATGACGATGACATCCGTTTCGTAGTTGAGCGGACCAAAGAAAAAAGTTTGCGTTAGCGACGTCGGCGATAGAGGGGCCAAGCCACTCGGGCCAGGCTCCCGAGCCCGAGACCAACGGCAAGGCCGGCGGCAACATCAGAAGCGTGGTGGATTCGCACGTGGACACGACTAAACGCCACAAGCCCGCCGAGGCTGAAGAGGGCAACTTTGGTTGGAGTCGAGGAGCGCTGAGCCAAGAGAAGACCAGCCACCATTGCCGTGCTGGAATGGCCGCTCGGGAAGCTACTGCTGAGCGGCACGCGCAGGCGGTGCGGGCGTTCTACCTGAACAACCGGACGCTCTCGTTTGAATTGGCTCTTCACGACGCCATTGATGAGGACTGACTCGACGCCAAGAGCAGCGGCCAAACGCCATGCGGCCCGAGCGTCTTCCTCGGAACGCAGGCCACGAACGAATGCCAGCAGAACCCAGATCAATCCGAAGTCACCGAGTTCCGTAAGTGCATACATGATGCGATCAGTAGGTTCGGTGCCACGAAAACGGTCGAAGAATGAATCGACGTAGTTGTCGAATCGGTCAATGGGGCCGAGTTCTTCGGGAAGAGGTTCAGTCGCTTCAAGGCTTTCCACGGGCCTTGATGCTAGGGGAGGGAAGGACCGCCTGAATCAGGGTTGGCTGAAACCACTGGGGCGTATGGGGCGTTCAACGCCCGCAAATGCGGCGGGGGCTGCCTCAGGATCACCGCCGAAGGCGGGGCACCATTCTTTGTAGGTGCACCAGTTGCACAGGCCTGACTGCTTGGGGCGAAAGTCGTTTCGCTCGCAGGCTGTTTCGATCGCCGACCAAATCGAGGTCACTTTGCGCTCGATTTGGCGAGTGGATTGGTCGGTGGGGGTGGCGTCGATG
>JBBEAV010000035.1:0-12703 GCA_040882655.1 Acidimicrobiales bacterium
GCGGGGCTGACCCCGGCAGGGGACGACATCCTCGTTGGCCTGACGGCCGGGCTTCCAGAGATGGTTCTCCGCAACGTCCACGGTTGACCGATTGCTACTCCTCGTAGGAGTCCCCGTCTTCATCAAACTCCTCGGCCTCATCATCAGAATCAAAAAAGGAGCTCGAGCCGGGGACGGAGTACTCGCTGCTTTCTTCGCCGTCGTCACTGATGTAGGAGTGGCATTGCGGGCATTGGTTGTCGCCCACCAACATTTCGGATCGACAATTGGGACAGTCGAACAGTTCGCCCGCCGGTGAATTGCAGTTCTCACATCGAGCGACGCCAGGGCTGATGAAGTTCGGACAACTGTTGCATACCGGCATGACAGGTTCCCTTCCGCCGAAGATGGGCTTCAACGCCCAGTCTTCAGTTTTCGCTCTGCCGAATGCGGGATATGACCCAGTACAGATCGACGGGGTTGTCGTTCAGCCAGTTACGCACCTGGACCTTGCGCTCGGTGGCGGTAAGGCCATCGACGTTGTTGCTACGCAGGTGATGACTGATTGCGGCAGGCGCATAGATGATGCCGGCAATCGGTCGTGCCTCTCGGATGAGTTCGAGTGCTTCGATGTGATCCTGGCCGGCATCGAGAAGCATGCGATAGGCCATCGACGGAGCACGATTCACGCCCATATGGCAATGCACAACTGCCTTGCCACCACGTTCTTGTACGGCGCGAATGGCAGCCAGGCCCGATTCGAACCATTCGTCTTCCTGCCAGCCACCGTCGTCGTGAGTGCCGAGGTAGTGATAGTTGATCTCGGGGGTGTGTCGAGCCACGAAGTTCTCATCACTCCACTCGCCACGAAGATCGATGATGTCGGTGATGCCTTCATCGATCCAGGCTTGAAGCTGTGCTTGGCCGATTTCTGGTCGGCTGGTGTCGAGGTCGCCACAAACGGCGAGCCAATCGTTGATGTGGCAAATGGTCCGGTGCCAGGCGGCCGGGTCTGAGATGTTCTGTGTCGTTTCCATAGTCAGGTAACGCACCGAGACAGTTGGAATGTGCACTGACTTTGCTGAGCAGCGGACTAGACCCAAAAAACACCAAATAAGGCAACATTTTGTGTTTTTTGGGTCTAGTCATAGACTACGCCGATGCGAAATCAAGTATTTGACTCTGCAAACCAAAATGATCCTGACGAGCAACTGAGTACCGGAGAAGCGGCGAAGTTGCTGAACTCGTCTCGTCAACACGTTGTCGATCTCTGTCAACAAGGGCTTCTTCCCTTTACTACGACTGGCACTCATCGCCGTGTGCGGCGGGGGGATGTTGAAGCACTGCGCAACCGAACCGAACGGCTGACGGCTGATCAGCAGCGAAGTTTGTGGCTGTCCTATGCCATTGCGGGTCGGATCGTTCAGGATCCGGCATTTGCACTGTCACTGGCTGCGGCGAATATCGACAAGATGAAGACACGTACACGTGGTTCCGCTTCGAATTGGCTTGAAGAGTGGAAAAAGTTACTTTCAGGACCACTGGACTTTTTGCTTTCATCGCTTACCTCTCGTGATCTTCGTGGTCGTGAACTTCGACAACATTTACCGTTCGCAGGTCTTCTCACTGACGAGGAACGGTCCCAAGTGTTCGAAGCGTGGCGAGCGGTGCGTTCGCCCAAAGTCGATCTGACTAATTCCTAATGAACCGCGAACAACTCTCTCATGTGCTTCGAGCGGCGACGACGATTGTGAACGATGGTGACATCCTCGTAATTGGTAGCCAATCGATTCTTGGAACTTTTGATTCAGATCGATTACCAGAATCCGCCGTCATGTCGGTTGAGGCCGATCTTGCGTTTTTCGATGATCCCCTTGAGGAGAAAATGGACCTCGTCGATGGCGCCATCGGCGAGGGGTCACAGTTCCACAGGACCTATGGCTATTACGCGCAGGGCGTCACGATCGAAACAGCGGTTCTCCCTCGGGGATGGCGGGAGAGAGTTATTCACTACCGGCGTACTGATGCTGCACCGAGCGAGGCTGTATGCCTCGAGCCGCATGATTTGGTGATCGCCAAACTTGTTGCAAGTCGGGAAAAAGATCTTGAATTCACCTCTGCGCTCATTTCGAGCGATCTCGTTCAAGTCAGAACATTGCTTGATCGAACTGAAGCGCTGGATCAACCAGAAGCTGTGCGGGTTCGGGTTCGTAGCTCAATCCGCAAGTGTGCAACTCGTGCAGATCATTGAGATGATTCGACTACAGGACAACGTGTTCTTAGGCCCGTTCCCAAGGTTCGAGCGCTGCGGTGAGAACTCGAGCGTTCGTAATGATCTCATCGAGTTGCGCCACTGGGTCGCCATCGATGACTCGGTCGACCCAGACCTGGCTGCCAGCGGAGGCAACCAGCTCTACGAGGAAACCCTGCGGCAGTGCGGGGTGGTTCACCCATTCGGTAACAACTGATCGCCACTGATCGCCGTGGAGTTCAACTCCAACGAGCACGCTTACGACGACTGGGCGTTCGGTAAGCGTGAAACTTGAACGCTCGCGAGTGCTGTCGCGACCCACGTAGACCTCAAGGTCATCAAGGCTGATCTGTGATCGACCTTCGACATCAGTTTGGGTCTCGCCGCTGTAATGCTCCACGAGTCGTTCGATGAGTAGTGCTTCAACTCCTGAGCGAATCGCGTTGGGGCGGTGAATCGTTCGCCACACTGGGCCGTTCTCGTCGAACGAAAGCTCGATGCCGAAATCGGTCACCAGTTCCTCAGTAAGGATCATTGAGCACCAGGTGTCGACTGCGGCCGTAATCACTCGTTGGATCTCAGCAGGCTCGGAGGAACCAGCGATTGACGTGACCCATTCGGCCACATGCATGTCTTCCAACACGGCGCCCGCGAGATCGGCGACCGATACCCACTTGCGTTCGGAGCCTGAAAGAGCGTCGATCATCCACGTAATTCGAGTGAAAGGGCCGGCGGCGTCTTCTTCGCTTGTGCGATCGACAACGCCGAACCCGGCATGAATCGAACGCACATCGCCGGTCCGGAGCGTGGTGACGAAGCGCTGCGCGAATTCACTTAGATCCTCGAATGCCACCCCGCCTGCGAAGTACCCCTGAATCTCATCCATAACTTCCCCTTTCGTTGTGCCTTCGCTGAGTGAACGTACGAAGTGGGGCACTATGTGCTCGGTTGGCCGGTGAATAGTTCGATTTGAGCATTGAGCTGATCGATCGAAACGCCTTCTTTGATTTCGATACTCTGCTTCAGCAGGTTGAGTTCGTCTTGAAGATCTCGGGCCAATTGCGCTCCGTAGGGCTGAACTGCATCCAGTTTGTCGGTGATGACTTTTGAGAGTTTGGTTTGATACCAGAGCTGCTGCGTTCGTTTGTACTCAAGCGGAGCCTCAACTTTTCTGTCGAATCGACCCCACAGTTCGCGCCCAACAGTTTTGTGGTCATTGAGCATTGCGCGCACATTATGAAGTTTGTCCGCTGCGGAAATAAGGAGGACGTCGGTACTCTTCTTCTTATAAGAGACAATGTATGAGTTCTTTCGCGGGTACCAGGGCTCTTTTTTCTCGCTGTCTTCGACTAGTGAATCTGAGAGATCCTTTACGTAGCCAGCAACCTTTTTATTGAACTCCGCAGTGATGACGTCGAGCATGCGTTCTCCGCCACTGTCCTCAGCCACATCATGGAGAAGAGCAGCAATTGCTTGATTCTCGGTGCCCCCGTATTCGAGTACGAGCGCACTCACACCGATCGAATGAGCAAGATAGGGAACCGTTCCACCACCCTTGCGGGCCCCGCCGTTTTGCAGGGTGCGCACCATGGTAAGCGCTTTGTCGTATTTTGAGGTCAAAATCGTGACTGTTGGGGTTTTGGCCATGTCAATCCTTCCGCCGTTGTCGTAATGAAGGTAGTCAACCGCAGATTGGTTTGTCGCCCTCCCTTGTAGAACGTACGCATAGCGGTGTGGAGTCTTTGTGGTGTTTGGCACGGGCGAAGGCGAGGACACATTTTGTCTGTCTGAGTGCGTTTCCTACTTCTGGCCCTTGGGTCGCTAGCGAAAGGACGATCTATGGACTCTGAAGAAAATAAGTGGACCGATTTTTTTGAATCGGTCGAAAGCGGCCGAAGTGATGGGAAGCAGGCGTTCGACGCGGTGTGGCGCGATCACTTTTGGGGTCACGAGATCAAGGGCATGGCTTTTGCTCATGACTTGGAGGGCGCGATTGAGCAAACCCGAGGCCAAGATGCCGATGGCCTCCCGATTCACTCATTGCAACGCGACGGCGAATTCATCGAAGGTTTGTCTGGTGGCTATACGGTTCGCGCCGCGCGAATTCTGGTCGAGATCGACGGCGAGTTGCGTGAGGAAACGATCCCGGCGTTGACGTGGTCGATGGCGATTGATTTGGCCAGAGACATGTTCGAACCCCACAGCACCGTTCTCGGGCTGCAGGAAGGTGTCGAAGCGATGTTGGTGACTGACCGAGACGCACTGCGCGATCGGACGGATATTCCCTTGGGCTGGGAACGGGTCCTGGGCTGAAACGGCTTGTGCACATTTCGCGGGCTTTCGTGCGTTTCACCAGTATCAACAACAGCGGCGGAAAGGCGGCAACATGAATTACCCCATCTATTTTGACGACACCTATGTGGTGTCAGGCGACGGTCTTGAAACCATACGTAAGGCTGACAAGGTCGCGCAGCGAATCATCGATCAGTTCCCTGAGATCAAGTTGGTCAGCCCTGAGCCGGCAACGGTTGAGCAGCTGCTGCTCGCCCACACGGCTGAATATGTCGAGGCGTTCCTTAGCGGAGAGCCACGGTCTTTGGCGATGGGCGGGTTACCCGAGTGGTCCGAAGCGGTTGTGGCCTCGGTGCTTGCATCGACTGGTGGTGTGATTGCCGCCGTACTCGAAGCGTTGGCCTCGGGTAGGGCCGGTTCGTTGTCTTCGGGCCTTCACCACGCCAAGTCTGGTCGGGGTGCCGGCTTTTGCACCATCAACGGCCTGGCGATTGCCGCACTGATTGCCCTTGCGAACGGCGCAAACAGTGTCGGCATCCTCGACATTGATGCGCACTGCGGTGGCGGAACGTTTGAGATCCTCGGCGCCAATCCGGCGATCCGCATTGGCGACGTTTCAACCTCGTCGTTCGATTCATGGCGATCGGGCGAGGAGCGTCATCGCATCGAGATCACTACCGACCCCAAGACTTATCTCGACACGGTCGCCGAAATGCTCGAGCACATCGGTTCTGTGGATCTGCTTCTCCTCAATGCAGGAATGGATCCAGCGGACGGCGGATCGGCAGGATCGACTCGCGGTTTCACATCAGAACTACTCGAGGCTCGTGAACGACTCGTTGCCGAATGGTGTGAGCGCACAAATACGCCAGTGGCCTTTGTGCTTGCCGGCGGTTACGTCGGCAGTGGACTGACACTCGGCGATGTGGCCGACCTGCACATGCACACGGTTGCGGCGATCGCCGACGTAACCGTCACGCGCTGAGCGGAGCTTTCGATGGGATTGCTTACCGGAGCACTGTTCATTGGGTGGAGGCGCGCTCGAGGTCGTGAACGACGACTCGAGCGGGCCTATGCCGATCAGAATGAAGAACTCCAGGAACTCATGGCGGCCGTGTTCTGCTGTGAATGTTGTGACTGGTGTGGTTGCTGCACGCCCGAGGACTGGTGCGCAGACTGCGCGTAGTGCGAACTCAAAATTCCAAAACTCTTTTGAGATATGCACCTGATTTCTACGTTCTTCACACTTTCAGGGGCATTCTCAATGTCATGAACAAGCGCTGGAACCTGCTGTCAGCCCGCCGGCGGCAACCCTTGCGTGGCCGGTGCGGGACCAAGCGCGTTCAACTGCTCAGTAAGTTGATCAACGTCACTCTGGCAATCGGCCTCGAGTGACTCAATGTCCCCTGTTGCGCGTGCCACGGCAAGATCGATCCAGAACTCGAACAACTCACGGTTGGCGCTATCAACGCCAACGCCGCTGATCTTCTGTCGATTCGAGACGGCAATTGCTGTCCAGCCCGGGTCGTAGTTCGTGACACTTAGCAACTTCGACCACGTCCATTCTCGAGACTGTTTCTGACCAGCGAAGATGGCGCGATTACTGGTGACAGTGAAGGTTCCGGTATCGATTGCTGATGGCGTTTCCTCGCCTTGTTGAAATGTGCCCTTCGATGCGCCCACTCGATAGCGCAATCGCGTGCCGGGAATGGGCATTGAGACGCCTTGGCTACGACCGTTCCATTGGCCGGGGCCTTTGCGGGGCTCAACCAGTACTGCATCGGTGACATGGCAGTAAATGGACTCACCAGCTTTGACGACCACGTTGATGTCGTCGGGTTTGTCGGCACCAGTGACACCGTGAAAATTCTTTACGGCATCGAGCCGAGCCTGGGCAAACCCAAGTTCTTCTTCAATTGCCCCGCGCAGTGATTCGCGTTCTGCGGCACGCTTGGCCGCCTGTACCGCTTCTGCTTTTGCTTCGCGCTCAACCTTTGCCGCTGCTCGCTTGGCTTTGAACTTCTCGAACACGCAATCCTCCAACAATCGCCTGAGGTGAATGTACTGCGGCAGCCTCGGTTCTTGGCTGAAGCCAGCCAGCGGAATGGTGATTTGGGCCCTTGTGGCGACAGACCGCTTCGACTAATCTGTACATGAACCTGTACAGGAGTTTGGCCATGCCAGAAACGATTTCTAGCGCTCGAGAGCAACTCACAACCCACGTTGCTCGGTTTCGGGCCGAGGGCATCGAGGCCGAACCCGTTGTCTTCGGCGATCATCGTCAACCCGAAGCGGTTTTGCTTCCCTATGCGACCTTCGAGCTTCTTCTTGACGTTGCCGAAGACATTGCCATCGCTGAACGAATTCGTCAACGACTCGCCGCCGACAATGGTGGCCGCACATCACTGACTGAGGTTGCTGCTGAATTTGGCATTGACCTCGAATCTTTGTGAACCCGCAACATCGGCGCCCCTACACGAACGTTTCGTTTCTCGATGAGGCATTGGAAGATCTCCGCCGCATCGCCAAACAATGGCCCGAGGTCGTGAAAGAGGTTCTGCGCCTGTTGAAGCAACTTGATGCTGCCGAAATAAAACCACGGCGTTTGAACGATTTCTCAAAGACGGGCGATCTCACCGATTGCGGAAAAATCATTGTTGAGGTTGAAGGAGCGCCTGAACACCGGATCGTGGTGCGTCAGGTTGGTAATCGGAAATTTGAATTGTGCGAGGTTGTCACAGTTGAAGCGCGCACCGAGGACCTTGCCTATCTGATTGCAGGACTTCGTCTCGGTCGAATTGAAAACCCAGTTCGTCGTTCTGAAATCAGCCGACGTGTAGCCAGAATTCAAAGTGCGTTGGGGCGCGACGAAACAACGACAATTTGAGTGCCGATCTCGTTGTCGATGCGTCTTGCTGCTTCCACGATGCACCATCTCGGGTTTGAGCGCGAAGAACGGGTCGCCTCCTCCGCCGGAGACGACCCGCCTGGCTTCCGCCAAGTTGCCTCGAAACCTGAGCTATCAGGCAGCGAGGGCGAATGCGCTGGCGTGCACGATCACGCCATTCAGCGTGAGGGCTTGGCCCACCATTTTCGTGGTCTGCATATGCAGTTCTTCACCAAGACCGACACCAGCCGAACGAGTGCCCCGTGCCGTGCCGATTCGGGTAACAAACCGCAGTGCACGAGACACTGATGGTTGGCCCTCGACATGATTGGGGGCATCAAGAAGCGCAGCACGAATGAGTGCTTCCCAGTTCGCCGCCAGCAATTCCGGCGTAGCAAAAATTTCTGCCGCAACGATGCGCTTGCCGTGACCGAGCACGATGCCGCATTGTCCGGGCAACGGGCCAACGCTCACGAGCTCTTGTGCGGCGATAGCCAAACTGTTGTCGGTCTCCAACAACCGTTCTGACGCGTGTATGGAACGAGTGGAAGAGTCGACGTGGAGTCGACCGAGTTCGAAGTCGATAGTGCTCCACACTGCGCCTTGATCTGAATTCTTGGAGCCGCCGTGACGAACTGATTCGCTTACGGTTGCGCTCTTCACTCGACGAACCCGACGTGGTGCAAACGTGCGACCGCGCTCGAATGCCGAATTGCCATTCCAACGACCGGATTCAACACACGAGACCGGCACGTTGATGGTGGCACCGGCGGGTACCAGCACCGAAACGTTGAGCACGCGGTTTTGCTGACCACCGGTGACGGTTTCGCCCTCGACCAGCAACGTTGGCTGCGGGCCCGGATTGGTCACCGTGATGGTGGGCACCTCGGCCGAACCCTGTTCGGTGATCTGCACACCTTCGGGGCGGACAGCAATGTCGATGCCGGCTCCGCCGTGGACATAAACGGGGTAGAGCGATACGCCCCCCCTTGTGATGGGACGCCCTACCGACGCCCGTTCCAACTGTTCGATTGCCATGGGGCAACCTCCTTTTCTTGATTAGTGAAGTAACGCACCACGGCCGGCAAAATGTGCACAGTGGTCAAAATCTTCAGAGTGGGCCGATGATCTGGGTGATCTATAAAATTCTGTTTAGAAATCTGTATACTTGTGAAATGGCCCCTCGAGCGACGACCAGGTCAACCTCAGCGGAATCGGTCACTGTCACCGAGGCCTCGCGTCTCGGCGTCTCCGACCTTGTGCGACGCGCCAGCCAAGGGCACGACATCGTGGTCGAACGACACGGCACCCCCGTGGCGGCGGTGATCGGTCTCGCCCGTTTCGAACAGCTTGAGGACCTCGAAGCTGACCTGCGCAGTGCGGCCCTGGTCCTCTCTCGCTTGGCCACCGATAACGGCGTCCGCATCGGGCTCGACGCAGTCATCGATTCGCTTGGTTTCAACCGGGCCGAACTTGAAGCAGAACTCGACGCGGATCTTCGCGCCGGGCGTATCTGAACGCGTTCGCTCGCCGATGTCGCACCCTCGAGCCCAGGTTCGACTGGTTGAGTCCGCCGCGCATGATCTGACCATGCTTGTGCGGTCGGACCCTCAGATCGTTCGTCAGGTGTTGAAGCGCTTGCTCTACATCGAACGAGATCCAACAGTTGGTGATCCACTTCTTGGAGATCTCATTGGATTTCGGAAGCTGACCGTCGGAGATCGCCGTTGGCGAATCGTTTGGCGCGTGCTCACAGATTCGAACGGAGAACTTGTTGTTGAGATTGCCGAAGTTTGGGGAGTCGGTGCGCGTGCTGATTCAGCGATCTATGCAGAGATGACTCGTCGTGTAGCAACGCTTCCAAAGAATCCTCAAACAATCGCACTTGCTGATGTCATTGAATCGATCGGGAGGACCGCAATGGGTTTCCGTATTGATGAGCAACAACATCGAGACCCACTTCCGGAATGGCTGCTCTCGCGACTTGTTTATACAGCCGGATACTCGCGTCGAGAGGTTGAATCGCTTGATGGCGAGGCTGCAATGGAGTTATGGGAGCGCTTCATCACGAGCGACAACGCCAGGGAAGGCGATGAAAATCCGCCCAACTAATTACGCTGCAACCACGTAATCGCGAACCGCATTACGCGCTTCGCCGAGTTGCCGCTGACAATAGGAACGACTGAGGCCGAGTGTCTTTGCTACCTCGACAACGCTGTAGCCCTCGGCTGCGACCCTCCAGAGAAGGGTGCGCTGCAACTGGCTGAGTAAGGCGAGGGCATGATGCACATCGACATTCACGGTCGCAGCAGTAGCAACATCGTGATCATCTCGGGTGATGTCGCCGATGCGATCAGTGAGATCGTCGAGCGAGCCAATATCGCGACGGGCAACTTTGGCGCCTTCGAACTCGACCAAATGGGCGCCCTGGCCACGCTGGATGCGCTCGGTGCGGCGCCAATCCTCGGCCCGATTTCGCAACGACACGGCGGCGAACACCTCGGGGGAGTAACTGCTTATGTACTGGCTCGGGTTGGACCAGAACTGCAGGAAGACGAGCATGGCCATGTCGTGGGCGCCGGCGTCGGAGCCGCGCTCGAACCGGGCCTGAGCCAGCCGAAGGGCTGTGGAATAGACCCGTTCGCCGAATGTCTTCGGGTCGTTGGTGGGGGAAGTGGGGAAGTTATTTGGCAATTTAGATTCCTGTTCTCCGGCCAGCTGTTTGCCGCCGGGTTTGGTGGGAAAGGCTCAGTATGACGAGCCCCTGTGACAGTCAGAATCAGATATCCGCTGGTCAAGAAACTGCTGTCGTCGTTTTCATAATACCAGATAACCGAGATTGACGCTACTTGCACAATAATCTCAAGGCATGACTGAAATCTCTTACGACCCATCAGCGTTTCCCCCTTTTGCGGTGACGGTGGATATCGCCGTGTTCACGCTGATCGACCTGCCCGTGCCGGTGAAATCTGGCCAGGCTCCCCGCAAGGAACTAGCGGCCGTGCTGATTGTGCGTGGCGGCGACACTGAAGCTGGCAGCTACGCGTTACCGGGTGGGTTTGTACTCGCTGATGAAGACCTCTCGGCAGCGGCGATTCGAGAACTTCATGAGGAGGCGGGGCTGGAACTTCCGGTGTCGGCGATTCACCAGTTCCGGGCTTACGGCGACCCCGATCGCGATCCGCGCATGCGTGTTGTCACCATTGCGCATACTGCACTGGCAACGATTGACGTTGCGCTGAACGCGGGTACCGATGCGAAAGCAGTCGAGATTGTGCCTGTGCGAAAAATACTTTCGGGTGAGTTCGCTCTTGCGTTCGATCATGAACAAATCCTTCACGATGCTCTTGCGTTTATTCGGGGACTTATTGAAGAGACCTCGGCAGTCTTTGAGTTATGCCCCGAAGCGTTCACCCTCACTGAACTGCGGCATGTATGCGAAGCAGTGTGGGGATACAAAGTAGACCGAGCAACTTTTAATAAGCGTGTGATAACTATCGACGGCTTTTTAGAACCAGAGGACTCAGATTCTGAACCTCTCGCCGCAGAACCGGGAAGACGAGGTCGACCAGCCACGAAGTACCGACGGGGGACTGCAGATACGTTGCATCCACCGTTACTGCGCCCGAGAGAGCGACTGAGAGAAACGGAATCGTTGTATTCCTCAATGTCATTGCAGTGGATGAGCAAACCGTCGCGAGACGACTAACTACCACTCGGCTTCGAGCAAGTCGATAAACGAGTGCTGATAGTCCTGATACTGATCCCACCGATCGGCTAACCACACATGCGCTTCGCGTTCGGAGAAGCCGTAGGTGCGCATGGCCCATGCCTTGAGCACGAGACCGGTACGGCTGTGGCCACCATGACAATGCACAACAACATCGCGGCCCTCGAAGAGAAACGCATCGATTGCGTTGACTGCATCACGAACAGCAATAGAAGCGTTGGCGTTGGCTGGTTCTGCTTGATCAATCAGGAAAACTTCGCGTCGCGATGTGTGCTGTTGAAAAACTCCGAGCGTTCGACACAATGACACCACGCCCCATGAGGTGGAAACTGTGGCGGCACCCCCCAGGTTGGCGGCGTATAAACCCGGTGATACTTCAACTGGCCCCGCATTTGGCTCTTGTGGGGTTACGCCAACTGGGCCCTTTCCGACCAATGCCCGGGCTGTGTCTTGAAGCGCCGCATTATCGAAAAACACCACTCCTTCGGGTGTCTCAATTTCACCATTGATGTAAGTGAGCCAGCGTGAGGGAATTGCTTGCACGCTGTCGCGTGCTCCGGCAATGGCGCCGGCTACTGCGGCAACGGTGTCGGTATCGCCGCCCAAATTGATGGCAGCGAGGATGACATCTTCAAAAGTGTCGTTGTGGCGAATGGCCCACACCGCTTGTGCGAGACAAATCCACACTGAGCCATTCGAGTGGTCTTCGGCGCGATTTGGCGCCCAGGATTCATGAAGTAGTGGTGCAAATAGTTCCCGATGCTCGACGTCAACAAGTGACAACACCTCGTCAAGTGCGGCCACGGGGTCTTCACCTAACACCGCACGACGAATAAGTGCAGCACCGATTGCTGCGCCCCAACCTGCCGCAGGATCAAAGTGAGTCAGTGCCGCTTGCGCTCGGGCAACGGTCATGAGAGTTTGCTCATCGGCGCCACTCCAGGCCACTGCAATTGGGGTGACACGCATCAGCGCCCCATTTGCGGCGCTGCGACCGATTGCTGCGTGGCCATCTTGGGCTGCGCCAGGCCAATCGGTTTGTGAAAGGACTCTGCCAGTGAGAATGCCACAGTCCTTTGCGCTGCGACGCCACGCAAGAAAGCGCGTCCACACATCGTTGGCATCGAATGCCTTGCAGGCGAGTAGTGATTGGGCAAGGGCGAGTGCCATCTGGGTGTCGTCGGTGAATTCACCGGCGCGCCAGTTGAAACTTCCGCCACCACACATTTCGCCGGTGCCACCGAGCACGGGTTCCGGAAAGCGAGCGGAATAGGAATCAGCGGGGAGAAACTCGAATGGTGCACCTAGAGCATCGCCAACCGCCGATCCGCAGAAGGCGCCGATCACTCGTTGCATGGCAATGGGATCAAACGCCGGTGCGGGGGGCAGCGCAACAAAAGAGGGAAGGCCTTCGGAAATAGTGCTGGATTGTTCTGGTGCATTCATGGGCAGCTCCTCGGCTGGGGGACAGGTCGCCACTTACGTTCGGAATGTGCCGAGCGCGTTTTGATCAGGCGATGCAGGGAGAACGCACGCGTCAACGCGAAGTGTGCACTGAAAATGT
>JBBEAV010000036.1:0-13284 GCA_040882655.1 Acidimicrobiales bacterium
CAACTAACCCAGAAAAACCAAGTTTTGTTGGTTAAGGCTTGAGTTTGTTCTTACAGGCGCTCGACCACGTAATCAACGCACTTCGTAAGTGCTTCGATATCTTCGGGGTCGATGGCGGGAAACATGGCAACGCGAATTTGATTGCGTCCGAGTTTGCGGTAACTGTCGGTATCAACGATTCCGTTGGCCCGCAGCACCTTGTTGACGGCATCGGCTGAAACTGATTCATCGAAGTCAATGGTGGCAACGACGTGACTGCGCTCATCGACATTTGCCACAAACGGCGATGCATACGAGGACGCTTCGGCCCACGAGTACATGATCTCAGCCGAGCGATCACAACGTGACGCTGCGAAATGCAAGCCACCGTTTTCATTTACCCATTCGACCTGTTGCACAGCAAGAAATATCGTTGCCAGCGCCGGCGTGTTGTATGTCTGGTCTTTACGAGAGTTCTCGAGTGCAGTGGTGAGGCTGAGTGACTCGGGTATCCAACGACCCGATGCGCCTATGCGTTCGATGCGTTCGACTGCCGCAGGTGAGACCGCAGCTAGCCATAGGCCGCCGTCTGACCCGAGACACTTTTGCGGAGCGAAGTAATAGACATCGGTTTGTGACGCGTCGAAGCGAAGACCGCCCGCAGCGGATGTTGCATCGACGAGCACAAGGGCTTTGCTTTTTGTTCCGGCTGGCCTAATGAGCGGCATAGACACACCGGTAGACGTTTCGTTGTGCGTAAACGCGTACGTATCAATGGCATCGTCAATGATGACGTTGGGGCGGGTACCCGGTTCGCTCTTGATGACAACGGGGTCATCAAGGAACGGAGCCGCTGCAGTGGCTTGCGCGAATTTCGAAGAAAATTCACCAAAGGTGAGGTGCTGGCTACGCCGATCGATCAGGCCAAAGGTGGCGATATCCCAAAAGACAGTTGAGCCACCGTTGCCGAGCATGATTTCGTAACCATCGGGAAGGGCAAACATTTCGGCCAGACCGTTCCGCAAACGACTCACCATGTACTTGACGGTGTCTTGACGATGGCTGGTTCCGAGGTAGTGGCCCCCGGCCTCGGCAAGTGCGGCAACCGCCTCGGGCCGCACCTTTGCGGGGCCGCAACCGAAGCGACCATCGGCGGGCAGAAGTTCGGCAGGGATCGAGAGAGGAGACGTACTCATGTCTCCATCGTCGCATCCCCGGCGCAGTCGTGCATCACGCCGTGAGTCACACCGAATTCGCTTCGGCATGAGGCCGCTGAGCCGGTAGCGTGCAGTGGCCCCGTCAGCCGATCCCAAGGAACCCTTTATGGCCCCAGAGCGTCTTTCTCGCCGAGTCGCCGCCATTACTGAATCTGCGACCCTTGCTGTCGATGCTCGGGCAAAAGCGCTCAAGGCCGCCGGCGAACCGGTGATCGGATTTGGAGCTGGTGAGCCGGATTTCCCGACTCCGGCTCACGTTGTCGAGGCTGCTGCCGTCGCTGCTCGCGATCCAAAAAATCACCGCTATACCCCGGCCGCAGGGTTGCCCGAACTCAAGGATGCAATTGCCGCCAAGACACTTCGCGATTCCAAGGTGCAGATTTCCCCCAGCCAAGTGCTTGTCACCAATGGTGGAAAGCACGCCGTGTACAACACCTTTGAAGCACTACTGAACCCCGGCGACGAGGTGCTTTTGCCGGCGCCGTACTGGACCACCTACCCCGAGCCGATTGCTCTTGCCGGTGGTGTTTCGGTCGTGCTGCCGTCTGCTGTCGACGCTGGCTTTCGAGTCACCGTTGAGCAACTCGAAAAAGCCCGCACCGAAAAAACCAAAGCACTTGTGTTTGTTTCTCCTTCGAACCCTACGGGGGCTGTGTACCCGCCGGAAGAAGTCCGTGCCATTGGTGAGTGGGCTCTTGCCCATGGCATCTGGGTCATCACCGATGAGATTTATGAACACCTCACCTTTGGCGACAATGTCTTCACTTCGATCCTCGCTGAAGTCCCTGGGTTAGCTGACACTTGCGTGATTATCAACGGTGTCGCAAAGACCTATGCCATGACAGGCTGGCGTGTTGGCTGGATGATCGGCCCTGCCGACTTGATCAAGGCTGCGACAAATCTGCAGTCGCATTCCACTTCAAATGTCGCCAACGTGTCACAGCGAGCAGCAATTGCTGCGCTCGAAGGTGGACTCGAATGCGTCAGCGAGATGCGCAATGCGTTTACCCGTCGGGCCGTTCTCATTCATGGCCTTCTTAACGACATCCCCGGCGTCGAGTGCATGGTTCCGCAGGGTGCGTTCTATGCGTTTCCGTCGATGGAGGGCTTGCTCGGGCGCACCTATGGCGGCGTCACTCCTCATAACACTGCCGAGTTATGCGAGGTCATCCTTGATCAGGCGAAGGTGGCGCTTGTCCCCGGCGAAGCCTTCGATGCGCCGGGTTATGTTCGGATCTCCTTTGCGGTAAGCGATGACGACATCACCGAAGGCATTGGTCGCATCGCTGAACTTGTGGCGAAAAGCAACTGAGTCACTTATGACAACTGCGCCTTTCGGGTCATGGTCCTCGCCGATCACTGCCGACCTCATCGTTTCGCAATCGGTGTCACTCGGTGAGGTATTCGTTGGCGGCGACGACGTGTGGTGGTCCGAAGCCCGACCCGAAGAGGGCGGTCGGGTGCAATTGGTTCGCCATCGCCCCGGCGGCTCCTGCGTGGATGTTCTTCCTGAAGGCTTCGGTGCCCGCACGCGTGTGCATGAATACGGCGGCGGCGCTTGGTGGCTTCATGGTTCTGACCTCGTATTTGTGAATTGGTCTGACCAACGCCTCTATCGGTTAGCCGCTGGCGCTTCACTACCCACGCCACTCACGCCCGAGCCGGCAACTCATCATGGCGATCGCTATGCCGATGGACGGTTTACTACCGATGGTCGTTGGGTGGTGTGCGTGCGTGAACGCCACGGAAGCCCTGAGGCCGACGCGATAAACGAAATCGTTGCGGTTCGAGTGCATTTTGTTGGCGAACCCACCGAACCGATTGTTCTCGTTTCTGGCTCAGACTTTGTTGCTGCACCCCGCGTAAATCCGTCGGGCACGATGCTCACCTGGTTTCGTTGGAATCATCCAGATATGCCATGGGATGGCACTGAGTTGTGTGTGGCGTCAATGTACGACGATCAATCCGATGACGGTCAGATCGTGGTGGGCGAAACGCGGATTGTTGCCGGGGGTCGCAACGAATCGATTTCACAGCCTGAATGGGAACCCGATGGTTCGTTGCTCTTCATCTCTGATCGCACCGACTGGTGGAATCTCTATCGAGTTGCCGCCGATGACGTACATTCGGTTGTCGCAACCGGCGCCGCTGCTCGTTCGGTTCCAATCGCACCGATAGACGCGGAAATCGGTGTCCCTCATTGGGTGTTTGATAGCTCGCGTTATGCCGTGCTCGCCGATGGCCGCATTCTTGTTGCGTGGTTCAAGTCGGGGCTTGATCACTTAGGTGTGATTCCTGCTGGTGGCGGCGCAATGGTTCCGCTCGACTCACCGTTTACTGCGCTGTCCTCAGTGCGCGCGTTTGGATACGGGGCCGTACTCATCGGAGCATCGCCGACTTCGGAATCGGTTGTCGCCGTGCTCGATATTCCGACGAAGCCCGATATCGACGGCTCGAGCGCAGTTCTGTTCGCTCCGATCAGGCCGGCTCGCGATCTGGGCCTCGGAACTGAATGGTTCTCCAGCCCTGAGTCAATAACGTTCGCAACCTCGGGCGATCGTTTTGCCCACGGTTTGTATTACCCGCCAACGAATCCAAATTTCACCTCGCCGGATGGCGAACGAGCGCCGCTTATGGTTCTGAGCCACGGTGGCCCAACTGCAGCGGCGCGTCCACAACTGAATTTTGTTGTGCAGTTTTGGACCTCCCGAGGTTTTGGCGTGGTGGATGTGAATTACGGCGGATCAACCGGTTATGGCCGTTCCTATCGCCGAAGGCTCATTGGCGAATGGGGGATAGTCGATGTCGACGACTCAATTGCGGCAACACGTTTTCTTATCGATCGGGGTGACGCCGATCGTGACCGACTCATCATCCGTGGCGGTAGCGCCGGTGGTTTCACAACCCTGTGCGCGCTTACCTTCCGTGAGGTGTTTGCGGCCGGTTGCAGTCTCTATGGCGTGGCCGATCTCGAGGCGCTAGCTCGCGATACGCATAAGTTCGAGGCTCGTTACCTCGATTCACTCGTTGGGCCGTGGCCCGCTCGCAGCGACATTTACACCGATCGCTCGCCGATCCACCATGTTGAAGATCTTGAATGTCCGCTGATCGTTCTGCAGGGCCTTGAGGATGAAATCGTTCCGCCGAACCAATCGCAAATGATTGTCGAGGCACTTGATGCCAACGGCGTACCGTGGGCCTACCTCGAATTTGCCGGTGAACAGCATGGGTTCCGCCAAGCCGCCACGATCAAACGAGCCCTCGAGGCCGAGGCGTACTTCTACAGCAAGGTGCTTGGTTTCGATCTTGCCGACGATGTCGAACCTATCGACATCGCTCATCTCTGACGTTCCCCGCAACCGGGTTGGCGACCAGTCGGCTAGCCCGTAAGGATGGACCCCCTATGGCACGGATCCTTGTAACTGAAACCATCGCTGATGGCGGCCTTGACCGCCTTCGCGATGCTGGCCACACCGTCGATGTTCAGGAGGGCCTGAGCCCCGAGCAACTCGTCGAGGCCATCAAGGGAGCGCACGCGCTCATCATTCGTTCCGCCACTGATGTCACCGCCGAGGTGCTCGCGGCTGGAACCGACCTGATCGTGGTTGGCCGCGCTGGTATTGGTCTCGACAACGTCGACACTGCGGCCGCCACCGATCGCGGTGTGATGGTTGTGAACGCGCCGCAGTCCAACATCCTGTCTGCTGCCGAACACACCATGGCGTTGTTGCTGTCGATGGCTCGCAATATTCCCCAGGCTCATGCTGCACTTGTTGCCGGCCGTTGGGAACGCAGCCGCTGGACAGGTGTAGAACTTGCCGACAAAACCCTTGGAGTTGTCGGTCTTGGGCGTATTGGCAAACTCGTGGCACAGCGGGCAATGGCATTCGGAATGAAGATCCTCGCTTATGACCCATTTGTTGCACCCGAGATGGCCCGCAAGATGAATATCGAGATTGTCGATCTCGACACATTGCTCTCAGTTTCTGATTTCGTCACTCTGCATGTGGCAAAGACCCCTGAAACCCTCGGCCTTATCAACGCTGACCGACTTGCGAAAGCCAAGAAAGGCATTCGCATTGTGAATGTTGCTCGCGGCGGAATCATTGTTGAAAGCGATCTCGCCGATGCCATTCGTTCTGGTCATGTTGGTGGCGCGGCGATTGATGTGTTTGATAAAGAACCCACAACCGAATCACCATTGTTCGAACTACCCGAGGTTGTTGTTACGCCGCATCTCGGTGCCAGCACGCATGAAGCACAAGACAAGGCTGGCGATACCATCGCCGAAATGGTCGGACTTGCCCTTGCCGGTGAGTTCGTTCCCTTTGCCGTAAACGTGAATGCGGCCGAAGCCAGCGAAACTGTTCGTCCGTTTCTCTCACTTGCTGAACGACTGGGGGCAACCTTTGGCGGGCTTGCCTCGGGTGTTGAATCAATCGAGATTGCTTATGAAGGTGAGATAGGTGGCTACGACACACGCATCCTCACTCTTTCTCTACTCAAAGGATTCTTTGGTCGCATAAGCGATGATCCTGTTTCCTATGTAAACGCTCCGAAGATGGCCGAGGAACGTGGCATCACGGTCACTGAAACCACCACCACTACCACCCATAATTTCGTGAACCTCATCACCATTCGTGGCGGCCAACATTCCCTTGCCGGCACGCTCATGGGACTCGATGGCGAAGCCCGACTGGTGATGGTCGACGATCATCGCGTCGATGTTCCTCCGGCTAAGCACATGCTGATCGTGCGTAACGATGACCGTCCCGGCATGATTGGAATTGTCGGAACAACTGTGGGCGAGGCCGGTCTCAATATTGCTGATATGGACGTCGGCCAGGCCCCAAATGGCGCCTCGGCCATGATGGTTCTCTCTATCACCGAGGACATTCCCGTCGTGGTGTGTGACCTCTTGCGCTCTGTGCCCGGTATTGAATCTGTCCATGCGATCTGATTTGAGCAATCAGTAAAATCCCTTGAAGAAAGACCATGGTTGCGTTTCCGGCATCAAGCCGGCAGACTACTGCCATGTCTTTTTCCACCACAGAGCTTCTACTTCGTTAGGCGGGTGCCACATAAGGCGCCTGCCAACCTCCTGCGCCCTCGGGCCGGGAGGTTTTTTCGTTCTCCGGCCCGTTGTTCCAATTCATTCATAGAGTTTCAAAAGCTTGCCCCGAAAGGCATCGGTATGACCGCAGAAAATGACATCATCACAACCGAAGACCGAGTCATCATTTTTGATACGACTCTTCGTGACGGCGAACAGTCGCCCGGTATTTCCCTCGATCAGGGCGAAAAGGTTGAGATCGCGGAACAACTTGCTCGTCTCGGTGTCGACGTGATCGAAGCCGGTTTCCCCATCGCTAGCCAGGGTGATTTCGAGTCGGTACAGTCCATTGCTCGCTCTGTACGCGGTCCAGTCATTTGTGGACTGTCGCGTACAGCTCTTGGTGACGTGGACCGTTGCTGGGAGGCGATCGAGCCGGCTGAAAAATCGCGGATCCACGTTTTTATCGCCACTAGCGAAACGCATATGAAGCACAAACTGCGTATGACTCCTGAACAGGTGAAAGCCGAAGCCGCTGCGGGTGTGGCACGCGCTCGGTCGTACACCGAAGATGTCGAATTTTCCCCGGAAGATGCGTCGCGTTCCGATTTTGATTTCATGTGCGAAGTACTGCAGATCGCCGTAGACAACGGAGCGACCACTCTCAACATTCCCGATACGGTCGGTTTTGCCGTGCCGCAGGAATACGCAGAACGTCTCGCTAACGTTCGTAAGGTGGTCAAGGGCGACTACGTCATTTCCACCCATTGCCATAATGATCTTGGCATGGCGGTCGCTAACTCACTGGCCGCAGTGCAACTGGGGGCGCGTCAGGTCGAATGTGCGATCAATGGTTTGGGGGAGCGGGCCGGCAATGCGGCTCTCGAAGAAATTGTT
Source organism: Acidimicrobiales bacterium (assembly GCA_040882655.1). Lineage (GTDB taxonomy): Bacteria > Actinomycetota > Acidimicrobiia > Acidimicrobiales > Acidimicrobilacustridaceae > Acidimicrobilacustris. Next base: position 7,147 of record JBBEAV010000036.1, read on the forward strand.
ATGGCGCTGCGCACTCGTTCTGATTACTTCGGCGGTATCGACACTGGCATTAAGTCCGAGGAACTGGCCCGCACTTCGCGTTTGGTCAGCCGCCTGACGGGTTATCCCGTGCAGTACAACAAGGCCGTTGTCGGTCGTAATGCATTTGCGCATGAATCTGGTATTCATCAGCACGGTGTACTGAATGAGCGCACCACCTACGAAATCATGGACCCAGCCGCAGTTGGCCAGGGCGAGTCGAAGATTGTTCTGGGAAAGCACTCAGGCCGTCATGCGTTTGCTGACACCTTGAAGAAGATGGGCTACGACCTCAAGGGCGATGCGCTGAATCAGGTATTCACCCGATTCAAGGAACTGGCTGATCGCAAAGTTGAATTGAGTGATGCCGATCTCGAAGCATTAGTAGCCGAGGAAATGGGCGACACAATCCGGTATGCGTTTTCATTGGTATCGATTGATTGCAGTGGGGGCACGAATTCCACTCCCATCGCAAAAATTGTTCTTGATCGCGACGGTGAAAAGATTGAAGCCTCGGCCGAAGGCGACGGCATGGTCGACGCTGCGTGCGCGGCGATCCGGCAAGCCACTGGTATCGACGGAACACTCACGGACTATGCCGTTACTTCGGTAACTGGCGGGGTTGACGCACTGGCTGATGTTGCGCTGCGGTTTGAGGTCGACGGAGTCTCAATGCCTGGTCGGGGACTTTCAACTGATGTGGTCGAAGCATCGGCCCGGGCTTTTCTCAACGCCATGAATCGAGTCGTTCGGGTACGTGATAGCGGCGAGAACCCCAATGCAGTGGTGCGCCCCGGTTCGCTTTCCTAAATCGATCATTGGTGCGACCCAATTGATTCAGGATGCACCAATGAACGACGCTACTCACATCGAGAGAATCGGCTAGCGGTTAGTCGCCGGCATCCACGCAGGGCGAGTTGCCTCGAACGCTGTGATCGCGTCGACGTGCTGCAGGGTGATGCCGATGTCGTCGAGTCCATTTAGGAAACGATTCTGAGTGGAATTATCGAGTGGGAACTCGGTGTCGATGTCGAGTGACGGCACTGAGACGCGCTTGGTAGCGATGTCGATCGTGATCTCAACGGTGGGGTCAGTTTCGACTGCTCGCAGAATGCGCTCGCTTACGTCGGCGGGAAGCACAACGGGAACCAGCCCGTTTTTCGTTGAGTTGTTGCGGAAGATGTCGCCGAATCGAGGTGCGATGACAGCCTTGAATCCGTAATCCATAATTGACCACACTGCGTGTTCTCGAGATGAACCCACACCGAAGTTGGGGCCGGCAACAAGAATTGATGCGCCGCTAAACTGTGGCAGATTCATGACGAATTCTGGGTCTTCTCGCCACTCAGAGAAGAGGCCCTTCCCGAAGCCGGTGCGCTCAACGCGCTTGAGCCAATCGCTGGGAATGATCTGATCAGTGTCGACATCGGAACGGTCGAGCGGAAGTGCAGTGCCGGTGATGGTGATAACTGGTTCCATTGTTTTCTCAGTTCTCTCAGGCCAGATCGCGAGGATCGGCGAAGGTGCCGGCAATGGCAGTTGCGGCGGCGACAGCGGGGGAGACAAGGTGCGTGCGGCCGCCTTTGCCCTGTCGTCCTTCGAAGTTGCGGTTCGAGGTTGATGCCGAGCGTTCGCCCGGTGCCAACTTGTCGGGGTTCATGGCAAGACACATTGAGCATCCCGGTTCGCGCCAGTCGAAGCCAGCGGCAGTGAAGATCTTGTCGAGTCCCTCGGCTTCGGCCTGACCTTTCACCATGAATGAGCCAGGAACGACCATGGCCCGAACACCTGCAGCAACCTGACGCCCTTCAGCAACTGCAGCCGCAGCCCGGAGATCTTCGATGCGGCTATTAGTACAGGAACCGATAAATACGGTTTGTACGGGGATGTCTTTCATAGGAGTACCAGCGGTAAGACCCATGTAGTCAAGTGCCCGAGCTGCGGCATCGCTTTCAGAGGGGTCGGTAAACGAAGCGGGGTCTGGAACATTGGCATCAAGTTCAATGACTTGACCTGGGTTTGTTCCCCAGGACACGAAGGGGCGCAATGTGGTGGCGTCGATTTCGACAACGTTGTCGAAGACAGCGTTTTCGTCGGTGGGAAGTGTGCGCCAATACGCAATCGCTTCGTCCCAGTCGGCGCCGGTTGGGGCGTACTTGCGACCTTTGAGGTAGTCAAAGGTCGTTTCATCGGGAGCGATGAGTCCGGCCTTTGCGCCCGCCTCAATGGACATGTTGCAAACCGTCATCCGGCCTTCCATTGAGAGCGAGCGAATTGCTTCACCTCGGTATTCGATGACTGAGCCGATGCCGCCGCCGGTTCCGATGCGACCGATAATGGCCAGCACAAGATCCTTGGCGGTCACACCTTCGGGGAGCGCGCCATTGACATTTACCGCCATTGTCGATGCCGGATGTTGCGGCAACGTTTGTGTCGCCAGCACGTGTTCGACCTCGGAGGTTCCGATTCCGAACGCAAGTGCCCCAAATGCGCCATGAGTGGCGGTGTGGCTATCGCCGCACACGATGGTTGTGCCCGGCATAGTGAGGCCCTGTTCCGGCCCGATCACATGGACAATGCCCTGACCGGGTGTGCCCATTGCGTGTTCAACAATGCCGAACTCAGCGGTATTGGCCCGAAGCACGTCGACCTGTTTGCGCGAGATGGGATCGGCAATGGGTTGGTCGATAGCAGAGGTGGGGACGTTGTGATCTTCAGTGGCAACGGTGAGTTCGGGTCGGCGCACGGTGCGGCCGTTGAGGCGAAGGCCATCGAATGCCTGAGGCGAAGTGACCTCGTGCACGAGGTGCAAGTCGATGTAGAGCACATCTGGTTCGCCGTCAGCGCTGTGCACAACGTGGGCATCCCAGAGTTTTTGCGAGAGGGTTCTCGGGGCCATCTTCTGCTCCTATTTGAGGGGGCGGGCGTGTGATGAAAATAGTGACAAACCACGACGTGGCAGTTTGCGTCTCACATAATGAGACGATAGTCTTGCCTTGTGGGAAACACTGTAGGTGGTGTGGGAGTTCTTGACAAGGCGGTTGACGTTCTCGACGCGTTGGAGGCTCAGCCCCGCTCACTTTCCGAACTCGTGGTGGCTACAGGGTTGCCGAGAGCCACGGCGCATCGTCTCGCAACAGCTCTTGAACATCATGGTCTCGTACGCCGAGATGCCGAAGGCCGATTCATGCTCGGTACTCGCCTACTTTCGCTAGGCCAAGCGGCATCAGAAACCTGGCCGCTGGCAGCATCGGCCGAAGCGCCACTGGCGACACTGCGCAATGAGACCGGCGAGAGCGTGCAGCTGTTTGTACGAGATGGCGATGAACGCGTTTGTATCGCCGCATTGCAATCGCTCCATGGTCTGCGAACAATCGTTCCCCTTGGTGCGCGTCTTCCTCTGTCTGTCGGATCAGCAGCTCGAGTACTCACCACGTTGCCGGGCAAACCTCCAGGATGGCTTGCAAGCGTTGGTGAGCGCGAGGCGGGGGTGGCATCGGTCTCCGCGCCGGTCTGTGATTCCTCTGGTCGGGTGGTCGCTGCAGTCAGCGTTTCTGGTCCGATCGAGCGCACCACCCGTGCACCCGGGAAGCGTTACGGTCCTTTTGTGGCCAACGCCGCGCGCCAAATCGAAATTACGGCCGGACTGCGGAGTCTCGAACAATGACCGAGCGACCAATTGCGGCAATAGATATTGGGACCAATTCCTTTCACATGGTTGTTGCTCGGGTTGGCGAAGTCTCGGGGGCGGGTGAATTCATTGGCCCTGCATTTGTGACCATTGCTCGCGAGAAAGAAATAGTGCGACTCGGGTCCAGTTCTGGCGATATGAAGGAACTTTCAGAGGACGCAATCAATCGCGGAGTACTTGCACTGAAGCGACTGGTGAAGATCGCAGCAGTTCATGATGCCGATGTTGTCGCCGTTGCTACGAGTGCAGTTCGGGAAGCAGAAAACGCAGATGTCTTTATTAAACGGGCACGCGAAGAGGCAGGTGTCGTCGTTGATGTCATCGCCGGGATCGAAGAAGCTCGATTGATTCATATCGGGGTTCTGCAGGCCGTCCCGGTTTTCGACCAGCGCCTAGTGTTAATTGATATAGGCGGCGGAAGTACCGAGATTTTGGTGGGAGAACAGGGCGAAACTCTGGCAGCGGGAAGTCTCAAGCTCGGAGCAATCCGTCTTACCCGAAGATTCTTTCAGTCTGAGAATCTGCATCCTGGTTCAGTCGAATCTTGTCGCCGGCACGTTCGTTCAGTGCTGGCGCCGATGGTGCGAGAGGCCAAGAGGGTTGGTTTTGGGGTTGCAATCGCTTCCTCAGGTACTGCTGAAACAGTTGCCGCGCTGGTCAACGCTCAACGCGGGAATTCCACCCCGCGTACCTTTAATAATTTCACGATGACGCGTAGTGAGATTGTGAGTGCGGTCGAATTGTTGATCTCGGCAACTTCTGTTGATGAAAGAAAAGTGCTTTCAGGGATGGACCCGAGTCGCGCTGACATTATTTTGGCTGGAGCCATCATCCTTGAGCAGGCAGTAGAAAAATTAAATATCGACGAAATTGTGATCTCTGATAATGCTCTTCGCGAGGGCGTACTCCTTGATGCACTCTCTCGCCGACGGGGTGCAACATTGCATCATTTGCGTGATCTGCGTCGTCGAAGCATTCTGCATTTGGCCGAATCGATGGATGATGATGTTGCGCATTCAATGCGAGCTGCGGGATTCGCATTAGATCTGTTCGACGCAACCTCGTCTTTGCACGGTCTCGGCGATGACTCCCGGGAACTGCTTGAAGCGGGGGCACTGCTGGCCAACGTGGGTTCCTCGGTCTCACATTCTGAACACCATAAACATTCGTACTATGTCATTCGACATTCCGATCGGCTTGCTGGTTTCACTGATCACGAAATTGAACTAATTGCGCAAATCTCCCGCTATCACCGTAAGAGTGCACCGAAACCCAAACATGAAGAGTTTGCTCGCCTCAGACCTGAAGATCAGGATCGCATTCGGATTCTTGCCGGTCTCTTGCGAGTCGGTATCGCTTTAGACCGATCACATAGCGGTCGCGTCGAGTCGCTCAAGATTGATACAGACTCTCGTTCAGATTCGGTCATTATTTCTGTTCATCGACGTGAGGATTCCGATATCGAACTCGAAGTTCAGACGGCAGAAGACCGAAAGGGATTACTCGAGTCGGTTCTCGAGCGCCACATTCAATTTGACGTTCTTTGACGCGACGAACAACCTTTTCGACATATTGTTTTCGTGACTAAAAACCATTTTAAAAATGTTTTTTAAAGTCAATTAGACCATTTGCAGTGGTAAAAAAGAGGTGGCGGATAATCCAATGGAGATGTAGTTGTATTACAAAAATCTGAGACTGACTCTCCTGCGGCGGCAGAAAGTGCTTGTTGGCGTTGCTTCAATCATGTGTAGCGCGCTACTTCTCTCAAGTTGTTGGGTAAATCAGAACGAACTGTGGGCGAGTGACAAACTGTCCCCGTCGGCTCCGACGACGAGATCTATTACTCAAGGCGATATCGCTTATGGGCCAGACGCGCTGCAGAAGCTTGATCTCTATATGCCGGTTGGTCCAGCCACCGGGATCGTTGTTTGGTTCCACGGCGGCGGTTGGTGTTGCGGCGATAAGGCCAATGTCGATCCGCTAGTGCTCACAACGCTTGACCGGGGCTATGCAATCGCATCAGTCAACTATCGCCTGGTCCCGGAAGCATCTGCAGAGCAGCAAATGGCCGATGCTGATCGTGCCCTTCGTTTTGTAAAAGCAACTCGCAGTTCTTGGGGTGCTGGCTCCGGAAAAGTGGTTGTGGCCGGCGGGTCTGCTGGGGGCACTCTGGCATTGCTTCTTGCTGGTGCCCCTGGTCGATTCTCAGGCCCCGATCTGGGACAGCTTTCTGGAGTTGACCCCCGGGTTGATGCAGTGATTTCTTTGGTTGGTCCCTCGGATTTGCGGCCGTATATCGACGGAAGCGTTGGGGGTTGGGGTATCCCGCTCGTCGAGGGTTTTCTTGGTTGCTCGAATCTCGGGTCGAGGTTCCCGGCCACAACCACAACCACAACTTCAACCACAACCACAACAAGTACGACTCCGAC
>JBBEAV010000036.1:13384-63107 GCA_040882655.1 Acidimicrobiales bacterium
ACTCCGACAACGACCACAACCGTTGCGCCATTGCCCATGCCGCTGTGCGACCCGGCACGAGTGCTGAAATTCAGCCCAATCCTCTGGGCAGTACTTACGGTGTTTTTTGGCGGCACCCTACCTCCGGCATATTTGGCCTATGGCAACCAAGACCCCACGGTGCCCCCATCTTCACAGGGAGTTGTGCTGCACGATTGGTGGTCAGCAGCTGGCAATTGGATGACCACGTACTACGACAATCCAGTGAAAGCCGGGCATAACCTTTCCTATGACGTGAATGCCACGGCATTCAACCTCTGGCTCAGGGCTTTTGCTTCTCCCTGACACGTCAACTGGGCGCATTTAGTTACAGCGTGCGACGACGTCGGCACAGGCAGTAACCAGGACATCTGCAAATCGCTCGGGTCTCGTTGCACAAATATCGTGTCGGCCGTTCACCTCGAAAATTTGCGCAGTTGAGATGGCATTTGCCATTTGTCTCTGTCGATGAGGAAGCACTGTTTCGTCGCGTGTTGTGAGAACCACTGCAGTGGGAACATCAACGCAACCTATCCAACTCATTGCATCGTAGGAAGCAACGTGGTGGCCGGCTTCGAGCATGATGCGCAGATCATTGAGTCGTGCTTGTTCTCGCGCCCAGTTGCCGAGTGGTGTCGTGTCATATTTGGAAACCAGGACCCTTTCAGACACGCGGCGATTGACAGACTTTGGTACCACTCGAGAAGCAAACGAGAGCCCTGCGACGACACCGTCTAGAACGCGTCCACCCCGAGGTTCACGAAAACGCGCCGCCGTTGCACACAACACAAGTCCGTCAATCAGTTGTGGGTGTCGCTGCCAAAGAAGTTGGGCGATTGGGCCACCCATCGAATAACCGACGGCGATTGCCCGTTCAATGTTCAACTCGTCGAGCAATGCAGCGGCGTCATCAGCGCAATCTTCGAGCTGGAATCGATGCCGACTTCGAATTCCGTAACCATGGCCACGGTGGTCCATAGCGACAACGTTGAAGTTCGTGCGCAGGGCGTCGTAGGTGCCAAACCAGTTGAGCGCAGAATTTGCTGTCCAACCATGCAAGAGCAAGAGCGTCGGGGCGCCTGTTGGCCCGGAAGCTTCGCGAATCCAGGTTGATCCCCGACCCGGTAGGTCAATAGAACGGCCCTCGGGAAGGCCCGGGGTGAGAAATGGCGTTATCCCGGGAAGCGAAGGTGACATGGTTGAACTCGTCAGACCTCGATAGCGGTGATCTCGACCTTGAGTACACCGCCGGGAGCTTCAAAGTCCACGATGCTGCCCACCTTCTGGCCCATAAGGGCTTGGCCGAGGGGAGAGCCGGGGGTAAGGACTTCAAGTTCGCCATGACGTTCTTCAACCGAGCCCACAAGCAGACGCTCGACCTCTTCGTCGCCCTCGTAGCGAATGTTCACAATGACGCCGGTTACGACCTCGGAACCGTCGGCCGCCTCGACTATCTGAGCGTCGAGTAGGAGGGCTTCGAGTTGACGGATACGGGCTTCAGTCTTGCCTTGTTCTTCCTTGGCGGCGTGGTAATCCCCATTTTCGGAGAGATCGCCCATTTCACGCGCGGCCTGGATCTTGCGGGCGATATCGACCCGAAAGTGAGTTGTGAGGTACTCATGTTCGGCACTCAGTCGGTCGTGGGTTTCTTGGGTGAACTTGTGGACGACAGCCATTGCAGCAGCGTACCGGGCGTCCGGGGAACTCGCCTAGAGCGGTGGGAAGGGGTCGGACTAAGGTGAAGAACCTATGTGTGCACTACGCCCCCGCAGTTCCCGCTCAATTGTGATCATTCTGTAGCGCACGCCGAAGTCGGTGTGCGCCCTCGGCCGTCCACTCCGGTGGGCGGCTTTCTCGTTCTGACGCAGTCCCTCAGCATCTGTTAGTTCTTCCAAAGTTTTCAGCACAGCAACCAATCGGAGTCATCGTGAGTCACAAAATCGGAGTCATCCCCGGAGATGGGATCGGCCATGAGGTCATCCCGGTAGCGCTGGCCGTGGTGCGTGCTGCAGGAGTAGAGCTCGATTGTGTCGACTATGACCTTGGCGGTGAACGTTTTTTGCGCGACGGCATTGTGCTTGAAGACGCAACTATTGAAGAGTGGCGCGGCCTTGATGCGCTTTTCCTCGGAGCGGTTGGCACCCCCGATGTGCCTCCGGGCGTCATCGAGCGCGGCCTGCTTCTCAAGATGCGATTCGATCTTGATTTGTACATCAATCAACGTCCGTTTCTCGCTCCCGATGGCTCTCACGACTTCATTGTGATTCGCGAGAATACCGAGGGCACCTATGCCGGCGAAGGCGGGTTTCTTCGCAAGAACACCCCGTTTGAGGTGGCGACGCAGGGCTCGGTCAACACGCGCCATGGTGTCGAGCGTTGCGTTCGTTACGCCTTTAATCTTGCGAGCAGTCGCAAGCGCAAACACCTGACACTTGTCCACAAGACCAATGTTCTTACATTCGCGGGCGATCTCTGGGAGCGTACGTTCAACGAGGTTGCGGTTGAATTTCCTGATGTAACAACCGCTTATAATCACGTTGACGCAGCGTGTATCTACTTTGTCGAAGACCCAATGCGGTATGACGTAATTGTGACTGACAATTTGTTCGGCGATATTCTCACCGATCTCGGTGGAGCGGTGTCCGGCGGTATTGGCCTTGCATCCTCTGGCAACCTAAATCCCGACCGCACGAGTCCATCAATGTTTGAACCGGTGCATGGCTCTGCGCCTGATATCGCCGGTCAAAATAAAGCTAATCCCGTTGCTGCCATTCTTTCGGCGGCGATGATGCTCGAATTTCTTGGTGAGACCAAAGCAGCATCTGCAATCCGCAACGCCTGTTCCGATAGCGCAAGTCTCACCGGTTCAACGACTGAAATCGGCGACCTCGTCGTCGCACGTCTCTGAGAGGAAACACAATGCCGATTACCCCTACCAATAAAATTTGGATGAATGGTCAACTCGTCGATTGGGACGATGCCAAAATCCATGTGCTCACGCACACACTTCACTACGGAATGGGCGTTTTTGAGGGAGTTCGCGCCTATGAAACGCCGAAGGGTCCGGCAGTGTTTCGCTTGACCGAACACATGGAGCGCCTCCACAACTCGGCGAAAATCATGGGTATGGAATTGCCCTATTCGGTTGATGAGTTAGTGCAAGCCACAAAGGACGTCGTGAGGGCCTCGGGTCTTCCCTCTGCCTACATTCGGCCCATCGCGTATTACGGATACGGCGAGATGGGGCTCAACACCCTCCCATGTTCGGTTGACATCTCTATTGCCTGCTGGCCATGGGGCGCCTATCTCGGCGAAGACGCGCTCACGAAGGGCATCACTACCAAGATTTCATCCTGGACTCGACATGATCACAACACCATGCCGCCGGCCTCAAAGACCACTGGCAACTACGTAAATTCATCATTGGCCAAGGTTGAAGCCCTTAAGGGTGGATACGACGAAGCGATCATGCTCAACGGCCAAGGCTTTGTCAGTGAATGCACTGGCGAGAACATATTTGTTGCACGCGACGGTGTTCTCGTTACTCCTCCCATTGCTGCCGGCGCTCTCGAAGGGATTACCCAAGACAGCGTTATGGCCATTGGTCGTGACCTCGGCTACGAGTTTCGTGTCGATTATCTCACCCGTTCGGACTTATACGTCGCCGAAGAAATTTTTCTCTGTGGCACAGCCGCTGAAGTTTCTGCGGTGAACGCGGTTGACGATCGATCAGTTCCCTGCCCCGGACCGATGACTTCGGCCATCGCTGCTGAATACGGCCGTGCGGTTCGCGGTCATGTTCCCCGTTATGAGGACTGGTTGGAGTATGTCCACTAATAACGGTTTCAAGACTGAATTGCCCTTGCTTCCTTCATCGGTTGAAATTTTTGACACGACGCTGAGGGACGGCGCCCAGTTCGAAGGTATCTCTCTTACCGTTGAAGACAAGCTTCGAGTTGCTGAGCAACTCGATTGGCTTGGCGTTCGGTGGATCGAAGGCGGCTATCCGCAGGCGAACCCGAAAGACGAAGAGTTTTTCAAGCGGGCCCCTTCGGAACTGAAACTGACCAATGCCGAACTTGTTGCATTTGGCTCGACTCGAAGACCAGCCGGAAAAGTTGATGTCGACCCAACACTTGCCGCCCTCGTTGGCGCAGGCACCTCAACGGTCTGCATCGTGGGCAAAAGCTGGGACTTTCATGTCACCGAAGCGTTACGAACAACGCTCGAAGAAGGTATTGCCATGGTGGCGGAGTCGGTTGCGTTTTTGAAGGCCGAAGGCCTTCGTCTGTTTTTCGACGCTGAACATTTTTTTGATGGCTACAAAGCCAACCCCGAGTACGCGCTTCGAGTGCTTGAGGCCGCGATGGTCAACGGTGCTGACTGCGTTGTTCTCTGCGATACCAACGGCGGATCACTTCCGCATGAGGTGCAGGCCATCACCGCTGAGGTGGTGTCGTTCGTTGGTGGTGCAACGGGTGTCGGCATTCATACGCAGAATGACTCGGGTTGCGCAGTAGCAAATTCAATCGCTGCCGTTGTGGGCGGTGCCACGCAGGTGCAGGGCACAGTGAACGGCTACGGGGAGCGCACCGGCAACGCCAACCTGATGACCGTAATCCCAGATCTCACCCTCAAATTGGGGGTCGCAACACTGCCCGATGGGCATCTTGAGCGTCTGACCGTTGTGAGCCATCGCGTCGCTGAACTTGTGAACCTTCCGCCACACCCGGCCGATCCGTTTGTAGGTGCATCGGCGTTTGCCCACAAGGGCGGGCTTCACACCTCGGCATTGGGACGCGCTGGCGGCGCGACCTACGAACATATTGAGCCCGCAATTGTTGGCAATCACACTCGCGTTCTCGTCTCTGATCTTGGTGGGAGAGCAGGAATGGCAATGAAGGCTGATGAGTTTGGCGTGAAACTTGACGATCAGTCTGTCGCCGCGTTGTCTGATGAGCTGAAGCAGCTTGAAGCTAAGGGTTGGCTTTTTGAATCGGCAGACGCATCGCTTGAGCTTCGGATGCGTCGTTCAACTGGCTGGGTGCAGGACTTCTTTGAGATCGAGGAGTATCGCGTTTCGAGCCTTCACCGTGAAGGCCGCGCCCTGTCCGCAGGCGGTCTTGAGGTCACAACTGAAGCCACGGTAAAACTCTGGATCGACGGCGAATGTCGCGAAGCCAGTGGCCAAGGAAATGGCCCAGTGAATGCACTCGATGCAGCTCTACGACTTGCTCTCAATGGTCGATTTCCGGCCCTTGACCGTATTCACCTCACCGATTTCAAAGTGCGTGTCGTCGATGGCGGCGCGGCTACCGGGGCAGTGGTTCGGGTCCTCATCGACTCCACCAACGGAGACCGTGTCTGGACAACGGTGGGTGTCGATAGCAACGTCATTGAGGCTTCGTGGCAGGCCCTTCTTGATTCGATCCAGTTCGGTTTGGTTCACGCCAACGATCGCAACGGGTAGATTCACCCCTAATGGCCGCTCCTGATTACGTTCCCGCTCCTGTCGACGGCCCTGCTCGGGTTTACCAGTCGCCCCCATGGCGACCAGAGTCGTGGATGGCAGATAGACCAGCGGAAATCACCGGTCGCCAGCCGCTAGGGCCTCGCCTTGGTGATCCTGGTCCCGACCAAGGATTTGCTATTCGGTTGGCTCGGCAGGTGCGCGGCCGCTTGTTACTCACCCCGGGCGAGTCGGAAGACGATGCCATCGCTGGCATTGTCGCTATTGCCATGCGTAGGTCGGCACTCTTTGGTCGAGCGCCTGCGATACACGACATCACTGTTGCGCTCACGCTTTGGGGTTATCTCTCTGAAGCCCCCGCCGATCTCGTTGCCATACGCGTCAAGGTGTTTGCGGCAGTGGCTAGCACCCATCACTACATGGAACGCCGAGCCATTGTTGATGCAGTTCCTGAAGAGGTGCTGCGGCTCAACCCAACGGCGGTTGATGCATTCGTTCGAAATGAACCAACAAAGCAACTCGCTATGGCGAACGACGCATTGGCCGGTCAGTCCCACGACGAACACGCCTAACGCGACTACGGCCTCACTGCGGCGCTTGATGCGGTGGTTTTCGTTCCCCAAGAGGCGGGCGTAGTCGCAAAGATATCAATTGGCGTTCCGGCCGGGATTGCGTCGGTGATTTTAGTAATCACATCATTGGGCAGTCGCACGCACCCGTTGGATGCTTTTGTTCCAATAAGTTCAGGCTGATTGGTGCCATGAAATGCGATCTGCGGAAGACCGTTATCGAATGTGTCAAGCACCTCGCTGTAGCCGTTGACGGGCAAAATCCAAGCGCCGTAAATGCCAGTGTCCGATGAATTTTTGATTTCCTCGGTCACGAAGAAACGACCTAGTGGTGTGGGTGTGGCGTCTTTGCCAATCACGACATCAGTTTCAATGAAGAGATTGGGACCTTTAAAGACCTTGAGATGGTATGTCGAAAGATCGAGTTCTATTCGGAAGTCCGTGGCGGCAATGGTGACATCGGCGGCTTTGATCCAGCCGGTGGTGTGGTTGGGCCGGGCGGTAATAAGAACCTTCATCCAATCGCCTTGGTTTTCGAGAACGTTTACGACCAAGGGATTTTTGTAGTACGTGGGATTCTCGAATTCGTATCCATCATCGGTTTTCTTGACACTCGCTGAATTGAGCCCCACCCGAGGAATAGCACCGACGCCGGATTTCGTGGGGACCAAGCTCGATGAGCTTGATGAGCTTGACGGAGATGTCGCAACGCTTTTCGGTAACTCACTCAAAACATTGAGTGTCGAACCCTTTGCTGTTGCATAGGTGGTCTGAAACGGGATCGCGCTAACTGAGGTTGAAGTCTGCTCGCTGGCACCATCAGAGGAATCTTTGCTTCCGGAGCATGAGGCAGCACCCAGAGTTAGGACAAGGGTCATTGCTACAACGGCAAGCGGCCGGAATCTCCGCAGCACTGGTGAAGCGGTCATGAGATCTCCAGAGAACGTGTGAGGACGAGGTCGGGTCGGCCCTGATCAATTGGTTAAATCAAGGGACTGACCGAGAGAACGAAACCCTGACGGTACCATCAGGGTTGTGAGCACCCCAGTCGTCAGAGTCCGCTTCGCCCCATCGCCGACGGGCTACCTCCACATTGGCGGCGCCCGCACCGCTCTTTTCAACTGGCTCTTTGCCCGTCAGCAGGGAGGCGAGTTTGTTCTACGCATCGAGGACACTGATGCTGAGCGGTCTCGCCCCGAATTGATCGACATTATTTTCCGATCACTTGAGTGGCTTGGTCTCGATTGGGACGGAACACCTATTCACCAATCCGAGCGCGAAGCCATGCATCTCGCTGCCGTCGAGACTCTGCTCGCTAATGGTTCCGCCTATTGGTGCTCCTGCTCCTCAGAGGAGGTAAAGGCTCGAGCCGAGGCTCGTGGTGGCACTCCGGGTTACGACGGTTTTTGCCGAAAACGCAACCTCGGGGCAGGTGATGGGCATGTAGTTCGGTTTCTTGTGCCCGAAGATGGCACGACTTCGTTCGAGGACCTCATTCGCGGAACTGTGAGTTTCGAAAATGCGGTGCTCGAGGATTTTGTGATTCTTCGTTCAAACGGAACACCGATGTTTCATCTGGCCAACGCTGTTGACGATGCTGATCAAGGCATCACCCATGTCATACGCGGAGAAGACCTTATAAATGTGACGCCCAAAGTGCTGCTTCTTCGCGAGGCTCTCAAGACACCAGGTGAGTTGATTTTCGCTCACCTTCCGTTGATCGTGAACGAAAAGCGTCAGAAACTTTCAAAACGCCGAGATGATGTTTCTGTTGGCGACTACATCGATCGCGGATATTTGTCCGAAGCGATGGTGAATTATCTCGCAACTCTTGGTTGGGGTCCTCCCGATAACATCGAAATTCGTCCGCTTGGCGAGATTATCGACCTCTTTCGTCTAGCCGATGTCGGAAAGTCGGGGGCGTTCTTTGATGTGAAGAAGTTGCAACATTTCAATGGTGAATACATCAGAAAGTTGTCCGTGCCACAGTTCATCGATCGATCAACTCGTTGGCTTAACGTGGACACGCCTTGGGAGGCCGACCGGTTCGACATCGAAACTTTCAAGGTTCTTGCCCCGTTAGTTCAGGAAAGAGTCAAAGTTCTTTCTGAAGTGCCGGGATATGTCGATTTTGTCTTTAGCCCTGATCCCGTTTTCGACGAAGACTCTTGGCAGAAGGTCATGGTGAAGGGTGCCGATCTTGCCACTGCGGTTCTTGATCATGCACTGGCTGGTTTTGCCGAGTGTGAGTGGACTGCAGCCTCACTTGAAGGTGCGCTGTTTTCCTATGCCGATGAGCACGAAATTTCAAAAGGGAAAGTGCAAGCACCGGTTCGAGTTTCCGTGACGGGTCGCAGCGTTGGACCTCCTCTGTTCGAGTCTCTTGAAGTACTCGGCCGAGATGAAACGCTCCGTCGGCTCGCTAATGCCAAGAGTCGCATCCGGGGCTGACATGTTCTTTGGAATCCGGTGGATGTTTCGTATTGTTTTTGGGTTGGTCGGAGTCGTTGTGCTTTATCTCGGGGTGACATTCGCGCAGGTGTGGTGGGCATCGCGCCAGAACAACGCTGCTCCAGCAGCGGCCATTGTTGTGATGGGCGCGGCCCAATGGAACGGCACTCCGTCGCCGGTGTTGAAGTCTCGTCTTGATCATGCTGCAGATCTGTATCAGCAGGGAGTTGCTCCGTTGGTGATTGTTGCCGGGGGTAAGCAGCCTGGCGACAGTGAAACTCAAGGGTTCGTTAGCTTCGATTATCTGCGGTCGAAGGGCTTGCCGGAATCGGCCATAAAAGTTGAGGTTGAAGGCACCAACAGTTTTGAGGAACTTTCTTCAACGGCGTTCATTATGAGCAAAACCGGGCCGGCACGCGACATAGTTATCGTGACTGATCCGTATCACGCGTTTCGCTCAGAAGCGATCGCAGAGGAGGTGGGACTCACCGCACAGGTGTCGCCCACAAAGGGCGCGTCGACATTGAGCGACTATGCGCGAGAAACGGGCGCCGTGGCTATAGGCCGACTGATTGATTACCGCCGATTGGCCGCATGGCGATGACTTCTGCCCTGAGTCCGACTGTGGTTTGGTGTCGGCCCCAATCCAGCCGGTAACGTCTCATTGCCCTTCGGGGGTGGTGTAATTGGTAACACGAGTGGTTCTGGTCCATTTGTTGGGGGTTCGAGTCCTCCCCCCCGAGCTCTAAAGAACGGGCGTCGACGGAGTCGGCGCCCGTTTCGTATTCCGGCCCGCCTCGTAGGCTGAGTCGGTGGCAACTCTTCGAGCGCTCTGTGTCTATTGCGGTTCCAAAACCGGACTCGATCCGCAAAACGAGGTCATCGCCGCTGAGTTGGGGCGGCGTATGGCCGATGCTGGGGTTCGCCTTGTGTACGGCGGAGGAACGGTGGGGCTTATGGGTGTCATCGCCGATTCGGTACTTGCCCACGGAGGCGAGGTTTTGGGTGTCATTCCCAAAGGACTTTTCACCACTGAGATTGGCCACCCGGGACTCACTGAATTACGAGAGGTTGGGTCCATGCATGAACGTAAAGCGATGATGGCCACCGAGGCCGACGCTTTCCTAGCCCTCCCCGGAGGCTTGGGCACGCTCGAAGAGTTGGCCGAAATCGCTACATGGTCCCAATTGGGGATCCATTCGAAACCAGTTGGTGTTCTCGACATCGACGGATTTTGGCAGCCCCTTCTGGCCTTCCTGGAAAGCGCCTCTCAGGCGGGATTCATCAAGCCTGAGCACCGAGACATCATCATCCCTATCTCGAAGGTCGAGAATGTTCTCTCTGTTTTGTCCTCAAGCTCGCTGCGACCACAAGAGCCATTGCTAGATCTAGAAGAGTCCTGACCCGATGCGAACCCGACAGCGTCAAGGAGAGAGAATAAGTGAATGGAATCAGTTGACATCGCCGTGATCGGGGGCGGGCCCGCAGGCTCCTCGGCTGCGGCATGGGCGGCCCGCGGGGGCGCCTCAGTCGTCTTGTTCGAAAAGGCAACTCAAGGGCGTGAGAAATCCTGCGGAGATGGGCTCACGCCGCGAGCGGTAGTGGAATGTCGACGACTTGGTATCGACCTTGATGAGTTTCACCGTATTGATGGTTTGCGGGTTCAGGCCGGAAAAAAGGTTCGAGAAGTGTTGTGGCCCGATGGCGCGTTTCCTCCGGTGGGGGCGGTTGCGCCGCGTGCAGTATTTGATGCGAAGGTGCTGCAAGCTGCCATCGATTCCGGTGCCGATGTTCGCCAACGCACTTCTGCCGAGCTTTGGATCGAAGACGGCCGAGTCGTAGGCGTCATTGCCAATGACGAAAAGATTCGCGCCACTCTCACCGTCATTGCCTCCGGTGCAGGTTCGCCGGCGGCGCGCGCAGTCGGGGCGACGCGTGTTGATGGTTCGCCGTTTGGTTTGGCCATTCGTGCCTATATTCCTGCAACTCGTGCGAACGATCGCTACATGGAGGCCTGCCTGACAGTGCAAGGTCCCGACGGTTCGCTTATCCCCGGTTATGGCTGGGTATTTCCTGCGGGTGACGGAATCGTGAATGTCGGTGTTGGTGCATTGTCCACGATGAAGAACTTTTCTGATCTCAATCTCAACACCATGCTCGCCGCCTATACCGAGCAAGTGCGCGAATCTTGGGGTCTAGGCGACTACGTCGAGCGTCCCAAAGCATGGAGACTCCCGATGCACGTTGAGAATCGCGGTGGCCCTGGTTGGGTCGTTGCCGGCGATGCTGCAGGTCTGGTCAATCCGTTCAACGGTGAAGGTATCGATTACGCCCTTGAGTCAGGAAGACATGCGGCTGAGTGCTTTTTGGCCGAACCGGGAACGGCGTGGGCTTCGTATCAAGCAGTACTGCGCAAGGAGTACGACCCTTTCTTTGCCACCGCCCGTCGGTTTGCTTGGGTAATCGGTCGTCCCCGCTTACTGCAGGTATTGCTTGGCCTTGCGCTCTCGACCAATTTCACAATGAAACTCGTGCTCGACATCATGGCCAATTTGGTTGATATGGAGCGTCCTGGTTTGGCCGGTCGTTCGCTTTCCATTGGCGGCAAAGTGCTTTCGCTGACTGATCCTTTCCTGGTTCGCTCGAAGAAGACTCGTAAGGAAAAGTTCACGACTGCAGTCGGGTAGGTTCAGGAGTCCCGCACGGGGATGAATGGGGGAATCGGTCATGGGAAGTTCGCCAGTTGCAATCGTCACTGGGGCCAGTCGTGGCATTGGACGCGCCGGCGCCTTAGCACTTGCCGAAGCCGGTTTCGACGTTGTGGTTAGTGCGCGCACAGTACGCGAGGGCGATGGCAAAGCTGAACCTAATTCCGTTCGCGAAGAAGCAACATTGGCAGTGCCGGGAAGCCTCGAGCGCACAGCACAAGAAATCGAAGAGCGGGGTCAGCGGGCCCTTATCGTTCCCATGGATCTCATCGACGTGGCGTCGGTTACTGCGCTTCCCGCAACTGTTATGGCCGAATGGGGTCGAATTGATGTTCTGTTCAACAATGCGATCTTTCGCGGCGTTGGCACGCTTGATCGCATCTCCGACCTCACCGTTGAATCGATGACGAACCTTCTTGCCGGCAACTTCATGAATCAGGTCCTGCTTATTCAGCAGGTCATCCCGCACATGCTTGCTGCAGGCGGAGGCACGATCATCGACATGGTGTCGGGTTCGGCTCGCCTTGATCCCACTGGTCCTCCCGGGGAAGGTGGTTGGGGCATTTTGTATTCAGCATCGAAGGCCGCGTTCGGACGCGTCGCTGGTGGCGTCAATGCGGAATATCGCGCGCAGGGCATCAAAGCGTTCAATGTTGATCCCGGCAATGTGGTGACCGAGGCTCGTAAAGCGGCAAAGCCCGATGATGAGTACAGCAGTGGCTACGGCAGTGAACCGGCAGAAGCGACGGGCAAGGTAATCGCGTGGTTGGCCACCGATCCCACCGCCGACAAGTTCCTCGGCAAGTGGATCTTTGCTCCAAAACTTTGTTCTGATCTTGGCCTGCTTCCCGGTTGGACGTTCCAGGTTCCGCAATGAACGATGCAGAACTCGCAGACCGACTTGCCATTCGTTCTGTGGTCGAGGACTACGCAAGATTCGCTGATCGAATCGACAATGAAGGCCTTGCCGGGTTATTTGCTCCCAATGGAGTGTTGCGAATCTTCGAGCGGGGTAATCCCGAGCCAGTGCGTCAGCGCAATGGTCGCGCCGAGATAGCAGAAGCAATCAAAGGGTTGTCCCGTTATGACGTCACCATGCATTCGGTGAGCAATCACTACGTTGTTCTCAACGGCGACCTCGCCAGCGGCGAGACCTATTGCCGGGCTACGCACGTTCGTCCGGTTGAGGGTGAAGCTCTCGAAGCTCGCGAGAACTATGTGATGAACATCCGTTATCTCGACGAGTACGTGCGCTTGCCCGAAGGCTGGCGTATTTCCAAGCGTGAACTCCAAGTGGAGTTCACCGAGGTCTTCCCGATTCTCTGAAGCCAGAGATCAGTCGCGCAGCGAAGCGACCGATGAGGCATTTGCAAGGTCGAGTGCGAGTTCGGCTAACTCTGCAATGGTGTTCTCGGTGCCCGTGGTGTCATCGTCTGGGCGCGTGGCCTTGATGCGAGCCAGTGCTCCCTCAGTGATGATCGAGAGCTTGAACACGGCGAGAACTCGGTAGACGTCGATATCTCGGAGAGAACGGCCGCTTGTGGCCTCGTAGCGGGCCAATAGATGTTCGCCAGAGGGAAAGCCCGGGTTGAGGCGGTGCGGCTGAGGAGAGCGACTGCGCCACATGAGTGCACCGGCCTCGCCCCAGTACACGCTGACCATGCCGATATCGGTAAGCGGATCGCCAAGGGTCGACATTTCCCAGTCGAGCACCGCCACCATCTTCGACGGATCAGCGCGACTCCACATGGTGTTGTTGAACGAGTAGTCACCGTGCACGATCGATGCGCCGGTGTGAGTGGGAATCGACCGCGTCAGTCGACGGGCAACCTCGTCGATGGCGGGAAGCTCTCGTTGTTTCGACCTCTCCCATTGAGTGCACCAGCGATTCACCTGGCGTTCAAGGAAGCCTGCGGGCTTACCGAGTTGGCCAAGACCTACCGCTTCGAAATCGACGGCATGAAGGCGAGCCAGAACATCAATGAGTTCGTTACTTGCCGTAAGGGCTTGAGTTTCGTCGAGGTGTGCAACCTGATCGGTGTCGGAATAAACGATGCCATCAACGAACTCCATCAAATAAAACGGCACGCCGATGATTGATTCGTCTTCGCACATTGCAATAGTTCGTGGAACAGGCACGTCGGTGTTCTGAATTCCGGTCTGAACTCGGTATTCGCGGCCCATATCGTTCGCTGTTGCGAGGAAGGCCCCAACGGGCGGGCGCCGCAGTACCCAATCATTGGCTTCGTCTTGGACGCGGAATGTGAGGTTTGAAGAACCCCCGGACAGGTGCGAGACCGTGATCGGTCCGCTTGCCATGGAAACGTTGGAGCGAATCCACTGGCTGAGTGATGCAACCGGAACGGCCTCGGCTACCTGTTCAGAGTTCATGTGATGGCAGTTTTCGCAATGATGCGGAGAAGCTGCACCTCAAGCCGGTGGTGGGTTACCACAGCTCGTTGACGTAGGTATCGGTTCCGACAACAGTGCGGAAAAACGGTGCAACCAGATGCACGTCAGCAAGACCGGCAGCAACGACAGCGTCGGAATAGGTCTTCATGCGGTCGAGCGCCTTGGTGACATCGCCACGAACGAAGATGACCTGCACGAGACGTTCAGGGCCGCCTGCTGGAGTTCCGAGATCCATCGGCTGATCGGCTGCTGGAGCTGCCACCGGTTGCCAGGACGAAACGATTTCGATATCGGAACCATTCATGAGTTCGGCGTACGCGCCTGACTTTTCGAGGTCGGCATGAACGCTCTTTGCGGTGTTGCCTTCACGGGCGTCGAAGAACACCGTGAAGATTCCGTCGTACGCGCTGTCGAGCGCAACATCAACCGGAACGCCATCGGAATCGCGATTTGCCGCACCGATGTAGTCGAACAGGTTGGTGTGGGTGTGCTTGCGCTCGGGGAAGCCACGGTTGTTGGTGTAGAGCCACGTGACGCGTTCGGTGCTCCAGTTATTCCAATCGTCGTGGTGTCCGCCCTCGATCCAGTAGATCGCGACGTAGGAACCGGAGTCGGTCGGGTTGGCAACAGCGGTATCACCTTCTGGCCAGCGGAGATCCTTGAGAATGCGCGGTGCAACCCAACGTGAACCCGACATCTGATGGGGGGCAACCATGCAGCCGGCATAGAAGTGATCGCGCTCGTACCAACGGTTGTAGGCCGACTCGAAACCAGGGTTGGGATCAACCATGGTGAGGAGCATCGATCCGACCTTCATTGGGTAGTCGTTAAGGCCGCCAACATCGAGTGGATACGCCATGAGTTCCTTCGCTTTCGAACGCGGGCGAAACGCCCCCCTATAAGAAGTGAAACTAGCCGTTCGGGATGGAAGGCAACGCGGCGATCAGTGCTCAGACGTACCCACGACCGAGACCCGGTACATCAGGCGCTGACCGGGGAAATCGTTGAGGACTCGGTGCATAGTGGAGCGGTTATCCCACATGAGAAGGTCGCCTTCTCGCCAATGGTGGCGATAGGTGAAGTGCTCCTTAATCGAGTGTTGAAAAAGAAACGCAAGGATGGCGTCACTTTCCTCGGGAGGTAGGCCCACGATGTGGCGGGTATAGGTCGGGTTGACGAACAAACCTTTGGCGCCAGTTTCTGGATGCACTCGAACGACGGGGTGAGCGGTACGGCGGTCCTGAGCAATGGCATCGGCATAGTGCTGTGGCGTGGCGCCGCCAAAGCGATAGCGAAGTTCTGTCGTGCGACTGAGATCGTGAAGCGCAGTGAGGCCTTCGAGATACAGCTTCATATTTGGCGATAACGCGTTGTAGGCGGCGATGGTTGAGGCAAACATCGTGTCGCCCCCCACATCGGGAAGCGTTTTTGCATGAGTGAGCGTTCCCATCGGGGGATGGGAAAGGAACGTCTCGTCGGTATGCCACATCGAGGCGGTGTTGCCTTCCTCGGAATCAAGGACGCTGACATGTTCAAGGCCGGGACCGAGGTTGGGAAAGAACGCGTGGATTTCGATCTCGCCAATTCGGCGTCCGAGGGCCATGTGCTGTTCGGGGGTGAGGTCAGGGGCGGGGATGACCAGGACCTGGTTCTCAACGAGCGCGTTGTGGACAGCGTTGAGGGTCTGATCGTCGAAATCGGTGCTGAGATCAAGTCCGGTGATCTCCGCTCCTAGGGCGGGAGTAAGCCGACGAATCTGCATTGGGTGATGTTGACACTTTTCCCGACCCCTCGTAGTTTCGCCCTTGCGGTCGCCAAGTGGTGGCCCGTTACCTCAGGGGCTCAGATCAATGGCAACTCTGTTCGATTACTCCGGCAAACGTGTGGTGCTGACTGGTGGAACAACCGGTATCGGGGCCGCCCTTGTTGATCTCCTTGACCAACTCAATGTTGAACACCTCACAATTTTAGATATCAAGGCACCAACCGGGCGGTGCGATCGGTTCATCGAGACAAACCTTGCTGATCCGGTATCAATCGATGCCGCAATGGCTCAGATCGAAGGGCCAATCGATGTCTTGTTCTCGAATGCCGGTGTAGCCGCCAATGCGGGCGTTCGTACCTGCATGGCCGTGAACGTCGCTGCGTCACGTCGACTTACCGATGGTCTTTTTGATCGCATTGCAAAGGGTGGAACCATCGTTTACACCGCATCGATGGCAGGCAACGGATGGCCAGCACAGGTAAGCGAGATTACGGCGCTACTCGATATCGGTGAATGGGATGAGTTCCTTGCTTGGTGTGAATCCCACCCCGAAGTTGTCAATGATGTTTACGGGTTTTCAAAGATGTGCATGCAGGTTTACACAATGCGTCGTTCGTACTCGGCAATCCGCAACGGTGTTCGTATCAACAGCATCTGCCCCGCGCCCGTCGATACGCCGCTCATGGCCGATTTCAAGATTTCAATGGGTCAAGACGCAATTGATTGGGCTGTCGGAGTTCAGGGCAATGGTCGTATGGCTGTCGCATCCGATATCGCTCCTTCGCTTGCCTTCATGGGCAGCGATGCGGCTGCGTTTATCAATGGCGAGAACCTGCACGTTGATAGCGGCTTAAGTTCTGCAATAACCACAGGATTGGCTTTCAGTTGACCGATATGCGCTCGCCGAACGATTTCTATCTGCCTACATCTGACGTCCCCGAGCGGATGGAGAATGTTTAGACGCGACCGCATGGGGTAACCCTCGGTTGTGGAGCTCGATGGGAAAAATGGATTCAGTCGTTCATTTTCCGCTTACGGTCAGGAGTAGAGATGATGACGATGCAAAAAACTGCGCTGGTTACGGGGGCCAGTAGAGGTATCGGTCGGGCTACGGCGATTGCTCTCGCGGAAGCAGGCTTCGATGTGGCCATTACCGCCCGGACGGTCGTCGACGGTGATCCTTCGGCACTTACCGCCGATGGCAAAATGTTGCCGGGAAGCTTGGCCACAACCGCTTCTGAGATCGAAGCCCTTGGCCAACGGGCAGTGTCGGTGCCACTAGATCTGCTTGATCGCGATGCACTTGTGCCTGCGGTGCAATCGGCAATCGACGGCCTCGGTCATCTTGATGTTGTGATCAACAATGCAATTTACGTTGCCAGTGGAGGGCCCAAGCATTTCCTTGATCTCAATCCTGAAGATCTTGAAAAACAGATGTGGGGTGATCTCACTGCGCAGTTGTTGTTGTTGCAGCCGCAGGTGAGGCACATGGTGTCTCGTGGTGGTGGTGTTGTCATCAATATCGGTTCAGGTTCTGGGAAATGGAAACTGAAAATGCCGATCGGTTCCGGCGGACCCCAATTGGCCTATTGCGCAGCAAAAGCCGGTTTCCATCGCGCTGCTGATCGCTTGGCCTTCGAATACGGCGATCAGGGAGTCGTTGCGTTCACCGTCGACCCAGGATTCGTTGCGACTGAGCGAACGAAGATGGTCTCCGAACTGGGCGAGATCGCTGCGCAGGGGGTTGAACCTTCAGTGGTGGGCGCAGCAATCGCCTGGCTGGCTACGACTGGAGCAGCGACCGAGGAAAATGGTTCTTACCATCAGGCTCAGGACATCGCGCGGGCTATCGGCGTGCTGCCGCCGCTTCCCGAGACTGACTAACTCGACGCAAACGAACTACAGGTTGGGGGCAACCTGCGTACACGTGAGTTCAACGTGACGCTCGACGAGTTCATCGGGCATGCCGGCCACGCTGGCCCACAAGTACACATGCTCGACTGGCGACCCATCGGTGGCCTCACGAATAGCGCTCACCGCATCGGTCGGAGTGAGCACACGGAGGCCAGGGATCTGGCCCTTTTGTGCCGCGCCACCGCGCAACTTTTCAACGGTGATCTCTTTTGGCGCGTCGCGCCCTGAGCCGGCAACTGCAGCGGCACGATAGGAGTTCAACTGATGCGCGTAGTGCGGAAGGATGCGCTCGAACGCTTCTTCCGGATCATCGGCCACGATGATGTCGAGCATTCCGCCGGTGCGGGCAATGGCGGGGTTGTGGCCGCCCTCGACAAGTCCTTCGCGGTAGGGATCAAGAAGCGAGCGATCAAGACTTAGGAGGCCAACGCCGAGACGACCGGCTCGCTTTGCTCCTTGTGGACCTTGATAGCCAAGCCAAATGGGAAACGGATTTTGCGCCGCCGGGGGAGTGACGATTTCGTCGTCAAGCAAACGACGGATTTCGGCAACAGCGGCATCGGTAAGCCCGTAACGCCTCGTGATGTCGGTGTTGTACAACTCATACTCCGGGACGCTGTAACCGGCACCAATGCCAAGTTCTAAGCGACCGCCTGAAAGTTGATCCACAACCGCAACTTCTTCAGCAACTAACGCAGCCGGTCGTAATGCGGCGAGAAGCACCGCAGTGCCGATACGCACACGCAAGGTGCGCGCTGCGGCCGCTGCAGCAAACGTGAGCGGCTGGGGCAGGTAACCATCGGAGAAGAGGTGGTGTTCGGAGAACCACACCGACGCTGCTCCTAGGCGTTCGGCTTCGACAACAAGGTCGAGTGCCCGCCCATACACCTCGGGCCACGGACGGTCCCAAGGTGCAGGGTTACGCAGATCGAAATAGAGGCCGAGCCTCACGACATGCGACCGAC
The DNA here is from genome assembly GCA_040882655.1 of Acidimicrobiales bacterium. Taxonomy (GTDB): domain Bacteria; phylum Actinomycetota; class Acidimicrobiia; order Acidimicrobiales; family Acidimicrobilacustridaceae; genus Acidimicrobilacustris. The sequence continues at coordinate 31,657 of JBBEAV010000036.1, forward strand.
CATTGCGTCGTGGCCGATTGCCGGCTCGATGAACGAGCGGAAGTCGGGACCAGAACGCAGGTGATGACCACCGTCGACGTTGATCGTGGTGCCGGTGATCCAGCGAGCTTCATCGCTGAGGAGGAAGCCAGCGAGGTTGGCAACATCTTCAGGTTCGCCAACATCGTTGAGTGGTGTGTTGATGATGTAGGAGTCGTACACCGCGGATTCACGCGGGATGCCTTCCATGATCTCGGTGGAGATGAAACCTGGGCGAATGGCGTTGAAGCGAACCTTGGTCTCGCCGTACTCATTGGCGGCGTTGCGCATCATTTCTTCGATGCCCGCCTTCGAGACGCAGTAGGCGCCGAACATCGGGTGAGGAATGTGACCGGCAAGTGAGGACATGCCCACGAACGAACCGCCACCGGCCGCCACCATGTGCGCTGCTGAGTACTTCACGCAGAGCATGGTGCCGAGAACGTTGAGATGAAGCACGCGCAAGAACTCTTCGGTGTCGAGCAAGTGATACGGACCCATGCCGCCACCGCCACCGGCATTGGCAACAAAGCCATTGAGGCCACCGAATGCTTCGACATGGCCAGCAACAAGCGCGGCAACATCGGATTCAACGGTCACATCGGTTACCTGATGGCGAATATTGCCGACTGCGCCGCTGGCCTTGATGCGACCGACGACCTCGGTGAGCTTGCTCTCGGTGCGACCGCAAATAGTGACATTCATTCCGTCGGTGGCGAGGCGAGTTGCGCAGGCTGCGCCAATTCCGGTTCCGCCGCCGGTAACGATCGCGGTGCGGCCATGAAGTGATGACGACATTTGTTTCTCCGTGAATAGTGTTAGTGGTTCGAAGGGAAGGAAAGGCTTAACGCTGGCCACGCACGAGGCGACCTGGCCGGGCACCGGTATCGATGCCGTTACGTCGGGTAACAACACCGCTTACGATCGTGTTGACGTAGCCGGTTGAACCCTGCAGAAGGCGTTTGCCTCCGGCGGGGAGGTCATACGCCATCGATGGGCGGCCGATATCAATACGATCCATGTCGATGATGTTGATATCGCCCTTTTTGCCCTCGGCGATGACGCCTCGGTCGGTAAGTCCGTAGAGCTGTGCGGTATCGAATGCTTGCTTCTTCACGACATATTCGATGGGAAGACCGGGCCCTCGGGTGCGCCCACCCTCTTTTGCCCAAAACGACAAGAGATATGTGGGGTAGGAGGCGTCGCAGATCATGGCGCAATGAGCGCCGCCGTCGGAAAGCCCGGCGACTCCGGCGGGATGAAGCAACATTTCGCGCACTGCATCTTGATTTCCATCGGTGTAGTTGAAGAACGGCACCATCGCCATAGCGGTGGCTTCGTGTTCGCTGTACACGTCGTAGAGGACCTCAATCGGGTCGCGGCCCTGTGCCTTGGCCAATTCGGCAATGGTTTGATCGGCGGTGGGCTCGTAATTCACCGGTGAACCGAGTGAGTAGGTGCGGTCAACCATTCCCTGTGCGAGGCCATTCATTCCATCGAATAACACGCTGGGGTCCGAAGGCAGGTCGGCTTCGGCGAGTATCTGAGCTTTCACTGCAGGCTTCTGAAGCTCGACTGCCAATTCTTCGTGGGTCAGTTTCGCTTTCAACGCCACAAAAGTTGGGCGTTTGGAAAACGCGTGATGTCCCGCAAAGCCCAGCAGCATGCCGAATGGGCGAGCAGCAACCTGCGGATAGATGGGTGCGCCGGCTTCGTGAGCGGCAAGTGATTCCGCCATGATTTCGCGCCAGAGGTTAGGTGCAGCATCAACCTGAATTAGTGCAAATGAAACTGGGCAATTGATTTCTGCGGCAAGACGCTTCATCCATTCGACTTCAGTTTTGGGAGCGATGATGTCTTCACCGGCGGCGCCCATGGGTGCAAGTTCAAAAACCGATGCGCCGCCACGAGCCATGGCTCGGCCTAATCCGAAGAGTTCATCTTCGGCGGCGAAGGTGCCAGGAACAGGCTCACCGTTCATGGCGCGGTGGCCCAGCGTGCGCGAGGTAGAAAAACCAAGTGCGCCAGCCTCAACGGCCTCTTCGACGTACTTGCCCATAAGCGAGATGTCTTCGGTAGAAGCAGCTTCGTTGCGGGCGCCGCGTTCACCCATGACGTAGGTGCGAACCGCACTGTGCGCTATCTGCACACCGAAGTCAACGGCAAGTTTTTGGTCTTCGAGTTTGTCGAGATAACCGGGGAATGATTCCCAGCCCCAGGTCATTCCCTCGGTGAGCGCAGTGCCGGGAATATCTTCGACGCCTTCCATGAGTTCAATGAGCGCGTCTTCATATCCGGGGCGAACCGGAGCGAAACCAACGCCGCAGTTGCCACTCACGATGGTGGTGACGCCATGCTGCGATGAAGGCTCGAGCAGGCCGTCCCAAGTGACTTGGCCGTCGTAATGAGTATGTATGTCTACAAAACCTGGGGCAACAACCATGCCGGTTGCATCAAGAGTTTCGATTGCTTCGCCTTCGAGCCCACCACCGCGCTTGACGGCCACGATGATGCCGTTGGTGATGGCGATATCGCCCACAAATCGGTCTGCACCGGTGCCGTCGACAATGGTGCCATTGATGATCTTCAGATCGAACATGTCGTCCCCCTTTGGTCTATCGAGATGTTACTACTCGATTGGAATAGTGCTTTCCTGAAGGCTTAGGAAAGGGGAGTTCCGTTGAGATTCAGTATTTCGAGATTGAACTCGGCGATATTGTCCAAACTGACCGTGATGCGGCCAGTGACTTCCGGTGGGCAGTCGCACAGCATAATGGTGCCTTCCACCATTTCTTCCATGGACTCAATCTGGTCAGGACGCAATCGATCGCCAACGAGGGCAGCGGCCCCTTCACTCAGTACTGCGGCCCGAGGCTCGACCGTGTTTACCCGAACACCAGTGCCGTAAAGCTCCATTGCCAGCCCGTTGCTCATGCGATTCAGGGCGGATTTCGTGGCCCCATAGGCGGAGATGTTGACCGAGGACGGCACGATGGGTTGCGACGGGCCGGCCCACAATTTGGCGCTGCCGCTCGAAAGATTGACAATCCATCCTTCGCCGGCGGCGACCATGGCCGGGGCTGCCGCCAAAGCGAGGTCGAGCGGAGCATTCAGGTTGACTTCAAACATGATGTTGCGCCGCTTCACTGAAAATCCCGTGAGCGGGGCTTGGATCGAGGCGGCCGCGTTGTTGATGAGGATCTCGATATGGCCACCGAGCGCTGCCTCGGCTTCGGGGATAATCCGAAGTCTGTCTACGGGGTCGGTGAGATCGGCAACGACAACCTCAACTTTGGTTCCGTACTGCGTAAGCCGGTCGCGTGTGGCATTGAGGCTGCCTTCAAGGCGTTCATGGTGATCGAGCGTGCGTGCGGTGAGCACGAGGTTTGCACCTTCTGCTGCCATTCGTTCGGCAATTGCCGCACCAATTCCCCGACTAGAGCCGGTGACAACCACACGGCGGCCTTCGAAACGCTGGCCCACTACAAACCTTTTTCAGCAACGAATCCGTCGATGCATTCTCCGATGTAGTTGCAATCATCATCAGACAGCGAATGATTATTAGGGACGATCAGACCCCATTCCATAACGCGATCAGAATTAGGAAGGCCATCTTTCGGAATGCGGAACTCCTGATCACGCAACATGGGCTGACGGGTGATGTTGCCTGTCCAGACCATACGAGTATCGACGCCATGAGATTCCATCCACTGCTGCAATTCAGAGCGACGAATACCAGAGTCTGGCTGGATGATGAACGGGAACATATGCCAACCGGTTTCAATGCCTTCGGTGAGTTGTGGCAAAAGAAAGAGATGCGGGTACTTGGCGAGATGTGAACTTGTTATGGCAAAGCTGCGCTGACGTCGAACGAGATTTTCTGCAAGTTTTTCGAGTTGTACAAGGCCGAATGCAGCAGAGAGTTCCGATGGTTCGAAGTTCCAGCCGTTTTCATCGAAGATGAAGAGGTTGTCGTATTCAAGGCCGTCATCGAGCGCACTAAAAAAACGTGTTTCCTTGCCTTTGAGTGATCCAAAGAGTTGCAACTCAGAGCGACGCCCCCATCGGCGAAAGAGAAGGGCGCGATCGGCAAGTTCGTCGCTGTTGAAACACACCATGCCGCCTGTTCCCGCTGCAGTAATAATATGTGAAAGCGCAAAACTCGTAAGCGAAATATCGGCGCGCGTTCCTGTTGGAGTACCACGGAGCGTTTGACCTAGTGCATCGCAGGAATCTTCAATGACGAGAAGATTGTGCTCGTCGGCGATTCCCCGAATGACGTCCCAATCAGGGCAATTGCCGATGAGGTTGGGTGCCAAGATCGCTCGGGTTCGCGAAGTGATCATCTCAGCGATGCGATCTACATCGATTTGGAATGTATCGGGGGTGACATCAACGAAGACGGGAACGGCGCCCTTACGCACAACGGGAGCGACATCGGTGGAGAAGGTCACTGCACTCGTAACAACTTCGTCGCCAGGTTGAAGGTCGATTGCTTCGTAAGCCAAATACAGCGCTGAGCTACCCGAATTGCACATCACGCCACGCTTCTTCGCAAAGAGATCAGCAACGCGACGCTCCATCGCCTTGACGTTTTTACCGATACGCATTGCGGTGGGCCCGCCCCGGAGCACCTCGACAACGGCATCAATCTCGCGGTCGTCATGAACAGAACCGGCATAATCGATTCGTCGTTCACTCGAAATACGACTCATAGTTACTCCTAAAAACATGGCGGGGTTCAAAACGGGAAAAACAAAAAAAGCTTCCCTTTGTTCTATCCCATGCATGGGTGCTGCTCTGCACCAAAATGTGCTTATGGCAGAACAACGCAATAGCGAGACTCCATCACGCGCTGGGTTTGTATTGGTCTCACTGATTTTGGTGGCAACGGTGGCCAACCTGAATCTCTCGGTAGCCAACGTGGCTTTGCCTGATATCGGCCGTCACTTCGATGCATCACAGACCGGGCTCAACCTGGTGGCGGTGGCCTTTTCGCTCGGCCTTGCTGCGTCGGTGCTCTGGCTTGGTGCCGTGGGTGATCGTCGAGGACGCAAGATGATGTTGCTCATCGGTACTGGTCTTGCCATCCCGGCGTCGATTCTGGCGGCGTGGGCACCAAGTCTCGAGGTACTTATTGCAGCCCGTATCTTTGGTGGTCTGGCCGCCGGTATGGCTTTTCCCACCACGCTCTCGCTCATCGCCGCGCTCTGGAACGGCTCTGCCCGAACGAAAGCAATTGCGCTTTGGTCGGCAGTCGGCGGAGCCATGGCTGCACTCGGCCCATTGGTCGCCGGCGCGGTGCTTGTTCATTTCTGGTGGGGTTCGGTCTACTTGGTTACCCTGCCCCTTGCGGTAATCGCGTTCATCGGTGCATGGAAGTTCGTGCCATCGCATGTCAATGAATCAACCGAGCCGGTAGACAACCTTGGCGGCATCCTTTCTGTCGTCATGGTTGGCGCGACTGTGTTGGCAATTAATTTCGCTCCCGAGCACGGCATGCTCACCGAAACATTGATTTTTGCCATTGTTGGAATAGCTGCGGTAGGTGCATTCATACTTCGGCAAAAGCGTGTGGCGGTTCCTTTGTTCGACCTTCACTACGCCAGCCGCCGACCATTTTGGGTAGCAGCTGTTGCCGGAATTTTAGTATTCGGCTCGTTGATGGGTGCAATGTTTGTAGGCCAGCAGTATCTGCAAAATGTTCTCGGGTATTCAACTTGGACTGCGGGACTCAGCGTTTTGCCGGCGGCGATCGTGATGATTTTGGTGGCTCCACGTTCGGCTTCGCTCATCGAAAAGTACGGATCACGCGTCACACTCATGATTGGGTACGTATTCTGTATGCTGGGTTTTGGCGTCATGCTATTCCTCTGGGATACCCGGACATCCTTCGCTATGGTCAGTCTTGGCTACGTCTTTCTCGGCGCAGGTGTTGCACTGGCCGGAACTCCTGCGTCTCGTGCGCTCACAAGTTCAGTGCCCGTTCGCAAAGCGGGAATGGCTTCAGCAACGGCAGACCTCCAGCGTGATCTTGGCGGAGCCATCATGCAGTCAATTTTTGGGGCTTTACTCACCGCTGGCTATGTGAAATCTTTCGATACGCAAATTGAATCGACATCGCAGACCGCAGCAATTTCTGACCAAGTCGTTGGCCAACTCACGCGGTCATTCTCTAGCGCAGAAAATGTGGCCTCGACCTACCCGCAATATGCGGCGCAAATCACAACAGCGGCGCGCGACTCATTCGTGAGTGGCCAGCAATGGTCATTTGGCGCCGGCGTTTTGGCAATGGCTACGGGTATGGCGCTGGTGTGGTTCGGATTCCCAGCCAAAGACCAAGAGACGGAACTCATCGAGTCGTATCAATCGGTGGATTAAAAAATCTTTGGCCTTTGTGGACAAGTCGAAGTGGAAACAAAAAAAGCCACCGATCCTTGTATGAATCGGTGGCTTCTTTTGTTGCTTAACTGATAATTGATGAGGCTCTAGCGCTCATCAGCCCTTGATCAGGCGGTAGCCAATGGCGCCGGGTTGCGACGAGCCCCCGCAGTGAATGTCACCGGCATGTGCTTGATGCCACCAATAAAGTTCGAGCGCAGAATGTCGACATTTCCGGCAACTTGCATATCGGGAATGCGCTCAAGGATTTCCCTGAAAATCAAGTTCAACTCCATGCGAGCCAGGTTTGCTCCGAGACAGAAGTGCTGTCCGCCGCCGCCGAAGGCGATGTGATCATTAGGAAAGCGATCAATGTTGAACTGGTACGGGTCATCGAAGACATCTTCGTCACGGTCGGCAGAGATATGCCACATGACGACCTTGTCGCCCTTCTTGATCTCTTTGTCGCCAATGATTGTGTCATCCATAGCGGTGCGCCGGAAGTGGTACACCGGCGTGGCCCAGCGAAGAATCTCTTCGATAGCGCTATCAATTTTACCATCGACATCGTTTGCCAATGCGGCGTACTGATCTGGGTTTTGCATGAGTGCCCACATGCCCCATGACGTGGTATTGCGGGTGGTTTCGTTGCCAGCAACAGTGAGCAACACCATGAACATGTCGAATTCGAGTTCGCTCATTCGGTCGCCTTCGATTTCGGCGTTGATGAGTTTGGTGATGATGTCTTCCCGCGGGTCGGTTGCTCGTTGCTTTCCGAGAGAATTGACGTAGGAGTACAACTCAACCATTGCGGAGGTGTTGTCATCAGTGGCGTATTCAGGGTCGTCAAGGCCGATCATGCGGTTCGACCAGTCAAATAACATCCTGCGATCTTCTTGAGGAACACCCATGATTTCGGCAATGGCTTGCAGGGGGAGTTCGGAGGCGAGATCATCTACAAAGTCGCAGGAGCCGCGCTCGATGATGTTGTCAACGATCAAAATGGCGCGATGTTTGAGGTATTGCTCAAGCATGCCGATCATTCGGGGCGTGAAGCCCTTATTGACTAACAGTCGGTAGCGGGTGTGCTTGGGCGGGTCCATATAAAGCATCATCAGGCCACGTGGATCGTTGCCGCTGGCACCGCCATCAATTTCATCGGGGGTGAGAATTGAGATTCCACCGGCCTCTGATGAGAAGAGGGCCGTATCACGATTGACCGTTAGTAAGTCCTTGTGTTTCACAACGTTCCAGAAACCGTCGGCGCCGGGGTACTCATGCCAACTGACCGGGTCTTCGGCGCGCAGTCGGTCAAACATTTCGTAGTGCTCGAGACGCTGAAAGCGGTCGAGGTCGAGGAGGTTAATTCCCTCGAGTGTCATGCGGTTCCCCTTGTTAGGTGCTGAGACAGCGAAAGACGTGTCATTGGTCACGAAACTCTAATGGAGCGGAGCCCGACCGGCACCTTTGGGTTGCGAGAGCGCACTGAATCGTTATGCAGTGTTGGAATCGGTCGATTCACCTGAGCCAGCAGCAACGAGTGGCGAGGAGGCGAGAATGAAAATTCCGATGATCACCAGCACGATGCCGGCACTAGCGCCGAGAAGGTCGCCCACCGAGTGGTGAAATCGCTCTCCAAACACGATGATGCCCACACCTCCGGCAACGAGGGGATTGCCACCGACAAACGGGGCTAGAGCGGCGGCGAGACTTCCCTGTCGAAATGCGACCTGCTGAAGAAGCAAGGCGCTGAGTTCGCAGAGTCCGAGAAAAGCAAATGCCGGGAGAAGGGCGCGCAGCGGAGTGTTTTCAACAAGGTTGCTGGCGATTACTTTCAACATGACTGCCGCCGAGCCGAGCGCTACGGCAGCGGCGGAACCGAATAACACCGCTCGTACATTCGGCTGCGTCGCACGGGCTGCCGATGCGACCAAGGCACTCATCACGGCGATAAAAACGATGGTGCCAATGATGGCGACGCGTACCGGAATGGTGTAGTCGCCATCCTGCGGGTCGGCGAAGAGAAGAAATGCAACGAGACCGACGATGGTTGCAATGGCGCCAAACCAGTCGCGAACTGAAACCCGAGAACCAGTGACAACGATTCCGAGGGCCAGCGCAAACAAAAGGGAGGTGACCATGATCGACTCAACTTCAATGAGCGAACCACGACCGAGTGCAATTGTGTGAAAGAGCCCAGAAACACCTGCGAGCGCTGCGCCAAACAACCAGATGGGCTTTTGCAAAAGAACGAGAAGCAGTCGAGCCGCATTTGCGGGCGGCGGGCTTACTGAGCGCGCCCCACGGCTTTGAAAGACAGCAGCTCCTGCTCCGGCGATTGCCGCGAGGAGTGCGAGTGCGACAGCGAACATGGTCGAAGCGTACGTGGCCTTGGGGTCCCAGCCGTGGAGCCGCACTTTGCCTACGCTTTGATCATGGGAATCTTAGTTCTCCCTTTCATCGTCGTTTTAGCGTGGGTGTTTGCTGCATTCGGACTTGCTCCGTATGGCAGCGCATCTAGCGATCAATTCGCCGAGCAGGCAATGCGGTGGATGCTTTTTCTTCCGGCTGGCATCCAGTTCATCGTGAGTGGGTTTATGCACACGGTATTTGCGAAGTCGACAGCCGAATCGATCGGCTGGAAAACCAATGGGTTCCAATACGAACTTGGGTTTGTGTGCTGGGGATTGGGCATCGGGGGCATTTTGGCTGCGTCGCGCGGATGGGACACGTGGTTGATTATGACTGTTGTTGCGTCAATGTTTCTGGTACTGGCGGGGGTGCAGCATATTGTGCTCATGGTGCGGGAAAAGAATTTCAAGCCCGGCAATTCGCTAGTTCTGCTGTATGACTTCGGGCTGCCCGCCTCGATGATTGGGCTTTTAATCGCAACACATTCGTCCATGGCTTAGGCACAGAGTGCCTCAGTGGTTGAATCCCGTCACGTGTGGCACCCCCAACGGGATTTGAACCCGTGCGTCCACCTTGAGAGGGTGGTGTCCTAGGCCGCTAGACGATGGGGGCCGGTGTCACGCTTTGCCGGCGGGCCACGCCTCACCAGCAAGAAGAGCATAGCGGTGAGCGAAGATGCGGCACCAAGCCTTCAATCGAACCCAAGCAGCCGATGTCACTCGCCGATAGTTGCGAAAAACAACTGTGATTTACACCAAGCTGCCATTCAAAGCTCAGAATCACGATTGGGCTCGGGTGGAAATTGCACGTCGGCTGCCGGACGCAGGGGACGAACACCCTCAATCAGGCCAACGCCGCGCACCGACACTTCACTGGAGGGTCCAATGTCGACCCAATCAGGCACGCCATCAAGTGCCGAAGGATGGGCGAGCAATTGCCCAGGTTCGGCTTCATCGCACAGTCGAGCGGCAAGGTTCACGGGACGCCCGATGTAATCGTCACCGTCAAATAGCAGCGCAGTTCCACTGGCCACACCCGCCCGCAGATCAATCGCAAATGATTCGAATCGGCCGGTCATTTCTGCGACTGTCGCAACGATGGGGCCGGGCTTGACCCCAACGAGCAAAACGCCATCGCCTAACCATTTGGCAACACGCACACCGCGACGACCAGCAACTTCCTTTACCGCTGACCTAAACACCTCAAGTGCTCGCACGGCTCGGCGGGGGCCATGGCGCTCGGTAAGAGCAGTAAATCCGCAGATATCGATAAAGGCAAATGTTCTTTCGAGCGCAATGGGGCCACCGGTGGGCGGAACTTCCTCGGGTCGTTCCGTACCCATACCGGTTGCCGGCGAGGGAGTCATTGGACCAGCGGCGTTGAGATCAGGTTCATTTGGAGAGGAAGGGGTATCAGGCATGATCCTTTGACCATGGCACAGATTTAGGCAACCCCGCGGCCGGGTTCGGAGAATTTCGAGTGAACGTTGGGCGCTTCTTCAGCGTCGGGGGCGCCCGAGGGCTTCTTGTGCAGCAGTGGCCACATGGGTTCCGGCCTGATTGAAGACCCGCCCAATTGAGAGGCCGCGGGCATCGGCCATACCCTGACCGTCAAGCGTGAAGCACAGCCAGTCGTCAACCCGCAGTGGTCGGTGAAACCACAATGCATGGTCGAGGCTCGCCGTCATCAATTTTTCGAAATCGCCAATGAGGCTGTGGCCGGTGAGTGCAGCGCCAAGAAGATGTTCGTCAGACAGATACGCAAGCGCACACGCATTGAGAATGGAATCATCGCTAAATGATTCTTTGGCGCGCATCCACGCCAGCGTGGCCATGCCGTGCTCATCGCGCTGCGCTCGGGTTTGAAAAAACAGTGGCGTCTCTTCATCCTCAAGGTCATCAGGTTGCGGAGCATCGACAGGTAAGAACGTGGCTTCACGTTCTTCGCTTTCCTCGGGCAAATGAAAACTAGCGATGCAGTTGAGAATGGCACCACCAGATTGCGATGCAACAACCTGGCGAGTGGAGAATGACCGGCCATCGCGAATTCGCTGAACCTCGTAAAGCACGGGCGCGGCCTCGTCGCCTTGGCGAACGTAATAGGCATGCATCGAATGGGGAACTTGCTCTGTACCGACGGTAAGCGCCGCGGCGCGTAGTGCCTGCGCGATTGCTTGGCCGCCGTAGATGCGACCCCAACCAGTGTGGGCGCTGGGGGCCAGAAATGCGTCGGGGCTTACAGCCTCGAGTGTGAGCAGTGTGCGTAGGTCGGTCGCTATGGGAAGTTCAAGAGTCACTGAGTGAGCCTGCCACGTAGAGAACGTGTACTCCACCGCAACAGCAGGCGAGGATTTCGAGGTATCCCGTTGCGCTATCCACCAGCCGAATGGGAAGTTCTTCTACCGTTTGGCTTGTCATCGACTGCCGATGATTCTTGGCACCGCAAGGGGAAATCATGGACATGAGTAAAAAACTCATTGCCGAAGCGATTGGCACGTTTTGGTTAGTGCTGGGTGGCTGCGGCAGTGCGGTGCTCGCTGCGAAGTTTGGCGCCGATCTTGAAGGGCCGTTTCTGGGTATAGGCCTCGTCGGCGTGTCACTTGCCTTCGGCCTCACCGTTCTCACGATGGCCTACGCCGTCGGTCATATCTCTGGTGGTCATTTCAATCCAGCGGTCACGATTGGCCTCTGGACTTCAAAGCGATTTCCAGCCAAGGAAGTTCTGCCCTATGTCGTAGTGCAAGTCATTGGCGCGATTCTCGCTGCGCTCACTATTTGGGCGATTGCATCGGGTCGTGCCGGCTTCGACCTCAAGGTTGATGGTCTTGCCGCCAATGGCTTCGGTGATCATTCGCCTGGTGGATTCAACATCACCGCTGCGATCATCACGGAGGTCGTGATGACAGCAGGATTTCTCTTCGTCATTCTTGGCACGACCGCCAAGAAAGCCGTGGGCGCGGCAGCCCCAATGGCGATTGGTTTCGCGTTGACGCTTATTCATCTCATTTCCATTCCGGTTACCAACACCTCAGTGAACCCGGCTCGCTCGACCGGCCCTGCGGTTGTGCAAGGTGGTTGGGCAATCGGACAGCTGTGGCTGTTTTGGCTGGCACCGATTGTTGGCGCCGTGATCGCCGGACTTCTATGGCGATTCCTCAGCCCCGCCGACAGCAAGCTTGACGAGGTGCCCGAGGAAGCACGCGCCTACTGATTCCGTACCAACTATTTTCACAACAAACGGCTCGGCGTCTTACCGGCGTCGAGCCTTTGCTGTTAGATCGCAGGAATTACCGCTTACTCAACTCCGGAATGCGGTAATCCCAAGGACATGCTGCTTCGAGTGCTGATGCGAGTCGAATTAGTAAATCTTCTCGACCGAACGGCGCAACAAACTGAATTCCAACCGGCAGTCCGTCGTTGGTCCACCACAGCGGTAGTGAAATCGCAGGTTGGCCAGTGACATTGAATTGGGCGGTGTACTGCATCATCGATGTGACTCGGTTGAGTCCTTCCACCGGATCGCTTAGCCAGCCGATTTTTGGTGGCGGTCCGTTTAAGACGGGGGTGCAAAGAATGTCAAAGCCATTTGGGTTGAACGGATTCTTCCACCAGGTCGCCATGCGTCGTGACCATTCCTGCTGCCAGTAAATAGCGTCGAGGTACTGGGGAGCGGTGAATGAACCTCCGATTGCGGCAAACATCCAATTGCGTTCTTCGACATCAAGCTGAGTGATCTCTCGGCCCAGCACGCGGCCCCAGGTAACGAGTTCGTGGGCAACGTGGGCGGCAATGACAGTCGTAAACGCGTCGGTAAATTTTGCATCGCTCATTGCCTCTGGGTGCGAGTCCTCGATCTTGTGCCCGAGTTGCTCTAAAAGAGTGGCCGTAAATCGAATGGCATCAGTCATTTCGTTGGATGAATCGACGCCGGGAAGAAGCGGGTGGTCGAGAAGACCAATGCGAAGAGCGCCAGGGTCTTTGCCGACTTCCCTTAATAGCGGTCCCGGTAACACTGGCGCTGCGTAGGAATCGCCGGGCATCGGCCCTGCAATTGCATCAAGAAGTGCAGCGGTGTCGCGGACGCTACGAGTAACAATTCCGTTGGTGGTTGAACCGGCCCACGAGTCGCTCACTTCGGGGCCAAGGGGTACTCGTCCACGCGTTGCCTTCAAGCCGACGAGTCCGCATTCGCTTGCCGGTATTCGGATCGAGCCTCCGCCATCGCTGGCATGGGCAGCCGGAACCATGAGTGCGGCCACGGCTGCAGCGGAACCACCTGAAGATCCACCCGTGGAAAAATCGGTGTTCCACGGATTTCGCGATGGCCCATGAGATTCCGGTTCCGTTGTAATCGTGGTTCCAAACTCCGGAGTATTCGTGCGACCAACGATGACGAGACCGGCGGCACGAAAGCGCGAAGTGACGTGGTCATCTCGATCGGAAATGTAGGAAGCATTTTTAAGGAAGGCAGACCCTGCATGATGAGGATCTCCGATACTGCGAGTCTCGAGGTCTTTCAAAAGAAATGGAACACCACGAAACGGCCCATCGGGAAGGGGTGCGGATGCTTCGGCTCGCGCCTTTTCAAAACGTTCATGGATGACGGCATTAAGGATGGGGTTAGTGGCTTCGATACGGCCTATTGCGGCGTCGACTACTTCGATCGGCGAAACCTCGCCGTTGCGAATGAACTCGGCGGTGGCGGTGGCGTCAAGACGGTCAAGATCATGAGAAATGGCCATATCCAAAAACTATCGGTCTGGTGAAATCTCCGCGCCGGAGGATGCGTTGATGGAGCGCTGTCTGGCTGCGTAATCGTTCATACCGGAGGTGTGCGCAAGATCTCCATAATTGTTGTGTAGGTGGGAGCCCACTGCCGGATCTCGAGTTCCGGATAGGCGCCCCGCAGGAGGCTGATGCCGAGGGGATTGACCGAGATCCACCACACAAGAGCTTCGGCATCAACGTCGGAACGCAGCAAACCTTCCTGTTGAGCAGATCGGACCACGTTGGCCATTTCGACCAAAGCGTTGTCTTGGAGCGGACCCATGATTGCCGCGACCTCGGGATCCTGGCGTGCTGCGTCTCGGGCTGCGAGCCGGAGTGCTCGTCTACGGGGCTCTGCGTCATCTCCGAACCGTTCGATGATGACATCAAAAGATGCTTTTGATTTATCGGCTGTCTGTTTGAACGCCTCAACGAGTTCGACTCCGGTGGCCTGCGGACTCATGCCGATCTGAGTGAGAATGACTTCGTTCATAAGACCGGCTTTTCCTGTAAAACGGTTGTAGATCGCTCCAGTGGTGAGACCCGCTCGGCGTGAGATGTCGGCAACAGATGCAGCTTCATAACCAAATTCAGCGAAGAGATCTGCTGCGGCCTCGACAAGTGCTGAACTGATCTTGTCGTGTTCGTGTTCGTCGAATTTTGGGAGCTTGCCGGCGGTACGGGGTTTGGACGCAGGTCCGGATGGGAGTGCAGTAGATAAGGGCGAATTTGTAACCGCTACACGAATTATCTCGTTGATGACATTTGATCCGTGCTTGGGTGGCGCACTGACGAGTCCGAACAGGTAGCCACCGATCCAACTCGCAGCACGAGTCAACACCTGCACGAGTGGGTCCTGGCCCTCGCGAACTTCGCCGCGTTGCACTGCCTGTTCCCGAATAGCAAGCGCAACCTCGGCTCGGCGCCGCACAAAGCCATAGACCGAGTCCTGAAGTGCCGGAGTGTGGCGGGCTGCGAGTAAAAGTTCGGCGAGAACGCCGAGTTGCACTGCATCAACCTTGGAAGCAGACGAGGTCGGTGCCCAGAACATTTGCGCAGCGGCATCGCATTGTGCCCCGACTGTTGGCTCAAGTCGTTCTACGACCAAAGCTTCGACAAGAGCTTCCTTGGTGGGGAATCGGTTGTAGATGGCACTCGTCGCGAATCCGCATTTGCCGGCGACGGATGTGAAAGCCATGGCGTCGTAACCCACCCGACAGAGCTCTTCTGCGGCAGCATCAAGTAACTCAATGCGAACTTCGGCAGAGCGTTGACGACTGAGTTTCACCATTGACTTTCCTACACCTTTTGAGAATTGGAACACTTGTAGCAATGAGCAAAATAACTCTCGTTCTTACAATAGTCCATGAGCCATAACTTGCTGCATTGAAGATGAATGAATGGCGCTGCCCCCCGCTGCGCCTGTCTTCGCTGGATTCGTGAATCCACGCTTTGCCCACTTGGCTGAAACGGATCTCTCTGCAGTTACGCCGGCTGCCCGGTAATCGCCTGGCCGCTGCGGACGTCGCGTTTTACGCCGTTGAGATCTTTCGCCATAGTCCCCGCCACAAGTACGTAGGAAATGCCGGCGGACATCTGCGCTGGCCTCTCGACGGTGGAGGTATCGGCGATTGTGGTGGGGTCGAAGATCGTGATGTCGGCATCGGCGTCCATTTGCAGGCGGCCCTTACGGGCGAGTTTCGGAACACGAGCGTCGAGCCGTTTGGCGGGCTGAATCGTGCATTTACTCAGTGCCTCCATGAGCGATAACGCCTGCAGATCTCGAACATAGGGACCAAGTAGGCGCGAGAAACATCCGGCACCGCGAGGGTGATTGTTGTTCGAAGATTCCGGAATGGCATCAGAACCGACCATTGTCCATGGCGCTCGCACTGCAGTGAGCACGTCTTCTTGTGGAATCGCATAAGCAACGACAAGTTTGTTTTGCGCTTGATACTTTTTGAATGACGCCGGAGTCAGGCGTTCGGAGGAACCTGCGAGTTGAAGGTCGTTGTAAGAGATACGGAATCGTGATTGCCAGTTACCGGCGAAACGTGCCGAACCGAGGTACGTTCCCCAGAACGTGTACGGATAGAAACAGCCCGTCACATCAAGACCTTCGCCACGGGCGGCTTCGATTTTGGCGATTGCCTCGGGCATCACGTGTGTGGCCATTGAGGGGATGTGGTCAATGTGAAGTGAAACGCCGGTTTGTCGAGCGACATTTAACACCTCGTCAATGGCATCAAGAGATCCCTTGCCGGCGGGGCCGGGTGAGGAATAGCGAATGTGTGTAAAGAGGGGCATCTCGGCCTGTTTGGCCACCTCGGCGAGCGCCACGTACTCGTTGAAGTTGATTGACGGCGCATATTCGGGATCAATGGAGAGTCCGATCCAGCCGGATTCGAGTTGAGCGTCGAGATCTGCACGAAGTTGAGCGAGTTGTGTAGGGGTTGCAGTGGACTTCACGCCGATTGAATCGCGGTACCACTGATCGGAAAACGAACCTCCGAAGTTGACGGGGGGTGTGTTCTTGCCGGTGTAGGAAGAGAAAAATCCTTTGGCGTCAACGGGGGATTTGATCCCGTGCATTCCTAGATTGGTGGTGACACCGTCGCCGAGTTTGTACCAAACGCCATAAGGGTTGGGCTCGTAAGAAAGGACATCAATGAAACCTGGTGCAACCACCAGATTTCTGGCATCAATGATCGACTTGCCATTGATTTCATCAGTGGTGATGAGTGCGATTCGCCCCCCAATCAGGCCGACATTGGCAACTGTGTCATAGCCCGTCTCTGGGTCCATGACGCGCCCCCCAGTGATTGCGGTGTCAAACAGTGTTGAGGATGGCGGCGGTTGATAACTCGAAGCAAGTTTTGGTGGCTCAATCTTTTTTGATTCTTTGACCTTGACATTGGTCGACGAGGACGGTGAACCAGTGGAGCAACCCGCAGCAACGGCGGCAGCAGCGACAACTCCCGCACCACCCAAGATCAAGAAACGCCGACGGTGAATGGGGGACCCCGAAAGGGGAACTTCGCTGGCCACGAAAAAGAATCTACCGGTGCGCGATCACTGGTCTTGGTCACCTCTGGCGGGCTGTCACTGGCAAAGTTGGACCGCAGCCGAAAGTCGGTCAAAGGCGACTGGTTCAACCCGTGGTTCAAGATATGCGATGGCCTCTGGGCCGGGGGGGAGCAGATCAATGGCCCAGCGAGAAAACATCCCACTGTCCATCCATGCCGCGACGCTGCAGGCGTCGTTGCCAAAGGGAAACCCACCAACTTTTGAGATCACCATGCGAAACCGGTCCCAGTCGAGCGCGTGACCGAGTGCTTTTGTGGCCTGAGCGAGTGAGGCCGGAGTAACAGGGCTGCCAGCGGAATCGGCGGCAGGGTGGAGACGAACGATGGTCTCCCAGGAAAGTCGTTGAGCGAAGGCCCTGTGCTCTTCATGGAGCATGTGGTTCGCTTCGGGAATGTGGCGCATAAGAACCTCGAGCCAAGCAGCAACAACAAAGTTGGTCATGGTGTGCGTGGGGGGAGGCGTCGGCAAGTTGAATGCTCGACGGCAGGTATCGGGTACTCGACCTTGCTGGGGCTGTGTCGAAGGCCCGAACCACTGCGCGCTATTGCAGTTTGAAAGCAGAGTGACGGCTCGGCCGGAACGTTCAAGCACGTGTACCACTGTGTGGTCATCGGTGGTTGGTTTGTAGGAATTTGTCGGCGTGACTGATGCTGGTGCGCAAATGCCGATTGCAGTGACATTCTTTGGGGGGCACCAGCCGAATAGCGAGTGGACTGGGTCTTTGGAAATGAGCTCACTTATGTCGGAAATAGTTTCGTTGACAAACGAAACGACGACAGGTTGTGTCTTGTTGAACTCAGCGATGCGTTGTGCAAGAACTGCCACGCTGATGGAACTTGTAACTGGTGGTGTGGCCATTGGAACGATTCTCCGCGTCGGTGGACAGCGGCGATCCGGTTCTAGGCGATCGCAATCCCAAAAACAGCATGGCGCAAGGTTGGGGTTAGTAGTAGGGCTATCTGGGCCAGTTATGTAACTGTCAGCCGAAGGGGAGCCTGTCTTGATCGCTCGGCGGATGGAGGCGGAGAAGTATCGCCTCTAACACTGCAGCAGTGACGCGTGTATCGGGCAGTGCTCGATGAGCCTCGGGGTGGTCGATGCCCAACTCAGACGCGCAAGCAGCAAGCGAGTACCCGCCGAGACCGGGAAGGGCGAAGCGGGCCAGTTGCAGAGTGCATACGGCGAGTTGGTCGGGCAGAACAAGCCCAGCTCGGTGGTATTCCATACTGAGAAAGCCGGCGTCGAAGGAAAGATTGTGCGCTGCCACCATGAAACCTGCGAGGCGCTCTGTGAGTTCGTCGGCAATCGACGCAAACGGGGGAGCACCCTCGAGATCGGTTGAACTAATGCCATGAATATGGGTAGGGCCTGGGTCGCGGGAGGGGTTGATGAGGGTCGCCCACTCGTCAATTACGGAGCCATCAGGTGCGCAGCGCACGACTGCTACCTCGATGACGCGATCAGCGGCCGGGCTGAGACCGGTTGTTTCGACATCGAGCACAGCAAACGGAAGCGTGGGCGGTTGTTGTGACCACTCACGCACGTTGACGCTGGGAAATGCCGGCACCGAAGAACTCACGAAGGTCACGCTAGATGGTTGGTCCGACAGTGACCCGCAATGGGTAAATCTAAGAGTCGAGTGGTCCGTCAAGAAGTTCGGTGACAACAGCAGCGATCTCGCTCCGCTCTGAACGGGTCAAGGTGACGTGACCGAAGATCGGGTGACCCCGCAAAGCCTCAATCACAGTAATGATTCCGTCGTGGCGGCCCACATGAAGGTTGTCCCTTTGGGCCACATCGTGCGTCAGTACCACTCTGCTGCCAGCCCCAAGGCGACTCAATGCTGTGAGGAGCACCGGCCGTTCCAGATTTTGTGCTTCATCGATAATCACAAACGTGTCTGTAAGGCTCCGACCGCGAATATGGGTGAGCGGAAGAACCTCAAGAAGTTCACGATGCATGACCTCGTCGATAATCTCAGGTCCGGTGATTGCTTCAAGTCCGTCAAGAACGGCTGCGGCCCAGGGACTCATTTTTTCGAATTCTGAACCAGGCAAATAGCCGAGGTCTTGGCCGCCGACGGCGTAAAGGGGCCGAAAGACGACGACGCGTTTGTGGCTTCGTTGTTCAAGTACCGATTCAAGACCAGCGGCAAGCGCAAGCACGCTCTTACCGGTGCCCGCTGGCCCGCCGAGCGACACAATACCGATTGTCGGATCAGAGAGAAGATCAATGGCGATGCGCTGCTCAGCGGAACGGCCACGCACGTCAAAAAGTTGTCCGTCGCGTCGGACGAGGTGAAGTGATTTATCGGAGTGCACGCGAGCAAGGGCCGATTGAGAACCAGCATGCAAAACAACACCCGAGTGGCAGGGAAGGTTGCGGGCGCGCTCGTCGTCCACGGAGCCGTGATCAAAAAGTTCATCAATCATCCTGCTTTCGCATTCAAGTTCGACGATGCCTGTCCAACTGTCATCACGAGCAAGTTCATTGCGATACTCGTCGGCGGAAAGACCGACGATTGATGCTTTAAGACGAAGAGGGAGATCTTTCGTAACGACGGTGACGTGGTTTCCCTCGGCGGCAAGATTTTTCGCAACCGCCAAAATGCGGTGGTCATTGGTATCGCGAGAAAGCGAGGGAGGAAGAGCGCTGAGATCTTGGTACCCGATCTCCACATGCAACATTCCGCCGACGTCATTGACAGGAAAGGGGGTCGTCAGAGTGCCGTGGGCCACTCGCCAATATTCGAGTTGGCGCAACGCTTGGCGAGCAGACCAGCCCAATTCAGGGTGATTACGTTTTGACTCAAGCTCCAAGATCACGACAACGGGAAGCACAACGTCATGTTCTTCAAATCGCGTCATTGATTTCGGATCAGCCAGCAAGACCGAGGTGTCGAGTACGTAGGTTTGCTTTCCCACTGGAGTCATTGTTCGCTCCTCTCAACCTGATCGGCGGTGGTGCGTCGATCTCGAAGGGACAAAACAGATGACACAAAGTGAGCAGTGACCACTCGTCTCCCGAGGTTGCGGTTGATGCGACTTCGCCATCAAACACCTTGCGTGGTCGGCAGGCGCGGATGGTGGGGCCAAGTTCGCCTTCTGTTCACAAAGCCGACACGCTCACGAAGTCGGTGGGTCGGGTCTGTCGGAATCTCAGAGGTGGGAGAGCAGTTTGAAGGCCTCGGCCTGGGCCAGGTTGCTGGTCGCACCGACTGCCCCGGCGTGGTCGCGAACGCGCGTTCCAAACAACGTGGTCGCTTCGACATCGTCTGCGCTGGATATCGAATGAGTGGTCACAAATTGGCTGACGTGGGCGAGTAGAGAAGAGATTTTTTCATCGAGATATCCAGTGATGTCTTCGACGTGGTCGGGCTCGTCAGCTTCGAAGAGAAGCGCAGATTCGGGTCGATGCACGTCAAGACCATGATGGCCGAAATAGTGAGGATCTCGCGCCGCAACGATCGCATCGAGCGCGAGCCACCCCGCATTGCGGTGGTCGGGGTGCAGGCGGTATCGCTTCCACGGATCGTGGGCCAGCACCACATCAGGTTTCGTAAAGCGGATCCAATACGCCACCTGATCGCGAATATGAAGAGTTGGCTGAAGTTCACCGTCGATATGACCGAGCATGACGACTTTTCCCGTTGAACCAAGACGACGAGCCGCTTCCATCTGTTCAGCTCGGCGCTGCTCAACAAGTTCGTTGCTGTTCTGGTTCGCGTCCCAAGTGCCCTTCGAACCGTCAGTGAGAACTAGATGGTTCAACACACAACCAGCAGCGGCCCACTTGGCCAAAGTTCCGCCACACTGAAACTCTGCGTCATCGGGATGAGCAACGATGACGAGTGCCCGCTGTGGGATGGGCAAATTTCTCGATGCCGAAGGGCCGCGAGGAATATCACCGAGAGGTAGGGGAGTGAGTTTTTCGGTCATTGCAATTGGGCCCATGCGGGGGTTATGAGATCGGCGGGTCGATCGACATCCCATGAAAGCCGATCATCTCGTAGCACTCGTAGGGGCAAGCCGAGTCGCTGCGCCTCGGCCTTATGACGCTTAAACGAGGCTGGCCCATAGGCAAACGTGAAGCCGCTATTGGCGGGGATCACAATCACGTTGGTTCCGTCGTTGTGGCGATCAGGCACGAGAGTGACGCCGTCGGTATCGGCCAACCAATCGAGTTGTTCGGCATAGGGGAGATCAGCGTGGGCGACGATGACGGTGTCAAAGTCAAGATGGGCAAGATCGGCAACGCCTTCGTTCACAGCGCCGTTGAGGCCGCGTTCGGGCTTCCAAAGAACGTTTGCTCCCATGCGCGTTGCCCACGCAGCCACCTCGGTGTCATCACAGACGATCCACACATCAAGCGGCGATGCCGCCGCTACAACAGTTGTCGCCATTGATTGAGCAAGCGCCGCTCGCTCCTTTGGGGCAAGGGCATCAGCGAGACGCGCTTTGGCATCGGAGAACGCTTTGACCGGTATAAGAACGGCTCGGGTGGGCTCCGATTGAGACACAAGGTGAGTGTAGGTCGTGGGGTGCAAAACGCTCCCAGCCAGATCTGTTTGCGCAGCAAGCGCAAAAAGTTTGAGAAGCATTCGAATGAATGATGAAGGTTCGGCCGGGGGTAGCGTCGCCAACAATGACTTCTTACACTTCTGACCAGTTGGCAGTGAGTACGCAAGCACCCGAAACGGTGTCCGGTGACGCCTGGGTGGTTGTAGGAACAATTGGTGCTGGGGGTCGAGCAAAAATCGATCGCAGCGGTGTGATTACGCCCGAAACCGAGGTGTGGTCCCTTGATTGGTGGGTTGGTGCAGAGGATCGCTGGCATAGTGCTTCACGAACGGCGCTTGTTCGACAGTCGCTCACTGAGTCAACACCAGTGGTGTTGAGCGCTATGCGAATGCCGGGTGGAGAAATTGAACAGCGGGCGTGGACTGCCGTAGATGGTGCGACCGGGCTCCCAGTGCTCATAGTCGAGTTTCATAACGCAACCCCCGTGCCGGTTGCGCTCGCATTGGCCTTCTCGTGCGCTGACTCCGAGGAATCGGCGGTCATCGATTTCTCTCATGGTTTGGTGACGGTCGCCGGTGTTCCAGTGGCGTTGTTTTCCCGTGAGCCATCGCGCTATGGGATTGCATCGGAGTCTGGTTCTGCCGAAGAAGTCACTGTTGCCGGAAATGCGATTTCGGTATTTCCTGAGACCGGAGTCCGCTCAGTTGATGGAGTTGCGACGGCAGCGTTTGTGTTTCCAGTCCCGCATACAGCCACAGTGCGAATGGTGCTTCCGCTTGCATCGGAAAATCCTCAGACAACCAACGATGTTGCAACCGTGGCCCGCATGGATGTCGGCGCACTTCCACCATCCGATCGTGTGGTATCGGGTTGGAAGGCGCAACTTGCACGTGCGCCGCGATTTGATTTGCCCGAGAGGCAGATCGAAGAAGCAATCGATGGTGCGAGGTCACATCTCTTAATGCACGTTGCAGGAGTTGAGCCCCTCCGATGGCCCCGCACCACTGTTAATGGTCTTGAGCGATCAGAACTAACGCTGGCCTTAGATGAACAGGGGCTATTTGCTGAGGCGCAACGGCTTGTTGTCGCAGCGATGGAATTACAAAATGCCGACGGTTCATTTGAACGTTCTTGTGTTGATGTCACTGCGAGTTGGATTGTTTCCGCTGGTCGACATGTTGCGTTGACAGGTGACCTCGAATTCGCTGAACACTCCGTCGAGCAAGTTGCCTCTGCGGTTCATTGGTTGTCGAAACGTCAGCGTGGCCGTCGATTTCGTCGGACAAGCGGGTTTTTTGCATCAGGCGATGCATCCCAACCGATAGCGGGTGATGATCGCATTAGTTACGACGCTCGCTGGACCGCCCGCGCGTATCGCTCTGCCATCGCACTACTCGACTTCGCCGGTCAGCCTGATGCTGCACTTGTTGTTCGGCTGCACCTTGAGGCCTTGGGTGAGGAAATGAAACTTCGTGGTATCGACATGAGTGGTCCCGGCGACGGTGCTCTTCTGTCCAATGCCATCACGCGCCTGCGTTCTGATCTTCTCGAGGGTGAACCGTTGTGGACATGGCCAACTGATCTTGATGCTCATGACCCCGCTCGGACCGCCGCGTTTCTTCGCAATGTTCGATCGATTGTGGTTGACGACGACAATGGAATCGTTGACCTTCTTCCCGGTTTTGGCGAACAGTGGCTTGGGCAGCCAGCAGCGATG
Source organism: Acidimicrobiales bacterium (assembly GCA_040882655.1). Lineage (GTDB taxonomy): Bacteria > Actinomycetota > Acidimicrobiia > Acidimicrobiales > Acidimicrobilacustridaceae > Acidimicrobilacustris. The sequence goes on from JBBEAV010000036.1 coordinate 54,558, forward strand.
TTGCGGGTGCCCACGATTGCGGGGTCGGTGTCCTTTGCGTTGAGGTGGCACGGTGCTCGCCCGGCCCTGTTATGGGAGGTTGAGAGTGAGCGGTCGTTCACGATGACGTGCACGTCGATCGATTCAGAATGGTCGACCACCGAATCTCGTGGTGAAGCGCTTCTCGCCGCTCCGGTGTTCGCGCACATCCATCGCCACAGTGGAGGCCTCTATGAACACGAACACGAGGAATCGGCGGAACCCCCATCTGATGGGGGAGGCTCCTTTTCATAGATAAATCCCCCTTTTGCCCGCTGGAGCCATCGGCAATCTGGTGAGCAGAGAGGGGCATTTGGCTGGTTTGTCTTTACGCCTCGCATGTGTCCCGGGTCACGTCTAAGGTTTCAGATATCAATGGGGTTCCGTGGGGTTCCCCAAATCGAACCGTCGGCTGTGGCCGAAGGAGGCAGTAACTATGCAAAGGCGTGCGAGTAGTCGCCGCTGGGCTCCCGTTGTCGCCGCAGTCATGGCCCTTGGCCTGATCGCAACGGCATGTGGCAGTTCAGACTCAGGTGGCTCTTCCCAAGAGGGCAAGACCACTGACATAACCATCAAAGCTTCGGGCGAGCCCAAAGCCGGCGGTTCCATCAAGTTTGGTGTTGAAGCCGAAACCGATGGTTTCAACCCGACCAAGAACCGTTGGGCGATTTCCGGCTACATGGTCGGTAACGCGGTTTTCGATCCGCTGTCGGCCTACGACGCTGAAGGCAACTGGGCTCCGTACCTGGCAAAGTCGTTTACACCAAGTGCCGACGCCAAAACCTGGACAGTCGACCTGCGTGATGGAGTGAAGTTCTCCGATGGCACTCCGGTAGATGCTGCTGCAGTCAAACTCAGCCTTGACACAGTGAAGAAGGACGTTCTTACCGGTGCTGCGTTGGCCAATATGGGAGAAATCACTGTGGTTTCTGCTTCGCAGCTCACCATTCAGACCGTTGATGCCTGGGCATCGCTTCCCGCCGTGCTTACAACGCAGGTTGGTTTTGTGGCTGCACCGGCCCAGCTGAATGCAACTGATCCTTCGGCGGTAACTCGTCTGCCTATCGGTTCAGGTCCATTCATTCAAAAAGAATGGGTTCCTGATAACCGTTGGGTCGGCACCAAGAACGCCAACTACTGGCGCACAGACGCAAAGGGAAACAAACTCCCGTACCTCGATTCAGTTGAATTCCGTCCGATCGTTGACCCACAGAATCGTGTGAACGCGCTTCTGGCCAACGATGTTCAAATGATTCACACCACTGACTGGCCGGCGATCAACCGTCTGCAGTCCGAGGCAGCTTCGGGCAATGTGCAATATGTTGCCGATAACACTGAGGCTGAAGAGTCATTCCTCATGTTCAACACGCAAAAGGCTCCGGTTGACGACGTACGAGTGCGCCAAGGGCTCACGCTGTGCACCGACCCCGATGCTGTCCTTGTTGTGAACGAAACTCCGGCCGATCGTGCTGCAGATAGCCAGTTCACAAAGGATTCACCGTGGTACTCAAACAGTGGTTTCACCACAAATGATGTGGCGAAGGGCAAAGCACTCATCGATGCGGTAAAGGCCGAAAAGGGTCCGGTCGTGGTCAGCCTCGGCACCACGCCAGTTCCGGCGAACACCAACACGACAGCATTGCTGAAGCAGCAGTGGGAGGCGTGTGGTGTCACTGTAAATACAACGGTGGCTGAGCAGAGCAAGTTCGTTTCCGACGCAGTTACCGGTAACTACACGATCATGCTCTTCCGTCAGTTTGCTGCTTCTGATCCCGACGGCGATTTCGTTTGGTGGACAGGCAAGAATGCAACTGGCCCTCTTACGCTGAATATCGCTCGTCTGAATGATCCGCAGGTCGACGCAGCCCTCAACAAGGCTCGTGCCTCAAATGACCCGGCCGTGCGTAAGCAGGCCTATGCCGATCTTCAGAAGCGTCAGACCGAACTGGCTCCGTACATCTGGCTTTCGCACACTCAGTGGGCGATCGGCGCGGCAAATAATGTTCGTAACCTCACGAACCAGACGCTTCCCGATGGCAAGGCAGCCCTGCCTTTCCAGCGTGGCGAACTCCGTCTTACACAGACCTGGCTCGATAACTGATTCAGCTTTGATGCAATTGTTGAGAGGGCCCGGTGCTTCGGCACCGGGCCCTCTTTCTTTGTGCGCCTGTCCTGCTAATTGGCGAATTCACATTTTTCCGACACCCATACCCATAGGGGGGTTACTCTGCGCGTAGGGGGTGGTCGTAATGGGTAAAAACTCGTTCGTTTTTCGGTGCATCTTGGGGGCTACGGCATGTTGTGCCTTGGCAGTCCTTGCGGCAGGGTGCGGTGGTTCAGGTTCGTCACCAAATGCCGATGGGGAGGGATCTTCTGACATCACGGTGAAAGCCTCGGGTGACCCAACAAGTGGTGGCTCGGTGACGTTCGCGCTCGAAGCGGATTCTGACGGATTTAATCCAGCAACCAACCGTTGGGCGGTTTCTGGCAGCATGGTCGGATCTGCAGTGTTTGATCCATTGGCGGCCTACGACGAAAACGGCAAAGTGCAGCCTTATCTTGCGAAGTCGTTTACGCCAAGCGCAGATTTCAAGACATGGACAATTGAGTTGCGACCCAATGTGAACTTTTCTGATGGCTCTCCAGTTGATGCCGCCGCAGTTGTTAAATCGTTGAACGCGATGCGTAAGGATCCGTTGGTTGGTATTGCGCTCGCAAACGTTTCATCAGCGGTCGTGGCGTCTCCGTCGACGGTGACGGTCACAATGGTTGATGCTGACGCCTCACTTCCTGCCGGGCTCACTACACAGGTTGGATACGTCGTTGCTCCGGCTCAACTTGACGCAGCCCCGCCAGCCAACACCCGGTCGCCAATCGGTTCAGGCCCTTTCATTCAAAAAGAATGGGTGCCGGATAATCGGTGGACAGGTACAAAGAACCCGAACTACTGGCGTTCAGACTCGAAGGGCAACAAGCTTCCCTATCTAGATTCACTCGAGTTCCGTCCTATTACCGATCCGCAAAATCGAGTGAACGCGTTGTTGTCCGGCGACGTCAACATGTTGCACACCACGGACTTCCCGGCAATTGCCAAACTTCAGAGCGAGGCGAAGTCGGGTGCGCTACAAATTATTGTTGACCCAACCGAAACCGAAGAAAGTTTTGTGATCTTCAATACATCGAAGGCGCCGCTTGATGATGTGCGGGTTCGTGAAGGGCTCAAACTTTGCACTGATCCCGAAGCGATTTTGCTTATCAACGACGTGCCGGCAGATCGATTAGCTGATAGCCAGTTTACGAAAAATTCTCCGTGGTATTCCGATAGCGGATTCAGGACAAATGATCCAGTTGCCGGTAAGGCGCTAATCGATCAGGTGAAGGCGGAGAAAGGTCCAATCTCTATGAGTCTTTCGACGACTCCTGTTCCGGCCAACGTGAATACGATCTCGTTGATTAAGCAGCAGTGGGAAGCATGTGGAGTGAGCGTTTCTCCCACGACTATTGAACAAAGCAAATTCATTCTTGATTTAGCGACAGGCAACTACCAAGCCAGCCTCACGCGGCAGTTCAGCGGAACCGACCCGGCGGTTGACTATGTGTGGTGGACGGGCAAAAACGCAACAGGCGCATTGGCCTTGAACTTCGCTCGTCTGAACGACCCTCAAATCAATGCTGCACTCGATACCGGTAGGGCCTCACCCGATAGTGCGGTGCGCAAAGCGGCCTATGCAACGGTGCAGCAACGTCAGACGGCATTAGTTCCGTACATCTGGCTTGCTCATTCGCAATGGGCGCTGGGAGCAGCCAAAAACGTTAGGAATTTTACGACGATGACGCTTCCTGATGGTGGGGTGGCACAGCCCTTCCAGGGGGGCACTGTGCGTCTCACTGAAACTTGGATCGAGAAGTAATCCCGGACCGACCAGTCACTTGCCGCTACGTTCGCTCAGGTGACTGGTTCGGTTCGTCAACTTCGTGCAGGTCTGCGCAACAATGCGCCGACCCTCAGGAATGAAAAAGAGTTTTGGGCCGAGGGACACAAGGTTGTTGTTGGTCTTGATGAGGTCGGCCGCGGATCATGGGCGGGGCCACTAGTCATTGGTGCTGCAGTCGTTCCTCAGAGCCGTCGCGTGTACAAGCTTCGTGATTCCAAAATGTTGACTGAGTCCGAGCGCGAATCGATGTTTGATCGAGTGGCAGAGTGGTGTGAAGCGTGGTCATTGGGAATCGTCACCCACGAAGAATGCGATGAATTGGGTATGTCGGCAGCTCTGCGACTTGCCGCGACTCGCGCTCTTGCTGCGCTTGGCACGGCTCCTGATCGCGTGCTGCTCGATGGTTCACATGATTTTGTTGGCGGGGGCATCACGAGGACAATCGTGAAGGGAGACGCAACCTGTGTTTCAATCGCCGCGGCCTCGATCCTTGCCAAAGTAAGTCGCGATCGCATGATGCGAGCCGAGGCGGAAAACTTCCCGGGCTATGACTTTCAGCGCAATAAGGGCTACCCATGCCCAAGGCATCGAATGGCGCTACTAGCAATGGGCCCCACCACCATTCATAGGCGGTCATGGTCTTATATGGATGATTTGCCGTGGTCTGGGGTTCATCGACTTGCTCCGGCTGCGGCGCAGGCGAGTTTGTTCGCGGTGGGATAGCCCCCAGACCGCGGGTACCCTCGGCCCATGAGTGTTCAATCTCGCATCGTGTTGATTGCGTTCGTTCTGTGGACTGCCTTCGTCTGGGGCAATCGCATTTCGAACACGCTGCGATCGGAAGAGTCGGCAGGGGCGAAGCTCTTTTCGACGGTGTTATCGCTGGTGTTGTTGGCTTTCGCCGTGGCAGTTGTGGCCGTGGCGGCAAAGGCATGGAACTCGCCGGTGAGTCTCACCGGAGCGAAGGTGCTCATGGCTGCTGCCGGTCTCACCGCCTTGGTGTGGTTGGTGCGAGTGCCCATGATCCTCATGGCCGATCACGGGGCTCCGTTCAAGATTGTCCATGTCGCCCTTGGTGTTGTGTCCGTTGTGTTGGCGGCGTTGGTCTGGCAGATCGGTGTGGCTGTGGTTCGTGGCAGTCGTACTGGAGCAGCGATGGGTGTTGGCTAGGCCTGATCGGGCTACATTCACACCCATGGGTCAGCCAGTCACCGTTATTGAAAAGCCGTCTTCAGTGAGCGGCGTCGTCCGATTTGAAACCAATCGTCCTCTTACCGGCACGGGGCACGAGATTTATCGTTCGGCCGACGATGCCGTGGCTGATCGGCCCGCCGACCTCGTGGCTCGTACCTTGTTTGAGGCCGGCAACGTTGAATCAGTGCATGTGAACGGCAATGTGATCACCGTGAGCATGAGTGGCGGATCAGAGGGGCTCAAAGAGCGGCTCGAGGAACTCTTTATTTATTACAAGGAAGGCGTCGAGGTTGTGATGCCGGAGGGGTTTGGCGACTAACTAATTGCCTTTATCGAACATATGTTCGATACTGTTGGGGTGGTTCTTCCCTCCGCTCTTCCTTCCTCCGTAGCGTCGCCTTCGCTGCAAGAACTGGCCGAACGCATTCGGCCGGCGGTTTTGGCGCGTCAGTCAGTGGTGCCGGTGCTCGAGTCATTGGCGTTCCTCTTCCCCGATGGCGGGTTGGTTCGCGGATCAGTTGTTGCCGTTGGCGGAATAGGAGCCACCTCGCTGGCACTGCAACTTGTGGCTGGTGCCTCGCGGGCTGGTTCGTGGGTTGCCGTTGTGGGGCTGAGTGATCTTGCGCCGGTTGCAGTACTCGAGGCGGGTATTGATGCTGCCCGCGTGGTGTTTATCGACCCTGGTCATTCGGGACGGCAGGCTGATGTTGTTGCCGCGTTAATTGGTGCGGTCGACGTTGTCGTACTTGATGCGCGATTACCGATGCGAGCAACGGAGACTCGCCGTTTGGCATCGCGACTGCGCGAGCGCGGTTCGATACTTTTGAGTCTGTCGCCGGAGATGGAGCGGCCATCGTCGTGGTCTGCCGATCTTTCTCTCACTGTTGCAGAGGGTCGATGGGCGGGACCGGAATGTGGTCACGGGCACTTGCAGTTGCGGCGTGTACAGATCGAGGTTGGTGGTCGTGGCCGAGCCAATCGGCCGGTGCAACACGAGGTGTTGTTGCCTGCACTTAGCGGCCACGTTGTACGTATCGAATCTGATACCGATGACGCAACCGTTCTTTCCTTCGCGCAGCGATGAACATTCGCTCGTTGGTAGTGGTGTGCCCAGACTGGCCGGTGATTGCAACTGCCGCGCCGGCTGATGAGCCCGTGGCAGTGATTGTCGCGAATCGAGTCACCGCAACATCGCCGGCAGCTCGGGCCGAAGGGGTCGAGGTTGGTCTTCGTCGACGCGAAGCGCAACGGCGTTGCCCGGGGCTGCAGATAGTTGATCCCGAACCAGATCGTGACGCGCGCGTATTTGCCTCAATAGCAGCGCTTGTCGATCGGTTCACTCCGCGTGTTGAACTGTCATCGCCAGGATGTTTGGCCTTTCCGACACTGGGCCCCTCTCGATATTTCGGTGGCGATGAGCAATTGGCACTTTTAGTCGCTGCCGATATTGACGACGCATTGCATTCTGCGGGATGGGCAAATGCCGTTGGTATCGGTGTTGCCGATGGCCTGTTTGCCGCAACTCGTGCGGCGGAAGTGGCAATTACTCAACCCCATCATGTGCATGTTGTTAGTTCGGGCGATTCGGCAAACTTTCTTGCGCCATTCTCGGTGAGTGCCCTTGCTCGCCCTGAGTTGGCTGATGTTCTTCAACGACTTGGCCTTCGAAGGCTCGGCGACTTCGCGTCTTTGAAGGTGGACGATGTCGTTGCTCGGTTTGGGATTGATGGGCGACTTGCCCACCGACTTGCTCATGGTCTTGATGACCGTCCGTCTTCGGTTTCTATGCCGCAACGCTCGTTCGATGTCACTGCCACGCTTGATCCGCCAGCCGAGCGCGTTGACACTGCTGCATTCGCTGCGCGCACGGCGGCTGAAGAGTTGCACGAACAACTTGGTGCAGAAGGTTTGGCCTGCACCCGACTACGAGTTGTTATCGAAACCGATGTTGGGGAACGGCTCGAACGAATTTGGCGCCACGAAGGCGCGTTGTCATCGAACGGCATTGTTGATCGTGTTCGCTGGCAACTTGACGGGTGGCTCAACGGGCCAAGTGGACAACGCCCCAATGGTGGTGTGACTCGCCTGTTGCTTGCTCCCGAGGAAGTGTTACCGGCCCGTGGTCGTCAGCACGGATTTTGGGGAGGAGAGACCGAAGCCGATGAGCGCGCTGGTCGAGCGTTGGCACGCGTGCAGGCAATGGTGGGAGTGGCGGCGGTAACTGTGCCAGAGCGACGCGGTGGTCGCAGCCCCGCCGATGTTGTGGTGCGAGTGCCGTTTGTTGGAATCGATGGGGGCGATGGTCAAGGACGCGACGTTGCGCTTGATGCGCCGTGGCCGGGCCGAGTGCCTTCACCGTTACCAGCCTTGCTTCCGACTGAACTGCTGCCGATCCAAGTACTTGATGCAAAGGGCGCTCTGGTATGGGTCAGTGGGAGGGGAACATTGAGTGCCGAACCTTCAATGGTGAGATTCGATGACGCAGCACGAGGCGGGGTCTCGATCGCGGGGTGGGCAGGACCATGGCCATGCGATGAACGGTGGTGGGATCAACTCACGCATCGTCGTCGTGCCCGCTTGCAATTGGTACTGGTCGATGGGCGAGCGTTACTCGTGCAGATTGAACAGGGGAGTTGGTCGGTTGAAGCGATCTATGACTAATCTGAACTCCATCTAGTGAGTCACGAATTACCAACCAAACACCAAGGGGCTGGGATGAGCGAAGAAAATGTTGTGGCAATCGCGCAGAAGGCGGTTGGCGATACCGACACGATTATTGCTGCAGCGTGGTTTAGGCCCCGAGGGACTTCGGGTGGAACGTTGGTTGGCATGGATGCCGGGAACATGGCGAGCGACATGGCCGGCGGCGGCCTTACTGGCGCCGTACTGCAATTTGCCGGCACGTTCATTGGCTTCAAAAAGGGCCGTAACAGTGGCGGCCTCGTTTCGCGCACCGACGACGGCATGGTGATCCACCAAGTTCCGTATTTTTCACTGATTGCGGTGTCAGAGAAGAACATTTATGCCTGGCACGTTGGCCACAATGCGACGCAGCGCACTGCTGGTGAAGTGCTCTTTGCGCTGCCCCGGGCCGAGATTGAGGTCAAGGTCCATGTTCGGGCCACCGTGCGCACCTTCGAGGTTCTCCATGCCTCTGCCTCAGAAAAGTGGGAGTTTGAGGGTAACTATGTGGGCAGCCATGTGAAGCCGTTGCTTGATGCGCTTAACGCCGAAGAAACCACAGAGCCCTAACCAATCTGGCGGATTGGGGCTTGCCCGAGCACGCCAAATGCGAGTTGTGACGTAACGTTTGATTTGGCCCCAACGGTTGCACGGATGAAGCCAGCGTGACTGGGTTCATCCGTTTTTCCCCGTCCTGTTCTGATCAGAGTCCCTCATGTCC
>JBBEAV010000037.1:0-59171 GCA_040882655.1 Acidimicrobiales bacterium
TATGACAAGCATCTCCGAGGCTCTCATCGAGGGCAAAATTTCAGAGTCATTTTCTCTCATATTTTGCGCCTTCAACACGGTGCTCAATCTTCCTGATTTCGATTCCATCACCCGATGCCTTCGCGAAAGTCGTGAAGCCCTTTCTCCAAGCGGCCGTATCGTCATCGAGGCGTTTGTGCCCATCCCCGCTACAGATATTCCTGCCACTTCACTGTCGCCTGCGCGTGTGGCCTCCGATGCTGCCGTCTTCATCGAGACCACATTCGATCCGGCAACCTCGATCCTCGAAGGTCGCCATATCGAGGTACGCGTTGATGAAATCACGGTTCGGCCATGGTCGATAATCATCTGCAGCCCAGTACAACTTGATCACGCCGCCAAACTCGCTGGACTCGTGCTGGTCGAGCGTTGGAGCGATTGGCAATCATCAGAGTTCACCACCAATAGCACAGCCCATATATCGATTTACACTTCGAATACCGCGAAATGATCATTCCCTCCCTACGATGATGAGATGGCAACAATCACCGTCAGCACAATTATTAACGCAACGCCCGACAAGGTCTGGTCGGTAGTCGAAAATGTTGCCGATCACGTTGATTGGATGCACGATGCTGTTGCCATTCGATTCACATCGGAGTCGACATCAGGTACTGGCACGACGTTCGATTGCGATACCAAAGTCGGGCCATTTCGTCTCACCGATAAAATGGAAATTACCGAATGGAAAACCGGCAGCACGATGGGTGTTCGTCACGTCGGCATGGTGACCGGAACGGGAGCCTTCACGATTCTCCCGATTGGCGATACCAAGTCAGGTTTCCAATGGAAGGAAACACTTCGATTTCCTTGGTGGATGGGTGGCCCCATCGGTGCACTCGTTGGCGGTCAGGTTCTAAAACTCATTTGGAAACGAAATCTCAAGGGTTTGAAAGCAATCGTTGAGAGTCGCTGAAATCCTCTAGCGCGCCGCGGCCCACAAACAACCACCCCAAAGCACAAGGGTGATCGCCATACAAGCCGCCGTACCGGCCCATTCGCTTTGCACGGCGCGATCAAGGGCAAACACGATCGCCCCCACCGCAACACCGGCAACAAGACCTCCGATATGACCCCCAATAGAAATGCCCGGAACTGCGAAGGTCAGCAACAAATTGATGGCCACGAGTCCGCCTATTCCACTGCGCCAGACATCGATGCCAGCGCGACGTTGCGCAATCACGGCTGCTCCCATGAGGCCAAAGACAGCTCCTGACGCGCCTACCGTTGCACTATTCGGCGAAACAAGAAGTACACCGAATGAGCCCGCAACGAGGCATGCGATGTAGAGCGAGAGAAATCTCACCTTCCCCAGCAATGGCTCAAGTTGTGAGCCCAGCATGTAAAGCAACAACATGTTCATACCCAGGTGCACGATCCCCGAATGCAGGAATCCGCCGGTAACGATTCGCCACCACTCGCCGTGAGCAACGCCTATGTACTCAACAGAAAAACCCTTCGAGCCGTAGCTCGCGACTCCGCCAGAGCCGATGAGCATTCCCCTATCGGTAGCGGTGCCACCGCCACCGAAGAGTGAGCCGCCAGTTGCAACCACCGCTACTAGTCCGAGAACGTTGAGCGCGATCAGAATTTCGGTAATGATCGGGCGAGAAGCACGCAATTCGTTAAACCGCAGCACTGGTGATCGCTTCGTCGCACCCTTCAAACAGTCGGGGCAATGGAATCCAACTGATGCTGGGGTCATACATGAGCCACAGATCAGCCTGTTGCAACGCTGACAACTCACGCCGGCGCGGTTTTCACTATGGCGGTAACAGGTGGACATCGGCTGGGTCATCGCCGAACTTCTTTCAGTCGATCGAGAAACCAAACCTGTCCAGAAACGCTGTACTCGGTGGTCATCGCCCGATGAACTGCGCCCTACCGGGACCGTTTTCAAGGAAGGACGTAACACCTATACGAGCATCTTCGGTTCGGAACACCTCGATGAACGCTTGCTGTTCAAGTTCTAAACCTTCGGAAAGTGAGGTTTCGAGACCAGCGTCGATTACTCGCTTGGCAATCGCATGCGCCTGCAAAGGCCCGGCAGCAAATTCTCCGGCCCGCTCAAGTGCACGGGTTTCGAGGTCATCGGGGTCTACGACCTCGTCAAGAAGTCCAATACGGAATGCTTCCTCGGCGCGAATTTGTCGACCGCTGAGAATGAGATCCTTGGCCCGTGCCGAGCCAACTAACCGAGCCAAACGTTGGGTGCCGCCGCCACCGGGAATAATCCCGAGCAGAATCTCCGGCTGACCAAACTTGGCACTCGTTGAGCCGATCCGAAGATCACAGGCCAGCGCCAGTTCACAACCTCCGCCCAACGCTGGGCCACCGACAGCGGCGATCACAACACGGGGGATCGCCGCGACGGCATTGAGAGCTTTGAGAAACAGCCTCCCAATTTCACCTGCCTCATCGGGACCGGCAAACTCCGAAATATCGGCACCGGCGGCAAAAATACGGCCGTTTCCGGCTATCACGACGGCCCCGGGCGGATCATCAGTGAGCGATTCCGCAACAGCATGAAGTTCTCGCAAGAGCGCTGAGGACAACGAGTTCACCTTGCCGTTCTGCAAGCGAACAAGCGCAATTCCAGAGTGCGTGCGTTCGACAGAGATGAGGGCTTCAGCCATAACGACAGATTCTACCGGGTCTCCTACCGCACCTTCATTCGCAAGGGGATCCGCAGCGCAGATCAGCGAACGAGGGCTTGGGCTTCCACCACCTTCACGGGAAATTCTGCTGTGCGCGTCACGGTGCCGAGCGGTTCGCCGCCCATTTCACTTGAGTTCCACTCAACCCCCCAAGTGACCGTCACTCGAACCCATGCGACTCCCCCCTCTGACCACATCGAGGACCGGGTAAAAGTATGAGTGCAGTTTGACGACTGTTCGAAGGGGTAGCGCCAGAGGTCGTAGGCGACACCTTGGTTGCACCAAATTTTTGAACCATCTTCAAATTCCCAAAGCGCGTTTTGAGGCCATGCGCTCACACTCGCCCATACCGAACCAATCGACACACTTGCCCGCACTCGTTCCCATGGTTGTTCGAGCCAGAGCCACATTGGAAGGCCAACGAGTTGTGCATCCGGTGGATTGACCCTCGGCGCTGGATCGGGTAATTCAAGGCGGCGTCGGGCTTCATCCACCGCACGAGCGGTTGCCCCAGCTCCACCAAAAGGGTCTCTGGGAGTGAAGGCGACATAACGCATATGGACGCGAACACCCTCAGAGTCGGTGCAACCAAGCATGTAGAACTCGTCGCGTACGGGGTTGACAGGGCCCGCCGCCCAATCAACAACTGGAGTTGGATCAAGAACCGACATCTGTGGGGCAACAACTGCGTAGTAGCCGCATTTCCACCGAGCCCCGGTAGACCCCGATGACCTCCACGAAGCCAATGTTCCATCTCGAGTCACGACAACAATGGCTTCTGGAGTTCCGTTCGTGATCTGGCCGATGACCTGCGCCTCGGCTGGCGCTCCACCGCTGCAAGCAAGAAAAATCACCCAAGCGCCGAACACGAAAAGCAGCAGACGCAACGATTTCAAAATTCGCATTGACCCTCCTCGACCGAAGGTTGCGCACCGTACCGGCGTCAACCCAATCGGTCGATGGGCCAAAGTGCCCGACGGCTCTGACCCTTAGTCAAGTAAAGAAGACGCCGCTGTCCATGGATCGAGTGTGTGTGCCGCGATTTCATTGCAGGCGCGTTGCCATGCATCGCCTGAAGAAAGTTTCTCGACCCGCGCCGCCATCAACGAATTCACCACCCGCCGAAGTTCCTGATCAAGCCGAAGCGACCGACGTCGCTCAAATTCGCCTGAGGAAACAGACCAATCATGGTGTTGCTCAATGGCGGACCACAGCGTGTCGGCGCCAGTTCCTTCGGTAGCGATTGTTCGCAGCACGGGTGGTCGCCATTGCGATGTAGAACGAAGCGAAAGCATGCCTTCGAGATCTGACACTGTTTCGTCGACTCCGGCCCTGTCTGCTTTGTTCACAACAAAGATGTCGGCGATTTCCATAAGACCGGCCTTGTTCGCCTGCACCGTGTCACCCCATCCAGGATTCACCACCACGATTGTTGTGTCCGCTTCGCTGGCAATCTCAACTTCGACTTGACCAACACCCACAGTTTCAATCACAACCCATTGCATCCCTACCGCATCGAGCACGCGAGCAGCATCGGGAACGGCGGTGGACAGGCCACCGAGGTGTCCCCGTGTTGCCATCGACCGAATAAAAACATCGTCGTCAAGTACGTGTTCGTCCATCCGAACCCGGTCACCCAAAATTGCCCCACCGGTAAACGGCGAGGAGGGGTCGATGGCAAGGACCCCCACCGTCGCGTTACCAGAACGCATTTCGCGGACTAAGGCCGAAGTAAGCGTGGACTTTCCTGCTCCGGGAGCTCCGGTAATGCCCACCGTCGTAGCTGCACCAGCACGAGAATGCGTAACTTCGCTTACTGAACGAGCTTCATCGCCGCCGCGCTCCACCTTCGAAAGCAAACGAGCCAGGGCGGAACGATCACCCGACTGCGCGGCAACAAGAAGTGCCGCCGCATCGTTCGCTGAATCCGAGGTCATGGCCACACGCTAGGACAGCATCGGCCTCCAAGACATTGACCCACCTTTGCAGCAATCGCAACGTGTGCCGATCGCGGGCTAAAGCGAAACCGGTGTCTCACCAATCACATGATTTGCAGCACCAGCGTCAATAACCTCGGTGACACCCGGAACCCGGTCGATAAGGATCCGTTCAAGTCCAGCCTTCAGGGTAACTGTCGAGGCCGGGCAGGAAACGCAAGCACCGATCAGTTCTACCGTGACGAGACCAGTCTCTTCGTTGACGTCATGCAGTAGGACATCGCCGTTATCGGCCTGAATCGCCGGTCGGATGACTTCGATTACTTTTTCTACCTGATCGCGCACTTTTGCAGTCTAGGTATCCAACAGCCAAGTGACACACCGGGGCCAACGCCTTAGAGCCACTGTGAAACACTCTCTCCATGACAATCGTTCTCTTTGGACATCAAGGCGGTTGGGATGAAGCGCTCATGGTGCTTGTTCCGATCGCCCTCTTCGTGGGGCTTCTTTGGCTGGCCACCAGACGAGCCAAAGCTCTTCAGGCCAAACGCTCCCGGCCACAACAGAGTCTGGACCCGCTTGAAGACCCTGCTTCAAAGACCAACACATGACAATTGACTCGGTCGAATTCTTTGCCGACCCATGCTGCCCGTGGACATGGAACACGAGCCGTTGGCTCGTTGAGGCTGCCGATCTCGCAGGCGTAGCGATTATTTGGCGTACCCTCAGCCTTGCTGAACTCAATAAAGATCGCGAAGTTCCCGATCATTTTAAGTCCCGCCTTTCATGTAGCCGCCGCATGGCACGAGCACTAGAAGCACTTCGCGCTAATGGCCGTAACGATGAAATGGCTGCGCTGTTCGCGACTTTTGGCTCTTATTTGCATCACGATGAACAAAGCGCAGGTGATGAACTCATTGCAACGTGCGCAAACGATTGCGGTATCGACCTTGAGTTTGTGACGAAAGCCATCAACGATGACTCATGGGATTTGGCAATCGAATCCTCTGTCGCTGAGGCAATGGCACTCGCCGGACCCGATGTCGGTTCGCCTGTAATCGGAGTACCTCAACTTGCCCGGGGCTACTTCGGGCCAATTGTGTCGCCACCCCCCACTGGAGACGATGCACTTGCATTATGGAACGTACTTATTGCCTCGTTCGAACTTCCAACCTTTTTTGAACTGAAGCGAGGTCGACGCGATCCGGTGGTATTCGGTCCTCGATCGTGACTCGACTCGCCTATCGCCACCGGGTTCCGCATGATTCGGCGCACCAGTGGCTTTTGCCCCGCAACGATGTCGTTATCGAACGAACCACTCACTCCGACCCGGGTTCAGCAGGATTCGAAGCGCATATCGGCCCATTTCAGGAATGGCATCGCGAGGTCTCACTGACTGTCGACTCCGATGGTCACACGATTGTCGACGAAATCGTCAACTATCGACTTGCGGTACCGGTATGGGGAGTGTTGTTCCGGCCAGCCCTTCGACGTCATCTCAGAAGAGCACCGAAACCCGAGGGCCACCAGCCGTGGTGGGCCCCGCCTGAGGCCCTCGATGCACGAGCAGCAACTGTGCTCTCTGTCTTATGCCTCTTCGCTGTCGTTAGCGGTTACCTCGGTACGTTGATCACACAAACGCTTACCTATGCAGCTGAACAATTTGGAGCCAATACTGCTGAACAAGGAAGGCTCCTGGCGATTGTTCGTGTGGGGGTCCTCCTGTCACTCGGAATCATTGTTCTTGCGGACAAATTTGGCCGTCGGAGAATTCTCGTTGCCGGCCTTCTTGGTTCCTGCGTAGTCACCGCCTTCGGAGCAGCATCGACGGGCATGGTGTGGCTCGGTGTTTCGCAGACGTTTGCTCGTTCACTTTCCACCGTCGTCGTCGTGGTCATTGCAGTGATGGCCGCTGAGGAGATGCCTGCGGGTACGCGCGCCTTCGCTGTTTCGGTCGTCGCCATGACTGCGGCTCTCGGTGCCGGCATGTGTGTTCTCAACCTCGTTTATATCGATATCGCTCAAGGAGCATGGCGGATCGCCTACGTCATTCCGCTACTTGCTATTTATCCGTGCATTCGAATTGCGAGACGACTCCCCGAGACAAAACGCTTTGATTCATACAAACATCGCATCGCAACGGCGTCAGAAACTGCAGTGCGGAACATCAATTGGCAGCGCTTTGTGATGTTGGCGACTGGAGCATTTCTTTGGTCATTGTTCCTCGCTCCCGCTGCACAATTTCTTAATGAGTTCCTTCGAACCGAACGCGGTTTCTCTGGAATGCTGATTGCCGTCTTCGTACTCGCGACAAACACACCTGCTGGTATCGGGATCATGCTCGGAGGCAAGTTGGCCGATCGTTATGGCCGTCGCTCTATCGGTGCAATCGGGATCGCAGGCGGTGTCGCTTTCACCTGCATCTCGTATCTCTCTTGGGGATGGCCGTTGTGGTTGGCGTCTGCCGTTGCCGCCACTATCGGAGCTCTCGCCGTCCCTGCTCTTGCGGTCTACGGACCAGAACTCTTTCCTACGAGTCAGCGCGGTAGGGCTAACGGTGGCCTTCAGGTTGTAGGCGTTGCTGGAAGCAGTCTCGGGCTCCTCACCGTCGGTTGGCTTGCTGATCGCGTCGGTGGACTCGGTCAGGCGATGGCCGTCGTTGCTATTGCCCCTGCGCTTTTGATTCTCGTGGTCGTTTTTTGGTTTCCTGAAACTGCAAAACGAGAACTCGAGGACCTCAATCCTTCCGATCAGATCACAGGGATCAGCGACTAAACCGCAGAACTCAACCTTTGTTTTACCAGCGCTGCTTATCGGCCAATGAGAATACGGCGTGCTTCAGAGAGCTCTGCGATTTTCTGTGCCGCACCATCAACCTCAGCCCCGTGATCCGGATGAACCTCTCGCAAACGATCACGATACTTTCGTTGCACTTCGCTCGACTTGGGCGACAACGAATCACGCCCGAATCCCAGTCGTTCGAGTGCCCACTTCACCGGATCTCCCACTGCTGCTCGCGAACCTGCAATACCGGCACGAAAGCCGCTCAGAGAGGCAATGAGTTCGGGACCAACAGGGCCACCCCAAGAAATCGCCCGACGGATGACCGCCATTACTGTTCGCCTCGTGGAGGGAGCGAGCGCGCCGGCAGCGTAGAGGGCTCCGAGGATTTGTTGCTCGGGCGCTCCATGATCACCAAATTCGAATGCAAGCGATTCGCCAGTTCCAACCAGAACATGGGTCACCGGCGTTAAGCCAACGGTATCGACTTGCAACCGAAATCGAAGGCGAGGTTGCGCAATGAGCCGATTGCCTTCGATTTCACGAGTGAGCACGAGAAGATCAGAAACCAAATCGGGGTCAATGTCGGCGACAAACCGGGCCACGACCCCGCCGAGAAGTACGCCTCCAAAACCCGGAGATGGTTCGCAAGGCAAGTGGCTCTGTCCAAGGGCAATCCGGCGGGTGGGTGCATGGTCACGCGAGCAAAACAGTTTGAGCTCAGCCAGAGTTGCCACAGTGTGAGGGTATCGCCACGCCTGTCTGAGGATACGATCGGGTAGGGCAGAGGCAGTATCCTCTGCCCCCATGACTGACGTGCCCCTTGACCGCAACATTGCCCTTGATCTCGTGCGCGTAACCGAGGCTGCTGCGCTGGCGGCCAGCCGCTGGATGGGTCGGGGCGACAAAGAGGGAGCCGACGGAGCGGCCGTCGATGCCATGCGCCTTGCCCTTCGTACCGTGGCGATGGACGGAACCGTCATCATTGGTGAGGGCGAGAAGGATGAAGCCCAGATGCTTTACAACGGTGAGCGCATCGGCGACGGTTCACCGCCCGAATGCGATATCGCGGTTGACCCCATCGACGGCACCACGCTCGCTTCCAAAGGTCGCAGCAACGCCCTTGCTGTAATCGCGCTTTCGGAGAAGGGATCAATGTTTGATCCAGGGCCTTGCGTCTACATGGACAAGCTTGCAGTGGGTCCGGAACTCGTCGGTCTTTGCAGCATTGAACTTTCACCCACCGAAAACCTCAAGGCGGTGGCAAAAGCGAAGCGCATTGATATCCGCGATGTCACTGCCGTAGTTCTCGACCGTGATCGTCACGATGATCTGGTGGCAGAAATTCGCGAAGCCGGCGCTCGCATTCGCCTCATTCCCGATGGTGATGTTGCCGGCGCCATCACCACAGCGTGGCCCGACTCTGGAGCCGACATCATGTTCGGAATTGGCGGCACCCCCGAAGGTGTCATTGCTGCTGCCGCCCTCAAGGGGATGGGCGGTGAGCTTCAGGGTCGATTGTGGACACGCAACGAAGATGAGCGCAATGCCGCCATTCATGCGGGCTATGACCTCGCAAAGGTGCTCGGTACCGACGATCTTGTTGCTGGCAATAACTGCTTCTTCGCAGCAACCGGGATCACCGATGGCGAGCTCCTCAAGGGTGTGCATGTCAGCGCTGGATTTGTTTCGACTCAGTCACTCGTCATCCGGTCAAAAACCGGAACTGTGCGACTGATGAACGCTCGACATCGTCAGGGTTAACCGAGTTTTCCCCATCCGACACACACCTAGTCACCGAAAGCAGGTTGAATGGGGGCGTGAGTGACCCGAGCAGCGAACATCAGGTTCCAGATATCTCTCCGCAACCAAACAAGCGCGTTGCCGGCACCCGTCGATCGTTTCTTCGTTGGACTGGCGTCACCGCCGTCGGCGCAGCGGCCCTAGCCGTCGGCGCAAAAGCTTTGACTTCAGGCGGTTCCGCTGGAACTGGTGCATCAGGTTCCCCGGTTGCAGCGACGCTTCCTCGCCCAACTGTCACCCCCGCTCTTCCCCTCACCGCCGCATCCAGCCTCAACATTGAGGGGATCACACCGCTCATTACCCCGAACGATGATTTCTTTCGCATCGACACTGCGTTCAGCGTCCCCAACGTTGATCTTGCGACTTGGCGACTCAAAATCAAAGGAAAAGTTCGCAACGCTCTATCGCTTAGTTACGAAGAACTCCTCGCCATGCCTCAAGTTGAAGTGCCCATCACGCTGGCATGCGTTTCAAACCGAGTCGGCGGAACGCTTATTGGCACTGCCATGTGGCAGGGAATCGAATTGAGATCGCTTCTTGAACAAGCTGGAGTCGAACCCGGAGGCGAGCAGATCGTCGGGTCATCAGTCGACGGTTTCACCGCTGGCTTTCCCACCGCTGCCGCCTTCGATGGTCGATCGGCTCTCATCGCTATCGGAATGAACGGAGTTCCTCTTCCCCGCGAAAATGGATTCCCTGCTCGCCTCATTGTCGAGGGCCTCTACGGGTATGTTTCTTCAACGAAGTGGCTCGACTCAATTGAACTCACCGGATGGGAAGAGTTCAATGCTTATTGGATTCAACAAGGGTGGGCCAAAGACGGCCCTGTCAAAATGTCGTCTCGTATCGACGTTCCCCGCAGCGGCGCGCGCAAACCAGCCGGGATTGTCACTCTTGCCGGTGTGGCCTGGGCCCCAAATGCCGGCGTCGGCGGTGTTGAAGTGCGCATCGACGGTGACTGGCGACCAGCCACTCTTGGCGACTCAATTTCGGGAGGAATGTGGCGCCAATGGTTTTACGACTGGAACGCCACAACCGGTACACACGAGGTTGCGGTGCGATGCATCTCAACAAACGGTGAAGTACAAACTGGCGAAATCAATCCAAGGCCTGTTGATGGTCACACCGGATGGGAAAAGCGATCGATCACGATCGTGTAAACCGTTGGGGGTCGCCTCGCAAAACTGAAGATCGTTTACCGCCGGATGGCACGTCGCTTCTAGGACAATTTCGGCGAGTATGAAAACAGGGCTACCCAAAACAGGATTTCATACGATGTCGAACAGGGCCTGAACAAACTGAGGCAGTAACGTCTCGCCGTGACTTCAACCGCAAAAATCGCCTTCGCTCCTGACCTGAGTTCTCAAGAGTTAGCCAGTTTTGGCTTAGAGTTAGGCGAAATTCTGCCGGTCGGCGAGTGGTTTGTGAGGCCAGATGCCACGAGGCCCGAGGCCATCCGGCTGCAACGTGAGACCCCGGTTGTGGGTGCCTTCGCCACTCTTACCGTCATTGATCCCACCCTCCACACGGTGGCCGCCACCACGAGTATTCATTTCATTGATGTCCCTTGCATTGTTGAATGCCGGACCTCCGCCGGCCGAACTCTGATTTGCGCAATCGCGCCGGAGCGATTGCGGTCCGGACCCGAAATCGGGCGCTACCTAGATCGACTCGCCGGATCCGCAATCGAATCAAGTGACCCCGCCTCCTCCGTGCGTCCCCGGACCATCGGAGTCGGAATCGTCGGCTACGGGCCATTCGGCGGTATGGGATACACCCATGGTCTTGCCGCAACAGAAACCGATGGACTGGCCTTTGTGGGTGTCTGCGATTCGAACGATGAGCGTCGCATGGCGGCAATCGTCGACTTCCCGACGGTGCAGGGCCATCTTGATCTCGCCTCATTAAGTAAAGCCGAGGACGTTGACGTCGTTATTGTCGCAACACCACCGGTCCTCCATGCAGCGATTGCTCTGGAACTGCTGCGTGCGGGGAAGCACGTTGTCGTCGAAAAGCCGATGTGTCTCACCGTGGCCGATGCCGAAGAACTTCTTGCTGTTTCTGCCGAAGTTGGTAAGACGATCACTGTTCATCAGAATCGTCGTTGGGATGGCGACTTCCTTGCGCTTCGCCGAGCAATAGATGCAGAACTCCTCGGAGATGTTTTTAACATGGAGACATTTGTCGGCTCGTTCGAACATCCTTGTCGCTGGTGGCACAGTGACGAGACGTTTTCCGGAGGAGCGGTCTACGACTGGGGCTCTCACCACATTGACTGGATCCTGCGGATTTTCGGAAGTCGACCGCAACGGGTTCGAGCGGTCTCGCACAAGCGTGTCTGGCGCGATGTCACTAACGCCGACCAGATCGACGTGCACATGCGTTGGGAAGACGGCCGAGAAGCCCGGTTCATTCAGAGTGATGTAGCGGCAATCCGCAAGCCGAAGTTTTATGTGCAAGGCACCTCTGGTACCGCTGCGGCAGAGTACGCACCCGTGACAATCGATCAACTTGTTGACGGTCGCGGCCATGTCGCCCACGAATGGCACCACGCTGAAGTTGCTGCCGATCTCCGGGTGAGTCGATACGAACCCGGGTACGGAACGGTTGACATGGTGCTTCCTCCAGTGGCACGAGCGGGTTGGCCCTTCCATCGAATGCTGGCCGATCACCTTCTGCTGGGCGAAGCAGTTCCGGTTCCTCCGGAAGAATCTCGCGATGTTGTCGCCGTTCTCGAAGCTGCCCACGCATCCGGCGCCCAAGGCGGCGTGGAGCTCACCTGTGGGTGAACCACTCACCATCGGGATTCTCGGGGCCAACTCGTGGATCGCAAATGCTGCGGTTATCCCGGCGATAAACGATTGTCCGAATGCCGTTCTTGGCGCACTGGGGGCCCGATCGGGGCCTATCGGATATCTCGATGTTCTGTCTGATCCTGCGGTCGAAGCCGTGTATATCGCTCTCGCCAACGGCGACCACCTCGAATGGGTAGAGCGGGCTGCAGCGGCAGGCAAACATGTTCTGTGCGAGAAGCCACTGGCTGTCTCATCCGCTGAAGCGCGCCGAATGTTCGAAGCCTGCGATAGCGCCGGTGTCCTCCTGGCAGAGGCGTACATGACGCCGTTCCATCCCCTTTCTGCGACTCTTGCAACGTTGATTGACTCAAAAGATTTGGGCACAATCCGCCACGTCGCATCGCAGTTCACCTTTCCCCTTGCCCTCCCCGAGACCGACGCGGAGATCAACTATCGCTGGCGTACCGAACAGGGCGGCGGGGCTCTTCTCGATGTTGGTATCTACTGCCTCGACCCAATCGTGCGAATTCTCGGTACTGAGGGACTCCAAATCGAAGTGCAAACGACCTATGCCGATACGGGGATTGATCTGACGACTTCAGTATGGCTGCGCAGTCCATCCGGAATCACCGCCTCGGTGCTGGTGTCATTCGAACTCCCCGAAAATCAAGCACTTCAGATCGACGGAACCGCCGGATCGCTTCAGGTTGCGCGCCCGTTCACCCCGGGAACCGATGAGACGACCTTCGGAATCACGCGACGTGATGGAACACTCGATGAGTATCGGGCCGAAGGCGCAAACTGTTATGAACGAATGATCAACGCATTCGCCGATTCGGTGCGCGGGTCAAGGCCATGGCCGCGCTCAAGCGCCGACGTGTTGTCGACCATTACGTTGAGCGAGCTAATCGCCGATGCCGGTCGGGAGAGGAAATGACAACCGAGGAACTTCGGATAACGGTTGCGCCCGGCCTCGAGTTGCGGGTGCTAGCCAGCGGTCTCGGTCAGTCGGGAACCCCATTTGTGCTCGTCCACGGGCTGGCCTCGAATGCGCGCATGTGGGACGGAGTTGCTGCCGAACTCGTTGCCGCCGGTCACCCCGTGGTGTGGATCGATCAGCGCGGACACGGCCAATCGGATAAACCCGACACGGGATACGACTTCGCAACAATCGTGAACGATCTGGTGGTGCTGATTACCGAACTTGGATTCAGTAAGCCGATTGTTGTCGGCCAATCATGGGGTGGAAACGTTGTTCTCGAACTTGCTGCGACCCACCCCGATGTTCCGGGCGCTGTGGTTGCAGTCGATGGCGGGTTCATCGAACTGGCCAGCAAATTCGAAGATTGGGATACCTGTAGGGCAGTTCTGACGCCGCCCCATCTTGTTGGCACGCCAGCAAAATCAATGGAACGTTGGGTGCGCGAAGGCAATGCTGATTGGCCCGAAACAGGCATTATCGGAGCAATGGCCAATTTCGAGATTCGATCGGACAACACCATCGCTCCTTGGCTCACCCTTGATCGTCATCTTGCGATTCTCGAGGCGCTCTATGGCCACCAGCCGTCAGCGCGGTATGCACTCATCACTGTGCCGACCTTGCTTGTTCCCGCCGACAGCGGCGATGTCGCCTGGGCCGCAGACAAACACGCCGCCGTCGATGCTGCCATTGCTCTTTTACCGAATGGCCGAGCGCGCTGGTTCGCTCCGGCCCAGCACGATATCCATGCGCAGTATCCGGTCCAGTTGGCCGAGGTGCTTGCGGAATTTGCCGAGGAGGCTTTACCCGGATGACCCGTTTACTTTCGATTTTGGGCAGCGGTGAAACATCACCCACGATGGTGAAACCTCATCGTGAAGTGTTCGAGCGGCTCTCAAGCTCTGCGCCCAACCCCGATATTTCGGTTCCGTCGGTTTTTCTTGACACGCCGTTCGGCTTCCAAGAAAACGCCGACGAACTTTCGGTCAAAACTGTCGACTATTTCAACGTATCGCTCAATCGCATTGTCGAAGTTGCCGGACTTCGTGAGATCGAAGCCTTGACGACCCTTGAACGCGAAGTGGCGTACAACACGATCCGACAGGCACGATTCGTCTTTGCCGGACCTGGCAGTCCCACCTATGCATTGCGGCAATGGGCTGGCACCCCACTTCCAGAACTGCTTGCCGAAAAATTACAAACTGACGGTGCAGTGACATTTTCGAGCGCAGCTGCGCTCACACTCGGTGTTAGCACCGTTCCTGTTTACGAGATCTACAAGTCGGGGGCCGATCCATATTGGCTCGAAGGTCTTGATCTCTTGACACCAATTGGTCTACCCGTTGCGGTCATTCCGCATTACAACAACACTGAGGGCGGCCACCACGACACCCGGTTCTGCTACCTCGGCGAGCGCAGATTGCGGAAAATGGAAGAGTTTCTTCCCAAAGATGCGTTCGTGCTCGGTGTCGACGAACACACCGGAGTGATCCTTGACCTCGATGCTGACACTGCGAAGATCGTGGGACTTGGTGTGGTCACCATTCGTCGAAACGGTGTCTCATTAGAAATCCCGACCGGAGAAACTGTTTCCATTGATGTGCTGAGAGAGGGTCCGAAAACCTCTTCTGGAACCACCACCAAAGCGAACGCAACCTCTTCCGAACCCGTGATCGCCGATACTTCTGGCGCTTCCACATCCTCGAAGAAAATCGAAGCCTCTTTGGCCAACGACGTAGACCGCTGCAGCATCGAGTTCGATCGCTCTATGGAACAACGAGATGCCGCCGGTGCCGTTGCTGCCACCCTTGATCTTGATGATGCGATTCGGGGCTGGTCTTCAGACACGCTCCAAAGCGACGAAATGGAGAAAGCGCGGGCGCTGTTGCGCTCGATGATCGTTCGGCTCGGAGAGGCGTCTCAGGGCGGACTCACCGATCCGCGCACGGTTCTGGGCCCTGTTGTTGAGATTGCGCTCCTCGCTCGTGCCGAAGTGCGTCTAGCGAAGCTTTACGACCTGTCGGACCAAATCCGCGACGGTCTCGCCGCAGCTGGTGTTGAGGTCCGCGACACCGCCGAGGGTCAAATCTGGGACCTAATCTCGCCTGGGTGATCAGTGAATCATGCCCCCGGCATTGCCGCGACCGCGCGCACCGGTGAACGTATAAACAACGATGAAAACGAACGCAGCGAGCAGGATGATTGACGCTCCCGAAGAAACGTCAATGTGGTAACTGATCACCATGCCGACGGCCCCGCAGGCTGCCCCCACAAGCGGAGCAATCACCAGCATTCGGGCAAACGAGTTCGTAACCATTCGGGCGATGACTGCCGGAATTACGAGTAAGGCGCTAATCAGTAACACGCCAACGATTTTCATCGTGAACAAAATTGTGACGGCGAGCATGAGCATAAGCAGTGCTTCCATTCGGCCAACGTTGACCCCAGTGACATCAGCAACTTCAGGGTCGAACGTCGCAAAAAGAAGTTTGCGGTAGAACACACCGATGATGACAAGCGCAAGTAGTCCGACGCCCGCAACGGCAACCACCTGAAGTACGGTCACGCCGAGGATTGATCCGAAAAGAACTGCCTCAATTGAGCGTTTTGCCTGTCCAAAAACATTTGAAAGAGCGAGACCCAATGCGAACGATGCAGTGGTGATCACACCAATCGCCGCGTCGGCACCAATCTTTCCGCGACGGGCAACCCGGCCGATCATGAACGCAGAAAGAAGACCCCATAATCCGGCGCCCAAGTAAAAATTGACGCCGAGTACTGCGCTGGCAGCGGCGCCACCAAAGATGGAATGGGAAAGTCCATGCCCGATGTAACTCATGCTGCGCAGAACTACGTAGACGCCCACTAGGCCGCAAATAGCACCGGCAAGTGTCGCCACCATGAACCCGTTGCGGAAGAACTCGAACTGAAACGGCTCGAAGAGCGTCATGCGAGACCCAGCGGACTGTCGGTTACAAGGAGCATGCCGCCATGCTCGAGGACTTCCATTGGAGCACCGTACGTACGTTCAAGGACCGATGGGGTAAGCACCTCGGCA
Source organism: Acidimicrobiales bacterium (assembly GCA_040882655.1). GTDB lineage: Bacteria > Actinomycetota > Acidimicrobiia > Acidimicrobiales > Acidimicrobilacustridaceae > Acidimicrobilacustris. The sequence continues at coordinate 16,050 of JBBEAV010000037.1, forward strand.
GGGGTTCCTACGGCAATGAGTTCGCGGTTAACGCAAGCGATCATGGGGAGATGGGCAGCGAGGCCGTTGATGTCATGGGTGGAGAGCAAAACGGAGGTGCCATTGCGATGAAGATCAGTAAGGAGGTGAACAATTTCATGCCGAGTACGCACGTCGACGCCAGATGTGGGCTCATCAAGAACCAGAAGCTCAGGATCGTGATGAAGAGCGCGCGCAAGAAACACTCGCTGCTGTTGACCACCAGAGAGTTCACGAATGTGGCGGTCCTCGAAACCACCAAGCCCAAGTTGATCAAGGAGCTCCGCCACCCGTCGACGTTCCGACGCTGTGGTGCGAGGCCAGTACCACTTGGACGGCGCCGCCATCAGTACAACCTCGCTGACGGTAATCGGAAAGTTCCAGTTTACTGTTTCAACCTGCGGAACATAAGCGATCCGCAGGCCCGTCCGACGACGCACTACACCTTCGGTAGGCCGAAGATTTCCAAGTACGAGTCGCAGCAACGTGGTTTTACCCGACCCCGACGGGCCGATGACTCCAAGAAAGGAACCCTCATCAATTGCCAGATGGACGTGATCGAGCACGGTCGGGCCGCCATACGAATGCGAGATCCCATCGAGCTCAACGAGGCTCGTCACTGCGGATAATTTGCGGTATCCGGCGTGACGTCAGAAATGTCGAGGTTGCGGATCACGGTTGCATCACCACCGAGAGCCTCCACCATTGTCACATAATTGAATTGCATGAGACCGAGGAAAGAATGCTCGGTATCTCCCGGTTCGCCCAGCAGGTCGTCATCACGAAGCACGTCAATATAGGAGACGCCGGTTTCGCGTCCGATCTGTTCGAGCACCGTGCTCGGGAAGACCTCAGATCCGAAGATTGCTTTGACCTTCGAATCCCTGACTTGAACGATCAGGTCAGCGACTTCACGCGAAGTGGGCTCATCAAAATTCGAGGGTTGTATTGCCCCCAAAACCTGCCATCCATAATCGGCGGCAAAATAAGCATAAGCATCGTGGTAGGTGAGCAGCAGGCGATCCTCGGCCGGCAAGGTAGCACTTGCCGTTACTACGGCCGCGTCGAGTTGATTGAGTTTGACCGTGTAGGCCGCAGCATTCTTGACGTATGCGTCAGCATTCGATGGATCCATCTTCACAAGCACGTCGCGAATCAGAGCTACGTACTTGATCGCAAGTTTTGGATCGGTCCAAAGGTGAGGGTTTGGCTTTCCTTCATCCTCGGGAAAAGAGAAATCGTAAATGTACTCATCGACCGGCAACACTGCGGTTCCGAGTTCACAGAGAGCAGCGGAGGCGGGAAGATTGACCTCAGCAAGTTCTTTGGTCGGTTCCTCAAGCACGAGACCATTTGCGAATAACACATCAGAGCCGGCCAGTGTTGCGGCTACTTTCGGCGCCGGTTCGAACGTATGCGAGTTCGTGCCCTCGGGGACTATCCCCGTGATATTCGCCAACCCACCAGCCACGTTGGCGATCATTGATGTTATGGGCGCAACGGTAGAGGAAATGTTGAGTTTCGAGCCCGACCCGATGGGCTGACCCGAAAGACATTCGGATAATGCCGAACTCTGGATATCTTGACTTTGGTCGGTTGCTTTGTTTTCCGAAGAAGCCGAGCATCCCCCGACGAACGCAAGGGCAAGAAGCACTGATACGCCGCGAAAAAGAAAGGCTTTTAAAGTTTTCATTTCCTGATCTTAACTTGGCTCGTTGGGTGTCCCCTCACCGGGTAGTACCAAAACGGCGCCCAGAGGCCGCCGCACGACGTAATCGATCGTTCACGGCGAGACCAATGCCAACAGCAGGTGGCGGCACGCATACCACCGTTCCTAGGCCAAGACGATCGGCCTGACGTAAACGGGAGTACAACACCGCAGCAAACTCTTCTGTATTTCCTGCCGGCTCTAACTCGATAATTCCTTCGGGTAGTCCGGGCAAGCAACAACCCGCCAATACCCCAACCGGTCCGTTTGTTCTTGCTGACACATCAATGAGTACGTCAATCACTTCGTGTTCGTCGGCAAGCACTACCTGTGCTGCGGGCGCATAATGCGCTTCAAGCATTCCTGGTGCACGCGCTCCGCTACCAGAGGGCTCAGCGCTGGCGTGAACGGCAACTGAATGTCCGATGATTTCAGCAATGTCACTTACCGGTACTCCCCCGGTACGAAGCACCAGCGGTACCTCTCCGGTGAGATCAACAATTGTTGACTCAACACCAACGCGACATGGACCACCATCAAGAACAAGATCGACATCGCTGCCAAGGTCAGCGACAACATGCGCAGCGGTAGTCGGACTTACTCGACCAAAGCGATTTGCTGACGGGGCCGCTATTCCTCCGCCAAAGGAATTGAGCAGCGCCAGCGCTATTGGATGATCAGGTACGCGAATACCCACCGTGGACCGTCCACCGGTAACAGCAGACGACACTGTTGAAGAGCGCTCAACCAAAAGCGTGAGCGGACCGGGCCAAAGTGCATCGGCAAGGAGTTGCGCCGTAGACGTCACCCTCGTAGCCCACTGGTGCAGCAATGAACCGTCAGCAATGTGGACGATAAGCGGATGATCGGTGGGTCTACCTTTCACCGCGAAGACGCGCCGTACCGCTTCATCATTCGATGCATCGGCTCCCAGTCCGTAAACCGTTTCGGTTGGAAATGCCACAAGCCTGCCCGCTCGCAGCGCTGCCACTGCACTCTCCACCTCGCTACTCACTAGTTCTCTTTCCGTCACTAGTGCTCACGAATCGGTGTTGGCAATGACTTCAGCGCCCAACCAACCTACGCTTTCAATCCATTCCGATCGGGTCGAACCCGGAAGGTTGATGGTCAGTGCAGTCACCCCAATTGCCGCATAGGCGCCAATATCATCGACAAATTGTGAAGCATCAGGAAACGAACCGCTGAACATGTCGTATCCAATGGGCGTAAAGATCACATCGGGGGGCGTCGCTCGGCCGGCTTTCTCGCTGGCCGCTCGAAGGTCACCGATGCGGACCTCAAGATCCTCGATGGTTTCTATCGGGGGCGTTCGCAGCATCCGACTGGCGCGAGCAGGGCTCGGCATCGGGTTCCAACCGTCTGCGAATTCAACCGACCGACGAATCGCCCGATTGGAATTGCCTCCGATCCAGATCGGTGGGGATGGCTGTTGCACCGGTAATGGCAGAGCAACGGTGTCGACTGCATCAAAGTGCAGACCGGCCATGGTCACAGGTTTCCCAGACCAAATCGCTTTCATGGCCAAAATGGCCTCGTCGGTAACGTCGTTTCGTTGATCAAAATCCCCGCCAACCGCGGCGAACTCCGGGGCCAGATAACCCGCCCCGGTGCCCAAGATGACACGTCCCTTAGAAATCAGGTCAAGCGTGGCGATGGCCTTGGCTGAAATGAAGGGGTTGCGGTACGCAAGAATGGCGAGGTTGAAGTGGAGTCGAAGCGTGGTTGTTGCTGTAGATGCCACCGTTAAGGCGATGAATGGGTCAAGGGCATGGTGACCACCCTTCGCCATGAACTTCACGTCAGGGGCAGGATGATCGGTAACAAAGGCTGCATAAGCGCCTGCTTCCTCGATTGCGGCGGCCATTTCAACAATCGCCTGCGACGAGCACCATTCATCGGGTGCGTCGACATGGTGAGTAGGAAGTCCAACTGAGATCTTCATCGTTTTGCCTCGGGTTGACGGAGAGGTGTTTCTACGCAACTCGAAAGGTATCGGCCATGCGCCATGCTGACCAGCACAGAGACGCGAAACGACCAGGCTTCGGCCCGATCTAACGTACGAATATGGATCTACTCGCCTCGTCGACTCCATGGCCCATCATCGTGATCGCCATCGCAATCGCCTCTGGGCTGTGCCTGTGGGCGTTGTTTCGAAGAGGATCAATTGCCGATCGCGCTCGTTCAGATGACGCTCAGTCCCCTGGCGGCGATTGACCAGTCAGAGTGAGATAGACGACTCTCGCCATACTTTTTCTCAACTCCGATCCCTCCGCTCCCCAAGACTGCAATCCGTCGATATGGGCAGAGACATGGGCCAGCATGGAGACCAGGACTCCAGCGTCAGCGAAAGGATCAACAACTGTTCGGTCGGGGCGATCACGCAGCACCGCTACAAACGCCTCGGCGGGCTCTCCCAAAAGTCGAGTTCGTACATCGCGAAAACGGCGGTCACCCTCATCCGTTGCCAGATCAATAACTCGCAAAATTGATCGATGCTGCTCCCATAACGCGATGAACGCATCTGCGACACCGAGTGACGCTGTCCATCCATTGGCCCCGGCCCAGTCGCCACTCGCTATGCATTGCGCAAGTTTGGGCCCGGCCTTAGCAACCGTTGCACTCGCTAACGCAAGAACTGCATCTTCCGCAGCGGCAAAATATTGATAAAAGGTTGCCGGCGAGGTTCCTGAACGCCGAGCTATATCGGCAACAGTGAGGTCGCGATAGGTCCCCTCCTCGAGTAACTCTGCCGTTGCGCCAAGAAATCGTTGACGAGTTGCCTCGCCTCGTCGACCAAGTTGGCGGTCGTCCTCGGAGTGCGCTGTAGAAGTCACGGGTGCAAATCCAACCGGATGGGGCTCATGCCCATGCGTTGATGACATCGTCAGCAGTAACCACCGTTGAGATCATTTGGTAAGTGTTGTCGAGCAACGACTCGGAATAGTCGGCGGGAACACCAGCAACTGCGTCACGGGGAATAACGACTTGATAGCCATGATTTACGAGACCAATCGACAATCCCAAGAGCGCGACGTTTACCGAAACACCTACGACCACAACGGTTTGAATTCCTAGGTTTCGTAGCACCGGGTCAAGGTCGGTGCCGCCCATCGGATCAAGCCCGTGATATCGACCCAGGACAATGTCATCGGGAGACTGCGAAAACTCTTCGATTGGCGAAGCAAGATAGCTTCCCGGCTCCATTGCGACTGCGCCGTGCTTTTGCATGGCTACAAACAATCGGCCATTGGTGTTGCCACCTCGGTAATCGGGTCGACGCCAAAACACCGCGTGTACAACCTGTACCCCTGCCACCCGAGCCGCATGAACAAGTCGAGCTCCATTCGGGATTGCCTGCACTCGAGCAGCCTCGGCTAATGCGGGTAACGAGGTTTCAGGACCAAGAACCCCGTTTTGACACTCGGAGGTCACCACCGCTGTCGTATTCGGGTCAAGTAGGGACCGCAGATCAAGAGCCATTTGGTTTACCTCGGCCCGGCTGCCGCCTCAAAGCGACAGAGAGCTTTCTCGGGAACACGTACGACACGGTTCTACCCCACCTCCATCGGCCTCGCATACCGTGATCGGCCACTAGTTACCGTTCAGTAGGAGCAATGCGATAGACAATTGCGGTCAAGGGCCCCGTCTGGCCCGCCTCGTCGGAACCTTCCGACGTTCCGTGCACCAAGGAGTTGTCATGCCCGAAGCAGTCATCGTTTCGACCGCCCGTTCGCCCATCGGCCGTGCCCACAAGGGTTCTCTGACCCAGGTTCGACCTGACGATCTTGCGGCCACCATCATCCGCGCCGCTCTCGACAAGGTCCCGACCCTTGATCCGAGCCTTGTCGAAGACATCATGCTCGGCTGCGCTCAGCCTGCCGGTACTCAGGGTTACAACATCGCCCGCGTTGTTTCTGAACTTGCCGGCATGGGCCACATCCCCGGCGTAACCGTTAACCGCTATTGCTCTTCTTCACTGCAGACCATCCGTATGGCCGCCCACGCCATTAAAGCCGGCGAAGGTGACGTATTCATATCTGCTGGCGTTGAGACCGTGAGCCAGTTTGGCCTCGGCATGTCCGACGGCATGCCGGGCACGCACAACTCACGAATGAGTGCGGCCGAGGCACGCACTGCCGAGCGCGTCACCGGTGGGGCACCAATGTGGGCGCCATTCGCTGATGGCATTTCTGACTACTACCTCGGCATGGGCCAGACCGCCGAAAACGTTGCCCAGGTGGAAAACGTTTCTCGCGAGGAGCAGGACGAGTTCGCAGCGCAGTCCCAGCAGCGGGCCAGTGCGGCTCTTGAGCGCGGATTCTTCGAGCGCGAAATTACTCCGATCACCACCGTCGATGCTGATGGTAACTCTGTGGTCATTTCGCAAGATGATTGCATCCGTGCCGGAACCACAAAGGAAAAGCTTGCGGAACTTAAGCCGGTCTTCCGTCCCGACGGAAGTGTTACCGCTGGCAACGCATGCCCACTCAACGACGGTGCTGCTGCCGTGATTGTCATGAGCGACGCGAAGGCTAAGGAACTAGGCCTCACTCCAATTGCTCGAATTCTCTCATCAGGTGTGAGTGCACTCGATCCGGAAATCATGGGCCTTGGCCCAGTCGAGGCGTGTCGCCAAGCTATGGCTCGCGCCGGACTCAGCATCAATGACATTGACCTTGTTGAAATCAACGAAGCATTCGCCGCTCAGGTCGTTCCCTCGGCAAAGCACCTTGGAATTAGCTGGGACAAGCTCAACATCAACGGTGGCGCAATCGCACTCGGCCATCCGTTCGGCATGACCGGTGCCCGCATCATGGCCACCCTGCTCAACGGCCTTGAAGACACTGGTGGCACCATTGGCATGGAGTCGATGTGCATCGGCGGCGGCCAGGGAATGGCAATGATCATTGAGCGCCTCGCCTAATCAACAATTGCTCGGCAATGCGAAGGCCCCGCTTCGGCGGGGCCTTTGTCGTTCGTGATCTCTCCCCTAGCATCGCCTTCCCACTCAAAGCCCATCACTGAGCGGAGGTCGCTAATGATTGACGAAACACTTCATTCCACCGGACGCGAAATCACCGCAATTGCCACACGCGATCCAGGACGCACTGCGATCATCACGAACTCTGGTGAGAGACTTACATTTGGTCGACTTGAGCATGATGTCGATGCGATTGCTTCAGCTTTTGTGACTGCGGGCCTCGAGCCCGGCGATGTCGTCGCTCTCCTGTGTCGCAATCGTCCTGAATGGATGATTACCTACGAAGCCGCTCTGCGAGCCGGCGTGACACTGTTACCTGTGAATTGGCACCTAGAAGTCGAAGATGTGCAGTACGTGCTTTTTGATTCTGGAGCAAAGGCGCTTGTGGCTGAGTCCTACTTTGAGTCCCAAACCGCCAATCTCCCTGACTCACTTCTTCTTTGCGTTTCTATCGGCGGTCAAATGGAAGGCTTCGGGGATTGGTCCGAAATTATCGCCGCTCACTCTGATCCGTGCCCCGAGCGCCCTCGTGGCACCCAGATGATTTACACATCGGGTACAACCGGGCGGCCAAAGGGCGTTCGCCACGCCCCGCAACCTTCCGCGGCGGCCGCTGCGGCTGGAACCGCCATGGTCGCAATGTTTGGAATGAACGGTGACGATGGTGACTCAATGCTGTGTACTGCACCGCTCTACCACTCTGGTCCGAGTCGACTGTGTCTTGAGTGGCCCCTCGGCGCTGGTGTCACAGTCGTACTCATGGACAGGTTTGAGCCCCGTCGAGCGCTTGAACTCCTCGACCACTACTCGATCACACATGCTTTTTTTGTACCGACCATGTTCAACCGAATGCTGACGGTACCTGATCGCTCTGAATTTGATGTTTCGTATCTTCGCTTCGTTTTGCATGGTGCAGGTCCGTGCACAATCGCCACCAAGCAGGCCATGTTCGATTGGTTCGGACCGATTATTCACGAGATTTATGCCGCCAGCGAAGGCCCCGGCACATGGATCACCCCGCAGGAGTGGCTTGCCCACCCCGGAAGCGTCGGTCGAGTCGACCCTGAACGCATTCGTATCCGCCGCGACGATCGTTCAGATGCTGATGCCAACGAACTCGGAACCATTTGGTTTTTCAGTGCCTCGCAATTCCGCTACCACGGCGACGCAGAAAAGACGGCCACGACCTACGACGAAAGCGGTCAGTGGTACACGGTTGACGATCGTGGACATGTCGATGCCGAGGGCTATCTTTTTCTTTCGGGTCGAACCGCAGAATGCATCAACTGTGGGGGCGTCAACATTTATCCAGCCCGTATCGACGAAGCTCTCGCATCATCGCCGGGGATTATTGACGGTGCTGCCTTCGGACTTCCCGATGACGATCTCGGAGAGGTCGTCGCTGCGGCCATTGTCATCGAAGAGAGCGCCGACGCCGAGCAACTCATTGCATCAACCCTTGCGCACTGTCGGGAACTCGTCGGTTCACAACTCACCCCGAAACACGTGTTCATCGTCAACGAACTGCCTCGCAGCGACGCGGGGAAGTTGTATCGGTCTCGCCTCGTCCAACAGTTTAAAGACCGCTAACACCCCCAAGTCGGGTTGCAGCAGACCGATGAACGGTTCTCTGACTGCGTGAGATCCCGAACGGCCCCGAGCGCAGAGGAAACAACGAGCGAAAGCCCGGTCCGAAGACCGGGCTGCTTGCGGTGGAGGTGAGGAGAATCGAACTCCCGACCTCTACGTTGCGAACGTAGCGCTCTAGCCAACTGAGCTACACCCCCGCAGGGGGAATCAATCTATCTGACCGCTAGAACTGCCACGGAATCGACTCGTTCGATTACGTCAGTTCCCGCCGACCACGAACATTCGGGGTTGGGTTGATTCTCCGTCGGCTTCAGTACCGAGTTGAAGAGCCCCAATGGTCGATCCGCTCATGTAACGAACCTTGGCTTGACGCTCAATTTTTTGCTTCTGCACGTTCGCCAAAAGGGCCACATAGGCGCCAAGAGAACCCAGACTAAGCAGGAAGAAAAACACCATGACGCCGCCAAAAGCAAAAGCACCGAGCAGCGTCACACCCGTTGCGCCGGCGAGGCCAAAAAGAATGTCACGGCGACGTTTTTTCTGAGGCGAAAGCTTGGGACGATGCGGCGCAAAGTACTCACTGCCTCGCAACGCAGTTGATCCGTCGGCAACGGGCACGGTGGATGACGAGGACCCGGGAGCAGCGCGTTCAAGGATCGAGAGATGGTTCGAGAACGAACTGATTGAGTTCACGCGACGATGCTCAGTACGTGAACGAATCCAAGAGACGAGATAAACCGCCCACACGACTGCGAGGACAAACAGCACCAAAATCGTCATTGACTGGATTTCCTCTTGGTAGTCGGGGTGGAAGTGACAACCGAATTCGAACTGGAATCGGTTTCATATTCACGACCATCGGATGAATAAGAGCAAGTTGTTTCTACTACAACTTGTCCACTTCACTCCAACGAGCAGAGAAGCGAAAACCCAGATTTCCCTTGCTCTGTCTGACATCAAAGAGTTCCGACGAATGAGTCACACCGTGCTGTTTTTGCCGTTTTCCGGGGACTGACCGACCGAACCGTCAAGAACGTTTCCTCCTAAAGTAACGCTCGGATCACGCTGGTACGGGCCAGAACGTCCACCAGTTTTTTCCCATAGGGCGATTTCGCTAATTGTCATTGAACGATCTGAGGACTTACACATGTCATAAATCGTGAGAGCAGCAACTGTGCACGCAGTGAGTGCTTCCATCTCCACTCCAGTGCGATCGACCGTCTCGACCTGCGCTTCGATTTCGATGTAATCGACATCGAGGCGGAAGTTCACGGTGACACCACCAATCATGAGCGGGTGACAAAGCGGAATGAGATCAGAAGTGCGCTTCGAGGCCTGAATACCTGCGACCCGAGCCACCGCCAACACATCGCCCTTTGCTACCGCACCGCTCGAAACCAAAGAGACCGTCTCGGGAGTCATATGCACCCGACCTCTGGCAATGGCCCGACGATGGGTGATCTCTTTGGCCGTGACATCGACCATACGGGCCCGGCCATGAGGGTCAAGATGGGAGAGGCCTTGGTCTGACATGACCTAATTCTAGGCCCCGACCCATGCGACCCCACGGGGAGGCAAACTAGCCATATGAAACCAACGTTGGTGATGGGTGGATCAGCCGAAGGCCTCGATGACAACGATTGGTCCGGACAGTCGGACTATTTCGAATACACCCGTGCTGCGAATCCCGTGGGTTCCGGACACATACCTCCAGTCGCTATGGATCGCTTCCCTGCTGCTCGGCACCAAGCCATCAGCACCGGAATCATTCCGTTTGACCTCTCTGAACAAATGGCCATTACCACCGGACCGGCTACGTCGCCCGCTTTACTCGCTTCATTTATTCGTATCGCCCCGGGCGAGTCGGTCGACACTGCACCAGTTGCCACCTCAGAGTTGTATTACGTCATAGCCGGTGCAGGAACTTCTGTTGTGAACGGTCGTGAACTTAATTGGGATACGGGTGATTTTTTTGTGCTTCCCGCGAATTCGTTAAGCAAACATTGCGCTTCCTCTGACACCACAATGTATTGGGTCAATGACGAGCCACTGCTGAAATATCTCGGCGTCGCACCGACACACTCCCGATTCGAAGCCACCCGTTTTCCTGCCGATCGGGTAAAAGCCGAACTTGCCGATGTCGAAAACTCGCCCCGAGCAACCGATCGCAACCGCCTTGCTGTCCTTCTCAACACCACGCCCAACGACATCACCCAGACAGTGACGCATGTTCTATGGGCGATGTGCGGACTGCTGCCGGTCGGTGCAGTGCAGCGGCCACATCGCCACCAATCGGTTGCCCTTGATCTGGTGGGTGCATGCGCACCAGGCTGCTACACGCTGGTTGGCCGATCAGTCGACAAATACGGCGATATCGTCCACCCTCAACGTGTCGACTGGGAACCGCATTCGGCCTTCGTGACTCCACCGGGCTTATGGCATGCCCACTTCAATGAGTCGGGCGAACAGGCCTGGATCATCCCGATTCAGGATGCTGGTCTTCAAACGTATCTGCGTTCCCTTGATATTCGTTTTTCTACTTCGAAGTAACTCAGGTTTGCTTTGTTGTTTTGGCAACTAAAAATTCAATTACCGGCCACACGCACAGAGGCTCCGCCGATCACTGCCCGCTCAGGCCCTTTCTGTCATGGTCCGCCTCATTTACGCCCATCTGTTTGCGAGTCACTTCTTCGGACCTTCGAAGTCACACCGCCCGCAAGAAGTCGGGTTCATGATGGGAGCGAGGCAATCAGGGCATTCATCTCGTTGATCTCTGCTTGCTGACTCGTCGCAATCGTGTTTGCGAGGGCAATCACATCAGGGTTCTTTCCACCCGAAATCTCGTCGGGGACCATTTCAAGCGCACCCTCATGATGAAGAACCATGAGTTCAAGCCAAAGTCGGTCAAAGGATGCGCCGCTTGACTGCTCCAACTTCGCCATATCGGCCTCGCTCATCATCCCGGCCATCATCATCGAATCCATACCATCCATTGAGTGGGCGCCGGAGGCTTCGGGCACCTTCTGTCCCCAGCCCGTTAGCCACCCTGTCATCTGATCAATCTCGGGCTGTTGGGCTGCTTTGATGTTTCGGGCCAATCGCAAAATCTCTGGATTCGAAGATTCTTCGATTGCCATATCCGACATTTCAACAGCCTGCGCGTGATGCGGAATCATCCCTTGAGCAAACCCAACGTCGGTGCTGTTGAAGTTTGCTCCTTCGGGAATCACGATCGTCGAGGCGTTTGACGCCGAGTTCATGTCAGTCATTGAGCCATGGTCACTTGAGCAGGCACCGATCAAAAGGCCTGCTGAGACGATAAGGGGGGCAATTGCGTATCGGTTCTTCATGAGAACTCCTTGGGTTATCGAGAAATTTCAATAGGGGCTTGCTACAACAAGTAGAGATGTCACCAATAAAATAAGTAGGAAAAGTGCTGCCTCGATCGTCACCGATTTACGAAAACGGTCTCCAGCTCCGCGCTTGCCCTCAACGAGTGCAGGTACGAGAACACGGTGGTTGTACGCGCCGATGGCCGCAACAACCGCAACGATCGCAATCTTGACGAGCAGGAGTCGACCAAACTCCGAAGCCCACAATGCACTCGGTGAATCAAGAATTGCCCAGGCCAACGCAAACCCAGTAACTGAAACCACAACAAGTGACCATGCCGCCACTACCGAGAAGCGCGTTGCTAGAAGTCGAGCGTCAAGCGGAGTGCCGCGGCGGAAACGCCGCCATAGCGTTGCGGCAATCATGAATGATCCCGCTGCCCACAAGCCTCCAGCGCCAATATGAGCCCAATCGCTGAGTACCACCAAAACCCTTGGAGTGACCGATGAAGTGTGGCCAATAAACGACTCCGAAACGATGAGCAACACTGCGCCGATATAGGCAATAGGTGAAGCTTCGAACCGCAATCGGGTGATCTCCAGCAAAGCCACGGGCGACTCGCCCACATTCGCCGTGCCTACAGAGCCCACTCCAACATTTTGTGGGTCCATCGCGGAGGCCGACCGATCGGTATCAAGTTTGAGAAAGCCGATAACAAGGGCTGCACCAAAAAGGCGTAAGAGCGTTCCCTGGCCGAAACCTGTGCGGCCGAGATCAAACCAAATTTGAGGGGAAAGCACTGAGCTGATCTCACCAAAGTCGAAAACAATGAGTTGGGTGATCCATTCGAGGACTGAAAAAACCGCCACGACGGTGGCGGCTCTGCGCACGTAGAAAACAAGCCGTCGGCTTTCTGCCGAGGTACCCCTGTGCACAAGCGCTACATAGCCGAGTCCACCTACACAAAAAAGTAATGACGAATAAACCAGCCACCGAGCGAACGTGGCAACGCGTTCCGCCCAAATCATCCCGGAGGTTTCCCCGTCATTCTCAAAATCCGCAACATCGAACTCTTCGGATTCCACGCTCTGCCCTGATCCTGCATCCAACAGAGCCGGCATCGAAGTTGGCGAAGTTTCCGCGTTACTTCCACTCGGAGGCGTTGACGGGGTCGAACCTGCGACAGTGAACGCGATAGTTCCGGTCATTGTGTGGCCATCACTACCTCGCAATGCCCACGTGACCCTGCTGCGGCCCTGCGGAAGCGGCGCCTCAGGAGTGAGGACGACTACCGTTGGCCCGTCGTTGACAACCGATCGAATCGCCAACGAAGTGCCCGTCGAGTCTTGAACACGAAATCGCTCGGCCACGGGCTCAACCGAGCCGGAGAACGTGAATGAAATGTTCTCAACGGGACCAGCGACTGTGGAAACATTTTCAGGAGAAGTTGAGCGAAGATCTACATGCGCTGCCGCTGGGCCTGCCCCGAGAAGAAGCGAGCCAGAGACAATCAAGGCCGCTACCCAAACCATGAGGAGACTTCTCCACTTGGGCACCGAAACCCACTGTGAAATCTTCACTCCCTAATCATATAGATTCCGTGCTTGTACAGAGAGTCAGGGCGGAACTCTGCATGACGACCGAAATCAACCGCCGATTTGGCTCATTGATCGAGCAGGCCGAATGAAGTGCACCTGATTGATCTGATGCCCCGCCCACTTTGCGCCGACTTCATTCGCAATTGCTGCGGCAAGATCGTCATCGGTAGCCCCCAGCCGAAGGGGGGTTCGTAGGTCGAGTTCTTGAGTTGCGAAGAGGCAATGACGGAGCATTCCGTCGGCGGTCAGTCGAACTCGATCACAGGATTCGCAGAACGCTTCCGTCACGCTGGGAATAACACCAAATTCTCCCCCACCATCGACATACCGCCAACGGGCTGCGGGGTCGCTCTTGCGTTCGGTCACGAGTTCAAGGGAAAACTCGGCGCCAATCGCTGCCACAATCTCGGCTTTCATGACTACTTTTTCGTTTGTCCACTCACCTTGAGCATCAAGCGGCATGAACTCGATGAAACGCACCGTGACGCCACGTTCTCGGCCGAACCGCGCAAAGTCAACAATCTCATCGTCATTGACACCTCGCATGACCACACAATTGATTTTCACTGGCGATAAGCCCGATGCAACGGCACTATCGATACCACTCAGTACTCGATCAAGTTCGTCACGACGTGTGATTTGCTCAAACCGTTCTCGACGAAGCGAGTCAAGCGAAATATTGATGCGCTGAAGTCCAGCATCGACAAATGGCGACGCAAGCTTGTCGAGCGTCGTACCGTTTGTCGTGAGCGAAAGATCAACCCCAAGTCCTGCGAGTTGTTGAACCAGGACAGGTAAATTCGCTCGGACAGTCGGCTCACCGCCAGTGAGTCGTATGCCATCAAAACCAAACCGCTCGACGCATACCCGAGCCACTCGCGTGAGTTCTTCGTAGGTAAGGAGATCGTCTCGGTCCATCCAGTCGAGACCTTCGGCGGGCATGCAGTAGGTACACCGAAAATTGCATCGATCGGTCACCGAAATACGAAGATCGCGATGAACCCGGCCGAAACCGTCAACGAGAGGGGTGGGACTGGCGACCATGACGGAAGGTTACGGGCGCAGCAGGCGAACCCGCACAATGGCCCCAGCCTCAAGGGTGTCTCCATCGGGCAGTTCAGCGAGTCCGTTGGCTGCAGCCATTGCTGCCATTTGATGTGAGCCCTGAGCGCCAGCCGATCGCACACGATAAGAAGCCGAGGCTGAATCCCAGGTGCATACGACCCGAGCGAAATGAACTTTTCCGTCGAGCTTGCGGTTCATGGGCGCTTCGAGCACCCCTGACACCAGCCCAGTATCAAGGTCGTTTATGCCAAACCCTGACATTTTTCTGAGGCCCGGACGACAGAAAAGTTCATAACTCACCATTGAGGAAACCGGATTGCCGGGAAGCCCAAAGATGGGGACCGCCGTTCCATCCGCGCGGGGGATCGTGCCAAAAGCCAGTGGCTTCGCCGGCTTAATTGCGATCTGCATCCACCGCATGTCACCGATTCGGTCGAGCACAACTTTTACAAAATCGAAGTCACCCATACTGACTCCGCCGGTTGTGACAAGCGCGTCACAGGATTCAACGCCCGCTCGCAATGCGGCCTCGATCGCCGTTTCTTCATCTCGGACGAGACCAAGATCAACAGTCTCATAACCGTGCGATTCGAGAAGTTTTCGCAAGGAGAGCCGATTCGAATCGCGTATCTGCCCTGGAGCCAACTCGGACCCATCATCGACGAGTTCATCACCAGTGGAAATGACTCCAACCCGTGGCCGACGCACCACAGCTATTTCTCGCACACCGATCGTTGCCAACACACCGAGATGCGCAGCTGTGAGTTCGGTTCCACCAGTGATGACAACATCACCCGGGTTCACATCATCGCCGGCGGGTCGAATGTGCTGTCCAGCAACAGCCGCGGCAGTAACGACGACCGAGTCACCATCGGGTGATCCTTCGGTGTCCTCAACCATCACAATCGCATCAGCACCCGGTGGAACTGGTGCTCCCGTCATGATTCGTACCGCGCAACCAGTAGCAACCGGCGACTCGACCCCTGACATTCCGGCGCGCACTGTTCCTGTCACTCGCAACATGAATGGCACGTTGTGAGTGTCGGAAGCGAGAACGGCATAGCCGTCAACAGCAGTGTTGGAGAAAGGCGGAACCTGTGCTTCGGCTACCACGCTTTGCGCAGTGATGCAGCCGAGCGCATTTTCAATTTCAACCACAATGACGTCTTTCTGAATGCATCCGGAAAGTACGAACTCCCGAGCCTCCTGAAATTCGATCACCGCAGTCGCGTCTCAACGAGTTCAATGAGGAAAGCACGAAACTCGGGTCCGAGATCATCTCGGTCGATTGCGAGTTCGACGGTTGCGCGCAAGTAGTCCTGCTTATTCCCGATATCAAAACGGCCATGGCTGAATACCCAGCCGTAGACATCATGATCAGCAAGCAGCAACGCAATAGCGTCGGTGAGTTGAATCTCGCCCCCGACACCGGGCGAAACGCGAGCAAGCGCATCGAAAATATCTGGCGTGAAGACATAACGACCCATAACAGCCAAGTTCGACGGGGCAGTCTCAGCGGTTGGCTTTTCAACGATGCCGCGCAATTGCACCAAAGAATCGGAGATGAACTCGGGATTGACTGAGCCGTAACTCGAAATCTCCGAGGATGAAACCTCTTGAACTGCTACAACTGCGGCATTGCGCTCGTTGAAGACCCCGATCATATCGGTGAGCACCGTCGATTTTTCGTCCATGATGTCGTCGCCGAGCATGACAACAAACGGGTTATCGCCAACATGTTTGCGAGCGATTGATACTGCGTGACCCAACCCAAGAGGTTCACCTTGGCGAACAAAGTGAATCTCCGCCAGTTCTGCGATACTCCGTACCTCTGCGAGTTCCTGTTCTTTTCCTCGTTGGGAAAGAAACGATTCGAGTTCAACATTGCGATCGAAATGATCCTCAAGCGACCGTTTGCCACGTCCGGAAATGATGAGAATATCGTCGATCCCCGCCCGAACTGCTTCCTCGACCACGTATTGAATGGCTGGCTTGTCGACTATAGGCAGCATCTCTTTAGGCTGCGCTTTGGTAGCGGGGAGAAACCGAGTGCCAAGACCAGCGGCGGGTATGACTGCTTTGGTGACTCGAGACACGATGACTCCTCGTCGGACCGGGGACGGCGGTGACGTGAGTGACATCGTAGAAGGCGAACTGCTCTCGCCCCTCCCCCTACTTCGGCCTGCTGCACGGAACCGGCTGGTCGCTATGCTGGCAGTCGCTTCTGGCCAGTGCCAAAAGCCGGCCCCCTTGCTCCACCACGGCCTCGCCGGAGATCTTTTATGCCCACCTATGACTACCGATGCAAAGACTGCAGCCACGAATTCGAGACTCAGCAAGCATTTACCGACGATGCCCTCACGGAATGTCCATCGTGCGGTGGGAACCTCAAGAAACTCTTCGGATCCGTCGGCATATCCTTCAAGGGGAGCGGCTTTTACAAAAATGATGCTCGGGGTTCCTCGAGCGCAAGTTCGTCTGATGTCGCTTCAGGTTCTTCCGACTCGTCCTCATCCTCGCCTTCGTCAACCAGCACCGATTCCACAAGCAGTTCGTCAAGTGAGAAAACGAGCACGGGGGCTAGTACTTCAACTCCGTCCTCAACTCCGGCGGCGAAACCCGCCGCAAATTAACTGAGGGCCTTGCGGACCTTTCCGCAAGTCGTCTCGCTCTCTAGCGTCACCGTATTCCCCCGCAGATCGTTCTCTCCGTGGAGTTACTGTGCGCATTTCTCTCGTCGGACCTCATCACAGGCCAAAGTTGCGCACCGTCCTTCACCGGACGCGAACTCGATGGCTTCTCACAGCATTCGTTGCGGTCATCTCCGTCGCCTGGACCATCTCGACGGTTACCGCTGCTCAAAGCGCGACCTCATCATGGGGAACACGTCGAACTGTGCCCATTGCACTCACTCACCTTGAACCCGGTCGCGTCATTACCGAAAGCGATATTGCGTTTTCTGATCGACCAATCGCTCTTCTACCCACCAACATCGCAGAGTCTCCCGTCGGTAGAACAGTGACGAAACTCATAACAGAAAACGAAACGGTGCTCGAAACTCGTTTGGCCGGTGGATCAGCAAATGGCCCAACTGCTCTTCTTGAAGCCAACACCATCGCTTTTGCTCTTCCTATCGAAGCCAACACGCCAACACTGAGAATTGGTGACGAGGTGCAGCTCTTCGCCCCCTCCGAGGTCATCGCAACGGCTTCGCGCGGATCAGGACCTGCCGTTCGCATTTCGGCACGCTCTGTCGTTGTGGGTTTGAATGAAAATACCGTCATGGTGGGTGTCACCATTGCGGAATCCGCAAACGTCGCTCGGGCGCTTCTCTCCGGAGCACTACTCCTTGCCCTTACCGACTGAAGCCCTCACCCTTCCTATGCAGCCCGGCCGATAGCGTCATTTCGTGACTGGATTCCTCGACTCTTCCCCTCAGCGCCGTTCGAGAGTCCGCGGTGGCTTTTCTCTTCTTGGTCTGCTCGTTGCCCTTCTATTGATTGCCGGGATCGTCCACACCTTTGGGGCTCAGCCGGCGTCAGGTACATCGACAAGTGAACTCGCCGCCTCCAATGAACCCACCGCTTCCAATGGGCTCACCGCGGCAGAACAGTCAGCAGCGAATGACCAAATGAGCACATGGAAGGCAATGGTGCTTGGGGCGGTCGAAGGTGTCACCGAATACCTTCCTGTTAGTTCCACGGGGCATCTTGTTGTCACACAGCGAATTCTTGGAATAGGCGATACCTCTGAAACCAAGGATGCTGCTGATAGTTACGCCATCGCTATTCAATTTGGGGCCATTCTCGCCGTTCTCGTTTTGTATCGAAAACGAATTGGATCACTCCTGCGCGGTCTTTTTGGAAAAGATACTGATGGACGCAAACTGCTCATCGCACTTGTGCTTGCGTTCATCCCGGCAGTCGTCATCGGCGTACTCATCGAGAAGCCAATCAAAGACAACCTTCTCGATGTGGGCCCGATCGTCGGTGCATGGATTGTCGGCGGCCTGCTCCTTCTCTACCTAGCCCCAAAAATAAAGCCCACCCGACCAGGCGTTGCCATTACTCACATCACCACTAAACAGGCGCTCATCATCGGTTTTGCTCAGGTTCTCGCCATGTGGCCCGGAACCAGCCGGAGCCTTGTCACCATTCTTGCTGCACTTGCGGTGGGAACAACCCTTGCAGCCGCCGTGGAGTTCAGTTTTTTACTCGGACTTATGACACTCGGGGCGGCCACGCTTTACGAGACAGCTCAAAATGGATCCTCCGTCATCGATGCCTATGGCTGGTTCAACCCACTCGTCGGGCTCGTGTTCTCGTTTGTCTTTGCAGCACTGGCCGTGAAATGGATGGTGACCTGGCTACAAACTCGAAGCTTGGCCGTCTTTGGATGGGAACGGCTCGTAGTTGCTACCGCAAGCATCGGGCTGGTACTCGCCGGGACAATCTGATTTCGGCGTCACTGCGGCGATTTAGGAACCACCAAGAGAGAGGTCGGCAATCACAATTGTCGGACAGCCGGTTCCGCCGGGAAGCCACTCAACGTCATCGCCGATAGCCACAATGTCGAGAAGCATCCGCTGCAATGTTGAAGCAATCGTGACTTCGCGTACTGGTTCCGCCAAGTGCCCATTGCGAACCATAAGCCCTTCGATACCCACTGAGATATCACCACTCACGAGATTCACACCTGAATGAAGCCCCGTCATCGACTGCAGATAGACGCCAGTATCGATATCCGCCAACAACGATTCGAATGAGCCCGAACCGGGTGCAATCGCCAGCGCCTGACACCCCACGCTTGGGGTCGAGGACACGCTACGCACGGCGGACCCAGTACTAGGGCGACCAGCACGACGACCCGAGGCACTGTCATACAAAAAACCCTGTAACACGCCGTCTACGACGAGTTCATTTCGACGACAAGCTAAACCCTCGCCATCGAAGGTGTCAGCAGCAAAAGAACGATGATCCGTTGGATCATCACTGAGGGTGAGCAGCGGAGAGGCAATCGCTTCACCGATACGGTCACCAAACGGTGACCGACCTTTGAGCACGCGCTCACCTGTGAGTGTCGAGCCCAACAAACCAGCAATCGTCGCCGCCATGCGCGGTTCAAGAATGATGGTGAGTCGCTGCGAGGGAACGGGTTTGGCGCCGAATAACCGTGTCGCCCGCAGTACCGCGTCGTCAGCCGCCTCTACGGGATCAAGATCAGAGGGGCGAAAACCAACCGTGGACCCTCCGCCGGTGTAGGTCTCGTCACCATCTTCCGCCAAAGCCAATGCACTCATCGAACACCAGGCACCACGACCAGCACCAGCGATACCCGTGCTGGTCGCTACGGCAAACCGAGAAGAGGAATCGGAAAACGTGGCCACACGAACTCCAGTAATCCTCGGATCGCCGGCGCAAACCAACCGCTCAAGTTCCAGAGCGAGGTCAATCTTCTTTGTTGATTCCATTGCTGCAACTGAAGGATCGAAGGCATCGAATGCAACGGCACCGACCCCATCGGGTTCGGCGAGTCCAACCCATTCGTCGGGCTCAGCAAACTTGGCATTGTCGCGGGCATCGGCTAAGGCATCGTCGATTGCATCTCGCTCAAGCGTGCGCGCCCATGCAAATCCTTGGCGGTGATCGCATACGACTCGAACACCAATACCTGCGCTCACAGCTGATGTAAATGACTCAACTGCACCGCCGTGCACGCGGACCGTTGTGTACGCCGAGCGAGCCACGAATGCTTCGACTTGTTCCTCATTTGTCGCGCACCTCGATACCTCTCGCGCGAGGGCAAGGAGATCAGCACACTCTTGGTCAGGTGGTTCGAAACTCACGAGCCGGAAACGGTGAGGTCGGCGACAACAAGCGATACACCCGATGCATTCATTGGAAGAAATTGAAGATCGTTTCCTACGGCTTGAACATCACGAAGCATTTTCTGCAAAGTTGAAGCAATAGTGAATTCGCGCACGGGTTCGGCAAGCGCTCCGTTGCGTATACGAAGACCCTCCGCCCCAGTCGAAAAGTCGCCGCTCACCGGGTTCACCCCCGAGTGGAGTCCTGACACCTCTTGTACCAGCACCCCATCGGAAATGCCGGCTATGAGCGCTCCTGGATCGGAAACTCCAGGCACCAAGGAAACCGATAAACATCCGACCGACGGTGTGCTCTTGAAACCGCGCACTGCGTTGCCAGTGCTGACAGTCCCTGCCCGACGAGCCGAATATGCGTTATGCACAAATTTCTTCAACACTCCATCTTCGATCAGTACATTTCGACGAGCGGCCAGCCCCTCGCCATCGGCGTCGGTAGCGGTGAACGAACGCACGTCGGTTGGGTCGTCGATAAGAGTAAGAAGTGACGAGCCCACGGCTTCGCCGAGGCGATCGGCAAACAGGGAGCGGCCTTTCAATACTGCTTCACCATCAAGAGTGTGCCCCAAAATGCCCAAAAATTGCGCCGTGACCCACGGATCGAGGACAACAGTCAATCGACCACTCGGCGGCTGCACCGCCCCAAGCATGCGGGTGGCGCGCCGAGCCGCATCATTCGCAGCCCGTGACGGGTCGATGTCAGAAGGCTCACGACCAACCGAAAATCCGAAACCAGTTTGAGTGTCGTCGCCTTCAGAGGCCATTGCGTAGGTTGCGACGTAACAACTTGTTTCGCTTCCCATCGTGCGTATGCCCGCACTTGAGGATATTGCCGCTTCCGAAATCGAGTCCGCGTATTCGGCAGATTCGATGCCAGAGATTCGTGGGTCTGCGGCCATGACGATACGTTCAAGTTCGATTGCCATTGCGATCTTGTCAGCAGTCGCAAATGACTCCATGGCGTCGCGATGAAGATTGAGCTTTGGGATAGCCACCCCATCGGATTCCGCAAGGCCAGCGAACTCATCGAAAGTGGCAAAACTTACGTTGTCGCGGGCATCAGCCAAGGTTTCGACAATCGCTGAGTCTTCCAGACTTCCCGCGTAGGCAAAGCCCTGACGACCATCGACGATTATGCGAATGCCAACGCCCTGCGATTGTGCTGACGACAATGACTCGACGTCACCACTAAAGACTCTGATTTCAGTCTCAGTGCCTCGGACAACCACAGCCTCGACTTGTTCTCCGGGCTTCGCCATAGCCACCACTCGGTCGGCAATAGCCAGAAGTTGCTCGCTCATGCTGCAGTGCCACCGATGGTTAGCGATGACACTCGCAGTGTAGGAACGCCATCGCCCACCGGGACTCCTTGACCATCTTTGCCACAGGTTCCGGGGGGACCCATTGCGAAATCGTTGCCCAAAGCATCAATGCGTTGCAGGACCTCAGGACCATTGCCGATGAGATTTCCTTCTCGCAATGGTTCAGTGATTTTCCCGTCTTCAATCAGGAATGCTTCGGTCATACCGAAAACGAAGTCACCGGTAGCGGTGTTTACCTGCCCGCCGCCAAGATGTTTCACGTAGACGCCCTTAGGAGTGGAGGCAATGATTGCTTCCGGATCCTCTTCCCCAGCGAGGAGATAGGTATTCGTCATACGAACCATCGGAAGGTGTTGGTAACTCTGACGACGACCGTTACCCGAACTCGGCCGACCCTCTTTACGGGCACGAAGGTGATCCCACATGTAGTCAGTGAGGACTCCGTCCTCGATCAAAACATTGCGTTGTGCGGGATTACCTTCATCGTCGATTGCGATATTTCCCCATTCGCGAGCCATGGTTCCGTCATCGACAACAGTGACTCCCTTCGATGCAACTTGTTGACCGACACGACCGCCGAAAACGGACGCCCCTTTCGCTACCAGATCTGCCTCCAGCCCATGACCGCAGGCCTCGTGGAAGAGAACCCCACCACCGCCGCTTCCGATGACAACCGGCATCTGACCGCTGGGAGCTGGTCGCGCTGCGAGCTTGATGATGGCCCGATCAGCAGCATTACGAGCTAACTGGTCGATGTCGTAGCGATCGAACAACTCGAAGCCAACTGTGTGTCCAATGCTCTCGCGCCCGGTTTGCATTCCGGCATCACCGGTCGCTACACAACTCACAGCAAAGAACGTACGGACAGTGTCATCTTCGACAAAGAGACCGTCGGAATTGGCAACCAAGATGCGCCGGCGATTGTCTCCGTAACTCACTGAGACCTGCGTGATTGCCTTTCCCACTGAGCGTGCGGTCTCGTCGGCGCGAGTCAGTATCTCGACCTTCTGAGCCTTGGGTACATCGCCGGGAAAGTTTTCGATCTCGTAGCCGCGTGAAGCCGAACGGCGAGTGAGGGCAACCACATTTGCTCCGCCACCGCCACCGCGGGCGGCGGCTGCAGCGGCCTCAGCTGCGGCAAGGAGCCCTGCTTCGGTGAGATCGGCAGTATGAGCGAAACCTGTGGTGTCGCCCACAACGACACGAATACCCGCGCCACGGTCTCGACCCGAGGTCAATTCTTCGACTCGCCCGTCGTCCAGTACCGCAGAGGCGTTGCGGCGATCTTCGGCAAAGACCTCGGCGAACACACCACCAGTTCGCATCGCAACGCTGAGAACTTCTTCAAGAACCGATTGATCAATCATCTGTTATTTCTCCGGCCTATATATCGAGGTGTTCAGCACAATGGAGCTTTCCTAAACGGCGTATCGTACCGGCCATGCTGCGGCAAAAAGCGACTTGGGCAAAGGTTCCGAACTCTTTTGTAGTACTTCCTAGACTAGAGACATGACCAACCCCCGGCCGCCGACAAGGTTCAGCCTGCACAATGACATTGGGGATGAACCAAGGCTTGGCGACATCGCATCAGTTTCGGTAGAAGGACTCATTGACGCTGTCGAATCGGCGAGCACGAAGTCCGAGCGACGCCATCGCTGGGCACTGCCACTGCGACTTGCCGTCAGTTTCCTTATGCTCGCAGTGCTCTGGTGGCGATTCCCGGAAATCAATTGGGGCGACCTCATTCCAACGTGGAGCACCAACACGATCTTGTGGCTTGTTGCTGCCACCGCTATGACGTTCTGTGCAATCGTACTTTCTGCAGTGCGCTGGCATGTGGTGCTCCGAGCACTCGGCCTTTACGAACGGATTCGGCTTCTTGTGCCGATCTATTTCGCAGGGCAGTTCGTTTCCAACGTCCTGCCCACGACAATTGGAGGCGACGTTCTCAGAGTATCTCGCCTCTCGAAAATGAATGGCAACCCCGAAACAACGTTCGCATCTGTTGCCCTCGAGCGACTCACCGGCTGGCTCGTCCTCCCCATAATCACTCTCTTCGGACTAGCCATCAACCCGGGTCTCAGGGAACTTGATCGCGCGACACTGCTGGCCTTTGCGGTCGCCGTCGTCACGCTCGTTGCTCTTGTCGTCATACTCTTTGCCGCCAACCACCCCCGACTTGGCGGTCGGTATGCGGCAAACGAAGGGTGGCGTCGATTCGTCCTTGCCATTCACGAAAGCGTTGCTGAACTTCGTCGTCAGCCTCTTGCTGCTCTTGGCATCTTGATTGCAGGGCTCATCTATCAAATCGCACTTTGCCTGACGGCACTTATGGTTGCGGCCGCCCTCGGGTTCAGTTGGCTCGGCCTGACTGCTCTTCTCGCCTTCTATCCTGCAGTTCTTATTTTGCAGGTTTTACCGATCGGTATCGCTGGACTTGGTGTGCGTGAAAGTGCGTTTGTGCTTTTGCTCGTTCCCCTCGGAGTACCAGCGGAAAAAGCAGTCGCCTTGGGGCTGGTCCTCTATGCCATCAACGTGATCGCAAGTCTCCTCGGAGCTCCGACCTTTGCCATGGGTGGCCACCGCCGGCAACTCTCCAGCTGAGAACGCACTTCTGCGCTATTCGAAGCACCGAGGCCCGGTCGTTAGGCACACAACTATCGGAACTCAGGGATAGGGGCTGGCCCCGCCGGGGACGATAACGTTTCCTAAATTAGCAACTTTGACAGAACCCTCTCGCTTCCCGTCGACGTGTTCGAACACTGCCGACAAGGACTCCGCCCATGATCATCGACACGATTGAATCGCCGGCCGACCTCAAGGCTCTCACCCCCAAGCAACTCACTCTGCTTGCGGCGGAAATGCGTGAACTCATCATTAGTTCTGTAACAGCCCACGGCGGCCATCTGGGCTCAAATCTTGGGGTTGTTGAACTTACGCTTGCGTTACATCGTGTTTTTGACTCGCCGAACGACATCATTCTCTGGGATACCGGCCACCAGGCTTACCCGCACAAACTCGTTACGGGCCGTGCCAAAGGTTTCGCCGATCTTCGAGAGGCAGACGGCCTTGCGGGCTATCCGTCGCGTAGAGAATCTGAGCATGACTGGATTGAAAACAGCCATGCTTCCACGGTGCTCAGTTGGGCCTACGGCCTTTCAGTGGCCGAGGCCACCAAGGGCGCCGATGCCCGTCGGATCGTTGCTGTCATCGGCGATGGCGCCATGACCGGTGGTATGGCATTCGAGGGCCTCAACAACCTCGGACATTCCGGGCGCGACTGCATCATCATTCTTAACGACAACGGACGCTCTTACGCCCCGACCATTTCAAGATTGGGCGAAAGTCTCGTCAAAATCCGCAATAACCCGGTTTACATGCGCCGCCAAGCAAAACTTGAAAAACTGCTGGCCGAACTCCCCGTCGTTGGCAACATCGCTAAGACCGGTCTCGACGCAACCAAGGCCGCCATTCGCGAAGCGTTCGAGCCCACTGCGTTTTTCGAAGCGCTGGGTGTGCGCTATTCCGGTCCTTTCGATGGCCACGACATCAGTGCGCTTGAGGGTGCTCTGCGAAACGCTGCAGCGATGTCTGGTGGCCCACAAGTAATCCATGTGCTCACGGAGAAAGGTCGCGGCTACGGCCCTGCCGAAAACGACCCTATTAAACGGTTGCACGATACCTCCGAGTCCAAACCCGGAAGTTTCACTGCTGCGTTCACCGAAGCAATTGTGAAAGAGGGCGAGGCTCGCCCCGAACTTGTTGCCATTACTGCAGCCATGCCCGACTCCACCGGCCTTCTACCGTTTGCCGAACGTTTTCCCGGGCGCTTGTTCGACGTCGGAATCGCTGAACAACATGCGGTTACTGCAGCCGCAGGTATGGCCATGGGTGGCCTCCGACCCATCGTTGCGGTGTACTCAACATTCCTCACCAGAGCGTTCGATCAGGTAAACCTCGATGTCGGATTACACGATCAACCAGTGGTGTTTTGCCTCGACCGCGCGGGTATAACCGGCGACGACGGCCCGAGCCATCACGGCGTTCTCGATATGGTGCTTCTCACCAAAGTCCCGAACATGACCGTGTTTGCTCCCTCCTCGTACCAAGAAATTGGTCAGATGCTCCACGATGCTCTGGAAATAACTGATGGTCCGGTGGCTCTTCGATGGGCCAAAACTGCAGCGCGACAGTCACCGCCCGAGGAAGTTGGCTGCGGCCTCAACGCCCGGCGCACCCGTACCGGCTCGCAACTGTGCATCATCAGCGTCGGCAAGATGCTCGATGCAGCCGAGGCTGCCGCCGAGCAACTTGAAACAAGTGGAATTTCCGTCTCTGTTTGGGATGCGCGAGTCGTTAAACCGCTCGACCCTCTGATGATCGACGATGCCGCCAAGCACCCCTACGTGATTACCGTAGAAGATGGATTGCGCGAAGGCGGGGTTGGAATGTCGTTTGCTGATCTCGTTAGCGAACGCACTATCGGTGGACCAGAGCCCCGAGTTCGGGTTCTAGGTATTCCTTCGCAGTACATCGCTCATGGCAAGCCCAATGCCATACTCGCCGACCTCGGACTCGATGCTGCCGGCATTACTGCATCTGCGCTTTCGATGATGCGCTCGGGTGACGCTGTTACCGCAGTGAAGTAACCATTCCCATCGGCCTTGCCCCTCTGGATCAAAATGACTGAACCGATCAGAACGCCTGCTGAGTTGTTCAACCTGTCCGGCCGAGTGGCTCTCGTTACTGGCGCATCTTCTGGTCTCGGGCAACGTATCGCCCGGGTGCTTGCCGCCGCCGGCGCCACCGTGGCCATTACCGCCCGGCGCACCGATCGACTCAACTCCCTTGCTGCTGAGTCGTCCTTGATCAACGTTTTCCCTGCCGATATCACTAGCGCAAGTGATCGAGAATCGCTCGTGGGTGCCGTCGAATCTCTCTTAGGCCCCATCGACATCCTGATCAACAATGCCGGTGGTGTGAACGCCACTTCGATCGAAAATGAATCCCTCGAGGATTTTTTGCACA
Source organism: Acidimicrobiales bacterium (assembly GCA_040882655.1). Classification (GTDB taxonomy): domain Bacteria; phylum Actinomycetota; class Acidimicrobiia; order Acidimicrobiales; family Acidimicrobilacustridaceae; genus Acidimicrobilacustris. The sequence goes on from JBBEAV010000037.1 coordinate 42,598, forward strand.
TGATTGAGTTGAACCTGGTGGCGGCATGGCACCTTATGAAACTTGTCGGCGTCTCGATGGTGGAACGCAATACTGGGTCAGTAGTGAATATCGCCTCCATCCTTGGCGTAGTTGGCGCCACGCCCGCAAAAGATTCGGGCTATTCCGCAGCCAAAGGCGGGCTTGTCAATCTCACACGCGAAATGAGTTTGCAGTGGGCGCGTAAGGGCGTAAGGGTCAACGCAATCTGTCCGGGATGGTTTGTTACCGAGATGACGAACGACCTCACATCCACCGAAAATGGAACTTCATTCATCACATCAAATACGCCGATGATGCGCCTAGGTACCATTGATGAGATCGACGGGGCCGTTTTGTTGTTGTCATCTGATGCCGGAAGTTTCATGACTGGTTCCATTGTGATGGTCGATGGCGGCTGGACGGCTCGTTAGATGATTCAGAACTGATGTAGTTCTGCGGAACGTTTTGCTGCGTCAATTTTTAGGTCGCCCTTCGCTACTTTGCCACCAGAAGAACGCGGCAGCTCCTCGACGATTACCAAGTGTTCGGGCCACCATTCGCGTGAGACGGACCGATCACGTAGATGATTGACGAGTTCATCAAGAGTCAGGCCCATACCCGGTCGGAGTTCAACATAGGCACACACTCGCTCACCGAATACGGGATCGGGAAAAGCAACTACCGCAGCCATTGCGATCGACGGGTGGGTTGCAATCTCTGACTCCACCGCCGGGGCACTGATGTTTTTGCCCCCACGAATGATGAAATCGGAGGTTCGGCCAATCACCGAAAGGACACCGTCCTCGATGCGGACGATATCGCCCATGAGCATCCAACCGTCATCGGTGAACAGGGCTGAGTTCGCATCGGCATCTCCCCAGTACCCCAATGCCATAGCCGGACCTTTGCATGCCGGTTGGCCTTCAAGAACACCGATCGGTACATCGCTGTGCGTCTCTGGGTCGAGTAGTCGCACGTTCATCTCAGGGATCACTTGACCGGCTGTTCGCAATCGACTTTCTCGATCGCTTGCGAAAGAGGTGTGACTGAGCGCTCCGGTTTCGTTCGAACCGTAGAACTGCAGCACTTTTGCGCCTGTCGCTTCCTCAAACTCCGCAGCTCGCTCATACGGCACTGCTTCTCCACCGGTAAACATCGAACGGACCGACGAAAGGTTTCGCGTTCTCTCGGTCTGAGCGTTGAGCAACATGATGAATTGTGTGCTGACACAGCACAACACAGTGACCTGCTCTCGCTCAATCAGATCAAGCGCCTCGTGAGGATCGAATCGATCCATCAGGACCGTGGGGGCGCCCAATGCAGTTGGCGTAAAATGAGCGGTCCACAATCCGAAACCAAATGGCGCCGGCAACCCCCCAAAAAAGACTTCATCGTCTTTGAAATTTCCGGCGGCAGATGCCAATTTGTGAAAATAGAACCATCGGTTTTGCGTATGCATCACGCACTTAGGAAGCCCTGTCGTCCCCGAGGTGGAATTGAGAAGAAATAAATCATCGGGATGCACCGGCCGCAATGGACAATCATGATCAACCTCAATGCCCTGGGGTAAATCTGCGTCAACAACGACAGCATCGTTCCCCACCAAAACGTGTCGACCAACAGTTGCCCCGATCGCAGCAATATCGGATCGAACATTGCCCGCCTTGCGACCACCATGTTCAGGGGCAGTAACGAGCGTGCGTGCGCCGGTCAGATTCAGCAAATGAGCGACTTCACGATCGCCGGCTCGGGCTCCGATTCCGACCGCAACACATCCCGCCCGTTCGATCCCGACGAAAACGGCATGGACTGCAGGACCGTCGGGCATCATGACCGCTATGTGCTCACCGTTTCGGGGCTCGGCGGCAAGCAACGTTCGGGCGATGGCGTCAGCATCAGCGTGATACTCCGACCAGGTGTACCGACGACCATCGCTAATAAAAGCGATACCTTCTGGGTTGACCGCTTGCCACAACGCCACGAATGACCCGACGGTATCGTCTCCCCACCAACCGTTTGCCCGATAGTTAGCAGCCGTTTCGGTATCAGCCCGAACGCGCTCCATTAGCGATCGCTCGTATTCTTTTGCCGCCGCGACGCTGGAACCGCTCTGAGGTCGCTGACCAACCGATCAAGTTGCTCCACGAGTAATTTCAGTTCTTCAGGAGACCAACTATCGAGTTGTTCTGCCATTAATTCATCGTTGGCTGCTTCGATGCGGCGATGGGCATTACGGCCGGCTGCAGTAACGGAAACTACCGACGCTCGACCATCTTGAGGATCAGTCGAACGTTCGACATATCCCTCTGCCTCAAGCGCTTGAACTTGGCGAGTCAGTGCTGCCGGATGCGTTCGTACTGCATCGGCTAGGTCGCTCATGCGCATTGGACCATCATCGATCACTTTGCCCAGCACTGCGACCGCCGCATTACCGATAGCGACTCCCGATCGAACCGCAATCAATCGATCGAGCCGTTGGCTGCCGGTGATCCTTCGGAGCGAACCCATCTCGCCCCGGAGGCGGCGAAGCAACTCGTTTGCATCAGAAGATTGGTTTCGGCTCATCGCCACACCCTCGCAATTCGCCCGATTTCGTCTTCGCCCTGACGTCGACCTTCGCGCAGTGATGGTGCTCTGGTTGCAGGATCAAGCACATTGGGGCCGAATGCCTGTGTTGACTGCTCGTCGGCGGCGATGACTTCGACAACCACTCCGTTTGCGCGCAGTGTTTCTGCTTGAGTCGCCACCGTTGGACCAAAGCCGCCTGCGAATGGCGCAATTATCACGACCACATCACAGTCCTCGGCGAGATCTGCATTCGATCCGCTTCGAACCCCTCCGTCGATGTAGCGCGTCCCATCGATTGTCACCGGCGGCCATACTCCTGGCACGGCGCAACTTGCCGCTACAGCGTGAACGAGTGGTACACCAGAGTTTCGGTCAAAAACTTTGAACTCACCCGTGAATGCGTCCACGGCAGTAATGAGTAATTCGCTTTCCGACCAATCAAACGAACAAAGACGGGATTCGATAACGGCGATTCGATCGGCCTCCTTGACCGTCGGCGCACCAAGGGCGACTGCTCCAAGCCGTTGGCGCACCTCAACCTCGCTAGGAGACCCCTCAAAACAGGCTGCGAACTGCTCGACGAGCGAGTCGAGACTACTTTCGACATCAAGCTCAGCACTTTCTTCAATCGCCACAAGTTGACGCGCACAGAGTGACGTAAGCGATTCACCTGAGCGAAGTTGCGCACCAACTGCCGACCCGGCCGAGGTGCCAACGATGCGGTCAGCAGTGCGAAGTTCAAAGCCGCCGATTGCGAGCGAATCGAGAACACCAAGTTCCCACGCGATTCCGGCCACACCCCCGCCACCGAGTACCAACGCTTTCGACATCGCTCTTACCTCTCAACCACTCGTACGCGCCGGAGGCGACCCCCGAGAGGGTCGCCTCCGAAACACGTCATGACATCGACTCAGCCCAACGGGTCGAGCGAGGAACCAACTGCCCACATCGCAAAGAACTGCGCATTCGCTCCGTAGGCCTGAGCGAGAGCCAACTTGGCACCGCCGACCTGATGATCTCCAGCGAGTCCACGCACTTGCAACGCTGCTTCTGCGAATCGAAGGAGGCCAGAAGCCCCGATCGGGTTTGAGGACAGCACGCCACCGGACATATTCACGGGGAAATCTCCATCGAGAGCGGTGGCCCCTGATTGGGTCATCTTCCAGCCCTCTCCTTTTGCCGCGATCTCGTGGGCTTCAAGCCACATGGGCTCGTACCATGAGAAGGGCACATAAAGTTCGGCGCAATCAATCTGCTCACGGGGATTGGTGATTCCAACCGCGTCGTAGATCTCTTGTGAGCAGGCATGGGCTGCTAGCGGGCTCACCGGATCGCGTCCCGAATACCAGCCTGGCTCTGACTTCATTGCAGTCGCTAGCACCCACGCTGGAGGCTTCGATGCGGCCTTGCCCCCATCCTCGTCGGTGAACACCACGGCACAGGCGCCGTCAGATGATGGACATGACTCAAGGAAGCGCAACGGGTCCCACATCATTGGAGACTCACGGACCTTGTCGATCGTGATGTCAGCCAACTTGAGATGGGCAAAGGGATTCTTCGCTCCGTTGAGACGATCCTTCACCGCCACCATCCAGCCAATGTCTTCTGGTGCACCAGACCGCTGGATATAGGAGCGAATGAAGGGCGCAAATGCCCCTCCGGCGCCGATTGATGCACCCTTGCCGCCGCCGAGAGCGAACTGCGCGTTGCCCTCAGACTGCTTTTCGAAAGCAACGGTAAGCACTCGCTTATGCCTTCCACTGGAAACGAGATGAGAACCAACGATGCCCGTTGAGCCTCCCACGGAACCAGCGGTATGAACTCGGAACATCGGCTTGTTCACGGCGCCAAGAGCATCAGCCAGATACATCTCTGGCTTCATAACACCCTCGAAAAAGTCAGGCGCCTTACCCAGGACTACGGCATCGATATCTGCCCAATCCATGTTTGCGTCTTCGAGTGCACGTTGTGCTGCTTCTCGGACAAGACCTGCAATTGACACATCGGCGCGCTTGCGCTTGTGATGAGTTTGGCCAATACCAACGATTGCTACCGGCTGATGGCTCATTGATCACCTTCCATGACGCAGACGAAATTCTGTTGGAGACAGGGACCCGATGTGGCGTGGGCCAGTGTGCGGTTTTTCCCATTCTTAATGATTTGATTTGCAGCCTCACCGACGCGGATAAGACCAACAGCCATCACCGAGTGAGCAGCAAGTGCCCCACCCGAAGGATTGACTTCTGTGGCGGCGTCGAGACCGAGAGATTCGCGCAGGATTATTTCTTGGAAACTAAACGGCGCATGCAATTCGGCAACCTCGATCGGAGCCTTTGCCACTCCTGCGCCCTGCGCCGCCAGGCGAGTGGACACTGACGTGGTGATGTCCTTACGAACGGTCGGAAGATGCGCTTCGATGCGGTGGTCGATGCCGGTAATCCAGGCCGGACGCTCGCAGAAGTCATACGCGCGTTTGCCTCGGGCCAAGATGACCGCAGCTGCTTGATCCGTGGTCGGCGGAAGATCGTGCCGACGCAGAGGGTTACGCACATAATCGGCCGAAAGTAATTCATCGGCAGAAAAATCACCCTTTACCTGAGCGAATGGATTGCTCTTCGCACTCCCCCGATTTCGAACAACCAAATCGGCAAAATCTCGCTCGGTGGCTTTGCCAGAGTCAAGCAATGCACGAGCCTGCAAAGCAGCAAGAGACCACGTGTCGGTCCCCAGAGGAGTCAGGTAGTAGGGATCAAATTCAACAGTGAAGAGAGTCGAAGGATCGGAGTTGGAGTTCTTCCCCACACCAACAGCCATCGCCACATCTATATCCCCTTGGAGAAGGCGGACAAAGGCTTCGTACATCGCCCATGCGCCATCCATCTCAACATGAGACTCGTTAATGGCTGGAACCATGCCGTAGGCATCTGTGTTCTGAACAAACGAGAACCCCTGCCCTGAGAGGTAATCGCAAGATCCGGAGACGGTGAACCCGATTTCAGATTTATCAATACCAACCTGATCTTTGACTTCTCGAATTGCATGAAGCACAAGATCAGCTTCGGTGAGGTTCGTCCTCCGAGTCGGCGCGGTCTGCGCAAACCCGACAATTGCAATGTCATTTTCTGAAGGAGCCATCACATCATCCGATCTAGGAAGAGCTCAGCCGATTCATCCGGCTCGCCTGTTGGACGCCAACCACGAATCGCCGAGCCGCCGCTCCCTCGACTCCGGTTGTCGATATCAGCAACGGAACGCTCTTCAACGGGAGCCCAGACGCACTTGACGTGCATCCCTACTCGAAGATCGGTAACCGCAACATCCAGAATTTCTTGTTGAGCAATAACCGCTTCCGCTCCCGCAAGAAGAATAGAGCATCGGGCAAATGGTTCAGTTTCGGTTTGACCCGGATAGGGCGTTGGCGTCACGACTGTAAAATTCGACACCACCCCATGATCAGGCACCTCGATCAAGTTGGATTCATCCATTTCAACGCCACAATGTGGACAGATGCCGCGGGGTCCGACAATCGAGCGAGCACAAAGATGACATTTCTGCCCAATAATGCGGCCCTCCATGAGCGCGTTCGCCCACATAATGGTGGTGGGCGAAGCATTATCTACGAATCGAAGATCGCAATACGCATCCATCTCGGTGATGTCATTTTCGGCCGGAGCTTGGAATGGCTCGCCAGCGCCCTCGCTGAACGAAGGATCGGCAGCGGGAATAAAAGCGATGATGTCGTCAATGCGGCCCTTACGCTCATCTGGAGCCTTAAACCTGGCCTCTACCCGCATCCCGTTCGCCATTGCGCTCTCTGACCCGGTGTCTACGACGTGGATCATCGGAGTATCGGCGCCATCAAGCGTGATGAAAGCAAATCCGAAAGCATGTTTAAGGGGATGAAGGTTCGTGGGTTCAGGAACCCAAGTCCATGAAGACACCGTGCCTTTGGGGCCAACGCACACCCAATCAGTCCCAGCATCGGCTGAGGTCTCCGGGTCGTACTCAAGCGGTGGAGCAATCACACGACCACCGGTACGAACACCAATGATCTGGCCTTGCGCCAGCGCCGAACAAAACGTGCTGAGTGTTGAACCCAACGTCCGTGAGAACGGGAACGTCAGGTTGGACGGAAACTCTTGAACAGTGTCAGCCATCTTCTTCCTTTCCTGCTTTTCAGGTCTTGTCACTTTGATCTTGCGAGCCGGTGCTCCGGTTTGCGATCTGCGGTAGCGCTCTGCGCACTCCCGTTTGCAATCCGAAGGCCCCCAACCGGAAGCCTGACCCTAGAGGTACTTAACGCTGCTGAGCAACTTCTTTGCCCAGTTTTTCGATCGGTTCCTAACGCCCACGATCGGTCAACTTGCTCAGGTATAAAAGGGGTTATCGCCGGCAGTGTGATCAGTGACGTCGATTACCTCGGTGACCTCGGGTATCGACTCTTGGATCGAACTCGAAATACCGTCTCGCAGAGTTGCTGCACTCATGGCACACCCCTGACAGCCTCCCCCCATCGTAAGAAATACCGTGGTGTCGTCAACCCCAACGAGCGCTGCGAATCCACCGTGTTGGGCCAACCCTGGATTAATGACTTCCTCGAGCAATTGCGTCACTTTGTCGGGAATATCCCCAGTCAATTCGATGTCACGGCCTTCAAGTGGGTTCACAGGAGCGGGTCGGTTTGGGTTCTTGATGACAAAGCCCCCCTGCCCGGCTGCTCGCGGCAGATCAAGCACGGCACCATGCATCTTTTCCACGCTGGCCGCCGCCACAACCACGCTGAGTCCACTCTGCACCGAGAGATCATCTTCGGGATCAAGCTCAGAAATCGTTGACCATCCGAGGTCGTAGTCATATTCGACACCCTTCACCCCCGTGATCTCAACGCGTAAACACACCGCTCCCGGGTCTTCCTCTGTGTCACGAATTTCGAGGATTGAGGCCAAAGCCTCGGGCGCCACCGTAAGCACGAAGTCTTCAGTTGTTGCGGTGGAAGGAGAATCAGACATCAGAACCTCAGCGGGAGAACTGCCAGGTTGTTCCGGCGGATGAGACGTTACCGGCCGCAATCGCCTTCGCCTCGATTATGAGGAATGGAACTTCGGTGTCTTGTCGCACCAAGCGAACGAGATCACGAGATACAGCTCTAGGAGATATAAGAACCGCGACCGAAAGCCACCGCCATCGCCAGCATCGCCACGAGTGAAAGGGGAAGAACCGCCAGCCGAAGTTTGGGCCGGGCGACAAGCAATTCCGCGGCAATCACAATGCATGGAAAGGCTGGGAGTAGATAGCGGCCGGCGCCGAAGAAGTCTTTTGATCCCAACAAGGGCAACGAGACCAATCCAAGCGTGTAGGCCGCGTACGCCCAGCCGAATCTTCGTTGAACTCTCGGAAGCAGCAAAAGTGCTCCGAGAACAACGAGCCCATGGGCTACGAGGCCAACGGTTGACCACGCAAACGGGTGACGCTGGAGTTCTTCGATCAGGCGGAACTTCAACCACGTCGAGAGCCCAGCCCCCTGATCCCAACCCGTACTTTCCTGGATAGTTGCAAATAAAAATGGGTCACCAAACCTGACCCAAAGAAAAATACACCAGGCCCCAACGCCTGCTAGCGAGAAAAAAATTGGTGTGTCGGCCCTCGTCAGACTTCGAGGGGAAAAAAGTTCACGAAGGCCAAGTGCCCCCTGAGCTTGATTACGGCGTTCGATCACACGAAGGACCAAGGCAATCGCCACGACGAGTCCAGCCGGACGACCGGCCGTTGCTGCAATACCCACGATGCCTGCCCAAAAGTACTTGTCGCGCTCCACCAGATAGAACGCGCCAATGGCAGTGGCAACGAAAAGTGCATCGGAGTACACCACGCCGTACAGGTACCAGCTGTACGGGAAGACACAAAGCAGAACGACAGAGGTGATTGCTACTTCAGTCGATACAAAAACCTTCGCCCACTTGCGAAGTAGCACCACAGCTGTTGCGCCGGCAAAAACCGTAATAACTGTGCCAGTGATGAAAATACTTGGAAATGCCCAACTGAAGAGTCGGATGACCACCGGGTAGGTCGGCCAAAACGCAATCGAAGATTGCACATCTGGGTAATAGACATAACCCTCGCGAGCAATAGTTCGATACCACTCGGCATCCCAACGGGCGAAGCCCCCGAACCAAGTTTCACCGATGCTGTTTCGCACCGGAAAAAACGCGTCGTGCATGAGGTGATTATTTCCGTACCAAATCGCAATCCAGACGAGCACACCAATCGATCCGAAGATCAACAACGGTGACCACCACTTCTCCGCCCAAGGTCGCTGAGCCTCAGGTGATGTCAACCAGCGACTGCGTAACTTTGCCGCAACCCTGTTGCGTAACGACTCCAAAGGAGCAGAAGTGATCGAAGAGGAATCAGACATGGTGTGGTTGATCCATCCCCCCGACGGACTGAAGGAAACGCTACTCGCATGATCATGACCAGCGACAAAGAAATCGCTGCTCCTGTTAGAGCCCTAGCCTTAGCGGAATGATCTGCGTTGACCTTGACCGAGTAACGATGACCCGCCCGGGGCGACCATTGTTTTCCGAGGTGTCGTTGACACTCTCCACTGGTGATCGATTGGGCATTGTCGGGCTCAATGGCACCGGCAAATCAACGCTACTTTCTGTCCTTACTGGCGAGATTGAACCAGAATCCGGTGCTGTGCGGCGCGGTCGCAGCGTGCGCATCGCCACACTGCCCCAGCGACCAGTGCTCCCGAGAGGCTCAGTGCTTGCTGCGGTCGAAGCAGTTTCCGAAATGGACTGGGAGGCGGCTGCCGTTCTTGACCATCTCGGCATGGCATCACTTGCTGAGGTCGATACTGACCGCCTCTCCGGAGGTCAGGCCAAACGAGTTGCGCTTGCTCGCGCTCTTGTGACTCCAAGCGACCTACTCGTCCTCGATGAACCCACCAACCATCTCGACATTGACTCCATTGCGTGGCTTGAGGATCGCCTCGATAGTTATCGCGGCGGATTGGTTCTCGTCACCCACGATCGCCACGTACTCGACCGAGTGACCAATCGGGTTCTCGAACTCGACCGCGGCCAGTCCTACCTGCATGACGGGGGCTATGCGGGATACCTCGAGGGTCGCGCAGTGCGTGAAGAGCAGGCTGTCAATCAAGAAGCAACCCGAAAGAACCTCGCTCGCAAAGAACTTGCATGGCTTCGGCGCGGTGCTCCAGCACGAACAACCAAACCCAAAGCGCGTATTGAAGCTGCTACCACGTTGATAGAAACTCGTGCCGAACCCGCTGCTCGCTCAGGGATTCCCGATCTCTGGTTTGGCACCCCGCGTCTTGGCGACAAGGTCGCCGAAATCACCGATATTGCTTTTGCCCACGAGGATGCCGAGCCGCTGTTCAGCCATCTCGAACTGATGCTCGACAATCGAGAGCGTCTCGGATTAGTCGGCCCCAACGGCGTCGGTAAATCCACACTTCTTGATCTCATTGCCGGCCGTCGCCAGCCCACCAGCGGCACAATCGACATTGGATCGACAGCACATATTGGCTACTACGACCAGATCGGCGTCGAACTCGATCCGCGCCAGCGTGTACGCGAGGCAATCACTGGCGGGCGGCGCGAGCCCGATTGGCAAGACTCGGCGCTTCTTGAATCGTTTTGGTTTGATGGCGACGTGCAATGGGCGCCAATCGAATTGCTGTCGGGGGGCGAACGACGACGCCTGCAACTCTTACTCGTCCTTGCCCAAAAACCGAACGTCTTGCTGCTCGATGAACCTACGAACGATCTCGATCTCGATACATTGCGCGTCCTCGAGGAGTTTCTTGACGATTGGCCCGGAGCCCTCATCGTCGTTAGCCATGATCGCGCATTCCTCGAACGAACCGTTACCGACGTCATCGTGATGGATGGTCATGCCATACCGTCTCGGCGTCCTGGCGGGTATGCCGCTTGGGAAGAGCTGCGACGCTCCTCGATGGTTCGCGGTCGCATTTCCGACCCCCGCAAGTCCGTGAGCAAATCAGCCGGCCCCATAGCAAAGAGTAAGAGCGTTGTTCCCACATCACCGGCTGACGCCAAGCCGACAACGAGATCGCCGAGCACACTCCGCTTTCTCATCAAAGACCTTGAAAAAGAAATCAAGCGTCTGGTTAAGAAAAAAGACCGCTTAGAACAAAATGTCGCCGACTTGGCCGTTTCGGGCGATCACGTCGAACTCGCCCGCATGGGCGCCGATTTAACTGCTGTTCTCGCCCAACTCATGAGCGCCGAAGAGCAATGGCTGGAACTTTCTGACGAGGCGGAACGGGCAGCGAACTGAGCCCCTGCTCAACACCGGTAGATTCTCTGACCGTGACCGAAGTCGAGACCCCAACCGAGGCGCTGCAGGGTCTGCGGCGAGCTCGACGACATAACCGACTTTCCGAAGTTCACTGGATAGACGCGCTCTATCGCGTCTACATGGTTGGCCTCGCTGCCGTTATTTTCGTCATGTTTGCAGTGAGCCAACTGCCAGATGATCGTCTCTCCGATGAAGAAGCCATTCGTTTCGCAAGTGAAGCCCCCTTGTGGCTTGGTTTGGGCTTCGCCATTGCGATCGGCGTTGGACTTCGCTCCGGCGGTCGCGGTGGCCCGCTGGTACTCGAAGCTCCCGTTGTGATGCACGAACTCAACGCGCCGGTTTCTCGGGCTTCGGTAGTTCGCGGCCCGGCGATCAAACAACTCCGATTCATGGCGTTTGCGGGAGCGGTCATCGGAGCAATCATCGGAGAGGTCGCCGCCCATCGCCTCCCTGTTAATCCTGCAGTTGCAATCGCGTGCTGCGCCGCCGCCTTCTCTTTGGCAGCCATACTCTCCTCGGCAACAGCCCTTGCTGCATCGGGTCGCCGACTGCGTTGGTGGCCCGCAAATTTTCTCGCTGCAGCCTTCATCGGGTGGTCAATTCTCGACATTCTCGGCAAACGAACCACCTCGCCATTCACGCTGCTCGCCAACATTGCGTTTTGGCCGATCACTTTTCGAGCCATTGCAATCCTCAGCATTGTCCTTGTCGCCCTTGTCGTCTGGCTCGGACTCTCCCGGATCGGCGATTTATCGGTTGAACATGCCTTACGACGCGCTGGCCTTGTTGCTCAGTTGCGCTTTGCCGTGACGCTGCAAGATGTTCGCACGGTGGTGTTGCTTCGCCGGCAACTTTCTCAAGAAAATGCACGCCTGCGCCCCTGGATTCGCATTGGACGTTCAAAGAAAAAGAGTTTTATCCCACCAACCTGGAAACGAGACTGGCAAAGTTATTTGCGTTTCCCGCTTCCGCGCCTCCTCCGAATGGCGATGTTTGGTGTCATCGCCGGCCTCTCACTTGGTGCGCTTTGGCGCGGCACTATCCCCATGATCATTGTTGCGGGACTTGCGCTCTACCTTGTTGCTTACGACGCATCGGAACCAACAGCACAAGAAGTTGATCATCCAACACGGTGGGAAAGTTTCCCCGACCCTCCCGGAATTTTGCTCCTACAACACGTTGCTGCTGCATTTGTGATCATGGCGTTTATCTGCATAATCGCAGCTGCGTCTGCGCTCCTCCTCGTGCCATTCGTTGTTGTCTGGAAACTCGCGCTCATCATGTTTGTTCCCGTTGCTCTCGCATCTGCCTGTTCAGCGATGATCAGCACCGCTCAAGGCGCCCCAAATATGGCCGGACTTGCTGGCCTCGGACCCGACGTCATGGGCTGGGTCATGATCGCTCGTCTCGTCCTCCCTCCCACGATCACCATCATCGCTCTCCTGCCACTACTCAGCGCCGGGTCTGATCCCACCGCCATAAACACCACCAAAGTCGGCAATGCAACGGTGTATTCACTGTTTGCTGTCGGAGGTGCCATCCTCTATCTGCGCACACGGAAGCCGAAGCACCTGTGACCTCACCATTTGCAATGCCAAAACAACCCCCGACTCCCGCCACTGAGCCACGGCTCAAACCCGACGCGGCCCTGCAAACCCTCGACCTATCGAAGGATTACGGCGACGGCATGGGGCTCATGACCGAACTTGACCTTGTCATCAACAAAGGCGAGCTCGTAATGCTCGTTGGCCCCAACGGTGCTGGAAAGTCAACCTTCCTTGGCCTTGCAGCCGGGATGCTTGAGCCGTCAAACGGATGGGCGTTTATTGCCGGAAGCCCTGCCGGCACCGTTCCCGCCCGTGCTGCACTTTCTTATCTCCCCGACAACCCAGTGCTCTATGACGACCTGAGTTTGGGAGAGCACATCGAGTACGTCGCCCGGCTTCACAAAACAGTCGACTGGCAGGAGTACGCCGATGACCTCGTCGACATGTTTGGGCTCGGCGACCGCATCGATGATCTTCCTTCTCGCTTTAGTCGAGGTCTAAAACAAAAGACTGGCCTCATACTTGGGCTCATTCGCCCATTCACCGTCATGCTCGTCGACGAGCCATTCGTTGGGCTCGATACGCCCGGTCAAGAAACTCTCGTTGAAATCATGACGGATGTTGTTGCTCAAGGCGCTTCGATCATTTGCTCAACCCACCAACTCGACCTTGTTCCTAGCGCTAACCGTTGTGTTGGTTTGCGAGACGGCGAATTGGCCTATGACGGCCCTGCGACTGCAGCAAAAATTCGCGAACTGGTTGGCGGCGATTGACTCGTGGCTGAGACGCCGTATCGAAAAGGCATCCTTTCTGAGCCACTCGAACTCGATGGCGATTCGCCTAGATCACGGCAGAAGCCTGCGATCATTGCGGCAACTCCTGGTCTAGAGATCGAAGTCCGCGGCACACATCTTTGGGGCGTCGTCATTGAATGCGACTCCTCTTTTGTCACCCTTCGCGATCGACAAGGACGTGATCACAAGATTCGGCTGCGTGATGGTGCGTTCGATGTAAAGGGTCGGCAGGTCACACTGGCGCGCCCTAAGGCGTCAAGCACCGCTGCGGCAACGCGCACCGCTTCGGGTTCCGTTGCGATGCCTTCAGCTCCCGCTCGTATCGCACGCGCAAGTCGCCTGCTTGTGGAGGGCGTGCACGATGCGGAGTTGGTCGAAAAGGTGTGGGGAGACGATCTTCGCGTCGAAGGCGTCGTTGTTGAACTTCTTGATGGCGCTGACAACTTGCACGAAATCATTCGATCCTTCGGACCGCGAAGCGGTCGTCGCCTCGGCGTTCTGCTCGACCACCTCGTCGATGATTCCAAGGAATCACGAATCGCCGCTGGCATCGACCATCCCGATGTCCTTGTCACTGGCCACCCATATGTCGACATTTGGGCAGCGGTGAAACCTTCTGTCGTTGGTATCGACGCGTGGCCCGATATTCCAAAAGGCCAACCATGGAAAGAGGGCATCTGCGCAGCGCTCGGCGTCGATGATCCCCGGCTATTTTGGAAAAAGATTCTCAACTCTGTCGGCTCCTACGCCGATCTCCAACCCCCACTTGTTGGCGCCGTCGAGCAACTCATCGACTTCGTTACCGAACCTTCCTAGGTCCTGACCCAGCGCAGTCGGTCGCTCAACACGGGTAGCGTTCAATCCATGATCGATTCTGCCGTTTCGTACGAACTACTTGGGCCTGTCGCCCTCATCACCATTGATGACGGAAAAGCCAATGCCATCAGCCACGACATTGCTGCGGGTGTCCACGCGGCGCTTGCACAGGCAAAGTCCGAAGCCAGTGCCGTGGTTCTTGCTGGCCGACCGGGTCGATTCTCTGCCGGGTTCGACCTTTCGGTCATGACCTCAAGCCCCGAGGCTGCCCGCAACCTCCTGCAAGCCGGCGCCAACCTCGCCATTGAGATTCACGAGTTTCCCATGCCCGTCGTCGTGGCCTCAACTGGTCATGCGTTGGCGATGGGAGCAATCCTTCTGATGGCTGCCGATGTGCGCATTGGCGCCGAGGGCAACTTTAAAATTGGTCTGAACGAGGTAGCTATCGGCATGCCTGTCCCGAAGTTTGCGGTTGAGCTCGCTCGTACCTCACTCTCGAATGCCACATTTACCGCTGCGGTAAATCATGCAACCGTCTACGACCCTGCTGGCGCTGTCATTGCCGGCTATCTCGACCAGATCGTGGCCGATGACGCTGTCGTCAGTACCGCACTCGCCCACGCTGCCGATCTTGCCGAGAGGCTCGACCCAAAGGCCTTCGCCCTAACCCGAGCCAATTGTCGTGGCGCCTCACTTGAACTCATCCGCAACGGTCTCGTCAGCGATATCGCTACGTTCGTTGTCAACGTTCCTAAACCCTGATCTTTTTGACCTGACCTTGTTCTCAGCACTACGAGATAGCGCCTTCGTGCACCCGGCGTGCGAACATAGAGAACCATTTCGGCTTCTGGAGCACAACTCAATGATTCACTCCATTCTCGTTCCGCTTGACGGCTCTGAACTAGCGCATTCGGCACTGCCCCGTTCTTGTTCTGAAACCAGTGTGTTGAACCACGATGAATGAATCTGATCTCCGAGAAGCAACCCTCCATCCCGACCGACAACTCAATTTCACGGGCTCTTTTAACTTCCGTGATCTCGGAGGTTATGAAACAACAAGTGGTCGTTCAGTCAAGTGGCGCACGATCTTTCGAGCCGACGCCGTTCACCGCTTACCCGATAATGAACTTGATCAACTTGCAGAGATTGGCCTCAAGACCATCATTGATCTGCGCACCACAACCGAGGTCGATGAAGGGCACCTTCACGATCCCGACCGCGGAATGACCCACGTGCACCTTGATGTGTTGGGAGAGGTTTGGAAGCCACTTGACCTTGACCCCAACGCCGATGCGGGCGACGTACTCAGCGATCTCTACGTACACATGCTTGGCATAGGCGCTCCTGCTCTTTCCGCAGCCTTTCACTCGCTTGCGAACGCCGAGAATCTTCCGGCGGTATTTCATTGCGCCGCCGGCAAGGACCGCACCGGTGTCTTAGCCGCCATGGTCTTGTCGTCTCTCGGCGTGGCCGACCACGTGATCATCGCCGATTACGCAATCTCTGGCAGCAACATGACTGCGCTCATTGAACGTCTGAAAAGTGAGCGGCCAGAAGCGCTCACCGCTATGAACAATCAGCCTTCCGCCTACCTCGCAGCGCCGCCCGAGGCAATGACTCGGCTGCTTGTGCACGTCAACGCAGAATACGGATCAATGTCGGGCTACATGCGTAGCATTGGCATCAACAATGATGCCGTCGAATCCATGGCACATAGTCTTCTCGATTAGGAGATTCGCCCTTGTGCTATCGACGCTTGCGACGAAGAACCAAGACTGCAATGAGCGCTGCTCCTACGGCAACCACAACGAACATAAGTTTTGAACGCCCGCTGTCGGCAACTTGAACAATTGGCGTATCGCTCCAGTTAGCGGAATCAGTAGCAGTTCGGGGCGTTGTATCGATAAGGATTTCCTCGCCCATAGTTTCGACAAAGGGAAGGTCAATTTCGGTGGCCGCCGCAATGTCGACTCCATCGGGAAGCAGTCGGGTCGGAGGCATGGCGTCGAGAAACGCATCGACGGGTGCAGGACGATCGGTTATCGGTACAGGGCGATTGCGAGTTTTTTGAGGGTCATACGCTGCCATTGGATCCTCCAAAAGTCTCATGGGATGTCCCCACCGTAGGCGCCGAATCTGCAGCGAGGGACCGAGCCATCTCCGGGACTACAGAATCAAGCAAATTGTCGAACTCCAAGGCGGCGTCATTTGCACCTTGACGATTTCCGAGCCCATGGATTGGCAGTGACTGAGCGGAGGCTTCCGCTACCGCAGCACGCATATGTACCGGAGCTAAGACTTGGTCTCCGTATTGCTCAAGCAACATCGTGTGCCAGTAATGGGCATCACGGGTGCGGCCAAGACGGTTGACGGCAATGCCGGCTACAGCTGGGCGGCCATCACGCCGAGCGGCAATGCGCGAGATGGTGAGTTGCACGTTGGCTACTCCATCAGATGCCCAAGCGCCAGGTTCGGTAACGATCAGCGCACGGTCGGCGGC
>JBBEAV010000038.1:0-57927 GCA_040882655.1 Acidimicrobiales bacterium
TTTTCCGTTCGTGCGGTACAGCAGGGTCATGGCTTCAGCGGCGGCGGTGGACTCGTCGAGCATTGAGGCATTTGCTATTTCCATGCCAGTCAGATCGCAGACCATTGTTTGGTACATCAGGATCGCTTCCAGCCGACCCTGCGAAATTTCTGGCTGGTAAGGCGTATATGCCGTGTACCACGCTGGATTCTCGAGCACGTTGCGGCGGATGACTGGGGGCGTGACGCAGTCATACCAACCGCAACCGATGAGCGAGGTTCGGACAAGGTTGCCATCAGCAATGGTGCGCAAACGCTGAAGCATGGTGGCTTCGTCGATGGCCTCGGGTACCGCAAGGGGAGTAGTGGACCGAATCGATGGCGGCACGACAGCGTCGATTAATGCTTCGAGCGAATCCTGACCGACGACCCGAAGCATTTTGTCAATCTCGCTGTCGGAAGGACCTATGTGTCGACCGACAAACTGGTCGTTCGCAATCAACTGCTCTAGAGGTGGACGGGACTGTGACATGGCGGCCTCGATGGTCATGGCGCGTAAGCGCATTCTTCGGGACCCCGCTCTGTCGTGGAACCTGAGAGTTTCGCTCCACCCGACTGGGCTAGAACCCGACGAGTGTCACTTTCCCCTTCGGTGAGTCGGACACCGAAGTGACGACTGCTCTCCAGAGTTGCCTGCACGTGCGGTACGTGGGCCTGAGAGTTTCCCGGGGGGTTGCTCCTTCGGCGTCAATAAATGCTCTTTGGATCGCAGTCCAAGGGGCACTGATTGATCTCTCCCGCATGTGGTGATCAGCGCTAGTTGTTGTCTACAACCTACAGGAAAAGGTCCGGTTGTTCGCGCACGATGCTCGAATAAAGGGGCTGGAACGAAAACCAACCGGCGAAGTGGTGCCCGATCTGCTCCTGAGTCATTGCGGCGCAGTCCCCATCTATTGAGATGGGATCCCCAGCAGCCATGGCAAGTAACTGGGCTTGGCAACTGCGCTCCATTGTGATGTACCACCACGCAGCTTCATCTACAGAATGGCCGACAGTGAGCAGTCCATGGTTGCGCAGAATGGCCGCTTTCTTCATCCCGAGACCAGTGGCGATGCGGCGGCCCTCGCTGGTGTCGAGTACGACGCCGGTGTAGTCATCGAACAACACGTGCTCGCCGAAGAACGCACATGCGTCCTGAGTAATTGGATCGAGGAGGCGACCGAGCGAAGAAAATGCTTTCCCATAGATCGAATGGGTATGCGCTGCGGCAATCACATCGGGTCGAGCCTCATGGATCTGCGAATGAATAGCGAACGCCGCTTGGTTAATTGCGTACTCGCCGTGAAGAATCTCGCCCTCGTGGTTGACAAGAATGAGATCAGAAACGCTAATGAGGCGAAAATCCATACCGATTGGATTAAGCCAAAAGCAATCGGTGAACTCGGGATCGCGAACAGTGATGTGGCCAGCTACGCCCTCACCAAAGCCCATTTTACCGAACAATCGAAAAGCGGCGGCAAGGCGTTCTTTGCGATGCTGACGTTCTTCTTCAAGGGTTTCAAAGACTGGAATTTCGTAAGGGATTGGTTTCGCGGCGGCACGAACAACCCCGAAATTTTCAGGATCGAGACTGGCAGTCATTGCGGCTCTCCATTCGGTAAAGGGTCACTTTCACGGAACCAGATAATCCTAAGCGGGTAGTGCCATCGGATGCGGTCCTTGACATGATTCGTTATCGGTGTTTGTCTGACCGCATTGCGAGTAGTTGAAAAGTGAGGGGAAGTCCGGTGTGAATCCGGCGCTGTCCCGCAACCGTGTGAGATTTTGCCCTGTGCGAACTTTCGAGTCGGATCACCGAACTTTTCAACGCAGCTCACCCTCACCGTCGTGGAATGCGGTGTCGAGCTCCGGATTTTGCGCCTTTTGGTGTTCCTCCAGGGTCGACAGCGTTGCCCTTGCGGTCCAACGAAAGGACATCATGGTTCCCAGCAAACACCGAGTCACGACTCGCATCCGTCGCGGAACGGTTGCAATGTTCGTCACTGCCGTTTCCCTTTTCACCATTTCCTACACACCCGCCTTTGCAGTCACGACTCCTGCTTCAACGTTGACCGCAGGCTGGTTGGCGGCGCAGGTTGGTACCGATGGAGCAGTGAATGTGCCCGGCGAAACGTTCTCTGCGACAACACAGACGATGTACGTCGCCCAGGGCCTTGCTGCTACTGGTCAGCAACGTGCAGCACTCGCAAGGGCAATGGGTTACATCGCTCTCCATGCTGAGGAGTGGATCACCAATGATGGCAGCGGAGCCACGGTTGCTCCTTCTGGCAGTGATCTTCCTGAGCGCCTTGGATCGCTCATTTTGTTAGTCAACACCGTCGGTGGCGACCCTCGGTCGTTCGGCATCCCCGCCATTGATCTGGTTGCGAGAGTGCAAGCGCTCTACGGCATCGCCACGCCAGGGTTTTACGGCTTCGAGGAGCCGTACTCTGCGGTGCAGGATCAATCTCTCGTTGTGATGGCGCTCAAGGCGATTGGCGCCTCTGTGCCTGTCGCTGCGGTGCAATGGATTGTTGATCAACAGTGCCTCGGGGGAACCAATCCGGCGAGTTCGCTCGGAGGGTGGATGGCATCTCGGACCGCGACTGGGGGAGTGCTCAATAACTGCACGGCACCAAATGCTTTGAATTACACCGGTGCCGATACCAACTCCACCGCCTTCGCATTACAGGCCCTGGCCTACTTCGGCACTTCCGGACCTCTCGCCGCCGGGTTGGATTTTCTCCGCTCATCACAGACAACCACCGGTCCACAGGCTTCGGGTTTCCCATGGTTTGCCGGGGGAGACCCCGACCCCAATTCCACTGCGTTGGTGCTGCAAGCCTTGATCGCTGCGGGCCAGTCCCCTGCGGGGGGATCGTGGTCGGTAAACGGTGTCTCTCCCGACTCCGTTCTTACCTCTTGGCAGCTCACATCGCCGGCCGCTGATGCCGGATCGCTCTATGCAGCATGGCAACCTGGGGTTCCGAGTTTGCTGGCGACCTATCAAGGGTTGTGGGGGCTCACGCTGACAGCATTCCCATTCCCCGTGCTTCCTCCAATCGTTCCCGAGGTCACGCCACCGACGTTCACCGGCTAAGCCATCGAAACCTGGAAGTTCTCATGGTTCCCGCCGTAAAGCCTGCCCCTTCGCTATTATCGTCACGTGACGAAAATAGGGGTGGGGCAGACCGAAGGAAGAAGCAAACAGGTTTGGTGTCGGTGGTGCGGCCGACCGATTGCTGGCCGTCAAGGTCGAGGTCGGCCAAAAACATTCTGTCGCGCCGGATGTCGCCAACAGTCCTATATGGCTCGCAAGTTGGCCCAAACCCATGGCCTTGAGGACAACGATGTCATTGTGGATCGAGAGGTGATCGAGGAATTCCAAGGGTTGTTGTATTGCCTGCAGGCGGCCCTCGAAGATGTGGAACGTGACCTGGCGGTGTCGTCAACGGCCAAGGACATCTCCGAGGCACTGGCGTGGCTCACCGAGAACGCAAGGGCATTGGCTGCGGCCAGACTTGAGCCGCGCATGGCAACAATCGTCTAGGGATTGAGGCGGTTGGCCCAAAGAAGATTCTTCCGCCCTTCCGCCCGTCCTTACCCTCGACCTTACATAACGAGGATTATCGGCAACCGAATGGGCCCCGATCACGAAGAACCCAGCGTTAGCTCAGCCCCTCAGTTTTGACGCTCAACAAGGGGCCGAGATGGCCGGTGTCGTTGTAGCGACGAATAACCCATCGGTCGTCGAGTACGACGAGATGGGCGATAGACCCATTGTCGGTGCTGGCGAAGGCCAAAGGCTTGGAACCAGTCGCATAGGAAAGGGCGGCCCCGATCGCTCCCCCATGACTTACGGCGGCAACGGTTTGATTGGGATGGTTTCGGTGCATGCGCTCTATTGACGCGATCACTCGGGATTGCAACTCAGCAAAGGATTCGGCCCCGGGGATGGCGGCCCAATCCTGAGTGCGTTCCACCTCAAGAAAGACAGGGTCGCGATTGGCCACCTTTTGACGGAAAATACCGCCCTCCCACTCCCCTAGATGGATTTCACGCAGGCCGGGCTCGACCATGGCATCGAGGCCGAGATGACCAATGAGAGGCGCCGCAGTTTGGGAAGTGCGCTGCAATGTCGTCACGTACACCGCGGCGAGATCAACGTGGCGCAGGCGCTCTCCGACCTGAGCCGCCTGCCAGTGACCATGAGCAGTAAGGGGTGGATCTCCCTGGCCCTCCACTAGGGGGAAGGGCTCGCCCTCGACGAATGCGGCGGATTGGCCGTGGCGAATCAGCAGGATTTGGGTCGCTCCGGGTGGGGCTTCCATTGGACGTTGGCCGTACTCAACCTTCTCTTCACTCATCGGTGGAACGTAGCAAACCGGATGGAGAAGAACGCTCGTTGGCTAGCGACTCTCGCTCAGCGTTATCCTGACCGCTCTATGTCAAGCCGCATCGAAGTTGAACTTACAAGCACTCGCGAAGATGGAACCTGGACTTGGCGTGCCGCTGGTGCCAAGTTGCCGAAGGGTGAACTAAAAGGTTCGCTCCTTTTCTCAGGGGCGAAGGTCGGCGACATTGTGCGTGCTGAAGCCGATTTCATGATGGATGGCATCGACATCACCGCAGTGCTTCCGCCCAAAGGGGCCCGCAAAGAACCCGAGCGCATTGAGATCGTGGGCACTCCTCGTCGCGATGATGAACCGCTTGTGACAACGAAGTTGGCACCCAAAGGCCGTGGCGATCGTGGTGGCTCGCGTGATCGCAAGCCTCGTCGTGAGGGTGACGGCGATCGTCGTGACTCGCGACCCTCACGCGATCGTGCTCCGCGGCCGGAAGGCGAAGGCAGGGGCGAAGGGTCACAAGACGCCCGGCGCAAAAGTAGCAATCGGTCAAACAGCACTCGACCGACTTCTCCCGCCCCAGAACCTAAACCGAAAGCAAAGCGTCTGCGTGCAGGCCGCACCCATCGCAATGCTGCGCTGGCAGCACTACCGGCAGAGCAAAAGCCCATCGCCGAGCAGGTGCTTCGCGGTGGCATCCCCGCCGTTCGACTCGCAGTTGAAAAACAGAATGAAACGAACAAGGCCGAGGGTAAACCAGAGATCAGTCCGGCGCCGCTCTTGCAACTCGCAGAGCAGATTATGCCTTCGTTACGATCCGCCGAGTGGCTCGACAAAGCGGAGGCAGCCTTGGCCGATCTTGCCGAACTAGATCTTCGCGATCTTCGTTCTGTCATTGTCGCTTCCGATGCCGGCGCTCGCGACGACCAATCGCGAGCACTCGCCGAACAACTTAAGGCTGGACTTTCACAACGGGTTGAGTCGGAGCAAGCCGCCTGGCTCGCAGAAATTGCTGAACTTCTTACCGGTGGGCGGGCCGTACGCGCTCTTCGGGTGAGCTCCCGTCCCCCAAAGGCAGGTGCTCCCCTCCCGGCTGAATTGGCAGCGAAACTTACCGAGGCCGCAGCGGGATCGCTCACCGCCGAGACAAGTCAGGATCGCTACGCCACTGTTCTTGACGCACTTGCGTTTTCACCAGTGCGAACTCAGGTAGTGCCAAATGGGATTCCTGTAGAGCCATCCGTGGAACTGATCGCTGCGGTGAAAAAAGTTGCAGCTCGACTCCCGCAGGTTGCCGCAGTCTTCGGAATCGAAGCGACGGCTCCCACAAAGCGCAAGGCAGCATCGAAGCCTCGCCCCCCAAAACCTGCCATCGCTCCTGCCGCTCCCGATGTCTCGTCGGCTGACGCCACCGAGACCTCGGTACAAAGTGACGCCGATGTCGTCCTCGAGGCGACGAGTGAGCCCATCGAAGCAACTGAAACGGTCAAAGAATTATCCCAGTCTGATCAAGAGGCCGTTGTTGTCGAGAGTGAAACTTCTGAGTAGTGAAGCGCCTTAACAAATCAAGTACTGAAGTAGTTGAGCGAGGACGTAGTCGTCGATAGTGCCGAGATGGGCCTCTTCTGACCGTACTTTCGAAGATTTCCAAATGCGATCCTTGGGGAGGTGCTCGCTACTATGGATCCATGGTCGAATTCGAAATTCATGGACATGTTGCAGTACTCACCCTTAACCGTCCCGAGGCACGAAACGCAATCAACGACGTTGTCGCTACTTCGATGGATGAGCATTTAGAACGCATGGAAGCAGACCCCGATATTTGGGTGGGGGTTCTCGCTGCAACCGGGACCGTGTTTTGCGCCGGGGCTGACCTCAAGATGATCAGTGCTGGTCGAGCGGGCGAACTGGCAACCAAGAAGGGTGGCTTCGGTGGCTTCACCACGTTTCCACGTACGAAACCAATCATCGCTGCTGTCGATGGTTTAGCGACTGCCGGTGGTTGCGAAATCGCACTCGCGGCCGACATGATCGTGGCATCAACCAACGCGGCATTCGGACTCGCTGAGGTGAAACGCAACCTCGTAGCTGCTGCCGGCGGCCTGTATCGCCTGCCAAAGCTCATCGGTAAGAACGTGGCTCTCGAAGTTGCACTGACGGGTGAACCCCTTACTGCCGAACGCGCCTACCAACTCGGAGTAGTGAACCGGATAACCGAACCCGGTAAAGCCCTCGAGGGTGCACTGGAACTTGCCAATGCAATCGCTGCAAACGCTCCTCTTGCTGTCTGGGAGAGTCGTGCGCTCGTTCTCGCGGCCGACTGGGAAGATGAAGCGACATTAAATGCCAAGACCGGCGCCGCCTTTGGCCGCGTACTCTCATCTGAGGACACTGCAGAAGGTCTCAACGCCTTTATCGAAAAGCGAGCTCCCCAATGGAAGGGTCGCTGACTAGTCCAATCTGGTGATCAACGTAGGTCACGTCGGACAACAATTAACCGAGCAGTCAGGCCGAAACGCTCAAAGAGGTTCTTAGAGTCTCGGGCTCCGGGAAGCGCATGCGCGTCGATCGCCTCAGCATCAAGTGATTCTGCCCAACTGATCGCCGCTTCGAGGAGCGCTTCTCCTACGCCAACTTTTCGAGCTTCGGGAGTTGTGTAGATGTCGGAGAGTGACACGATTGGGCGCTTGTCGAGTGATGCCGATGCGATTGCATAGCCGGCTAATGCTTCAAACCAGTAGCCACTCCAAACCATGGTCGAAGCATCGAGCAACGCGTTTTCGAATGTTTTGATACTTGACGATGCGCGGTCCTCGGAATGAAGCAAGGCCGCTCCCCCACGCTGAGAAGCGAGCTCGTGCAGCGCTTCGTCCATAAGAACGGCGAGATCTTCGCATTCAGACAGGTCCGCAGGCCGAACAGTCGATGACATCTCAAGCCTTCAGTTGTCGAATTCGATTCAGAATTGTTTTGCGGGCCCGCTGTGATTGTTCGTAGGTCTCTACAACAGCAAGTTGTTTTGCAGACAGAAGGCCAAGTCTCGGAAGGATTTCAGCTGCGGTCATATCGTCATATCCGCTTATTGCATTTTGAACTGTCGCAACAGATTTCTTCGGCTTTTTTGGGCTTGGTTTGCTGGGGCTCGGCTTCTTTGGTGCGGGACTTGCTTCTGTGGAACCTTTTTGATTTGCCGCGCTTGTTGGCCGAGCGTTCTTAGACGGCGAAGCCGAGTCGGCCACGATACGGAAGAAAGCAGAGAGATGGGCTTCCGCATCGGCGACTGCTTCCCGAGCCTTGGCATTTGTGGCACCCAGCGCGAACTGTCCGACGACACGCGCGTTGCTCGACCGGGTTCGTCCCAAAGCGATGATTTCCGGTAGGGCATCTGCACTTCGGGCGATGAGTCCTATGGGCGCATAGAGAAATAAGTCGAGCAACTGCCCGACTGGGTCCCCGGAAGACTCGACCTTCGAGGTACCCATCTCAGCGCTTCGCTTTCTTAGCTGGCGCTTTTTTCACCGTTGTCTTCTTCACCGTTGTCTTCTTAATCGCCGATTTTTTTACTGGCGATTTTTTTGCTGCAGGTTTCGTAGCTGCAGCCTTTTTGGCGGGAGGTTTAATCGCGGACACCTTGATCGCTGAAGCTTTGGTTACGGGTGGCTTTTTTGTTGCGGTTTTTGCCGGTGACTTCGAAACCGATTTGCTTGAAGCCTTTACCGGGACCTTCTTCGCGGCCGCCTTCACCTGACGATCCAAAGCACCAGATTCGATATAGGTAACTGCGGCACATGCGGTCTCGCCGACGGGGCAATGCAAAGAACCAGGCATACCGAATTGCCCCCGGTTCACCAAAAGAAAACAACCGGTGCACATGAATTCGTTTGACTTCCTTGGAGTCACACCCTCGGCGATATCTGCAGGCGCTCGCGGCTCCGGAACGACATCCTCCTCGTCCTCTTCATCGTCATCGTCGGCGGCCGCAATTCGATCCTTGAGAATGGCATCGAGGTCGGCCTCGACATCGTCTGGATTGAGGTCCTCTTCTTCTTCTTCCTCGTCTTCACGTTTCGGTCGCGCCGCAAGCGCTGCGTCAGCGGCTGCTTCGTCCTCGTCGAGGTCACCTTCTAACGCAACCTCTTCGGCCAACGCTTCGCCAAGATCGTCACCCTCCCCCTCAATATCCTCTCCTTCGAGATCGACGTCGAGTTCTTCCTCGTCGAATTCTTCGTCGGTTGGTTCTTCAGCCATGAGGTCCTCGGGTTAGAGCCACCGAAACCCGATGGCAGAAGTAAATCGTGCCGCGGATGATAGGCACGTTCAGGGGTGCAGTTGGTGACAATCGGGCAAGTCTGTCGCAAAGGTGACAAACGACACTCGGGCTCAGGACTTTGATCGGCGACTCTCTGCCCTTCGCTCGGCCTGAAGCCGCTCAAGTTCTGGTTCAGCGCTGTGATCCACGAATCGCATCATCTGGGCTATCGCATGGTGGCCCGCTTGTTCGGCAATGAGCCGGTGCATCTCTTGGCCCACAATCCGGTACGCCGGATGGCCCTGAGGAATAGTCCGCAACTCGATGAGATGCATCGCCTCTCGGGCGTTCATTTCCATCGTGAACCGGACTTTGTAGGCCAGTGCAACGGCATAGGAGGATTCAGAGGGGAACCGCTCCTCTAAGGCCTCAAAAAGCGAGGCCGACCGCTGCATGGCCTCGTCGAAGTTAGCCCCTACTCCGGCATCGTCGACAGCGGCAGGACGGGTGTAGCCGTGGAGCGGAGTGAGTTTCTGCCAGTCAATGGTGAGCATTCGATGACGCTGAAGGTCTCGAAAGGCTCCGTAGTCAGCGAGTACATCGAATCGGTAGGAGGGACGTTCAAGGGCCCGGCCCGGTTTATGACGCCGATTCTCTCGACTGCCTTCGTAGGCATTGAGAACGCCTATGCGCTCTTCGACGCTCATCGCCCGGACTCGTTCTTCGATCTGGCGCTCGGGCAGAGCAAGGTGCGGGTACAAAGCAGCGGTTACAAGCTTTATTTCGGCATCGGGATCGAAATCGATGAGTTCGACTACTGGAGCAGGCTCGATGGTGTCAGTCCCGGTAAAGAGACGACCTGCGATGTCCTCCATCGCTGATCGGCTGGAGCTCATGTAGTCGCTCCACACCACTCCCCTGTCGTCGAGATCGACTCGTTTTAAGAAGGAAGGGACGACTTTACGCAACTCGGTGAGCATGAGGTCAGCGTAGGTTCGAGCTTCTGGCAAGGGGTGGGCCCGCATGCGTAGCAGGAGCATTTCGTAACCTTGACCGGTGCCGTAGATGCCTACGTTCGAAAGCGAGGAGGCCGGAAGGAGGCCGCGAAGGGAATCAAAAGCTTTTGCCCGAATGGCCTGACGGTAGACGAAGTCACTATCTCCCTCTTTTTTGGGGATGCGTTCTTTGATGTCATCAACCACGATCGGCAACAATTCGGCATACGTGTCGAATAATCGATCCATATCACCGACGTAGCGAGTTCCGAGACTTGACTGCAGTACTTCAGGAGGCCGGTAGAAACGATAGCGACCCCCGATGCGAGCGTCGTAAGAGATATAGCGGGTTGACTGCTCGAGGTAGGCCATCAGCCGGCCCCATTCGAGAATCTTTGTCAGCAGATTCGAAGCCTGTTCGCAGGCCAAGTGGACACCACCGAGTTGGGCGACCGAATCGTCGCCGTACTCAAAGAACACCTTGTCGTAGAGCTCTTCAGCTCGACGCAGTCCAATGGTGGCATCGATCGAATCATCGCCACTGATATCGAGTTCGCCAACAAATTCGTCGAGAAAAAGACGCCGAAGGCTCTTTGGTGACCGCGAATAACGCGCAAACAATGCGCCCTTAACGACTTCGGGAAGATTTACGAGTGCAAAAACCGGCCCGTAGAGGTTCGTGAAGTACCGACGAAGCACGTCGGCTTCTTCTGGACTGAACTCCTCTGCTACGTAAACACTCACGGCCGGCGAGCGTACGAGGTCAATTGCCAAGAACCGCGGATGGCTGGAATCGGCCAGATCATCGTGTACCCGATACGAAGGCCTCAGTGACATCCTGAAGCGCATTCGGTGAGGTCCAGAGATCGATAATTGTCATCGCCATGGCCTTCGCTCCATCGAGTGCGCCTAAATCACCTGCAGGTGACCTGGCGTAATCAGCGAACCCCGATGTGTGGATACCTACGCCGCGAGGGGCGACGGAAACCATGGGATGGATGGACGGAACCCTATGACTTACGTTGCCCATGTCCGTAGAACCAACGACCACACCAGATTCACCAGGTTGGTCAACTTCTCGTCCGAGAGCGGCGCTGTTTGCGGCATAAAGGGCTTCAAAAGGATCGTTTCGAACGAGGTCGGCATAGGCCGGTTCGATCCACTCGTGCTCCACTGAGCATCCGGTGGCGATGGCCCCGGCGGTAAGAGCGGCAAGGACTCGAACTTTCAGATCTTGCAGTCGTTCGAGGTTCCCGGCTCGAACAAACCAATGCATAGCCGCAGTTGAGGGGACGATATTGGGCTTCTCTCCACCATTGGTAAAGATCCCGTGCAAACGCTCATCTGGGCGAATGTGCTGACGCAGCGCAGCCACATTCATGTAACCGAGGACGGCAGCATCAAGAGCATTTCGGCCATCCCAAGGATGGGCTGCAGCATGAGCAGCTTCACCACTCCAGGAAACCTTCAACTGCTGGACGGCGATTGTGGTCATCCAGCGGAGATCAACATCGGCGGGATGGATCATCATCGCAGCATCGACGTCCACAAGAGCGCCGCGATCGATCATGTGGACCTTCCCACCCCCACCCTCTTCGGCGGGCGATCCGAGCACAATAAGGCGGCCCCCAAGGGCATCGGCAACGGCAGCAGCGCCTAACGCTGCACCAAGACCCGCGGCAGCGATGATGTTGTGCCCACAAGCGTGCCCGATGCCGGGAAGCGCGTCGTATTCGCAAAAGACCGCAATGCGAGGACCAAAACTGCCGGCAGTCGCTTGGAATGCCGTGGGCATCTCGAAGGCGCCTCTTGTCACCGGGAATCCCTGCGCTTCAAGGGCCGCAGTCAACACGTCGTGGGCGAAATGCTCCTGGTAGTTCTCTTCCGGATGGGCATGGATTGAGTGCGAAACCTCAAGTAGTAACTCTCGATGAGATTCGATGACAGACGCTGCTACTTGTTTCGCTTCGCTGGCGTCCATACCTAACGCTACATGGAAGACGAGGGAGTGGCGCTGTTAGATCACAACATAAAAAGCGTCAGGTTCGACCGAAAACTCAAGAGAATGGGCGGTTCGCATCGGCGAAGAATCGACAGAGACGCGCACCTCATGATCGAAATGAAAAACCTCGAATGCGAGCCGTCGGGTAACGAGTTGAGGATGGGGTGTATGAGTGCCCGTGAGTGCTCTGCGTTTTGCCATCCTTCGTTGATTCCAAGAAAGTGATCCGATGGTGATATCGAGAAGCCCGTCTCCGGGGTGGGAACGGGGGCCGAGATCAAGAGCGCCACACCACTGAGCATTCATGATGGCGATGAAATCTTTGCCGAAGAGTTCTCCAACCAAAACATGAGAGACAAACGAGAAGGCGACACCATCAATCTTGACGATTCCAAGATCGACAGGCACGGTGAGTGCCTCGGGGCCGTAGAGCCTTTGGCTTTCGCCCCTGCCGCCGAGGGTTTTGCAGAGGTCTCCCCCCAAGAGTCCAACGGTGACTGGTCCCGAAACCACCCGACGACTTTCGTCGAGAATTTCACACAGTTGCAGGTCGGTCGCAGCGACTGGAGCGCCTGAGGGAAGTGGCGACAACATCCCGTAGTCGCTGCCTTTTTTAATGGTCACTGATCCGCCTCAGCGGACTCGGATGACTCATCATCTCCAGAAAGCACCCTGCCCCGTCCCGATACCGCCACAATCCCCCTGTGTAGCGCGTCGGCCGCCTCAGACGCGATGGGTGCGCAGGCCGAGTTGGTTTCGGAGATTTGGCGAAGGAGATCAACGAGTTGCTTGATTGTTCGGACAAAATCGCCTCCGGGCATCTCATCTTCACCGAGGAGGTGTTGGAGGTCATCTCCAGCAGCCCAGGCATGAGCGAGAGCAAAAAAAGCCGGATCGGTGCTGCGGGTTACGGCGATGCCCAAACGAACTTCGTCGCTGGCAATTGAGTTTGTGAGATCGGAGATCTGGGCGGAACGAAGAGAAAGTTCCCGACGCGGGAACCACTGTTCAAGATTGGGACCGGAGGATCGCGACTCAAAAACGAAAGCGCTCACAAGTCCCGCAAGTTCCGGTGCAGTGAGACCTTCGAGCAGGAGTTCTTCTATTGCCTCAGCAACGGCAAGATCTGACTCGTGGTAAATACGCACCAGCCGCTCACCGCGTTCGGTGAGTCGCCAGCCATCAAGATGACCCCATTGCTCAAGCATCTGCAAGATGCGGTCGAACTGTTCGACGAGGGATCCAGTTTTGGACCGAATGCGCTTCTCAAGGCTCTCAATCTCGCGTTGAACACGGTCGATGTCTCGCAATGCCCGAAGGTGGGTGTCGCGGTCACCACAGGCATGGACAGGATGATCCTCAAGTCGGTCCGGGGACGGTTCAAGGGATGAAAGAGGTTTGAGGAATCCCTCTGATGTAGCGAACTCCTTAACAAAGTGATCGAGTGCAACGGCAACTGCTTGTTGAAACTTTGGCTTCGTTGGAGTGAACGGAGAGGGCAGTAAAACGTGCCCAATGACGACAGGAGGATCTTCGAAATCTCGGGCCCCAAGTTGAAGAAGATTCCGACGAAAATCCAGTGCTTTTACCCTGACCGATCCACCCTTTCTATGGGAAACAGAAAGGACTACGACGCGTTCATGACCGCCGCTCCCTTCGAGCCAAAGAACATCGCCAGGACGGAGACTTGCGAGAGCACGTTCAAGATGTGCTCCGCCGGTGCCTTGTGGCCGTATTCCGCGATCGCGATCAAGTGCAACTTTGTAACTGGCAACATCACCATTACTACATGAAGCCTTTAAATGAAGCATCTCCAACTTGGTGACCTGGGTGGCGATCCGGTGTTCCTCACGCGCCACATCAGCATCGACTTGAAACTGAGCAAAGCTGTTTCCCAAAAGACGGTGGGCTTCGGCAGCGTCGTATCGACGAACCAAATTGGCGGCCATGTTGTAGGTCGGGCGGAATGAACTCGTGAGCCGAAAACTACGACTCGCTGCCAACGTAGCGACTTCCTCAAAGGTTACAAATGGCGACCAAAGGACAATCGCGTTGCCGTGATCGTCGATTCCGCGGCGCCCCGCCCTGCCTGTGAGTTGTGTGTATTGCGCAGGAGTGAGAAATTCATGACCTTCGCCAGTGAATTTGGTCAGTTTGTCGATGACCACCGTTCGGGCGGGCATGTTGATTCCAAGAGCGAGCGTTTCTGTCGCAAAGACAATCCGGGCTAATCCCTCAACAAAACACTGTTCGACTGCTTCTTTAAACGGTGGGACTAATCCGGCGTGATGACTGGCGATACCCCTTTCGAGTGAATCAAGCCATCTTCCGTAGTTGAGGACTCGTAAGTCCTCGTCGGAGAGATCTTGAACATGGGATTCAGCAATCTGACGAATTCGGATCCGGTCTTCTGGTTCGGTGAACGAAAGTCCGGCACGTGCGCAAGCCAGCACGGCATCGTCACAACCGGCTCGACTGAAGATGAAATGAATGGCAGGAAGCATGGAACGCTCGGCCAATAACTCAACCACTTCGACGCGGCCAGGGGTTGCGTAGCGGCGCCTCCCCCCGCCTGAGCGTGCCCGCATATCAAGGTCATACTGGTGACCCCGGTCGTCGGTCTTGCCGTTGCTCAACGTTGGAAGAAAAACAAGACCATCTCCGTTTCGATCAGCAACTAGGTACCAGTTATCAAGTTCAACGGGCCTGTTTGTCTCGACCACAACTTCGGTCGGACCACGCACTGAGCGAAGCCACTCCCCTAACTCATCCGCATTTGAAACTGTCGCCGAAAGGCAAACAAGGCGAACGGATTTCGGAAGATGAATAATTACCTCTTCCCATACGGACCCTCTGGCCGAGTCTTGTAGATAATGAACTTCGTCAAGGATGACCCAATCAAGTGAATCAAGGGCTGCCGATCGTGCGTAGATCATGTTCCGGAGCACCTCGGTCGTCATGACGACTACGGGCGCATCCCCGTTGATTGCGGTATCTCCTGTGAGCAGCCCGACACGGTCCTCCCCATGGACGTTGACAAGATCATGATATTTCTGGTTTGAGAGAGCCTTAATCGGAGTTGTGTAGAAGCAACGACGACCGACTTTGAGCGCAACTGAAATCGCGTGTTCGGCAACCACGGTTTTGCCCGAACCTGTGGGGGCCGAGACCAGAACCGAGGCCCCTCGGTTGATTGCCTCCATCGCTTCGATCTGAAACGGGTCTAGAGAGAATTGTTCTGTCACATCAAATCTCAACTACGTCGTCAGTTTGTGTTTCGTTCCGGCGTCTTGATCGACGGCGTAGCGCCAATACGAGGGCGCCGATCCCAATCGACATGATGTAGAGCAATGCCATCGGAAGAGCGAGAGCCGTCATTGAAATCGGGTCACCGCTGGGCGTAATGACGGCGGCAACAAGGGCAATAGTGACAACGGCTTGGCGCCACCAACCAATGAGTTTCCTTGGCGTGACTACTCCGATCATTTGCAGAGCGACCAACAAGACGGGAAATTCGAAACCAACTCCGAAAGCAAGCATCATCCAAATAATTAATGTGACGTAGCTACTAGCTGTGTAAAAAGGCTCTATTTGGGATCCACCAATAGTGGTGAGAAACTGAAGTGTTGGATTAAGAACGTAGAACGCCAGCGTTGCACCGCAGAAGAACAGAACGATCGCACTAGCGGTAAATGGGACGGCATACTTTTTTTCATGCGGATGTAAACCCGGAGTGACGAATCTCCAAATCTGCCAGAGGACGACCGGCATGGCGATTGCGAATCCGATGTAGCCGGACATCTTGAGTCGGAGAGCAAAGGCTTGAAGTGGCTCGGTAGCGATAAAGGGTTGTCCCGGCTGGACTTCGTTGAACGGATGCTTGAGAATCTCGAGGACATACGGGTACAAGAACCAACCAAGAAGTGCGCCAGCACCCACGGCAAACGCAACCCTAAAGAGTCGACTACGCAGTTCCGCCAAGTGTTCCCAAAGAGTCATATGCCCCGTTGGAGCGGCTTCAGTTTCGGTTGTCATGGCCGGGTTATGTGGGCTTCACGGTGTCATCAGTGGATGATGAGGAAAGGTCGCCTACAAAAGTTGAAGGAGACGTGCTCCTCGAGATCGTTGGATTCGTCATTGTTTCAACAGGATCAACGGGGGCAACCAGACGCGGACCCTCTGTTGTTCGATCGAGAGCGTCGTCTGCAGGGACAACATTGACGATGTCCATGGCCGATCGAACTTCCTCCTCGAATCCTGAGGTCACCCTGCGAATCTCTGCCAAAACCTTCCCGACTTTGCGCGCGGCCTCCGGAAGTTTCTCTGGTCCCAGCAACAAAAGCGCCAGCAGCAGAAGCACCATGATCTCTCCGCCACCAACATTGAACATGGCCTAAAGCGTACCCCCGTACCCCGAGGTCACCATCTCGACTGTGAAGTGCGTGCACCCATCCAAACCTGAGGCAGGCTGTGAAGGTGACACGACTCCCATCTCTCCGACCGCCAATTGGGTTCGCCCACAGAGGGGCCCGAGCAAATGCACCCGAAAACACCATCGAGGCCTTCTCTCTGGCCCTCAAATTGGGTGCGACTGGATTGGAGAGTGATGTTTGGCTAACCGCTGACGGGGTTGCCGTCCTTGATCATGACGGCGTCATAGGTCGCCGGCCCCGCCGTCGGTCTCTTTCACAGATTGCTTCAACTGATCTGCCGAATTGGATGCCGACTCTTCGTGAGTTTTATGAAGTTGTGGGTACCTCGGTTGAGCTTTCACTCGATATCAAGGATCCTGCCGCCGCTCCCGAGGCCATCGCCTGTGCGCGAGATGTTGGAGCTGAATCCTTGTTGTGGATGTGTCATCCCGATCGGACCCTCGTGAGTTCTTGGCGCGAACTCTCAGCACACGTGCACCTTGTCGAATCCACTCGACTCTCACGTTTCGATGGGAGCCCAGAACTACATGTCGCCAAGAGTTACGAGATTGGTATTGAGGCAATCAATCTGCACCACAGCGAATGGACCGGAGGATCAATCGCCATGGTGCATCGGTTTGGACTATTCGCCTTTGCGTGGGATGCGCAATTTGAACGAGTTCTTGACGAACTTCTCGATTGCGGCATCGACGGAGTCTTTTCTGACCATGTTGAAACAATGATGACGTCGATCCGTAGCCGTAACGACTGAGATCTTTATGCTGAGGCTTTCGTGGCGACTTAGAGAAGCCCGAACTGGCCAAGGGGCCACACCGTTATGAACGCTTTCCCCACAACCGTCGATTGATTTATGGGTCCGAAATAACGGCTGTCCTTTGAGTCGCCACGGTTATCGCCCATGACCCAAAGTTGGCCATCAGGCACAATGCAAGGAAGATCGGGGGTGCACTTGTTGGGCGCATTCGCGCTGTTCGTCGTCATCCCTGTGGGCAAATACTTCTCGTCGAGACGAACTCCGTCCGCATAAACCGAGCCATTCTCGATGGTGATGGCCTCGCCTGGCAGCCCGACGACGCGCTTAATCAAATCTGGAATGTTGCTTGATGTTTCAGAGGCGGGCCGTTCGAAGACGATGATGTCACCGCGGTTGACGTCCTGGATTTTGTAACTCAGCTTGCTAACCAGCACCCGGTCGCCTTCGTGTAGGGCCGGATACATCGAAAGAGAGGGTATGTAGAACGCTTGAAGCAAGAAAACCTTGACGACGAGGGCGAGCAGAATCGCCCCAGCTACGACGACAATCCACTCGATAACCCCCGCAACGTTTGGACCGAACCAACGCTCAAGAACTCGACGGCGAACCTGCGGTGGTTGAGGCTTAGCAGTTGACTCGGCGCCGGGGGTTGTCACGTGACTGCTTTCAGTTCATAACGCCAGTAAGGGACGAAGGAAAGACTAGCCAAGGTACGAAGCGAGCAGTCTGCGGGCAGCGATCTGACCTACCGCCTCAAGCCCCAAAGAGGCCTCAAGAATCTCCGCTTCGGGGCCGAGGCGGAGAAGCAACCGCTCCAACCATGGAAGGGAACCGATAGCAATTTCAACAACGACGGAACCATCAACTTGATACGTGATGGATTCGGTCGGGTAGTACTCGACCACCCAGCGAGCAGATGGACGAAGGTGAAGCTTGATGATGCCCAAGGAATCACTGCTATCGAAAAGGACGAAAGCCGGAAGCGGATCAGGAGAGACAAATGTGTCAGCTGTCGTAGTGACGCTTCGAATTCTGTCGATGCGAAAAATGCGTTCGGCGCTACTAGTCCTGCAGAATGCCTGCAGGTACCAGAGCCCTCCCTCAGAATGAATGTGCCATGGATCGACAACTCGGGCGGCCGTGTCATCTCGGCCATAGCTGTAGTACGTCATGGCGACAGAGCGCCGTGAAGCGATAGCCGTGCGAAGGTCATCAGTGATCGCATCTGAGGCAGTGGCAATACCTATTTCGACTGCCGTCTCTGAGCCCTCACCCAAAGAACGAAGGACTTTTTCCAGGCCTCGGGCTAACGCGCTGCCCTGATCTGCGCCTGGTATCGAAAGTAGGGCCTTTGCCGAAGTCAGTAGGGCGAATGTTTGTTCCGTCGTAAGTCGAAGGGGTCGACGAAAATAATCAGGGAGTTCAATCGTGACGGTATCGGCGTCGATGATCGCGTTGATGAGCAGGTCGGGAGTGTACGGGTGGACCCCGACCATTGATGTAATGACGAGACAGTCGCGAAGATCCTCGCCATCGATACCAAAACGATCACAGATTTCATCGAATGCGGCAGTTCCGTTCGGTTGATTTGCGACCCATGGAACGATTGCCAACGTTCGATCAAGACGCTCGGCAGCGGTCATTTCAGACATAATCGCCACCAGCTATATCTGAAAGCCAGCCGATCATCGCTGCCCGAGACTCTGGGGGGTCGAGTACTTCGGCATGGCCGAGAAAGCTAAGAACGAATGACCGGAAAGCAGGCCAATTCGCTACCGGCACTTGAACTACGAATCGGCCGATTTCATCAACTTCTGATGGGCACGAAGCGAGAGATTCACGAGCGAATGGGGCGACTTCACTGTCGAACCGAACAGTGATCAGGGTCGACTCCCCCTCGCCAAACTCCCAAGGATCTGACTGTGCAGCAACCTCGGTAGGCCTTGAGTGGGATTGACTTTCGAGGTGACCGAGTTCAACATCGTTGCGAATGCGGTCAAGCCGAAAGTTTCTTTGCTCTCCGCGATCAAGATCGAATGCACTGAGGCTCCAACGACCCCTTGAGAAGTCAAGATACCAGGGCTCGACCGATCGCAAAGCAGTTGACGAGCTGGTCTCGTAGACAAATGAGGCGGTTCGCTTCTCGGTCACTGCACGAAAGAGCGGTATGAGCGCAGGGTCGTTGGGCAGTTCAGTGATCTCTCCCAGGGGAACCCCAAGGCTGCTGCTCTCGGTACTGTCGACAACGCCACCCAAACGCCAGAGCGCCCTTGCCATCGTGCCGTCAGAGGAACCGACAGCAACGGTTTCAAGTGCGAGGTGAAGTGCCGCAAGTTCATCAGTATCAAGCCCAGGATCCGGAAATTCATACTTGCTGCGATCAACTCGATAGGCAGTGAATTCAGCTGTAGCCCCGGCCACAACCTCAATGGGAACGCCGAGGCCGATGAGATCTTTCTTATCTCGCTCAAATGTGCGCCGAAAAGAATCATGATCAGCGTTATAACCGGGGACCCGTTGCTGAATGTCGATGGCTCTTATGCCGTGCGCAGTATCGCTTAGAGCAGCGAGAAGATTCATTTGACGCTCAAACTTCTCGGCAGATTTGTCGCTTGGGGCCATACGCCCTCATCTTAAAAGAAATGGGTCGGGGCTGTCGTCAGTATCAGAGTGAAGCGATCAATTTTTCGACTCGCTCGTCGTGTGAACGAAATGGATCTTTGCAAAGAACCGTCCGTTGGGCTTGATCATTCAGTTTCAGGTGAACCCAGTCAACGGTGTAGTCCCGTTTTTGTTCTTTTGCCCTACGAACAAATTCTCCCCGTAGGCGCGCGCGCGTGGTTTGGGGAGGCGTATCGATTGCTTCCGTAATCTCGCTATCTGTGCAGGTTCGTTCCACAAGTCCCCGATCTTGCATTCGATAGAAGACCCCTCGTTGACGATTAATGTCGTGATACTGAAGATCCAGAAGCATGACTTTTGGATCATTCAATTCAAGTCCGTGCCGAGTTCTATAGGCCTCGATCAATTTGTACTTCATTACCCAGTCGGCTTCCCGGTCTTGGCCTAGCGGATCGCGCTCGATCGCGGTTAGCGCTTTTTCCCACATGCCGAGGGCCTGGGTCTCTAGTGGAGAAAGATCACGATGTTCGGCGTAGCGAAGCGCTCTCGTGAGGTACTCCGATTGGATTTCGAGGGCAGTGGCTTCTCGACCATTGGCGAGCCGAACTTTCCGAGTGCAAGACATATCGTGGCTAATTTCCCGAATTGCACGAATAGGATTCTCAAGCGTCATGTCCCGCATAATGACATTTGGCTCCTCAAGCATCCGTAACAAAATCGCTGTAGTACCGACCTTAAGGAACGTTGCGTACTCGCTCATGTTGGAATCGCCAACGATGACGTGAAGCCGGCGATACTTTTCAGCATCGGCATGAGGTTCATCGCGAGTGTTGATGATTGGCCGGCTCCGGGTTGTCGCCGAGGAAGTGCCCTCCCAAATGTGTTCCGCACGCTGGGAGATACAAAACATTGCACCACGAGCAGTCTGGAGGACCTTGCCGGCTCCGGCGTAGATCTGCCTCGTGACGAGAAACGGAATGAGCGTGTTTGTGTAATGAGCTAATTCATGATTTCTGCCGGTGAGGTAATTCTCGTGACACCCGTAGGAGTTGCCCGCCGTATCGGTATTGTTCTTAAAGAGGTAGATATCCCCTTGAATTCCCTCGTCAGACAGGCGCTGCTCTGCCGAGAGTAGAAGCTGTTCAAGAATTCGCTCCCCCGCTTTGTCATGAACCACGACTTCATGGATCGAGTCACACTCGGGCGTTGCGTATTCCGGGTGTGATCCGACATCAAGGTAGAGCCGAGCTCCATTTTGAAGAAAGACGTTCGAACTCCTTCCCCAAGAAACAACCCGACGAAAGAGGTACCGGGCGACTTCATCGGGACTCAGGCGGCGCTGACCACGCAAAGTACAGGTGACACCGTATTCATTTTCGAGGCCGAAGATCCTCCGCTCCATACCGGCACGCTATCGGTGTCACTCGGCTCGGATGCGACTCGGGTGGAGCTAGGCCTTTGGTAGGAAATCGGGAAGTTCGGCTCGATCAATTCTTCGGAAGGCTCGTCGCTCGGCCCCTCGGTCAAGTACCGCAACTTCGAGATCCTTGGCAATAAGAGTTCGATCGGGACCGGATAACGCTGACACTGTTACCGCAAGCACTGCGTGGAGATCAAGACCCGGTGCCCAAGCTTCGGTGATGCGGTTAGTGATCGCATCGGCATCGCCACCGAGAACGGTGAAATGTTGCTCATCCATCACGGTTCCGTCGTAGAGAATGTGAAAGAACTGATCCTCCTCCTCGATTGCACCTACCTCGGCCACAAGAATCTCTACTTCCATGGGCTTCATTTCGTGGGTGAATACCTGTCCGAGGATCTGGGCGTATTGATTGCCGAGACTGCGGGCATCAACGTCTTCGCGGGAATAAGAGAACCCCTTGAGGTCTGCTGCCCGAACACCGGCGATCCGCATCTGATCAAACTCGTTGTATTTCCCGACGCCAGCGAAGGCAATGCGGTCATAAATTTCACTGACCTTACGAAGTGTTGTGGAGGGATTCTCAGCGACGATAGCGATGCCACCGGCGAACTGGGCAGCGATCAATGACCGGCCCCGGGCGATTCCCTTTCGCGCGTAATCGGCGCGGTCCTTCATGACCTGTTCAGGAGCGACGTAAAACGGCATACTCATTGTATTGCCCCAGAGGTCTCTGTTGATGTTTCGGAGATGCGCCCGCCGCCGTCCCTTGAGGCCAAGGAATCAAGAAGACCAACGAACCGCTGGGCAATTTCCGAGTCGGGCACTCGCTCAAAACCATCGGCGGTAATCGTCGCGATCACCGGGTAAATACCCCGAACCATGTCGGGTCCGCCGGTGGCCGAATCTTCATCGGCCGCTTCAAAAAGTGCAGTAATTGCGAGGTCAACAGTGTCATCGCGAGTGAGACCCTCTTTGAACCGCATCTTCACTACTGATCCCGCAAGCGAGCCACCGGAGCCGCTGGTGGCAAAGTTGGATTCCTCGTACCGACCGCCAGTGATGTCGTATTGGAACAACCTTCCGGTGGAACGGCGCATATCGAAGCCAGCAAAAATTGGTACAACGGCAAGGCCTTGCATGGCCGCTGGAAGATTGCTCCGGACCATTTGTCCGAGCTGATTGGCTTTGCCTTCGAGAGACAGTTGTGACCCCTCAACTTTCTCGTAATGTTCAAGCTGAAGTTGAAAGAGTTTCACCATTTCCATTGCTGGTCCTGCAGCACCCGCGATCGCAACGCCAGAGTGGCGATCAGCCGGGAACACCTTCTCAATGGCTCGGTGGCTAATCAGGTGGCCAGAGGTCGCCCGTCTGTCGCCCGCCATGACAACCCCATCCGCGTAACGCACTGCGACGACGGTTGTGGCATGAGTAATTTGCAGACGCTCACCCACCGCCGCGGTGGGGGCGGAAGGCACGAGACCCTGAGTTGCTGCGAGGGCGGCAAAACTAGGTCCCGGATCCTCAGATGGAGTGAAAAAAGGCATGCTCACCCGGAGGATGGTACCGGTTCTTGAGCAAACTCATCAACGGACCTACTGGCCACCCTTTTGCACAAAGCTCCGAACGAATTCCTCTGCGTTTGTTTCTAGGACTTCATCGATCTCGTCGAGCAAGTCATCAAGTTCTGCCTTTAACTTCTCGCCTGCTTCTGAGATAGCAGGGGCGTCATCAACCGTAGATTCAGTCCGCTCTGTGGGGGTTCGCCTGATCTGTTCTCGTTCGGGCATTGCACCTCCTAGGTTCCGAGGCAGACACACACGTGGGTCTGCCTCTACGAGCCGAGTCGCTCGAGCAACTCGGCAGAAGTGTTACTTGATTCGATCACGCTAGCCACATGAGCTGCGGTTCCACGAGAAGGTTCCATCATCGCCACTCTTCGTAGGGGCTCAACTCCAATATCGAAGACAAGGGAGTCCCAGTTTGCTGAAACGATATCGTCGCCGAATTTGGTGAGACAGGCCCCCCGAAAGTAGGCACGAGTGTCGTCCGGTGGCTGAGTTATTCCCCGCTCGATTGCCTCGGGGTGACAAATTGTTTCCAAACCGACTCGCTGCGACAGCGACCGCTCAGGACGCAGATCGTGATACTGAAGGTCGAGGGCACGCAGCCTCGCATCACTCCAGGACAGATCGTGGCGCTCTCGGTAGCCATCGATCAGTCTGAGTTTTGCTATCCAATCAACCGTGGAGGCGAGCGAGGAGGGGTCAGTCGCTAAACCATCGACGGTTGCTTGCCAGCGGCGAAGAATCTCAGGACCTGCCACCACACCAACACTCTCGAACCCGTGGTGTTCGCTCCAATCGATAGCCCGCTCGATTAGGAATCGCTGTATGTCAATTGCGGTTACGAACTGACCCGATGCCAGTTTGAGGAGTGAAGACAAACTCAGATCGACACTTACGGTTTGAAGCGAATGGAGCGGGTCTGCGAAGCGAAGATCACGTTGAATCCAATCGTCTTCGATCATGGCCAGAATAATCGCCGTGGTACCAACCTTGAGAAAGGTTGCGACCTCGCTCATATTGGCGTCACCGATGATTACGTGGAGACGACGATACTTCTGGGGATCTGCATGAGGCTCGTCACGAGTGTTAATGATCGGACGCTTCAGCGTGGTTTCAAGCCCGACTTCCTCTTCGAAAAAGTCAGCTCGTTGGGTGAGTTGATAGGGCACCTCTTCGGCAGTGAGACCTAGTTCGCTTCCTACTTTTCCCGCCCCGCAAAAAAGCTGTCGCGTAATGAAATGGGGCGTGATCTCGGCAACAATTCGACCGAAAGGTAGGTTGCGATCGAGAAGATAATTCTCGTGACATCCATAGGAATTACCCTTGCCATCCGAGTTGTTTTTGTAAAGAACAATTGATTGCCCTTCCGGAAGAAGAGCATCAGCGGCGCGCATCGACCGCTCTGCGATGACATCAGCTGACCGATCAAAGGTGACCACAGAGAGAGCGTCACCACACTCAGGGGTTGACAACTCCGGGTGCGCATGATCGACGTAGTAGCGAGCTCCATTGGTCAGAACTGCGTTCACCATCTGGGTTTCCACCTCGGGAGGCATCGCGTCCCAGTCAGCGACGCCGCGAGCGTCAACGCCAGGAGTTTCAAATTCGAAGTCCCAACCAATAG
This sequence comes from Acidimicrobiales bacterium, assembly GCA_040882655.1. Lineage (GTDB taxonomy): Bacteria > Actinomycetota > Acidimicrobiia > Acidimicrobiales > Acidimicrobilacustridaceae > Acidimicrobilacustris. Next base: position 24,031 of record JBBEAV010000038.1, read on the forward strand.
TTGGTAACCCGTGTGCTGAGCCGCCAGATCGACTGAGTTGGCTCAGATAAGAATTTATAAGAATCGAAGAGGCAGTAATGGGGTTGGGATCGGTGGTACCACGGTGAACAATGCCGTACTCGGTTTCAATCCCACAGATCTTTTTGATGGCCACTTCGTGAACCTTCTGACGTTGGTCAAGTAGTGAGATTGATCACAGGTATTGGCCCGTACCAACACGCTCGATTGAGCGCCCGCCGCCGGATTCGTTCGAAGAATGCGTTGCCAGCGTTCGGATATAAATGATTCGCTCGCCCTTCTTCCCGGAAATCTTTGCCCAATCGTCAGGATTGGTGGTGTTCGGAAGATCCTCGTGCTCTTTGTACTCCTGGTGAATCGACTCAATCAGATCGTCTACCCGAATGCCCCGCTCTCCATTTCGGAGATACCGCTTGATAGCCAATTTCTTGGCCCGCCGAACGATGTTTTCGATCATTGCACCAGAGGAGAAATCTTTGAAGTACATAACTTCTTTATCGCCGTTTTGGTACGTGACCTCAAGAAACTGATTCGCTTCATCGTCGCGATACATCTCGGCGACAGTCTGCTCGATCATGATGCGGACGGTCTTCTCGGGATCGCCTCCACCAAGCGAGTCAACCTCGAGTGCATCAAGAGGAAGGTCCGCTGTGAGGTATTGCGCAAAAATTTGGGCAGCAGCGCTTTCGTCGGGACGTTCGATTTTGATCTTCACGTCAAGGCGCCCAGGGCGCAATATGGCGGGGTCGATGAGATCCTCCCGGTTGGAGGCTCCTATGACAATGACGTTCTTCAGCGTCTCAACGCCGTCAATCTCTGCGAGCAACTGCGGAACGATAGTTGATTCCATATCGGAACTAATTCCCGTTCCGCGGGTTCGGAAAAGAGAGTCCATCTCATCGAAGAAAACGATGACGGGCCAACCCTCTTCGCTCTTCTCGCGGGCTCGCTCAAAAACGAGGCGGATCTGCCGCTCGGTCTCACCTACGTATTTATTGAGAAGCTCTGGACCCTTGATGTTTAGGAAATAACTACGAGCGTGCTCGTCGCCGGAAACCTCCGACACTTTCTTAGCCAAGGAATTCGCAACTGCTTTGGCAATGAGCGTTTTCCCGCAGCCCGGAGGGCCATAGAGCAGAATCCCCTTTGGAGCCGGCAACTTATGTTCGGCGAAAAGTTCATGGTGAAGAAATGGCAACTCAACTGCGTCCATGATTTGCTCGATCTGTGAATCGAGGCCGCCAACATCGGCGTAGGAAACATCAGGAACTTCTTCGAGGACCAATTCTTCAATGTCTGCACGCGGAAGTTTCTCGAGAAGGAGCGATGCACGAGGATCGAGGAGAACAGAATCACCGGATCGGAGTTTGACGCCAAGAAGTGACGCACCCACTTCCACGACGCGTTCCTCGTCAGCTCTGCCCACGATCATGGCCCGCTGACCATCGGAGAGGAGCTCTTTGAAGGTAACGACCTCCCCCGTGTGTTCGGGAGCTCTCGACAGGACAACATTGAGGGATTCGTTGAGGACGACCTCTGCCCCTCGTACGAGCTCGTCTGGAGAGATTTCCGGATGGAGTGAAACACGCACTTTGCGGCCACCGGAAAAAACGTCAACCGTGTTGTCGTCGTTACGGCCAAGGAACGTGCCGTATGCCGCTGGAGGCTGAGAAAGTTTTTCAACCTCGTCGCGCAACATCGCGATGTGGTCTCGCGCTTCGGTCAGAGTTGACGTGAGCCGCTCATTTTGGATGGCGGCCTGGGAAAGTTGCCCCTTTGTTTCGAGAAGACGCTCCTCAAGGGTTCGAACTCGCTTCGGAGCGTCTTGAAGTCTCCTGCGAAGAGAGGACACCTCCTCTTCGAGGACCAAGAACTGCTCTCGAAGATCCTCATCTTCCCGGTTTTGGGGACTGTCTTTATCGTCGACGCTCATAGGACCGACCTCCACCGGCGACCCTATCGGTAGGACAGGCTCCGCCGTCGGTTCCGGGAGGATTCGCCACGGAGGATCCAACCTCTGGCATTGACTGCGGCTACAACAATTTCAAATCGACCCCGGTTCTCTTTTTGGCCCCGCACCCACTAGGGTCTTCTTATTCCCATCCCCCCTCACGAAGAGGTGTAGTGACACATGAAGGTCTGGATCGATCAGGATCTCTGTACAGGCGACGGACTCTGCGAAGAGATTTCCCCTGAGGTGTTCACGCTTCTCGACGATGGCTTGGCCTATGTCAAGGAAGGCGACAAGGTGTACTCCGATCCGGGTGGCGCTGCTGGTCTCGCCAACATCCCCGACGGGCAACTCGAAGGCGTGATTGAGTCCGCTGAAGAGTGTCCGGGAGAATGCATCTTTATTGAAGTTGAGTAATTTCTGACGAACATTGTTCAAGAGGGACTTCGATTTGTTGAGGTCCCTCTTGCGTTAGTTGAGACACTTGCCGGTACTCACAGGTTCCGAACCTGGCGACGCGAGTGCCGTTTGCAATTCGGAGAGGGCTAACGCATAGGCGACGTTGTCATTGTCTCGGGCAACAGCGAAAGCAATACCAACCACCTCTCCTCTTTGGTTGGTCAACGCAGACCCAGAATCCCCTGGTCGCAATGAGGCGGAGAGTTCAAGTACTTTTCGTTCGGTGGTGTTCGTTCCGTAAATGTCTCGACCGGTTGCAGTGATGAGTCGGGCAATCTTGAAAGGCGCGATTCGTAACGGATCGCCTCCCGGATGACCGAAGACTCCGCCGACAATGCCTTCAGTGTCGCGGGACGCGACTGACGAGAAAGTCAGCGGTGGACGTCCAAAATTACGAACTCTGACCAAAGCGATGTCTCGGTTGGGATCGAATACCACTACCGAACCGATAAAACTCCGGCCATCATCACGGATGATCGTGGTGCTGCGCTCGCCGGCAACTACATGCGCGTTTGTTGCTATCAGGTCCTCGGCCACCACAAATCCCGAACCATCTTGAATCCGCGCGCAGGCCGCTCCCTCCACCTTCACCACCGAGCGGGCCACAAGGCCAGCCACTTCAATTGAAAGGCCACTTTCGTCTGGGGGCGTTCCTAAATCAGGTGTTGGACGCAACGAATCAAAGACATCGGGGAACGATCCGTTTCCGATAACTGCCCGAACAGCCTGAATCGGATCAGGAGCGCGAGGGAGCGAGCGTTCAACGGACTGAGCGATCCACGAGTTCGAAGTCTGAGCTGACAGCCACCCAGGGGTCGCTACAAAGACAGGAATGACCAGCCATAGAACAACGACGGCTCCAACCAATCCGGCCAATCCACCGAGGATCTTGTCCGCAATGGTGAAGGCTCCGATTTTGCGAACCGGGGCGAGTCGAGCGCTGACGAAGAATCCGAGGGCCTGGCCCAGGATGGCACCAACTAGCAACAAGGCGATCGAAAGAATCACTACCAAATTCGGATTGGCCGACTGGAGTTGATTCAAAAATCGAGGCAAAAGCCACACACCTAGAGCTAAACCGCTGGCGAGCCCAACCCAGGATGCCACTCTCGCGATGAAGCCCAACCGGTAGCCCCCGATAACGGCGAGGAAAGCTGCGCCAAGAAGGAAAACATCGAGAACACTCACGTTGAGTCCCACGGCACGATTGCCGCCACGCCTGCCCTAGCCGCCGAGAAGTCGTGCGTGGGTAAGAAAGCCGGTGTGGGCAACCATTCGGTGGTCTGGGCGCACTGCCAGTCCCTCGACGTGCCACGTGCGATTCAACACTTCAAGCGTCTCCGGCATATCAAAATTACTGCGCTCTAGGGCTTCACGAAGTTGCATGACCTGAACGATGCTCGGCGTGTAGGCGAGTAAAATTCCCCCAGGATGCATGGCCTTGGCCGCATGTGGGACGACCTGCCACGGTTCCGGAAGGTCGAGAACGACCCGATCAAGATCGCTTTCATCGATACCGTCATAGCAGTCACGCATTTCGATTCTGTATCGATCCATAACCTCTGGACCGAGAAAGGCTTCGACGTTCTCACGCGCCCGTTCGGCAAAATCCTCACGAAGTTCGTACCCAATGATGTCAGCACCAGCACGGAGCATGGCCATGGAAAGAGCACCCGATCCGATACCCGATTCAAGAACTCGAGCCCCAGGGTAAATATCTGCATGCATCAAGATCGGACCGAGATCTTTGGGATAAATGACTTGGGCTCCTCTCGGCATCTTCAACACGAAATCAGAGAGCGTCGGGCGAACTGCGAGGTATCCCACATTCTTTGTTGATTGCACCGTGACCCCCTCGGGGGAACCGATGAGAGAGTCGTGGGGAACGAATCCCGAATGAGAATGAAATTCACCTCCTGGTTTCAAGGTGATGAGATATCGACGCTTTTTGGGATCGATGAGCAACACTCGCTCCCCCACGACCAATGGACGGCTCATTGAACTCTCCCCGAGCGAGTGGGTCCAATATCTACTGGCACAGCGGTTACTCCGGTTCGTTCAGGGAGAGTTCCCCCGGCGCGATCGACGAGCCGACAGAAAGCGCAGGTGTCCGCCGTCGTTGGCGCCCCACATGATGCACATGAACCGAGACTCTCGCGGTCGATGGACGCTTCTTGAGCGAAAAATGCAGACGCTCGATCAAGGAATCCAAAATAAAATGAGTGCTTGGCCCCCGGAGACATTGCTTCTATTTCGTTAAGAGCGTTTTTGTAGCTGAGATGTTTGTTGCCGGCAGCCATCGGACATTCATCGACGAGGTAATCAATGTTCTTCACGATGCAATACGCCGCCGTCTCGCGTTCCGATAGACGTACAAGCGGCTTGACTTTTCGCGGAAAACCGTTTCTTTCCGGAAGCACTGGAAGTTGGCGGCCGAGGTAGTCGGTATGCCAATGCAACGTGTTGCCGAAGAGTACGGCGGCCTCGTCATCAAGGTTATGGCCGGTGATCAAGACGTCGTAGCCCCCATGAACCGCTGCTTCGTCAAAGAGGTGTCGCTTGGAGAGTCCGCAGGCTGAACACGGAACTCGTTTGGCTGCTCGTGACCCGTTGGGGATGTCGAAGCCAAAGGTCGAAGGAAGATCAACCTCTAGTAGGCGAAGGTTTCGTTCGGCGGCAAAAGCCTGTGCGTACTGTCGAGAAGTATCGCTGTAGGTGCCGATCCCTAGACCGATGTAGAGGCCATCAGCGTTGTAACCCAGATCGATGAGGAGATCCCAAATCGCCAAGGAGTCTTTACCGCCTGAGACAGCAACGAGGAGTTTGTCTTCCGGCGTGAACATCGAATACTCATCGATGGCCTTCCGAACTTGGCGGTGACACTGCTCGATGAAATGTTCAGCACAAAAATTTGAGTTATGCCGGCGAATGTCAATAATCGCTGGTCCCCGACACGTTACGCACTTCATTAGAAGCCGCCTGAGATGACAGGGCGAATCTCAATGTCGTCATCGTCAGCGAGGCGTTCGTCTCCGGGGACGAGTTCGCCTCCTCTCACAACGAGGACGGCTTCTCGATTGAGATCTAGATGAGCGAGAAGATTGATAATCGTGATGGGTCCCTTGACTTCGAGGTCCCGACGCGGATTGTGGAGGCGAACGATCACCGCTTCATGATCGCAGACCGAGCGGGTGAACTCCTAGGCGCGACGATCAGCACGATCGGATCTCCGCTTTAATCGCTTCTCGGTCCTGCGGGACTTCCGGCGCTGACGCCTCGTTGGTGGCGCAGGCTGGTGGCGGAGGATGAGGGATTCTCCCAGTCCAAGTTTTTCCTGATATACGGTCGGAGGAGCGGGACGAAGCGCCCACTGCAGGGCACGGAAGGTCCAAGCCACTAGTCCCAGGATCATCCAAGGTTTGCTTCCGCCGAGGAGCCCCTTCAGAAGAGCTCGGCGACGAACTTCAGAAAGCAAACTCATATCCGACGGATTTCCACAAACGTTCGCCGCAATCGACCACGACGGCTGCCGAGCGCAAACGCAATAACGACCAAGGTTACGGCAGCCACAGCGATGGCGACGGAGGCGTAACTGCGGGCCTCCGATTCGACGCCTTCAATCTCGGCCTGAATCGATCGAAAGCGCTCTTCGATGTGGTCACGAGAAATGGGTCCGGTGGAAGTCATCGTTTGCTTTCTGTCTGGGGGCGTTGTGGCTGAGTTCCCACATCGCCCTTTCCGATACGTGAAATTGCCCAGGCCACGAAACCTCCAAAGATGACTGCGATCACTAGGTACGGAACCCAAGACCAGAAACCAGCAAAGAGCTCTCCGGTCTGAGTTTGCAGGGCCCGTAATCCTGAGAGACCGAACAGGAGAACACCAGCCGTGATGAAGGCCATTCCGCCGATGCCGAACGCTACGTATCGACCGATATTACGAAGGGGGTCAATGGTTTCTTGACGCGCGTAGGCAACGAGAAGATCCCAAAGGTCCTGCAAAATCTCAGGGACTGATTTGGACTTCGCCACAAGGAACCCTTCAATGTTGTTGAGCATCAAACCGAAACTTCGATCTAACCCTTCCAGTATCTCACTCAGCCGGGTGAACCGTGCGAACTCAGCCGGAAAGCGGTGGTCGAGCGCATTCACCTGTGGGTTTATTCCTGATCGTCATCCTGCTCAAGCTGCGCAAAAAGATCCATCAGGGAAATTTCAGAACTCAATAATTCGGAGATGAGGGCAAATCGTTCGCTTGGATTCCCGAGTTGAAGTGCAGTCAATTGATCGAGTGGACCGATTGGAGCCACCGAGAGCAACTGGAACGAGGCCAGACTGTGGTCTTGGTCGAACTCTGGCATCTGTGCTTCGGTCTCAGGGCCCTGACGTTGCAATAACTCTCTCATTCGGTAAACGGCGGATTCTCTGAGGCTCTGTGTCTGGATCGTGCTCTCACCATCAGGCCATGGTTCACAAAGACCATTCGGGAAGGGATCATCGGGCATCCACTGCAAAACTCTGATTCGTTCCACGCCGTGTGCGACGACCATCCACCGTCCATCAGAAGTTTCCTCAGCATGTGCAATCCGAAGAAGCGTTCCGACGTTTGCCCGCTGATCACCTCCACCGACCTCACTCCCCCGTTCGATAAGGACTGAGGCAAAGAATCGATCCGCCATCAACGCGGTCATTACTAGAGCCCGATACCTCGGCTCGAAGATATGAAGGGGCATTCCCACTCCGGGGAGAGCGACTGAACCCAAGGGGAAAAGGGGAAGAACACGGGGCCATTCGCCAGACTCATCTATCACTTGATCGGAAGTGGTCCGAGGGACGAGATCTTTGGACTTTTCCCGTAGGGAACGAGGCGATCGGTAAACCCATCAGCAACACCTGTTGTGCGGGTGTCGGCGCCGTTGTGAAGGAATGCAAACGTCAGGGTGTTGCCCTGTGGGGTATCGACGAATCCCGCCAAAGCATTGACCGAGTTAAGTGTGCCGGTCTTCGCCCGCACTTTGCCCATAGACGGAGTTGACAGCATCCTTTTCCGCAAAGTCCCTGAGCGACCACCCAAGGGAAGCGAGTCGCGTAGTTCCGGCACTGCGGCCACCGCCTTGACGAGAGCGAGAGCGAGAGAACAGGACATCCGACCACCAGTGTCAAGGCCCGAACCGTCGATCATGACGAGACCATTGGTGTTGAAACCCTGATTGGCCAGCGACTGCTTGATGGCGTCAATCCCCGATGAAGTTGTGCCTTGTCCATTCGCAGCCAACCCAACTTCTCTAACAACCAGTTCTGCGGTTGTGTTGTCAGAGTTGAGCAGCATTTCCGATAACACTTGGGACAGGGGAACCGAATCAAAGTGGGCGATTTCGTTTGCATCTTTGGGAGTTCTTCCCACTACAGCAGCACCGCCAATGTCAATGCCGCGAGTCCGTAGCACCGTGCTTAGGGTCTGGGCGAACAACAACGGAGGGTCACCGGCTTGTCGTTCTGTAGTGGCATCGTTGGGACTGTTGACATATCCGGTGGAACCATCGTTGACAACTAGCGCTGACAGCGGCGAAACCGTTCCGCCCAACTGATAGCGAGATGGCCACGAAGGAAGCCATCTCTGCGAGTCGTAGCGAGAGTCGTCTCCGACGATGTTCCCGGCAATCGATGTCACCCCTGCGTCAGTCAAAGTTTGAGCCAAAGCGTTGAAGTCCTCGGAGAGCTGATTTGGATCGTCGAAGACGGTTTTGTATCCAGCGGTAGTGAGCAAAGGGTCACCGCCGCCAACAATATAAAGATTGCCATTGAGGTTCCCATCTCTAATGCTGGAATCAGAAAGGAAACGAGTGGTGAAGACATGGTCTGCCCCGAGCAGATCAAGTGCTCCGAGGGCAGTCGCTAGCTTCATCAAGGAAGCGGGGACAAGCGAATCTTCGGGTTGAGAACTAACGATCACCCGACCGTCTTGTTCAACAATGGCGCAGGTGGAACCGACAACCTTGCTGAGATATTGCCTACCACTAGCAACAATCTCGGGATCAGCCGAGGATGCCTGCAGCGCACCCGGGAAACGGCGAGCCGACAGTAAGGGTGTAATCGGAGTGACCAACGAACTCGTATTGATCGAATCTGGAGAATCCTCTGACGCCGCCATCGTGGGCGACGCGACTGCTGTCAGCAAAAGCAAAAGCGCAAACAACAGCAGAAGAAACTTTCGCACCGGTATCAAAACTCTGCGGAATACTGATTAGTGAATGAACGCAACCATTTCTGTCGCGTAGCAAGATGGTGAAGAGCGATCACTGCTCGTTCTGCCGAAGGGAAGCAGTACTTGCCGGCATTTCTGACGCTCGCAACTGCGGCATTGTCAGGGTCGCAAAGAGCAAGTTCCGAAGCGACAAGAACTGGTTTTCCTACGCTTTCTGATGCTGCGAGCGCTACGTCGATGTATCGCGAATCTTGGCGTTCGTGGAACGCCACTATTCGTTCGAGACCGTGACCAGGAAAGAAAGGTCCCTCACGCTCGAGTCGGCCTTGATTCGACTGGATTCCCATGCCGAGTACCAACGTTGCATCAATCGACCGATGTCCAATGACGGCTTGGAGTACAGCGGGAACGGTGTCCTTGGTTTCGCCGCCGGCTAAATCAATGGGATTGCCGCGGCTCCAACGAGGCGGCAACAACTCATCGAGAGTGGTCCGAAGGTCCATCGGGAGATCGACGAGCTCCAGATTGGTTTCAGCGGTTGCATCGGCTGCGAGCACGCCCCATCCTCCCACCGTGGTGACGATTGCCAACCGCGGTCCAACTGGGGCCGGCATGGTTGCGAACGCAGCGGCGATATCAAAGGCTTCGGCCACAGATCTAGCCCGGGCAGCGCCAACTTGACGACACATTCCGTCAAAAACGCGGTCATCAGTTGCTAGAGAACCGGTATGGCTTGCGGCGGCTTTCGCCCCCGAACTCGAAGCGCCGCCCTTGACCAAAACCACTGGAATCTGCCTGCAGACGGCTTCGAGTCGAGAGGCAAAAGAGCGACCTTCTGCGACCCCTTCCAGATAGACAAGTCCAACCGATGTACTTGGGTCCTGGGCGTAAAACTCAAGCATGTCGATCACACCGACCTGAGCGGCGTTACCAACCGAAATCGCACGACTAACGCCGACACCACTTTGGCGCGAGAGATTCAAAAAAGAGGACACAAAGTTTCCAGATTGGCTGGCAATGCCGATTGATCCGGATGGTGGATAGGGGGCAACAATCTGAGCGCAAAGACTGACCGGCGTCGAAACAAGGCCTTGACCGTTAGGGCCAACGATGATCATGTCAAGTTCATCGGCCAGTTCTACGAGTTCATCTTGGAGACGGCGGCCTGCTTCGCCAGATTCTCCGTAGCCAGCTGACGCTATAAATGCGGCGCGCATCCCACGATCGGCGGCTTGGCGCAGAACTTCCGAGTTGGAGGTGGCAGGAGTACACACAAAGACCAAATCGGCGACCCCTGAGGGCACGCCAGACACACTGCTCAATGTCGATTGTCCAAGGACCTCAACTTGTTCTCGGTTGGTGGCGTAGACCTGACCTCGATACCCACAAGAGAGAATGTTGTGGAGAGCAACAAAACCGAATTTACCGGGATGCGTTGATGCGCCAGCAACAACGATTCCCCTCGGGTTGAACAGCGCATTGAAGTGCTCGATGGAAAACATCACAATTCTTCCCGGCGAGTCACTTCGATGAGTGCGTCCAGCGCAACTGGAGAACCATCGACGATTGCGATTGGGTTCAGATCGATGGAAACGAGATTTGGAACTGACTCCGTCGCATCAGATAGTGCACACAAAATGCTGGCTAATGATTCAAGATCAACCTCTGGTTCACCTCTGAACGGAGCAAAGAGCGACTGGGCTCGAAGCGAGGAGATCATGTCGTGCGCGTCATAGGACCGAAGTGGAGCGAGTCGGACAGTAACGTCAGCGATGGCTTCGGCGAGCACACCCCCGATTCCGAAAACAACAGTGTGTCCAAACACTTGGTCCAGCGAGGTGCCCGCAATGAACTCACGAAGACCCTTTGCCATCGGCGCAAGAAGAACACCGGTGGACTGGTCCTCGGGTCGCGCAGCGTCAAAGAGCTCTTTGCATGCTGCACTCACATCTTCGGGGCCTGAAAGGTTGAGACGAACGAGACCACGTTCTGACTTGTGAGCAATATTGTCGCCACAAAGCTTGGCGGCAATTGGTGTATCGAACCGAATTGCTGCAGCGCTTGCCTCCTCCTCAGTAGTCACAAGGACTTCGGGCAGAAAGGGGATCCCGAAGGAAGAGAGAATTGCTTTCGATTCCGACTCCGAAAGGGTGAGACTCATGGTTCCAGTGCTGCTCGGAAGAACAGTCTCAGATGCTCAAGGCGCTGCTCTAAAGCATCGGCCGCAAGCGGATCACGAGCTAGGAGTCCCTCAATAAACGATAGGTCGCTGAAATAACTTAAGAGTGCTCCGTATCCTGTAAGCATGAGTTGCTCCGCATCAAATGTTCGGAACGTTCCGGATTGCATTTCGGTACTGAAGTACTCAACTGCTTTTTCAAACAGTGGCCGAAGGGCGACTCCAAGGTCGACGCCGAGATGACGACCCCCTTCAAGCGCTTCCCTGCGCACGATCCGCACGAACTGCGGATTTTCCATGAAAAAAGTGAATCCAGCGGTGAGGACAAGATCAACCTTCTCCCATCCCCTAACGGGAGAGGCGGTCGCGACGTCAACTTGAATGATCCAGCCGGCCAGCGCCCGATCGAAAACTTCCTTGTAGATCGCTTCCTTTGAGGGAAAATGATGAAGAACGCTGGAACGGCGAATACCAACGGCGCCGGCAATGTCGTTGAGTGATGTGCCGTCGAATCCACTTTCGGCGAAACATAATTCGGCCTCAATCAGAATTACCTCACGGGTGGGGGTGAATACCTCTCCGACAGCCATCGATCAAGGCTAGCGGCGGACTGTTCCGAGGATTGGCTACGGCCGATACCGTTCAGGCTATGGAGATTCTTTCTGCGCTGTTCATCGACAACCTTGAGACACGGCAGGTCGGGGGGCCTTCGACACGTATCGACGTTTCCGGTATTCAGTTTTCGGCACCAGCATCTGGTCCTGTTCCCGTCACTATTGAGCCGCACCTTTGCATCATCGTTCACTGCCCATTGGGAGCGAAGGATTCAGGCGTTCTGGAGGTTGTCTACCGACGTGGCGACGAACAGTTGGCTCGGAACGTTCAACCGCTCCAAGTTGAACGAGGCAAGTTCAACTATCGCTTAGTTAAAGCGGAGTTGACCTTCGAAGACTACGGAACCATTGAAGCGCATTGTCGAGTGGACCAAGGTCCGATCATGGTCGTCCCCTTTACCTTGATGCCTCCTGTCGCCTGATGCGATGCGCTTCCGCGCTCTCAACGCATCCGGTACCGGCTCATGCCGTTGGCGATGTCATTGGCGATGTCCTCCAACAGCCTGCAACTCCTAGTCACGCGACTCCGGCTGATTTGGCCCTTATCTTCACGACTCCCGGATTCGCCGGCGCTAGCGAAGACATCATGGCGGCGATCGACTCGATCCTGTCCCCCAAAGAACTCCTGTTCGTAGTTTCTTCGGGAGTTATCGGTGCTGGAAGCGAGGTGTGTAGAGGTCCGGCGATTTCGATTTGGCTTTACTGGGGAGGCGGTGCGATTGGGTCAGAAGAACTTGTGGTTCTGGACCTCACGGCGGGAGTTAAAAGCATCGACCACGCAACGCAGGATGCGTTATGCGAATCCAAGGCCCTGGTCTTATTGGGAAATCCGGATGTGGAGTTGGTCACCCAAACCATTGATGAGGTTTGCCAAAAGTTGCCCCACGTTGCGTTGAGCGGCGCGCTCCTCTCCTCAGCAAACGGTCCGGTTCACATTCTTGATCGTCACGGCAATGACTATGGTTTTGTGGCTATAGCGTTCAGAAACTCCTCCATTGAAGTTGCACTTGGGCATGGTTCGGTGGCGTTGACTCCAGCCTTGAAAGTCACGAATTCAGTGGGTCGAATGCTGTGCGAAATCAATGGGCACTCCGCTCTCGAATACGCTCAACGAGTCATTGCCAGCTGTGAAACCGAGATGCGAGCGCAGACAGCGCGCGACCTTGCGGTTGCGATACTTGACCCTTTGACCGGTGCTGTAATCGATGTCTGTCGAGTCCTTGGAGGTGACCGAACCACTGGAGCCCTAGCGCTTTCGAGTGAGATTCCTCACTCCTCGATAGTTTCCCTTCACAGGCAGGATCGTGAAGGAGCCACTGCTGGTCTCCAGGAAGCACTCGGTGGACAACATTCACTCGGAGCGCTTGTGTTCGCCTCATGCGCTATTGACCCCGAAAGTGAGCGCGAGGGTGCTGGAGGCCTAAGCATGCTGTCCGATGCGATCGGATCGGGTGCTTTCGCCGGAGCACACGCCTCGGCGGTCATTGGAAGCGGGTCGGAACAGCCGGGACTAAGGGCGGCGCCTCTTTCAGCAGCAATCTTCGGCCGCGACCACCACTAAGGTGCGGCCGTGACCGATAGTCGAATTGAATCCCGCACCGTTGATGTTGTTCGCGGTTTTTCTATGGATGCGCCGCAGAAAGCAAACTCAGGGCACCCCGGCACGCCGATGGCGTTAGCCCCGCTCGCCTACGCCCTTTTTGCAAGAATCATGCGCTACGACGCAACCTGTCCCGAGTGGCCCAACCGGGATCGATTTGTTCTTTCCAGTGGACATGCGTCAATTCTCCAGTACTCGATGTTGTATCTGACAGGCTTCGGATTAACGCTTGAGGACATAAAGAATTTTCGCCAGTTCGGCTCCCCTGCCGCTGGACATCCTGAACGCGGACACACGCCGGGCATCGAGGTCACAACTGGTCCACTTGGTCAGGGCCTTGCTAACGGTGTCGGGCTTGCGCTTGCTGAGCACGCGCTGCGTGCCCAATTCGGACCCCAACTCTTTGATCACCATACCTATGTAATTTGCGGTGATGGAGACCTTCAGGAGGGCATCTCTCACGAGGCTGCCTCTCTAGCGGGTCACCTCGGTCTCGACAAACTTGTTGCCATCTACGACGACAACCATATTTCGATTGATGGACCAACCGAACTGGCACTGTCTGACGATGCCGCAGAGCGATTTCGTGCCTACGGGTGGCATGTTGAAAACGTGGGCGAGATAGGCGAAGACATCGACGCCATCGAGGCTGCGCTTATCAGGGCTAAAAACATTGACGGCAAACCATCACTAATCGTGCTTCGTAGTCATATCGGATACCCCTCCCCGAAATACACCGACACCGCACATGCCCATGGCAACCCGTTTGGTGCCGAAGAAATTGCGGCCACAAAAGCTGTCATGGGAATGCCCGATGAACCATTTTGGTCTCCTGAAGATGTTCTTGAACACATGCGCGCCGCAGGGGTACGCGGCAAAAAAGCACGCGAAGACTGGGACTCGATGTATGAGGGTTGGACCGAGAAACGCGAACAACTCGATGCAGCACTCCAAGGCCGGGGCCTTGATGGCTGGCAGAGTTCACTTCCGGTTTGGGCACCTGGCGAATCCGTCGCCACCCGAAGCGCGGGCAAGAAAGTCTTAAACGCACTTATTCCAGTGGTACCCGGACTCATGGGCGGCGGCGCCGATCTCACTGGAAACTGTGGAGTCGAAATCGACGGAGCGGTGGCGTTCTCTCGGCTCAATCGTGAGGGTCGCCAGATTCACTTTGGCGTTCGAGAGCACGCAATGGGATCGGTCATGAATGGCATGGCCGCCCACGGTGGAATTCTTCCATTCGGCGGCACGTTCTTTGTTTTCGCAGATTACATGCGCCCTCCAGTTCGGCTCGCTGCCCTCTCCGATCTGCATGTCATCTACTCCTGGACCCACGATTCGATTGGGGTTGGTGAAGACGGTCCTACCCACCAACCAATCGAGCATTTGGCATCGCTACGCGCAATTCCCAAACTCCGCGTACTTCGTCCTGCCGATGCCAACGAAACTGCGCAGGCGTGGCGCATAGCGATTGAAAAGGGTGGCCCGACCGCTCTCGTCCTAAGCCGGCAAAATTTGCCTGTTCTCGAGGGAACGGCTGGAAATACCGCTGTGGAGTTAGGGGCATACATCCTGCGCAACACCGTCACTGACCCTGATGTTGTGCTGATTGGTACAGGCTCTGAAGTCTCGCTTTGTCTGGCCACCGCTGACCAACTCGCCACCGAGGGAATCATCACTCGTGTCGTGTCGATGCCCTGTTGGGAACTCTTCATGGAACAGGACGACGACTATCAGCGTTCAATCCTCGGAGAGGGGATTCCGCGTGTTTCGGTTGAGGCGGGCTCAACCTTTGGCTGGGCGCTTTGGGCTGATGCCTGCGTTGGTATTGACCACTATGGCGCTAGTGCCCCTGGTCCCGAACTCATGGAACTCTTCGGCATGACCGTCGAAAACGTTATCGAACACGTTCGCATTGTCCTCAACTAGCACGGAGCATCCCCATGTCACGACTTACTGATCTCTACTCGGCAGAAGACCAAAGCCCGTGGCTCGACAACGTCCGTCGTGACTGGATAGAGAACGGCGAGATGCAACGTTGGGTCGATCGCGGTGTTCGCGGAGTTACATCGAACCCAACTATTTTCCAAAAAGCGATCTCCGGGGGTGTTGCATACGATGATCAGTTCCGAGAACTGCTCGCCTCGGGATCTTCGGTGACCGACGCCTATTGGGAGTTGGTAGTCAGCGATATCAACAACGTTTTGGCAATTCTGCGTCCGGTCTACGACCAAAGTAACGGTATCGATGGTTATGTTTCGATTGAGGTTTCTCCCCTGTTAGCTCGTGACACCGCTGGCACTATCGATGCAGCCCGCCACCTCCACGCTCTGATTCATCAACCAAATCTCTATATCAAGATTCCCGGCACAGCGGAAGGTCTTCCTGCCATTAAGACGATGATTTCAGAGGGCGTCAGCGTCAATGTCACCCTCCTGTTTTCGCTTGATCGCTACCGAGAGGTGATGGAGGCCTACCTCTCCGGCCTCGAAGCCCATGAGGGTGACCTGTCGACAGTGTCCTCCGTAGCGTCGTTTTTCATCAGTCGCGTTGATTCCGAGGCCGATAAGCGTCTCGATGCTCTCGGAACACCAGAAGCATTGGCTCTTAAGGGGAAGGTTGCAGTCGCCAACGCCCAGATCGCCTACGAAGCATTTCGCGAGACATTCAACGGGCCGCGTTGGGATGCACTTGCAGCTCGCGGGGCCAGGCCGCAGCGTCCCCTGTGGGCCTCGACGTCAACCAAGAATCCTGACTACCCCGACACGCTCTACGTCGATCAGCTCATTGGACCAAAAACGGTCAACACCATCCCCGATAAGACGCTCGAGGATTTCGAAGATCATGGAACAATCGCTCGAACAATCGACGCTGATTTCGCAGAGGCACACGGCGTGCTTGAGTCGTTCTCGAAACTCGGTCTTTCGCTTGACGAGGTCACATCTCAACTTGAAGACGAAGGGGTGGCTTCGTTCTCGAAGTCATTCGATGACCTTCTCGCAACCCTCACGGAAAAGGCGAAGACCTTTTCTTGATCGGTTCAGTTGTCATTGTCGATGATGTCGCTGTTGCCTTTGCTGCCCTCGTTGCAAAGCGAATGGCAGCCACTGACTCTCGAGAGTTCTCGCTTGCCTTTTCAGGCGGCTCTACGGCCCGCAAGTGCTACGAGAGTCTGGCCCTCTCAACAACGTCAATTGAGTGGAATCGTTTGCAGGCTTGGTGGGGTGACGAGCGGTGCGTTCCGCTTGATCACCTCGATTCCAATTTCAGGCTGGCCAAGGAGTCACTCCTCTCCCATATTGGTCCCCTTGCCGGCCTTCATCCAATGAACTCAGCGGTCCCCAACGCTGCGCAGGTGTATAACGATCTCGTTGGGGCCGCTGCAGCGATTGACTTGGTGCATCTTGGCCTCGGGCCCGATGCGCATACCGCATCGTTGTTTCCCGGTTCCGAGGCGCTTTCGTCGCCCTCCGGCGACCTTGTTGTTTTCAACACCGACCCCTTGGGTAGCAACCCGCATAAGCGCATGACTTTTACGTTCGAGGGCATTTCCCGCTGCCGATCAGCCGTGATCACTGTCGCTGGTGAAGAAAAACGGCAGGCTTTCCAAAGAGTTCTCGATGGAGACCTCAGTGCGCCGGCAAGTCGCATCGATGGACAGGATGTGACCTGGCTTGTGGATCACGAGGCGATGGGCCCCAGAACCGGCCGATAAGGTCTCAGTCATGGTGCGGCACGATCTTCCGCTAAGAGAACTAATGGCTGAGGCGAGGTCAATTCGCGACCTTGCTTTTGGCGTTCGGGTCACCTATTCGCCCAAAGTTTTTATCCCCCTCACCATGTTGTGTCGAGATCGGTGTGGCTACTGCACCTTTGCTCAGCCCCCCGCCCGCCTTGAATCTCCTTTCCTCTCCCCTGCGCAGGTCCGAGCACTTGCGGTTGCCGGTGCCCGAGTGGGATGTCACGAAGCACTTTTTACTCTCGGTGAAGCTCCCGAGGAACGCTATCCAGTCGCTGCTCAGTGGCTCGCCGACAATGGCTATGCATCAACCATCGACTACGTCGCGGCAATGGCTCAGTTGGTTCTGGATGAGACAGGTCTACTTCCGCATGCAAATGCTGGTGCTCTTCGCTACCAAGACTTAGCCACGTTGCGGAAAGTATCGCCATCGCAAGGCGCAATGGTCGAGTCCTTACGAGCCGACCTCGAGTGTCATCGTGGCGCTCCAGACAAAACCCCTGAACGCCGATTAGCCACGCTCGAGGCCGCTGGTCAACTTCGGATTCCATTCACTACTGGGATTCTTGTTGGAATTGGCGAAGATCGGAACGATCGCATCGAAGCGCTTCAGGCAATCGCCGACTCGCACCGTCGATACGGGCATGTCCAGGAAGTCATCGTTCAAAATTTTCTGCCGAAGAGTGGCACGGCCATGCACGCTGCGCCTCCTTGTCCTGAGGACGAGTACCTAGAAGCGATTTCGCTGGCCCGCATCATCCTGCCTCCCGATATCCACCTTCAGGCCCCTCCGAACCTTTCCGATGATTTCGGCGTGTTGCTTGATGCTGGCATCGACGATTGGGGTGGAGTCTCGCCAGTAACTGCCGATCATGTGAACCCCGAGAGACCATGGCCTGATTTAGATATTCTTCGGACAGTCACCGAAGCCAAGGGATTCGTACTCGCTCCTCGCCTCACTGTGCATCCGGAGTTTCTGCACGATGACGCGAAATGGATTGATGAAGGTCTGCGATTTTCGGTAATGGACCGCTCTGATGCTGATGGTCTTGCCCGAGATGATCCCGGGGCAGTATTCGTCCAGTCGCTCAAGCCCGCGGCCCCTCATCAGGTTGACGATGGCGTCGAGGTTTTGCAGATCGGCCCGCGTTCGACGATCTGGAGCGCCGGTTCGCGAGTTTCTCCCCCATTCTTGGTCCCATCGAAGGGAGAGGCCACTGGCGCAATAGCGGAGATACTCGCAGGAGTGCGCCTCGGCCAAACTGTTGAACTCGAACAGATCGTGAGCCTGTTCGGTGCCCGTGGTCCCAATTTGGCGGCAGTGGCTCGACTGGCTGATGAGTTGCGCCAAGAAACAGTTGGAGACACGGTTACCTGGGTGCACAACCGCAATATCAATTACACAAATGTGTGCACTTTCAAGTGCAAATTTTGTGGCTTCAGTAAAGGTCCGCTATCTCTTAATCTCCGTGGAACGCCGTATTTGCTCACTCTTGATGACATCGCCCGGCGCAGCCAAGAGGCCTTCGCCATTGGGGCGACAGAGGTATGTCTACAGGGTGGCATCCACCCTGACTTTGATGGCAACTATTACATCGATGTCGCTCGCGCCGTTTCCGAGGCGGTCCCCGAAATCCATATTCACGGATTCACTGCGCTTGAAGTTACTGAAGGTGCGCGAAGACTCGACGAGCCCCTTGATTCCTATCTCCTTCGTCTGAAGGAGGCTGGTCTAAAGACATTGCCCGGTACCGCCGCTGAAATTCTTGATGATGATATTCGAGCAATTATCTGCTCGGACAAGATCACTACTGAGGAATGGCTTCATGCTCACCGCACGGCTCACGGTGTTGGCTTGCGTTCGAATATCACGATCATGTTTGGGTCGGTAGAACGTCCGGTGCACTGGGCACGGCACATCATTAGGACTCGTGATCTTCAGAAGGAAACTGGTGGATTCACCGAGTTTGTTCCGCTTCCTTTTGTTCATATGGCAACACCGCTCTATCTGCAAAAGAAGGCTCGACGGGGACCAACATTCAGAGAGACACTTCTTATGCATGCCGTACCTCGCATCGCTTACCACGGCTTGATCGATAATGTGCAGGCCTCCTGGGTCAAGCTTGGGGTGAGCGGCGCGCAGCAAGCATTGCAAGCGGGAGCGAATGACCTCGGCGGTACTCTTATGGACGAGAACATCAGTCGTGCTGCGGGAGCCGACCACGGCCAAGGCATGGAACCAGGCGATTTCGCAAAACTGGTAGCACCAATCGGTCGCATCGCCGAACAGCGCACGACTCTCTACGGTCGTCTTGCCGGGGTCTAGGTGTTCCCCATGCCTAATCGAAAGTGTCGTCAGGTTCCTTTAGGAGCCCGATTGCTTTTTCGACTGCGCGACGCGCGCGTGTGAGTCGCTTTTCATCCACGGGCAGTTCGTGACCACCAGCATCAATGGACTCGCGCAATCGAACGATGGCGAGGTCTGATAGTTCCTCAGCAATTGTTTCGAGTTTGAATCGAATGTCGTCGAATTCTCCAGCCATCAAGACATCCTTACTCACCGATTGCGACAGAGCGAGCAAGTAGAGTCGTTTAGATCTTCAATAGTGCAACTGAATGGATGGATTGATGGCAGGGCAACGAAGCGCAATCGGTGATGAAGATCTTCACGAGTGGGTCTCATTTGATCTTGATGGCGAAACCTACAACTTCGACGTCACTTGGCTGACGAGCAATTGGAAATGCATTTACGGTGATGGTTGCTTAGGGATTGAAGAGGAAGCTGCTCCCGAGAAGATGTTTGGATGTTGTGCCCATGGAGCCCATTTTTCCGATAAGGAAGACCGAAAGCGAGTCGCTGACATTTATCCTCGTCTTCGTGATGGAGAGTGGCAGTTCAAGGAACTAGCGAAAACGCTAGGTGGTCCCATTCACAAGGATCACGGCGACTGGGTGACCCGAACCGTGGAAGGTGCCTGTATTTTCCTTAACCGTCCGGATTTTGAGGGCGGCCCCGGTTGCGCCTTTCATACCGCTGCTCAGTCTCGTGGAGAGAACTTTATTGACTGGAAGCCTGAAGTCTGCTGGCAGGTGCCGGTGCGACTCGACTTCCATATCGACGATAACGAGCACGAGACCAATATTCTCCGGGAATGGAAGCGACGGGATTGGGGCGAAGGAGGCGAGGATTTCCACTGGTGGTGCACCGAGGATCCTCGAGCCTTTGTCGGTGATGTCCCCGTTTACGTCTCGAGCAAAGACGAGATCGTCGCTCTTGTGGGTCAAGGGGCATACGACCGCATCGTGGCAATCATTGAAGAAAAAGGAACCGAAGTGTTCCTCCCGCATCCTTCGCTCAAACGACCCGCAGCGAGCGCTTGATCAGATCTCTACTGGCGGCAGATCACTTCTTGTTTGTTCGGCGCCGTTCCGATTCTTTGAGAATACGCTTACGTAGACGTAGCGACTGAGGGGTCACTTCCACTAGTTCATCATCCCCGATGAACTCAATTGAAGTTTCGAGCGTGACATCACGAGGCGGAACAAGCTTGATGGCTTCGTCAGCAGAGTGGGTTCGAATATTTGTTTTCTGCTTTTCTCGAATGATATTGATCATCATGTCGTCGCTGCGGGAGTTTTCGCCGACAATCATGCCTTCGTAGACGGCTGCTCCGGCACCGATGAACATTTCGCCGCGTTCTTGCAGGTTACCGATTGCATAACCGGTCGACGTGCCATCACGATCAGAGATCATTGCGCCACCTTTGCGCGTGGGAAGATCGCCGACCCAAGCAACCCAGCCAGCATTGTGCTGATGCATGAGCGCTGTTCCACGAGTCGCGGTGAGTAATTGTGACCGGAAACCGATGAGACCGCGAGCCGGTGCTTCTACCGTGACAATTGTACGACCTGTGTCTCCAGGTCGAAGGTCAGTGACCCTTCCCTTTCGTGGCGCAAGCGCCTGAGTAACGGTACCGACATGTTCGTCGGGTACATCGATGACGGCGCGCTCAAGTGGTTCATGTTTTGCCCCATCAATGACTTTCACAATTACCTCAGGACGACTTACCTGAAGTTCATAGCCCTCCCGACGCATGGTTTCGATGAGAACGGCCAACTGCAACTCACCTCGTCCTGAAACTTCGATGATGTCAGGAGAGTCTGTGGGTTCCACCCTGATCGAAACATTGCCAAGAATTTCCTTGTTAAGACGGTCGCGCAGGTGGCGCGAAGTAAGAAACTGACCCTCTTTGCCCGCAAGTGGTGAAGTGTTTACGCCGAAGGTCATGCGCAGCACAGGCTCATCGACAGTAAGCCGCGGTAACGCCACCGGGTTCACTGAATCGGCGATGGTGTCACCAATCTCCACCTCCGGGAATCCAGCGACGATAAATAGATCTCCGGCTCGGATCGAATCAACCTCAAGTCGACCAATTCCGGAGAACGACATCAGTTGCGTGAGTTTGCGACGAAGAGGACTTTGCCCCTCGTCTTCTTCGCAAAGTGCAACCTGCTCTCCCCGTCGAAGAGTGCCTTGCATAACTCGGCCAATGGCCAAGCGACCGAGGTACTCGGAAGCGTCAAGGTTTGTGACAATGGCCTGAACAGGAGCCGAAGGATCGCCGGTTGGCTCAGGAATGGCATCGATAATCGCCTGAAAGAGTGGGGTGAGGTCGTCACTTTCACCGGGCATGCCAATTCCTGAGACGGCTTTACCATCACGGGCAATGGCAGAAATGACCGGGAACTCGATTGAGTGTTCGTCGGCATCGAGATCAAGGAAAAGTTGGTAGACCTCGTCGAGGACCTCCTCGGGACGAGCATCTTGGCGATCAACCTTATTGATGACAACCACAGTGGGGAGGCTCAGAGCTAGGGCCTTTGAGAGAACGTAGCGAGTTTGCGGGAGAGGCCCCTCGGCTGCATCGACCAAAAGAACGACGCCATCAACCATCGAAAGCGCACGTTCGACCTCGCCCCCAAAGTCAGAGTGCCCTGGAGTATCGACGAGATTGATCTGAAAACCATTCCACGTTACCGAGGCGGCTTTGGCGAGAATAGTGATACCCCGCTCACGCTCTTGGTCGTTGGAATCCATGACCCGGTCGACGACGGCCTGATGGTCGCTGAACGTGCCAGTTGCCCGCAGAAGGGCGTCGACAAGAGTGGTTTTACCGTGATCGACGTGAGCAACAAGCGCGACATTACGCAACGGGAGAGAGGGAGAGGGGAGCACGAGTATCTTTCAGTTCGGTCCACCGGTTGTGGACCGATGGAAGTTCAGGAGGGCCAAACGCTTTCGTCGCGCTCAGCCTCGGCGTCGTACATGCACCACGATGAATGGTCGTGGCCCGGATCGGCCCCACATTCGGGGCACGGTTCGGCATCGCGAGCGTCAAGGATCGCGTCAAGATTTTCGTTGGAACGCTTGAGGGCTCTCGCTTCCTCAAAACGTCGATGTCGACCCTTTTTCAACGGCCAACTCCCGTCGGTGAGATTGCTTCGGCAGTGTATCGGCACCGGAGACCCGTCTGTGTCATCTTGGTCATGGCCCTCGTCATTGCAAAGGTTTTCGGGACCGTTCCTCTATGACCAGCTCCCCGTTTCCGGCAAAGGCCACGGCGGCTCCACCCTCGAGGAGGCGCCGAACGGGCCTACCAGCGAGTTCTTCACGCCATCCGTGCGATAACCGAGCATCGGAGTCTCCCCGAAGAAATGCCTCGATATCGCCTCGAGTCGCCAGTATGGACGCATCGAGTTCAAGATCTCGAGCCAATTGAGCGACCCAGGCGGAAAGCAGTGCAATCGCCGGACGGAGGTCTTTATCGACCCCTCCAGGGATGACCTCGTCGTTTATTGGCGAAGGGTCGTCCAGCCCAAGTTGGACCGCAGCCAGAATTTCGGCGACGACCTCGTCTCGGGTGCCCCGATCAAAGCCGCGTACCTTCTCCAAGTCTTTTTTATTCTTCGGTGGCCGTTGAGCAATACCAGTTAGGGCAATATCGGAAAGCACATATCGAACGGGGATGTCGAGGGATGCTGCTCGACGCTCCCGCCAAGCAGCAAGCGAACGGGCCACACAACGAGCCGAACCGCGTAGTTGCCGTACTTCCTTGATTTTTCGCCACACTTCGTCAGGGTTTCGTTGACCACGCACCCGAACCCGGTGAATCTCGCACTCATCCTCGGCCCACTGCAATCGACCGCGAGCCTGAAGTTGTTCAACGATTCGATCTCGGGTTTCTAAAAGCCTGGCGACGTCGTTGGCGGCGTAATGCAACTGCCCATCAGTTAACGGACGTTGTAACCAATCAGTCAGCCGGTCACCCTTCCCAACATGGAAATCAATGAACCGCTCGTAAATAGTTGTAAGTGAAGGTGTGCTCAGGCCAAGGAAACCGGCGGCCACTTGAGTATCGAAGAGCACCTTAGGGATTGTGCCGCAGACCAGTTCAAGAATCTCGAGGTCTTGGTCGGCAGCATGCAAGACCGCCACCGAATCGGTTTCGAGGATCTCAGCAAACGGGGTGAGGTCGACGGCCAGCGGGTCGACCAAAACGAGATCGCCAGGCCACGCAATCTGGACAAGCGCGAGTTTTGGGAAATAGGTGCGCTCACGATGGAATTCCGTATCAAGGGCGTACATGGGTTGGCCACGAAGCTGCTCGACAACTTCGGCAAACTCTTCCTCCGTAGAAACGATACGAAAATCGGGAGCGCTCACTTCACGCCATCAGACCGGGGATGATCCACGAACAACGGGAAGTCCGCTGTCAATCCACCCCTGTGTGCCACCCGCAACGTTTATGGCATCGATGCCCTGACCCCGCAGAAACTCCGCAGCCCGCGCGCTACGACCTCCAAGCGCGCAGATCACATAGACCGGACAACCCGAAGGAATCTCGGAAAATCGATCTGGAATCAACGACAACGGAATTGGAAGAGCACCGCCAATGTGCCCATCAGCGAACTCGTCTTCTTCGCGCACGTCAACTAGAACGACACCATTGGCAAGAAGAGACTCAAAGGTAAGAACATCTACTTCGGGGACTGAAGTCATTGAGACTCCTCGATCATGTCGGCCAACGACCCCGCAGCGTAGTGGTCAAGATCGCTTGGCTGGTCAACATCATGGACTCCTGAAACCGGTACGTCGCGAACTTCAACAATCAGAAGTGACGTAAGAGCTCTCCTTGGTGATCGCTCCCCCGCCACGAACACGTCGAGGAGCGCTGTCAAGCATTGGCTGGTTCTCCAGGCTGCGGTAAGGGGCTGCAATTGACCTTCGACGAACGCAACGGCGACCGCAGCTTCGGGGTTTGCCTCTAAACCAGCGAGTAACGCCGCAGGGGTGTCGGAAGTAATCCCCGGCGTGTCACAGGCCAGAACAATGAGAATCTCGGCTTTTGTTGATCGAAGTGCCGTGATAATTCCACCAAGGGGACCTTCTCCTGGAAAATCATCAGCGATGGCCCGATCGATACAATCAAACTTGCACAACGAGGTCTGATCGCCTCCAATCGCCACTACCTCTTTAACTCCTACTTGCTTGAGAGCCAAACCAACTCTCGCTGCTAGCGGCAGTCCGCCAACGAAGAGCAGCGCTTTGTCTTGACCCATACGAGTCGAGTTACCGCCGGTCAGAATCGATCCGGAGACATTTGCAGTCACTTTTGGTCAGTCGCTGAAGTCAGCGGGAGGCCAATTCGGATCACACTGGCGAAGGAAAAGTTCACAACGTTCGGCCTCATCAAACTCGCCGATTAAAGCGGCACATTGAGCAAGACCGCTGAGGCACAAGAGAAAACCCCGATTAGACGGGTGTTGCCAGCGTACGTATCCCGAACCCTTCCAACCATTTCCCCGCAAGGTGTCAAGCCCTCGGTGGTAGCCGACGCGATAGAAGGCATAGGCCTCTATTGGAGAGGTTGCAATCTGGCCCAAGGCAGCCCAAACAACACTCGACCTTGGGGACTGTGCCGCCAGTTCCTCGGTACGTTCCCTTTGACTCGCACCAGCGGCTTGCGCCTGAGCGAGAGCATGGCGCAAAACAGCAGGCTCTTCAGGGAGCACCGTCTCAGGTGGACCACTGGTTGAGAGATTGACAGGTCGCATCTCAGTCATACGGAGAGCCTAGGGAACTTCGACAACTCGAACGGTATCGGTAACTCGACCCTTCGAATAGCGAGATCCACCGACCACGACCACGAGATCGCCAGAGTGGATCTCACCCTTCTCACGGGCCAACGCAATTGCCCTATCGGTTAACTCGTCATGGGTGCCGGTGTCGTCAAGCAGATACGGCGTCGTTCCCCAACTCATAGTGAGTTGAGCAACCGTTCGAGGGTCCGAAGAAAACCCTAGGATTTTTGCCCTCGGCCGGAAACGAGCAACCGACCGAACCGTGAAACCGCTTTGGGAGATGCAAAGAATTGCTGCAGCGCCGATCTCGCTGGAGGCGCGCTGTGCCGCTGAAGTGACGGCATTTGTGACTCGTGACGCAGCACTATCGCCGGTCGATATCTGTAACGAGGCGAGCAGCGAGGGCCACCCGGCGTAGTCGAACTTTTCATCGGCCCGAGCCGCAATACGGGCCATGACGTCGACCACATGCTCGGGGTCCTCGCCAATAGCCGTCTCGCCGGACAACATCACAGCAGATGACCCATCGAACACCGCATTGGCAACATCGGAGGCTTCGGCTCGTGTGGGGCTTGGAGAATGGATCATCGATTCGAGCATTTGCGTTGCGGTGATCACTGGTCGCCCGGCGGCTATGCAACGACGAATAATTTCTTTCTGAAGATGCGGCAATTCCTCGATGGGAAACTCCGAGCCCAAATCGCCCCGAGCAACCATGACAGCGTCGGCAACCTCGACAATTGAAGCGAGGTTCTGGACCGCGGCACGGGTCTCGATTTTCGCAACCACCATCGGACCTCGTGGTACCGGTTCGACACCAACACGCCGAACGTCGTGGGCAGACCGGACAAAAGACAACGCGACCATGTCGACGCCTACTTCAACAAACGCGTCCAGGAATCGAAGATCCTCTGGAGTTGGTGTTGCGATACGAAGACGGTCACTGGGGATGTGCAGACCGGGTCTACCGGTGAGGTGACCGCCATGGTTGACTCGCACCCTGATCCGGTCACCTTCGCGTCCGAGTGAAAGAACCTGAACAGCCCCATCGCCAAACACCAGTTGATCGCCTTCGTGAACATCGGCGAGCAGGTCCTCGTAATCAACCTGAAAGACCTCTGCGCTACTTGCTCCGCGGCCTGGGGTAACAAAAAATTCTTGGCCGTTCACGAGCTGAACACCGTCGCCGGGGAGCTTCCCAAGCCGAACCTTTGGTCCTGGCAGATCAGCAAGGATTCCGACTGGGCGTCCGACGTCGGCGGCCACAGCCCGAATCCGGTGATAACGCTCAAGGGCCAGCTCAAGCGATTCATGCGAGAGATTAATTCTGGCGATATCCATGCCCGACTGGATAAGACCTTTCAGTACCCGAGGATCATCGGAGGCGGGACCAATTGAAGCGATGATCTTCGTGCGACGTGTCATACCCCACACGTTACCGGCATGGCCTTCTTGCACTGCGTACCTTTTGAGCTGTCCGCTTAGTTCAGTCGGGCGCGAAGTTCAGCTGCGGCAAACCGGAAGCCAAGTGCTTCCTCGTCTGGGGCGTCTTCGGCTACTGCTTCAAGAACAAAGGAAGCGCTGGTGAAGTCACCAGAGGACTCGTAGGCACGAGCTAATTCCGCACGTTCCCAAATCGATGCATCGGGAAGAAGGCTCCGCAAACGGGTAGCGATAATGCGAGACCTGTGGTCTCGCTCTAGGACGGCTATTTGGGCGAGGTTAGTAAGCATCCGTCGAATTATCGCCCGAGGGCCAAGAGGAGTGAGCATTGATTGATGCCAATGCGCCTCGGTTCCGTGAAGTTGTGTAAACAACAATTGGCAGTCGGCCTCATCGAGGAGCGCTCCCGAGTTGAAGGCATCAATGTAGGTACCAGATTCGACGTCGTAGAGAAGAAAGTGTCCGGGCATTCCGACACCAAGCATCGACCGGCCAACACGTTGGCCTACAGCCATCAGGACAATGGAGAGAGTGATGGGAATCCCCAAGCGCCGATCAAGCACGGTATCAAGACAAGAATTGTCTTGGTCGTAGTACCCGCATGTGTTACCTCGAAACCCCAACTCCACGAAGACTCGATGACGTATCGAATCAAGGGAGCGTTCACAATCGAAAGCGAGTTGATCAATGTGACGGAGCCACCCATCGACCTCGAGGCCACTGTGAAACTGTGAAGCAACAACGAGTGCAGCCTCGTCGATCGCAATAGTGCGCTCATCGCCTGACATCAAACTTGCGAATCGATCTGACGCCTCCACAAAGCTCAGGGTACCGGTGAGGCTGCGCTTTGCTACTGCGAACGGTCTACGTTTACCCCATGGCCAGGCAATTGCATTCTTTTCTCGAACATGAGGGCCCCGTGGCCTTTGCCCACCGGGGTGGAGCGGGAAACTGGCCGGAGAACTCAATGGAGGCGTTTGAAAGCGCAGTTTCACTTGGATTCGGCTATGTAGAGACCGATGTCCATGTGACTGCCGATGGCGTTGTCGTCGCTTTCCACGATGAACATCTTGATCGGGTCACCGACCGGTCCGGGCGAATTTCTGAACTGACATGGTCGGAGGTGTCTCAAGCCCGAATCGATGGCATCGCACCTATTCCGCTCCTCGAAGAGATACTCGCGGAATGGCCCTTGCTTAGGGTCAATATCGATCCGAAAAGTGATGAGGTCGTCGGCCCCCTTGCTGACCTGCTTCACAGGACCAACTCACTGGACCGGATCTGCCTCGGATCATTTTCTGACAGTCGCCTTGATCACTTCAGGTCTCGTTTTGGAGCGGAAGTATGCACGTCAATGGGGCCAAGGGGTATCGCAAAGTTCCGGGCATCGAGTTTCGGACTCGGTCGCGGCGAGGTTGCTGGAAATTGCCTACAAGTGCCCACACATATCCGCAAAATTCCGCTGGTAGATGACCGATTCATCCGCCGAGCCCATCGGGCAGGGCTTCCCGTCCACGTTTGGACCATCGACGATCCTCTGGAGATGACGAAACTCCTCGATCAGGGAGTTGATGGAATAATGACCGATCTCCCGGAGATACTCCGGTCGGTTCTGCAGTCTCGGGGAACGTGGATGTAGGTCGTGATCATTCCTCGGCGGGCGAACGGGCTCAGGCCAGGAAATGACCCACCCACTATGGGCTCATGCCAGCAGACCTGATGGCCTAGGGTTTGCGATGTTGACAGGTCGGCAGGCGCTGCCTAGTTTCCGTGCTGTGGCAGAAGTCACACAGGGGCGGCTGTTCCTCAAGAGCACACGTCAGCGGCTTTGCTTTTGGCTCGAACCACCCCGCTCCACCCCTTCCGAGGCGCTTTCATGAGATTTGTTCGCAGGAAACTGATGCAACTCATAGTAGTGCTTCTCTGCGTAACCTTCTTCTCGTTTTTACTCCTCGAATTACTGCCGGGAGATACAGCAACACGGCTTTGTGCCGGTGCGGGAGGACAGGAGTGTGTTGAACAAAAACGGGAAGAGTTCAACCTCAATGATCCGATGCCAATCCGCTACGCACGTTGGCTCGGGAACGCTGTAACTGGTGATCTAGGAACATCGGCTCGAAATGCTCAGCCCGTTTCTGAGGCTCTGGCTCAGCGGATGCCGGTCACAATTGAATTGCTTTTGTATTCCCAATTCTTGGCCCTTGTAATTGCGGTTCCGCTGGCATTTGCTGCTGCGAAACGGGCGGGCGGAGTACTTGATCGAACATCGAGCGCAACGCTTTTTATGCTTCTCGCTCTCCCCAATTTCGTCATGGCCATGATTTTGATTTGGATCTTCCCCGTCACCCTTAAAATTGGCAATGCCACCGGATATACGCCCTTTAGTGAAGGTCCGATCGCCAGCCTTGCCTCGCTGACCATCCCCGCTGTGTGTCTGGCGGTGGCCGAGATGGCCGTCTACATGCGCCTCCTGCGAACAGATCTCATCGCCACCATGCAAGAGGATTACATCGCTATGGCTCGGGCGAAGGGTATGTCGCCGCGACGAGTTCTCTACGGGCATGCCTTTAAACCTTCGACGTTCTCCCTCATTACGGTGATCGGACTTAATTTTGGTCGTCTGGTCGGAGGTACCATCATTCTGGAAGTCATTTTTGGTCTCAACGGACTGGGCGGCTACACCTATGCCGCAATCCAAGGACAGGACTACGTCCCAGTGCAAGGTGCTGTTGTCGTTATTGCTGTGGCGTATGTGTTTGTGAACTTTCTCGTTGATCTCCTCTACGCCGCTCTCGACCCAAGGATTCGTCATGCCCGCGCCCTCGCCTGACGCCGCCGGCCGACCGGCCAAAGACTCGATCTTCGCTTCAAGCGGGGATCTCGCCACTGAGGTGACGAGGATCGCCGATGGGGATGCCCATAACCTGAACTCTCTTCGTGCGCTTGATCCCGATCAGGTTGATGGGGCTCGGGCAAAAAAGAGGCTGGGTCTGTTCTTTTGGTGTGCTGCCGGGTTCTTCTTACTCGTCGTTCTTCTGGCTCTCACCGCACCATTGCTGCCAATTAGAGACCCGGCAAAGGTTGTCGGCCGACCACGGCTTGCGCCGGACGTCAAGTTTTGGTTCGGTACAGACGCACTCGGTCGGGACATCTTTAGTCGAGTGATTTGGGGCGCACGCGCCTCGCTTGCGGTTGGGTTTCTGTCGATTCTTTTTGGCGGAATCATCGGTACAACGGTCGGGATCGCTGCGGGCTATTTGCGAGGAAAAACCGAGACCGTATTAATGGTTGCGATGGATGTTTTGCTTTCGTTCCCAGCTCTTCTTCTCGCACTTGCCATCGTGAATTTCACCGACTCCAAAACGGTCATCACCGTATCGATCGCCCTAGGCATCGTGGCTATTGCGCCGACGGCTCGACTCGTGCGAGCAAACGCTTTGGTCTACGGACAACGAGAGTTCGTCACCGCAGCGCGTTCGCTGGGCGCCAGCCATGTTCGTATCCTTCGAAGAGAAATCCTCCCGAACCTCATACCGCCTCTTCTCTCTTTTTCGATCATCGCCATCGCCGTAGCAATGGTGGCTGAAGGTGGTCTTTCGTTCCTCGGCCTCTCTATCGACCCAGCTGCAACCCCAACATGGGGCAACATGATTGTGAGTGGAAAACCGGCACTTGAGAATGGAGCTCCGTGGATTTCACTCATCCCCAGCGCGGTCCTCTTTCTCACCGTTCTCGCTCTGAACTTCTCGGGCGATCGAATCCGTGAATACACCGATGTCAAGGAGGGCTGAAAATGTCTGAAACTTCGCCTCATGCTCAGAACTCTCCTCTGCTCGAAGTTCGTAATCTTTCGACCTCGTTCCGAACCGAACATGGTGTCGTGCACGCAGTCGATGACGTTTCTTTTACTTTGGAACGTGGACAGACTTTGGGTGTAGTCGGTGAATCGGGTTCAGGGAAAACGGTGTTGTCACGTTCTGTGATGGGGCTTCTCCCCGATCGCAATGTGATCCGTGAAGGCCAGGTGCTTTACGAAGGAACCGATGTCATTGGTTACAACGAAAAACAAATGAGCAAGGTTTGGGGGGCAGAGATGGCGATGGTGTTCCAGGACCCCATGACCTCCCTCAATCCCGTGATGAAGATCGGCAAACAGATCACCGAGTCGCTCCGTCATCACTTAGGTATCGATAAAGACGAAGCGAATGCCACCGCCGTTGCCCTTCTTCGTCAGGTTGGTATTCCCGAACCCGAGCGACGTCTCAGTGAATACCCACACCAACTATCGGGCGGTATGCGTCAACGGGTGACAATCTCTATCGCACTTGCTTGTGGCCCCAAGATCCTTTTTGCCGACGAACCAACTACCGCTCTCGACGTCACCGTTCAGGCCCAGATTTTGGACTTGCTTGATGACCTCCAACGCGATCGTCACATGGCGATGATCTTGGTGAGTCATGATCTTGGAGTCGTTGCGAGTCGCACAGACGAGATCATGGTGATGTACGGGGGCAAAGTGGTGGAGAAAGCCCCCACGAAAGAGTTGTATCGGAACAAGAAGATGCCCTATACCGAGGCCTTGTTGCGATCAATCCCCCGGATCGAAAATCCAAGCCACACTCGCTTGGAGGCCATTCCCGGTCGGCCACCGAATCTGCTCTCGCCACCGAAGGGTTGCAACTTTGCTCCCCGCTGCGCCTACGTTCAAGAAAAGTGTCTTGTCGAGGAGCCACCACTTGACCAGGCGGATGATCATTTCTGGCGGTGCTGGTACCCAGTCGGTACTGAGGCGGGCAACCAAGCGTTTGAACGCAACCGTGCGGCGGGAATGCCGGTCGGACTCCCGGCCCCTGGTGCAATGTCCTCAGCAGGAGATCGTTAATGGCTGGTTCGGGTACAGCACATTTACGAGATGCCTCGCAGGCAATCCTGCGGGCAGAGCACCTTGTGGTCGATTTTCCTATTGGCTCAACCGGTCTGAAAGTGCATGCCGTTAGCGATGTAAGCCTTGATCTACTTCCCGGCGAAACGTTGGGTCTCGTTGGTGAATCGGGATCAGGTAAATCAACCACTGGTCGCGCTCTGATGCAGATGCCGGTACCGACTTCGGGATCAGTGTTTCTCGAACAGAACAACCTTGTTGGGCTTTCCGGGCCCGAACTCCGGGAATTGCGTCCGCAGATGCAAATGATTTTCCAAGATCCAATTTCCTCTCTTAATCCCCGCCGAAACGTCATCGATATTGTGGCTGAACCGCTCAAGATTTGGAAGCGTGGGACAAAGACGGAGCAGTACGACCTCGTTGAGAAGACGCTGGAATCAGTGGGCATTGATCCAGAGGGTGCTCGTACCCGGCGCCCCTCGGAGTTTTCGGGTGGACAGTGTCAACGTATTTGCATCGCTCGCTCACTCATGCTCGAGCCGAAAGTACTGATCTGCGACGAGCCTGTGAGTGCTCTTGATGTGTCGGTCCAGGCTCAAATCCTCAACCTTTTGCAGGATATGAAAGAGCGCTACGGGCTCACCATGTTGTTTATTGCTCATGACCTTGCAGTGGTTAAGAATGTGAGCGACCGAGTTGCGGTGATGTATTTAGGCAAATTATGCGAGGTTGGTAATCCGGATCGTCTCTACTCATCCCCCGCTCACCCCTATACCAAGACTCTCCTTGACTCAATTCCCCACCCAGATCCCGAAGTACCTCGGGGGGACTTCGCCGGCCTCTCGGGTGAGATCCCCTCGCCGGTGGCCCCGCCGAGTGGTTGTCGTTTTCGCACCCGATGCCCCAACGCCAAGGAGCTTTGCGCCCAGGTAGAACCAGTAATGACCGCTGTGGGCGATGATCACTATGTGGCCTGTCATTTCCCGCTCGTCGAATCTGCGGCGGCGCTCTAGTCGCTGGGCTTCAAAGGTTCGGGTTTGCTTGCAGTGCAGTTGGAGGAAAGCCTCTGCGCTTCCGGGGTGGGTTTCAGAGGGTCCGCCGTGTGCCACCATTGAGCCATGGCTACTGCACCGGAATTTACAATCGACTCCTCCACGATCTATCGAGTCACGATCGTTACCCCAAAAGGTGAGATCGTGATGGACCTTGATCCGCGAATCGCTCCGAATACTGTCAATAATTTCGTGGCTCTTGCGCGCCGTGGGTATTACGACGGGTTGACCTTTCATCGCGTAGTGCCCGGATTTGTCATCCAGGGTGGGTGCCCCAAGGGAACGGGAACCGGAGACGCCGGTTACAAGTTTGCCGACGAACCCGTTCAAGGTAACTATCGAGATGGAGCCGTAGCGATGGCGAACTCCGGCCCCGACACGAATGGTTCACAGTTCTTCATTTGCCTCGGAGATCAGATGGGTCTCCCGAAGCAGTACAACCTTTTTGGTCACACAATCGCTGGCCTTGATATCGTGAAATCCATTAGCGTCGGAGACATTATGACTTCCGTAACTGTGGAAGAGATGCCGATCCAAGAATGACAGCTTGAGCAAACATGGTGAGACATTGTTTGCTTAGGTTCTCGGCAACTTGATCGTCAGTCTTTCGTCGCCACCGCATTCGGAACAACATTACGTTTCGGCTCATAGGCCTCGACTTCGACTGTTCGAGCCTCCCCTCCGACTGTGGCCCTCATTGTTGAGCGGCAGTCATCGCAAGGTCCGAAAAAGCGCGATGACACATTGAGTCCACAGCGGGGACAAACAAAAGCCAACGGTGCATCGTCGAATAAATCAGAAGTCATGCTTCCATCCTCGCGCAGACCCTCACTAAGGTTGCGACCCTGTGCCCCTCATGGCACGTAGGCCCCTACCCAGGCCAAGCCACTCAGGGCAACCACCCCTCCAGCAAGAACGGAGGTGAAAAATTTGTCGACCTTAGGGTTACGAATGGCAATCGCCAGCGAAAGTGCGATGGGAAAAGCGTTGAGCCCGTACCGCTCGAGAGAATTGAGATTTTCGGCGCCAAGTGCTGCGATGAGAACCACCGAGGCGAAGAGGCCGTAAGAAACAGGCCACCATCTGAACGTAAGTACTAAAAGCGCAACGAAGGCGAAAGCAAACGGGATATGGAGCCCATCGCCTAAGCGCTCCGCACCAAACATTTGCGAAAAACCGTCCCAAAGTCTCGTAAGCGGATTGGTGGCTTCGCCCCGCAGATCGTTCTGCACGGTGAATGGCAGCCATGCATCGCCAAATGTCTTGCCAACCCATAAGAGGTAAACCCCGGTGGCAAGAAAAGGCGAAGCGACGGCGATCAGGCCAAGGCCGCGCTCTGAACGACGTGACCCTCGCCAAGCTCGGAACAACTCGAAAGCGATCGGGAGGGCAAGAGCGATACCTAAAGGCCTCGAGAAACCGAGGATAAGTCCGGCAACAATCGCCCAGCCCCAACGGTGGGAGCGGAGTGCCCAAAACCCTGCGACAGCAGCGAGAAGCCACAATGCCTCTGCGTAGCCCCAGGCCAAAACAAACGCACCCGGAAAGAGGCACACCATCCAAACGGAGCGATTCGCAAGTTCTTTTGAGCCTCGCTCGAATAAAACTAAACGG
>JBBEAV010000039.1:0-21650 GCA_040882655.1 Acidimicrobiales bacterium
CTCGCAGGCTGTTTCGATCGCCGACCAAATCGAGGTCACTTTGCGCTCGATTTGTCGAGTGGATTGGTCGGTGGGGATGGTGTCGATGATGGTGGGTGAGCCACCCAGGAAGAGCAACTGCACCTTGCTGGGGCGTTCCCCGTAGATCTGCTCGCAGAGGTACGCATAAATGTGGACACCCGTAAGCCTTGATTGCTGGTAGGCGGCCGCAGGCGCTTTACCCGTTTTGTAATCGCTGACGACGAGTTGGCCATTTACATCGCGCTCAAGGCGATCAATAATGCCCCGCAACATGACCGATGAGCCGTTGCCCATTTGTAGCTGATGCTCGACATGTAACTCGAGTCCGATGGGTTCGATCTGTGTCGGGTCTTCGATCTCGAAGTACTTGTGAACGAGATGATCGGCATCGCGAAAAAAGGTGATCTGGTCTTCAGGCGATAGCGCGAGTTCTGCCCATTCAGGATCGGTATCGAGTTCGAGGATCGCTTCTGCGAGACAGGCAAGAGCTGCAGAAATCGTTCGCGCAGGAGCGTCGAGCGCGAGCAATCTTTCGAGCGCTGCGTGTACGAGTGTTCCTTTTACTGTGGCGACAGAGGGTGGTTGAGGAAGTTTGTCGATTGCTGAGAAACGAAATGCCAATGGGCAATCGGTAAACGAAGAGACTTTTGACGGCGACAGTGATGAGGGAAGTTTTAAGGCCATGATCTGAGGCTACGCATCGCTAGTGACAGTTTGAGGGGATTGTCAGTTCGTGGTTGAAAATGCGCTTCGGACGGAGTCGGCCACGAGCAATGGATCCTCGAGTGGACCGAAGTGACTAAGGGTGGGGAATGAAGCGACAGTTCCATGCGGTAAGGCTGCAGCAATGGCCCGCCCAAACATTGCCGGGACTGCATCTTCGATTCCCAACGAAATAGTGACAGGGCAGTGCACTTCATTCAGAGCGGCAAAGGCATGATGGGCCATTCCGTGGGCATAGATCTCGGCCTCATTTGCGGGTAGGCACTTGAGTGAAATCGAGCCGTCGATAGTTTGGGAAAAACCGTGGTCGACATAGAGACGCAATACCTCGGGATGAAGCGAGTTGAGGGGCGGCTTCGATGCGTAATGCTCAATGGCTTCCTCGGATGAGCCGAAGGTATCCCGCCGGCGCCGCGCCCCGACCGAAAGTGGATTCTCGGCATTGTGGCCAGTCACAAAATCGGTAGGCACGACAACGGGTTCGTAAAGGTACAAGGCCCGAAAAGTGCCCGGCCGAGCTTGTTCAGCAAGGAGTAGCGCCGCAGCACCCTTTGAGTGACCAACACCAAAGGGTCGTTCGAGAGCGAGCGCGTCGACAACGGCGAGGATGTCATCTGCGAATCCGGGCCATTCGAGGGGTCGATGCGCGGGGGCCTCGGAATCGCCATGGGCCCGCAGATCGACTGACCAGCGGTGGTATCCCTCAAGTTGTGCTGCGAGTGGTTCCCAAACCCGGCCGTGAAACCCAGTGGCATGGGCAAAAAGCAAGGGCTGGCCTTCGCCACCAAGGTCATGGAGGTTGATCTCAATATTGTCGGTGGAGGGAATCCGCATTGCCCCATCCTGCCGCTACGGTGCCGCATATGGCACCCGATCCACGAGATTTTTCTGAACCGAGTGGCGAGAAGTGGGAAGGCGAGCCTTCTCTTGGTCCCGTTGACGCTGCCGTTTTGAAAGTCAACGCTGCTTTTTATGAGGCCTTTGAAAGCTCAGACCTCGACGCAATGTCAGATCTCTGGGTGCATGCTGATCGTGTCGTTTGTGTCCACCCGGGCTGGACCGCGTTGCGGGGTTGGGCCTCAGTTGCGGCAAGTTGGGCAGCAATGTTTGGTGGCCCGCAGCATCTTCAGTTCATCGTCACCGATGAACATGTCTCAGTGAACGGTGACATCGCATGGGTATCGTGCGACGAAAATCTTTTGACTTCTGGCGCAAGCGCAACGGTGAATGCCCTCAACATCTTTGAGCGTTCGGTCGATGGCCGTTGGCAGATGGTGGCCCATCACGGAGCGCCGGTCATGGTCTCTTCCGACGATGACTTCGAGGAAGAGTTCTAGCAGTCATCGCCTAGCGATCGCCCTTAAGGGTGTGAAGGATCTTCGAGAGTTCGCCGTTGTTGTCCTCGGGCACGATGTAGCCCTCCTCGCTGCGAATAGTGTCCCAGTTCGCAGCGATGTCTTCGGCGGTCAAGTTCGGGTTGAAATAGCCAGGAGTCAGACCAATAAAGAATCGAGAAATAACGCCGCCGGCTGCAGAGTAGACCTCGCCGCTGACTTCGCAAGCCGAAGAGGA
Source organism: Acidimicrobiales bacterium (assembly GCA_040882655.1). Taxonomy (GTDB): domain Bacteria; phylum Actinomycetota; class Acidimicrobiia; order Acidimicrobiales; family Acidimicrobilacustridaceae; genus Acidimicrobilacustris. The sequence continues at coordinate 2,317 of JBBEAV010000039.1, forward strand.
AAGGTACGCAACGAGGGGACTCACAAGTTTCGGATCCATTGCGTCCATGAGACCCTCAAACAAACCTTCGGTCATACGAGTTGCCGCTACTGGAGCAACGGAGTTGGCCTTGATGTTGAACTTACGGCCCTCTATAGCAAGCACACGCGTGAGACCGACCAAGCCCATTTTGGCAGCGCCATAGTTGGCCTGTCCGAAGTTTCCGAGGATGCCGGAATTCGATGAGGTCGACACAATGCGGCCATAGTTTTTTTCGCGCATGATCTTGAACGCCGGCTGCGTCACGTAAAACGCACCAAGCAAATGAACTTGGATTACTGCTTCGATCATTGCTTGATCAAGATTGTGAAACGACTTATCGCGAAGGATGCCAGCGTTGTTGACGACAATGTCGACGGTGCCAAACGCATCAACGGCAGTGTTCACAATGGCTTGCCCGCCCTCGGCTGTGGCCACGGAGTTCGTATCGGCAACCGCTTCACCTCCGAGGTCAATAATCTCCTGCACAACTGACTGAGCGGGGCCGACATCGCCACCATCACCGCTGACCGAACCACCAAGATCGTTCACGACGATACGGGCGCCGCGACGGGCAAGTTCAAGGGCATGTTGGCGACCGAGGCCACCGCCTGCGCCAGTGATGATTGCTACCTGGCCGTCGAAGCCGATATCAGTCATTGAATCCACCTTTTCCGCAGCGAATGCTGGCGCTAGTAATCGAAGGGCTGGATCGTACCTAGTAGTAGAGGCCACATACCGAATCGGCCCCTCGTGCGTTCGATCTGTTCCCCGTTCGGCGCCGGTTCCTCCCTAGAGCCCGGAGTTCGGTAGCGTTACAGGTCATGGCCCCGAAAATCAGCACCAAAGTGATGTTCCGTCGCCGACAGAAGATCGCTGCTGCGGTCGATCTGCCCGGAGTCCCCGCAGGCACGTTTGGGAAGGTTTGGTTTGTTTCGGGTGTCACCTGGATTCGCTACCACGTCGCCTTCGACAATGGGATCGAGATCGCCAATGTTGATGGCGCACAAATCATTGACCGCAAGGTCTGGAGCGCCGAACAGGCACTGCTTGATGCCGAGGCGCTTGCGGCCGAGCGTGTCCAGGCTCGTGAACTGGCCAGATCTGAAGTGCTTGCCAATCTTGCTACTGGCCCTGCTTCACATTGATCTCGGGTTTTTGGCCCGCTACGCGCGCAAGTGAAGAGGAGTTCCTTTGAAATTCGGTATGCAGATCGACTACTCGGGTGGTTTTGCGGAGTCAGCGGCAAAAGTTTCCGACTACGAAAAAGCCGGCTTGGACATCGCGTGGGTGGCGGAGGCTTATGGCTTCGATGCGCCCACATTTATGGGCTACCTGGCGGCGAAAACAGAGTCAATCACTATCGGGGCAGGCATCCTTCCGATTTACACCCGAACGCCAACGCTGATGGCGATGACGGCGGCAAGTATGGACACGTTGACCGATGGTCGTTTCATTCTCGGCTTAGGTGCGTCGGGGCCACAGGTGATCGAGGGATTCCATGGCGTGAAGTACGACGCACCGTTAGGCCGCACACGTGAAATCATCGATATTTGTCGCATTGTGTGGAAGCGCGAACGCGTTGTTTATGAAGGCAAGCACTACACGCTGCCGTTGCCAGCTGATCAGGGAACCGGTCTTGGGAAGCCACTCAAGATGATTGCGAAACCTATTCGGCAAGACATCCCCGTGTGGATCGCTTCGTTGGGTCCAAAGAATGTTGCGATGACTGCGGAAATCGCTGACGGTTGGTTGCCGATCTTTTTCATGCCCGAACGCTCAGACGAGGTTTGGGGCGCAGATCTTGCTGCAGGAATGGCCAAGCGCAGCCCGAACCTTGCTCCCCTTGAGATTTCTGCCGGTGGACTTGTTGCGATCGGAGACGAGATGAGCGAGGTTGCCGAAATGGCACGACCCATGGTGGCGCTCTACGTCGGCGGCATGGGTGCAAAAGGTCGCAACTTTTACAACGACCTCATGTGTCGGTACGGATATGAAGAGGAAGCCGCCAAAATCCAGGACCTTTATCTTGAGGGCAAGAAAGATGAAGCGGCTGCACTCGTCCCGTCGGAGTTTTTGAAACTCACAAACTTGTGCGGTCCCGAAGGTTTCGTGCGCGAACGCATCGAGGCTTACGCTGCTGCTGGTGTCAACGTGCTCAACATCATCCCGGTCGGCGGTAACCCAATAGCGACGATTGAAAAACTGAAGACCTGGGTTTCGTAGCGAGTGCAGTGTCCGAAGCGCTAACCCAACGCCCTAACTCAAAGCGCTAACACGATCAATGACTGCCTCTGCTTCGGCCACGATCGATCGCACTAAATCTCCGGCGGGTACGAGATCGTTGATGGCGCCAACACCCTGACCCGCAGGCCAAAACTCGCGCTCGGGATCAACTTGGGTGTCGGGGCCGGCGCCTAGGTGATTGGCGCCGTCGTTCATTGATCGAATGAACTGAGCGGGGAACGGCTCGATCTCGCTGGCGTGTTCTTCCCAGTAATTGGTGTAGTCGTTGCGGGCGACTCGGCAGGTCTTGCCGGTGAAGCCCTTTGACACCACGGTGTCGTCCTCGGCCATTGACAGAAGTTTCTCCTTGTAGCCGGGGGTCCCCCATGCTTCGGGAGTGGCAATGAAACGCGTGCCCATCCAGACGCCTTCGGCCCCCAAAGCCAATGCAGCGGCGAGGCCGCGTCCGTCGAAGAGACCGCCGGCAGCAACCACTGGAACTTTTCCGTCGACAATGTCAACGATCTGGGGGACAAGCGCCATCGTTGCGATAGTTCCGGTATGTCCGCCAGCCTCAGTTCCTTGTGCAATAACGAGATCACAACCAGCAGCGACAGCGGCAACTGCGTGTCGAACCTTTCCGCACATACTTGCGACAAGCACGTTGTTGTCGTGACATAACTCAACAACGTCGCGCGGTACGCCAAGGCCGGCAACAAAGACTCTTCCGCCGTTGTCAATGATTGCCCGCACCTGTGCCGGCATATCGCCGGGTGCGGCGGTAAGGAGATCGACGCCGAAGGGTTTGTTGGTTGCGGCGCGAACAAGTCGCATTTGATCAATCATGCGATCGAGATTCATCGTCGATGCACCCATACAGCCAAATCCGCCAGCCTCACTTACGGCAGTGACGAGTTCGTGGTAACTAACGCCCCCCATACCGGCGAGCATGACGGGATGTTCAATTTCGAGAAGATCGGTCAGACGGGTGCGCATGGGTAACACGGTACGCCCCTGAGCCGCTGAGCATGCCTTTATGCCATCGACGAGGGGTGAGTAGGAGTGCACGGGGGTAATCCTCGAACAGCCATCGAGCAAAATTGCGACGAGTCCAGTCACTGAGCCCTGCGACGCGTACGGCTCCTCGGGCTCCACGTGGGTGCCGCAGCACAGTCATGAGCCTCTCTGCAAAACGATGGTCCACGGCAAGTTCGGTAGAGACCGAGTGGCAGTACTGGCGCGCGCAGGCAACAGGATCGTAGAGATTCGCGATGATTGCTTCGGCCGCCCATCGACCAGTAAGTAATGCTTGACCGATTCCCTCACCGGTCATCGGATCAGTTGCGGTTGCTGCATCGCCGACGAAGAGGGTGCGTTCTTGCGTTAGAGCGACGCGATCAACGCGAGCGGGAATGGGCCAGGCCCGATGCGGGCTTTCGGCGATCGCGTCAGGTCCGAGAAACTCTCGTACGTGAGGACGAGAAAGAAACTCCCGCCACAGTGCTCCCATGTTGCTGACCGAATAAGAACTGTCGTCGCGCAAAATACCGAAACCGACATTTGCGGTTCCGTCGGCGAGGGGAAAAGACCACGCATAACCGGGAAGCAGGTCGGCCTCGAACCAAACGACGAGTTCGCTCGCAGCCCGTGGTGAGACATTGGAGAAATACTGTCGAAAAGCGTGCCATTCGCCTCGATACCCAGGTTGCGCAATGCCGAGTGCTTTTCGCGTTGGTGACCACATTCCGTCAGCCGCGATCACGTAGGTGCACCGGATCGCTTCCCCGTTTTCCGTGGTAATTGTGACGCCGGCAGAGTCCTGAGTAACGGCCGCAAGCGCAACGTTCTCTCGGACCTCAATGCCAGCGTTACGGGTGAGATCGACGAGGGCAAAATCGAGATCGCGGCGACGGCTCGCCGCGGCGTACACACCGCTATCGCTGGGCATGGGGAAGATCACTTCTCTTCCGCTCGGCGATCGCACAATCGCTGTTTCGATGTTGACCCATGACGCGACGCTTGCGGGGTCAAGGCCGAGGGCATCAAGTTCACGAAGTGCAGAAGTAGTGAGGCCGTCACCGCAGATTTTGTCCCGTGGGAACTCGGCTTTGTCAATAACTGAAACACGCAGCCCAGACCGGTGCAGTGTGATGGCGGCTGCGCAGCCCGCGGGGCCGGCACCAACGATAAGAACATCGACGGGTTGGGGGGTAGGAGAGAGAGCCGACATCGATGGAAGGCTAGATGCTGTCGCCTTCTGGGCCGAAGCCGGGACGAACCTCATTCGATTCGATTGGCCGCATCATGACATCGATCGCCAGCCAGATTGTTTTTGAGAATGGGAAGAATGCAAGCGGCAAAAGTCCGGCAGCACAGACCGCTGCGATGATGATTGCAGTGATGGGTGGTGTGGGCCAGAACCCTAAGAAACCAATGAGTAAAACGATCAGCAGGGCGCCGAAACTTACGATCGTGTTGATACCGAGATCGCCAGTCCAGTGACCTTCAATACGTTCAAATTTGAGGTCACATCGGGGGCAACGTTCAAGCATGGAAAACCATCGACGAAACAAATGACCCTGCCCACACACTGCACAACGCTTCATACAGCCGCGCAAAAGCTTCTGCTGGTTTGGTGAACTAGTCAAAACCAGGTCGCAGGGTCAATATGGGTGATGTCGATCGGTTCAGTTGGGAGTGTTCCGGCAACGAGGTCGGGAAGAAATTCGCGTAAGCGTCGCGGCAGAACTTGAACCTCAGATTCAAGGAGTTCATTGAGGCCCCACCAGTGGTGGCCACCAAAAGCCATCGCCTCGAATGCTTCTAGGCCTCCGGGTTTTCTGGTTGAAAGATCGATACGGTCGGTCCAGGCGATGTGCACGTGTTCGTGTTGATCAAACTTCCAACCCGCGAAGGTGAAATTTGCGTGTTGGGTCCATACACATGGTCCGATCTCGGCTTCGACAATGCCGGTTTCTTCATAGAGTTCCCGGAGCGCAGCATCGGCGCTTGATTCACCCGCTTCGATTCCGCCACCCGGAATTTCCCACCAGTTCCCTTTCGATGCATCGGCAGGATCTTTAGCCTCCAACAGAAGGACGTGTCCGTATTGATCTAGAACTACAACCCGAGCGGCTGTGCGTTTGAGTACCCAGTCAGCCATCGATCTCCTCAACCCAGTGGATCCATCGTCCATGGGGATGGGCGATAGCGAGCGGCGTGCTGGTGCAAGTCCCCTGCCGCCATGACCGTAGGCCAAGCACCGTTGGCGTGCCCTCACCTAAGTACGACTCATAGGCGAGGGGTTTCTCAATCCAAGGTGCGAATTTCGGCTCTTCGAATGTAAGGAAATCGAGATCTCGGGTCTCACCGAGGCGGTCGATCACTTCAAGGATGTTCTCTCGCCCACTAGTTGCGATGTAAGAGAGTGCCCAAGTGGAAAAAATGACGAGATGGTTGTCATCGGAAAGAGTGGCGAGATGAGTTGAGAGATCAAGAGCCGCATCGCCCCGAATGAGGTGCGGCGGAGCAGCGCTGGCGAGGGCAAGTGCGGCTTCCAATCGCTGCGGTCGGTCGGGTATTCCCGGCCATAGACATGCCTCTAGCCAACGGCACTGATCTTCGGATACGACATCGATTGGATTGGGATCGATCCCGATTCGAGAACCAAGAAGTAGGGCGCTCGTTTCTGTTTTCGGAAGCAAAGCACTGCGTAGTTCCCCCTCGAGGTGAACGGTCGAGGACTGTGGCCCTCTGGTTGCCACGATTTGGCTATTGCGTAGGTAGGTGATGTGGAACTGGTCAAAGAAAAGATTAAGCCCGGCGCTGGGGCCAATTTCGAAGAGGTCAATCCGAGCGTGAATGTCATTAACAGCTCGCTCAACCCCAAGAGCAAGAACGGCACTTCTTCCGACTTCGTTTGTTTGCACCGATCTAGTGCGCATCGAGTTGGCAATTGCCGTGCGCTGGGTCTCAACCAGTTTTGTAAACGCGTCCACGGGGTTGGCACTGCTTTCACCCCGGTAAATAGCGGCTAATTCACTAGAGGGGTCGGCCAAAACCCGTTCGTGGGTTGCTGCAAAAAACAATACGGGGATTCGGCCACGCCGGGCGTTGGGATTGGCCGATGTGGAAATGAAGTCGAGAAGGTCAGATTGCGTCGCAACCCAGCGAGCAAGTTGTTCATAGAGAGGGCAGTAGCCGCCAAAGTCGGCATCAGCCATGAAGAGGAAGAGTTCGGAAAGCTCCTCAAGGTGGTCGATAGTGCTCACAATTTGATGGTACCGCTCTGATCATGCAGAAAAGAGAGGATTGGCTGCACAATAGGAAGGTGAACGTGCCCGCTGGAATGATGCTTCGACGCGCTGTGCGGTTGCAATGTCCTGTCTGTGGGCAGAACCACCTTTTTCGTGGTTGGGTACGGATGGTCGAGGAATGCCCACACTGCGGGCTTGTCTTTGGTCGACTGCCTGGTCACTGGCTCGGCTCATGGTTTCTAAATAGTTGTGTAGTGCAGTTAGTGGTAGTTCTCGTTTTGATTATTGGGGTAGCGACCACGTGGCCTGAACCACCAATGTGGATTATCGGCGGCCTCACCGCTCTGTCGGCAGTTATCGTCCCGTTCTTATTTTTTCCCTACTCGCGCACGATCTGGAGCGCTATCGATCTCGCGATGCGACCCCTTGATTATGACGACGGCGTGGCTCCTGGTTTCGTGCTTGGTACAGACCAAGTGCAACTTGAATCTGAACGAAACAAACCGCAAAGCGATCAGTGAACGAATCAGCGCTATTGCAAGATCGTTGACGTGGGCTAGGAGGGACTTGTCGGTGTTGGTATCGACAAGGTTGTCGACGAGGTTGGAGGCAATGTGGGAGTTGCGACTTCGGGAACTATCTGTACCGAGAATGTGACGACGGTATTTTGAGCCTCGGGTGTACCAGCGATTTGTGTGTACTGGAACGTGAGAGCGGTGGAGCCAGCTGAACGACCGGCAAATGAAATGATCTGAACCAGCGGAAGAACCGCCGGAGTCACAGCAGTATCCGGTGGAACGGAGGGTGCAGTGGGCCTCGCAGCGGCGATGGTTGTCGTTGTCGTTGTCGTCACGGCGGCAGCTTGCGCCAGAAGTGCCGTGTCATCGCTGAAATAAGAGCCAAGAGCAATGAGGCGTGTGTTGTCAATGGGGGTGAGAACCCAGCGCCAGCCGGAGCCAGGATCAGCCGGAAGCATGATGGCGAACTCGCGTCCCACTGTCGCGGTGACGGGTAGCAACGGATTGAAGAACGTCGGTGTTTCGGCACCAGCGGGCTCGAGCGCGGTTGGCGATGAATCGGAGGAGGATGAGGATTGCGAGGAACAACCCAGAACAAGAGTGATCAGCCCAAGAGCGAAAATGGCAGCGCTGCGCCGGGCCATCGCGTGGGGGCGGGACTGCCTTTCGGTGGTTTGCTCGTGCATCATTACGAGACTACGGCTCAGGGAGTAGCCACCTCGTTCAACCTGCTTGTGTGACCGCATCTAGAGTCGTAGTGGTGAACTTCGACGAGTCCCCCGAAGAGGCGGAAATCCGGGCTGAGATCCGGGCCTTCCTCGATGCCAATGCAACGCTCAAGACCGGCACGGAAGCCGATTGGTCCCGTGGCCCGGCTGACGAAAGCGAAGAAGCAGCTCGTAACTACATGGAACGATGCCGTTCTTGGCAGAAGGTGCTGTCTGAGAATGGCTGGGCCGGCATTACGTGGCCAAAAGCATTCGGAGGCCGGGGCGAAAGCGCCGCAGTTGCAGTGCTTTTCGGCCAAGAAGCAGCGAAGTACGACGTGACCGCTGGTTTTATCGGCGCAGTGCAGTCGCTCGTCGGGCCCCCGATCATGCGCCATGGCAACCCGGAACAGCAGGCACAGTTTCTCCCGGGGCTTCTCGATGGTTCAGTCGGTTGGTGTCAGCTGTTTTCAGAACCTGGTGCCGGATCAGACCTTGCCGCACTCTCCACCCGCGCAGTGCGCGATGGCGATTCCTTTATTGTGAACGGACAGAAGGTATGGAACACCCAAGCGCAATTTGCTGACTGGGGCATTCTTGTAACTCGTACCGACCCCGATGTTCCGAAGCATAAGGGAGTGACGTTTTTCCTCGTCGACATGAAGACTCCGGGTATCGAGGTTCGTCCGCTCGTTCAAGCCACCGGACAAGCCCATTTCAACGAGGTGTTTTTTAATGATGTCGTCATCCCGATTGAAAACGTCGTAGGAGAAATCAACGAGGGCTGGGCAGTTACCCGCACCGTGCTCAGCAGCGAGGCGGGCATGATTGGTTCTGGTGCTGGGGGTTCCAATGGGTTCGAGGGCGTACTCACCCTTGCCCGAGCTTTCGGCCGTACCAACGATCCTGAGATTCGACTGCGACTAGCGGATACCTATGCGCGCGAGCGCATGTTGCAATTACTCGGATTACGAATGCAATCATTTATTCTTAATGGTCTCGGCAATCCCCCTGATCCATCAGTGATGAAGAACTTCATGGTTCAGGCGGCGGAAAAACGTTACGACCTGGCCCTTGAACTTGAGGGAGCAGCAGGAATGCTCAACAAGATTGATGCGCCGCAGAACGGTTTCTGGCAATCGGTCCATATGGGTCAATTCGGTTCGCGCATCGGCGGCGGTACCAGCGAGGTTCACCGAAACATGATTGCAGAGCGCGCTCTCGGGCTTCCCCGCGATGTCTCCCCCGATAAGGATCTCCCGTGGAGGGACATTCTCAAGGCCTAGTACTCACTGCTGTTCAGGTTGCAGCGGTTATTCCTGAGATACCGACATACAACAAGATGGTTCCGAAGGCTGCGGTAGCAATGATTCCGCCGATGTTGCGTCGTTGACCGCCAGGCGAGACGAGTGTCATGAGCGCAACCGATGCGATGTAGACGCCCTCAACGAGGAACAGCCCCGATTCGATCATGAGCCCCCAGTTGAGGCTGACAGCGAGCAGCGCGACTACGCCCCACGCAAGATTGGCGAGGCCAACTTCGATTTGAAAGTTATTTCGTTTTCCGTAGTCCCATCCCATACGGGCCGCATCAGACCGATGCAGCAAACTATGGCGGATGAACGAGAGGATCCCAACGCCTCCGACAGCAAGCAGGCAGGCCAGCGTCAGGTCGGCAGGGTCATTGCCCACTGTGGTGCTGCCGACAACAAGACCGATGCCACCAACGATGTATGTCAGCGTCATGGCCCAGAGCGACAAACGCGGATCGGAGAGTCCATCTGCTGAAGGGGGAACTGTTGGAACCCGGCTGGGCTTGTCCTGCTGATTATCATCCATAGAGAAAGACCTTAGACCTGAGGATGATTGCCGTTCGGGGTGAAACTAGAGCTTCAGGACCTTCATGGCATTTTCCCGGAGGAACTTCGGCCACACCTCATCTTTGAACGGCACGTTAGGCAGTTCCTCAAAAATGCGGTCGTAGCTGAGTCCGGCGGGGAAATACCCCGCATACATGACTTTGTCGGCGCCGCGGCTGTTTGCGTAATCGATGATGGTTTTGGGGTAATGCTTCGGTGCAAAAGCAGAGGTTGAGTAGTAGAGGTTCGGCCACTTGAGCATCAATTTCATGGCGAGTTCGGTCCATGGTTCGGCTCCGTGACGCATGACGAAGGTCAGGTCAGGAAAGTCGTACATGACCTCATCGATAAGTTCGACATGTTGCGGAGCAAACGGAACACGGGGACCAGGAATGCCGACGCACACAAACACCGGGAGATCGAGTTCACAAGCGAGGGCATAAAACGGGTACATCTTCTTGTCGTTTAATGGCGTGCGATAACCGGCAGGAAAAGTGCTGATGGCGCGGAGGTTGATGCCGCTGGCATGGACCTCTCGGATCTTCTCGATAGCAGGCATGACATCGCTGGGGTCGAATTCAAAACAGGTGAAGAACCGATCAGGGCGCTCTTCAAGCGCTCGGATGCAATCGGGGTTATTCGGGTTGTAACCGAGCATCGCCTTTTCAATATTGTGTCGATCGAAGTTGTCGATGAGAAGTGCAACAGGATCGACGCCTTCTTCGGTATCGGGCGGGACGTCTTTAAACATGTACTGCGCCGGGAAGCGGAAATCCTTGGACTCTTGATCACGGAGATGTGGCGCTAGGAACTTATAGACCTCTTTGCGATTACGGCTTGGCATGCCGACAAAGGTTTCGATGATCTTGACGTCGTTGGGGAATCCCATGGCTACGGCTGCTCCTAAGTGATGACTGTGGGAGCGAATCTAGGACATGGTGAGACCCCGGTTGGCGAGTCCTCGGTTCACACTCCGCTTTTGATTTGATGAATCCAGATCAAAAGCTCGAGTTCGCTGGCCCGGCGTCGGTAGGAGGTTGCGAGTACGGGGCTGACGTCATCGGCGAGTAGCCGAAGTGACCGGGCACGGTCTCGGAGCCCACCCGCTTTAGAAGCGGATGGAACGGTGGCGACTGAGGAAAAACTCATTGTCAGCTCCTTTTACCTTCTCTTGTGTCGTTTCCTGTCATATCGGCACAAGTGGCAAAACTGTGAGCAAAAATTCCCGGGTCGCAGTGCTCGGTCAGGCGCTCTGCCCCTCCGAAGCATGGCCGTAGCGATGGCGAAAGACAAAATGGGCTCCGAGGCCGGCCGGCAGCGGAAGCCAATACGACGCGATGCGGTAGGCCAGCACGGCAAGAAGTGCTTCATCTCCGGGCACTCCCGCCAGTACAAGCATGGCAGTGAGTCCGGCTTCAACGAAACCAACACCGCCAGGGGTAATGGGAATCATGCCGAGAACGGCGGCGACGGCGTAGGCCAAGAGTACCAAACTCAGTCGCGGGTCGACGCCGACTGCTTTCAGTGCGCAGACAAGCGCAAAATAATCAAGCAACCAATTCCCGACCGCCGCAAGAAGTGCTGCGTGCCATCGAGCGCCAAGGCTGCTGACCATATCGTCTCGTTGACGAATGATTCCCTCGACTGTTGGGCCGCCGGTTTTGCCTCGCCGATGGTTGATCCAAACTGCGATCGTGGTGATGACTCGAGCGAACAAGAGAATCGGGCGTTCAAATCGAACAAGTGAAAAGGCAAATCCAAAGAGAGCAACAGCGAGGACGGCACCACCCCAAGCAACATGAATCATTCCCCCGGGAATGGGAGCGCCAAGCACCGAGAGGACGAGTGCAACCATCGGCAAACACAGAAGAACGCCATTGGAGATAATTGATGTGGCCGTGAGAGCAGCCCCGGCGGCCCCGCGATCGATTCCGGAGACTGACAGCATCCTGTAGCCGGTTGCTGCTCCGATAGCAGCTCCGCCGGGCACGACTTTGGCAACTGCGTTCGACGCGAGTTGGGCAGTCGCCGCCACAAACCACGACACCTGCGGTAGAGCAACACGCGTGAGTTTCCATGCGCAAGCATAAGAACCAACTTCAAAGAGCAGAACTGCTACGAACCAATAAATACTTACGGTTCGCAAATTTGGAACTTGATCCCACATGTCCAGCAACTGTGGAGCAAGTCCATAGAACGCAACGGCCATGATGAGAAGAAACAGCACACGCCCGAGCACGCGCAGACGCGACACATGGCGCGCCGGTCCGGGTGGGGCTCCACCGCCACTCAGCGGTGGGAGGAGTTCATCGGAAAAACTCAGCCGAGCACGCCTTTTTCGCGCAGACCGGCAATTCGGTCAGCGTCGTATCCGAGCAGTTCGCTGAGGATCTCTTCACTGTGTTGGCCGCATTCGGGAGCTTTGCGGGGAATGGGCAGTTCGCCACCGATGATCTTGACAGGATTGGGAAGCATGTCGGCCCCAAGAATCTCCTTGGGAATCCATGGCATGCGATCTTTGAACTGAGGATCGTTTTGCATCGTTGACGGCGTGTTGACTGGAGCGAGAGGAGTGTTCCATTCCCCGCCGAAGTCCATCCATTCTTGGGATGTCTTGGTCTTGAAGATTGCCGTCAGAACCGCGAGAAGTTCACGGTTGCCCCGGGCATGGTCAGCATATTTCGAACCGGGGAACTGTTCGAACAGGTCCTCACGGCCGACGCCTTTGCAGAAGTTCTTCCAAAACTCTTGCTCAGAGGCCATGAAAAGAATGTGAGCATCGGCAGTTTCATACATTTGGTATCGCACGCCCTCTTTCATTCCTGCAGTTCCAGGGGCGCGACGTTCATAGTTATCGGCCTTGTTGCCGGTGACCTCGGACTGCGGACGTTCGTAGGCCTTGAACGATTCGCTCCGGTACCAATCGAACGCCGCGGCAGCGTCAGATTGCGCAATTTCCATGTAGCAGCCTTCGCCGGTGGCTCGGGCCTTGATGATTCCGGCCAAAATGCCGAGAGCTCCGAACATGGGCCCGGCGTTGATACCGATCGATATGTGAGGCGGAATGTAGCAATACCCCTCCTCGTCGTAGGCGGGCTCAATGATGCCGGCCCAGGTGTCGTAGGCGATGCCATGGCTGGGGAGGTCTCGGTAGGGGCCGGTCATGCCGTACCCACTGATGGTCATGAAGACAATTTTCGGGTTAATGGCCTTGAGATCCTCATACCCGAGGCCACGACGGGCGAGTGCGCCCGGGCGCATCGCCTCGACCACTACGTCAGCATCGGCGGCGAGTTCCTTGAACGCTTCGACGCCCTCTTCAGTGCGAAGGTCAAGAACGATTGATCGCTTCCCTCGGTTGCAGTGCAAGAAAAGAAGCGAGGTGTCCTCGACGATGGGCCAAGTCATTTGACGGCCGTAGTCGCCACCGGGAGCTTCGACCTTGATGACGTCGGCACCGAGTTCGGCGAGATTGGTAGTGACAGCAGCGGGTCCGAGCATCGAGGCTTCGATAATGCGGACCCCTTGAAGGGGAGCGATTTCAGTCATGGCACCAATTTGCCACGTCTTCGGGTCTCTCGTCACCTTGAAGGCGACGGATGGGGCAAGATGGAAGAGGAATGGTTCACCTCTGGGCCACCACTTGAACTTTGCTCTGGGAAAGGAACCGTCATGCGAATCGTTGTGGATTTTGATCTATGCGAAAGCAATGCAGTCTGTATGGGTATTGCGCCCGAAATCTTCGAGGTTCGCGACGACGACTTTCTTTACGTCCTCAACGAAAACCCACCGGAGTCGATGAGGGCCAAGATCGTGGAATCCGTTCAGCGATGCCCGAAGCAAGCCATCTCGATCGCTGAAGACTGAGTTTCGACAGCACGTCGAGCGGAATCGTTCGGCGTCGTTCCCCCTATCATTGTTTCTAATGGACTCCACTTCCGTCATCGTTGGAGCGTCGCTAGCCGGCGTTAACGCAGCCAGAACGTTGCGGCTTCAGGGCCAGACCGGCCCGATTGTCGTTGTCGACGCTGACACGGCGCGCCCCTACGACCGACCGCCGCTGTCGAAACAGGTTCTTAATGGTGAATGGGAGCCAGAGAAAATTCTCCTTCTTACCGGTGAGGAAGACCTGAATCTGGATTTTCGTTTGGGGACTCGAGCAGTGGCTCTTGACCTCGCTGCTCGCCAGATATCTCTTGAGGGCCCGGGCGGCGCAACAGAAGTTGCCGGCTTCGATTCACTTGTCATCGCAAGTGGCGCATCGGCTCGGCGCCTGCCTGATACCGCCGGAATCGCTGGTGTACATGTTGTGCGAACGCTGGCCGACAGCCTTCGGTTGCGCGACGAACTGGCCGCAGGTCCATCTCGTGTCGTTGTTATCGGGGCCGGCTTCATTGGGGCAGAGGTTGCGTCAAGTTGTCGCAAGCGCGGACTTGACGTCACATTGGTCGAAGCACTGCCCCTCCCGCTTGAGCGGATTCTTGGACCCGCGATGGGCGAGGTATGCGCCAAAGTGCATCTTGAGAATGGAGTTGATCTCAGGCTGGCAACTGGAGTGTTGCAACTTGAGACGAAAGTAATTGACGGAGTGAAGCGAGTAACGGGAGTTGCGCTTTCTGATGGCACCTCCGTGGCCGCTGAAGTCGTTGTCGTTGGGATTGGAGTTACGTTAAATACAGAGTGGCTTGAAGGTTCAGGGCTCGCGCTCGATGACGGTGTTGTCTGCGACAGCACGTTGTTGGCTGCTCCTGGGGTTGTCGCTGCTGGTGACATCGCTCGTTATCCGAGTGCCCGGTTTGGTCGGATGCTCCGAATTGAACATTGGGAAACTGCCATTACCGGTGGCGAAGCGGCAGCCCGTCGACTTTTGGCCGAAACGAACCGATCTGAACCCGAGATATTTGATCCGGTCCCGTGGTTCTGGAGCGATCAATATGACCGCAAACTGCAACTGGCTGGCCGTCCAATGCCCACCGATGAATGTGTCATTGTGCACGGCAGCACCGAGGAATTCAGATTCGTAGCGCTGTACGGAGATGGTGACCGACTCACGGGCGTGTTGGGAATGAATCGACCGAGACACGTCGTGCAGTTACGCGCTCTGTTCGATGAAGGTGCAACATTTTCCGAAGCCTGCGAACGTGCAGCATCGCTCTAATGGATGACCTCGATCCTGGCGAAGTACTCGTGGACGAACTCGACGAGATGGGCCAGATCGTGGGCGAAGTTTCACGGTCGCTGATGCGAGAACGGAATCTTCTCCACCGATCAGTCTTTGTTGTGGTTCGCAACGATGCCGATGAACTGCTTGTGCACCGTCGGGCTGCTTGGAAAGACATTTGGCCAGAGAGTTGGGACATTGCTGTAGGGGGAGTTGTTTGTGCTGGCGAAGCATGGGAATTGGCGGCAGCTCGCGAATTGGCGGAGGAACTTGGTATCTCAGTAGAGCTTGCCTACTTGGGAGAAGGCTCGTACGAAGACGAAACTGTCCGAGAGGTCGCGCGTATCTACCAAGCAAGAACTGAAGGCCCGTTCGAGTTTGCCGACGGAGAGATTACGGAAGCGTTATGGGTGCCGACAGGTGAAGTGCGTGAATGGTTGGCGGATCGGCCCGTATGTCCGGACAGCATTGCCTTGGTGCTTCCGAGGCTCGACGCACCTTGAATAATCGATGAATGCTGCGGCGTTTCTTCTTCTTTCACTCACCGCAGTTTTTGCCGTAAGCGATTGGATTGTTGTTTCAAGAAATAACAGGGTTGCGGAATACGCGCTCAAGCCTCTGGTGATGCTTCTGCTGATAGCGGTTGCCTTGACGCTTGACCCTTCATCAGATGTGGCGCGAGTCATGCTTGTTCTGGGACTCGTATTTTCGCTAGTGGGCGATATCTGTTTAATGCTTCCTTCCGATCTGTTTTTGGCCGGTCTAGGTGCGTTCTTTCTTGCGCACATTTTGTATGTCGTTGGATTACTTTCGCTTGGAATTTCCCTTGGAGGCTTCGTCTTTGGCTGTGCACTGATGGCGGTACTTGCCGTGCTGGTGGGTCGTCGAATTGTGCAAGGCGCAGCACGAACCGACAGAGCGCTTGTCGTGCCAGTTGCTGCCTATATGGGGATTATCTCGATCATGGTTGCTTCTGCGATCGGAACAGGTCGATTTTTTGGAATTCTTGGAGCTCTGCTTTTTGGAGTCAGCGATTCGGTACTTGGGTGGACACGTTTTATTTCAGAGTTTCCCCGGAGTCGGTTGGTCGTGATGATCACCTATCACCTCGGCCAAGCCGGCCTTGTTCTCGCGCTGATCTAAATTCCGCCCGGGGTCCTAGGCTCCGCTCATGCTTTGGACCGTTGTTCTTATCGTATTCAGCGTTTTTGTGGCTCTGCTGGTGGTGGTGGCGGCCTATGACCTACTTCAACGAAAGCATGCCATCCTGCGGAACTTTCCCGTGATTGGCCACTTTCGCTACATCCTTGAGGCGATTGGTCCTGAACTTCGGCAGTACATCGTCACTGACAACAATGAAGAGAGACCATTTAATCGAGACGAGCGTCGATGGGTCTTTGCAACCTCAAAGCAGCAAAACGCGTATTTCGGATTCGGAACTGACAACGATCTGGAACGGACTCGTAATTACACGATTGTGAAGCATTCAATGTTTCCTCTCGAGAGTCCTGCCGGGGCTCCAGACCACCCCGATCCATCGCGCTCGCTGCCATGTGCAAAAATTCTCGGCGCTTCGCATGATCGACGACACGCCTTTCGGCCTTCCTCGGTTGTCAACGTGTCTGGAATGAGTTTCGGTTCTCTTAGTGGTCCCGCGATCGAAGCACTTGATCGTGGGTGTGCGATGGCAGGTGCGTTGCATACCTCTGGTGAAGGCGGGATCACTCGATACCACCTTCAAGGCGCAGATTTGGTTTGGCAGATTGGAACCGGCTACTTCGGATGTCGTAATGAAGATGGCTCATTCAGCCTTGAGCGAGCGATAGAGCAGATGAGCGCCGCACCGATTCGCGCCATTGAGATCAAACTAAGTCAAGGGGCAAAACCTGGTCTCGGCGGGTTACTTCCCGCTAAGAAAGTGACAGCGGAGATCGCTGCTATCCGGGGCGTTCCTGTGGGGGTTGCCTGTAAGAGTCCTGCGACACATTCGGCGTTTCACGATGTTGCATCACTCATCACGTTTATTGAAGATCTTGCCGAGGCAACCGGCGTGCCAGTTGGGATTAAGTCGGCAGTAGGTCAGCCATTGTTTTGGAACGAACTTGCGACCTCCATGGCTACTTCCGGCAGAGGGCCCGACTTCATCACGGTTGACGGCGGGGAAGGTGGCACGGGTGCTGCGCCGTTGGCCTTTAGTGATCATGTCTCCCTTCCTTTTCGCTGGGGATTTACACGGGTGTATCGGTGCTTCGCCGAAGCCGGTATCGCTGATGATGTGGTGTTCATTGGTTCCGGAAAATTGGGACTACCGGAATCGGCTTTGACGGCATTTGCACTTGGGTGTGACATGGTGAACGTGGGGAGAACAGCCCTTTTTGCTATTGGTTGCATTCAGTCGCAGCGCTGCCATACCGATCGGTGTCCGACAGGAGTTGCCACGCAAAACCCGAGGCTGGCCAGGGGACTTGATCCCGCCGACAAGGGTGTTCGATGCGGCAACTATCTTGCCGGGGTCAGATTCGAACTCGAGCGATTGAGTTGGGCCTGTGGGGTATCGCACCCAGCAAAAATCTCGGCCGAAATGGTTGAGGTTCTTGAGGATCGTTGGTCAGCGGAAACATTGCGCGAAATGGTTGGGTATGAGCCTGGTTGGGGTTCCCCCTCGGCTGCGCAGCTTGCTGCCCTCGACGCGTCAATGGGGTAGCCGTTGTCGGGTCGGAGTGCCCTACTAGCCTCCGGAGGTGACTTCGACTTTGGAACGGGCGCGGACTGCGGTCTCGACATCGCCCGAATTGCGTCGAATCATGCGGCGGGGGCGCGAATTTCTTGAAGGTCCGTCTTTCGCTGAAATGGAACGGGAACGAGATAAATCTCGTTCGCAGCCACCCCTCGCTGCCAATGCACCTTGGTGGCACACTGGATTGAGTGCCGCAAGCGGGCTTCTCGGTGCCTCAATTATCGCTGCAGCGGCACCGCAATGGCGACTCGCAGTTCCTTCGTGGCGGCTGACGCTTCCCGGCATTCCCCATCCTGGGGACTCAACACAAGCAACCTTTTGGTTTTTGGTTGGTCTCATCTTTATTGCGCTTGGGTGGCTCGGGCTTGTGTACAGGGCAGGCAGGATTGTCGACCCGCGTCGAGCCGTCATCGTTGTCGGAGTGGTGATCACGCTTTGGGCCATTCCTGTTTCTTTGGGTCCACCGCTACTTTCGAACGACGTTTACAGCTATGTCGCTCAGGGCGAAATGGCGAGTCGAGGGCTAGACCCAAGTTCTGTTGGTCCGGTTGAACTTGGTCGAAATGACTTCACGAGCGGAGCTGACCCTGTTTGGCGTTCCGCTCCTGCCCCTTATGGCCCCGTTGCCGTACTCGCAGCCCGCGGCGCTGTGGAACTTGGCGGGCATAGCCAAGTTGCGGCGATTAACTTCTACCGAGTTTTTGTATGGTTGGCCGTCGTCATGGCGGCGGTGGGAATTGGCATGATTGCGGTCGGCAACGGTCTTTCGGCTGCTGTTGCGATTGCCATTGGTATCGGTAACCCGATCATGATTTTGCACGTGGTGGGCGGCGTACATAACGACGCACTGATGTTTGGTTTTCTCGCTCTAGGACTGGCAGTTGCGCAACGAGATCGAAAACTCTTGGCTGTTGGTCTGATTGCTGCAGCTACAGCAGTGAAACTTCCTGCCGCAGTGGGTTTGGTCTATTTAGGTTGGTGCTGGCGTGGGTCTGTGGCCACATGGAGGGAACGTGTCACCACAACGGTTGCTGTCCTTGCTGCGGCTACCGCAGGGATCATCGTTGGTTGTGTCCTCGTGGGATTGGGGCCGGGCTGGCTTACAGCGTTGACGAGTACGGGCAAAGTCAAAGACACCTACTCACCGACCACCAAACTCGGATTCAGTATCGCTGAGATCCTGAACGGCATTGGGATAGATGTAGACGGTCAGTTGCTTGCCTCTGGTGTGCGGGTTCTCGGACTTCTTGCCACGGCAGTGGTGGGGTTCGTCATGCTGATGCGCAGCCCGCGAGTTGGATTCATAAAGGCGACAGCGGTGATGCTCGTCGCCTATGTCTTGCTTGGTCCCGTGATCTGGCCCTGGTACTTCGTAACGGGGTTTGCGCTATTGGCGGCCTGTGGACTCGGCCGTTTCAGGCCCTCCTTCTTGGTCGTCTGTATCGCTGCCAGTTGGTTTGTATGGCCGACCTCGGTCGTATCGTTGGGAACGACGGGCAGCGGCTATCAGCATCTTCGTGGGCTGGGAGTTGTAGTTCTTGTTGGCGGATTGGCATGGGGTGCACAGCGTCTCGCTGCTGGTTGGGAGCAGCGCAACCACGAGGGAAGCGAATCGGAACGCGGTGCTCTTGCTGCAAGTGAGAGGTCTTGAAGTGAGCGTCATGATTGATGCTGTTGTGTACAACGCTGAATCCTCATGGCAGGTCCGAGGCCTCGAAGCGATTACGTCGGCAATCGCTGATCCTTCAAACCTCGTGTGGGTCGATCTTCGCGAACCAAGTGAAAGCGAACTTGATGAAGTTGCTGAACATTTGCAACTCCACGAATTAGCAGTCGAAGATGTTCGCAAACA
>JBBEAV010000039.1:21750-22984 GCA_040882655.1 Acidimicrobiales bacterium
GAGGCGATCGAGGACACGTTGTTCGATGTTGGCCCGCCTCTGGATGGTTCCCTTCAGCAAGATTTACTACAGCTGCGGCGTTCGCTTATAACGTTTCGGCGACGCGTCGTGCCGCTCCGCGATGTTGTGCTTTCACTCGTACGCAGGGAAGTCCCGTGGGTCGAAGAAGCGGCGATTCTCTATTTTGAAGATGTTTTTGATCATCTGTTACGCGTGATTGATCAAATCGATACTCAGCGAGAACTGATGGGCAACGTTGTTGATGCCAGTCTTGCTCTTGCTTCAAACCGCATGAATGAAGTCATGAAAAAAATGACTTCATGGGGAGCTATTCTTATCGTCGCAACGCTCGTATCAGGTATTTACGGAATGAACTTTTCTGATATGCCAGAACTTAATTGGCGCTATGGGTATTTCATGGCGTTAGGCATAATGCTTTCTTTGACCACAGGTCTGTACGTCTACTTTCGACGCAAGAAGTGGCTCTGATGCTCTATCGGTTGTGAAGGAGTCGTTCGGAAAGACGTTGTGTCTCGCGTTGGCGAAGAGCAAGGTTTACTTTGAGTCGTTCTAAATGCTGCGCAAGGATTTTGTCTCCCTGGGGGACCTCGTGTGTCTCGAAGAAGGCCATGACCTCAGCGGCAGTCTGAGGCTGTGACAGGTTGCGAACTCCTTCAAGAAGTCTGGCGATTGAATTCGAGGGGAGTCGATTGGTGATCGAATCCCATTCTGATCTCACGAACTGCCAGGCAACCTCGCCCGCCTCAGGATTCGAAAGCGCCCGCCGCAGCAGAAGGGGAGCATTCTGCGTGCGGATCTCTTCGGTCAGGGTCATAGCGACAAGTCGTTTAATGAGGGCGGGGTCCGGGAAGTCGGCCAAAGCGCCGAGGAAGCGAAGTTCTTCCTGCGGTGTGCTGGCTGTCTTCATTCGCTTGATGTAGTCATCGAACTCGGCGGCTGTCCCGCTAGCCGCAACGATGTTGATGGCGGCGGCCACAAGCGCAGGGTCAGGATCAAGAGCACCGATAGCCAAGAGAACTCGAGCCCTCGCCCGGATATCGATGTTGGCGCCGATCGTGCCCAGTGCCTCAAAGAGAGCGCCGCGAAGAGCCCTCTCGCGGTCAGTATCGCCAGGGCGGGGTTCGGCACCGAGTTGCTCATAGGCCGGCGTGAGTATCCCGCAGATCCGGGTAGTGAGCGCCGCTCGGGCATCGCCATCAAGGATGCGGTCAAG
>JBBEAV010000039.1:23084-55651 GCA_040882655.1 Acidimicrobiales bacterium
AACGTGACAACGCCGTCGGTTGCACTTCGTTGGGAGAAGATAAGCGGAACAACCCATTCAGCATGAGCATCAAGGGCGGGAATCGGGGAGTGTCCGTCGCCAAGATCGCCGGCATAGCCAAATCGATGCTGGGTCAGCCGCAGTGTGCGTCCGTCGTTGACAATGTCAACTGAGATGACAGGGAACCCGCCTTGAAAAATCCATGAGTCCATTATTCGGCGCACGGGTTCGCCGGTTGCCGACTCGATGGCATCCCACAAATCGGTGGTGTCAGTGTTTCCGTAGGCATGGTCGGCGAGGTACTGGCGAATGCCAGAACGGAACTGGTCTTCGCCTAGGTACTGCTCGAGCATGCGTACCACTGCAGCACCCTTTTCATAGGTGAGGATGTCAAACATTCCTTCTGCGTCGGCAGGAGAAATGACGGGGTATTCGATCGGCCGAGTGCTCGTCAGCGAGTCGGTATCAAACGCTGCAGTTCGAGAAAGTCCGAAGGTTGTCCAGCGATCCCATTGTGGGCGAAATGCATCGGTGGCATGCATTTCCATGAACGTTGCAAAGGCCTCGTTAAGCCAAATACCGTTCCACCATTTCATCGTGACGAGGTCACCAAACCACATGTGTGCAAGTTCATGATTGATCACATCGGTGACATTGAGAAGTTCTGCCTGAGTGGTCGAGGCGGGATCAACGAGCAAGAGAATTTCGCGGAATGTCACACAGCCAAGATTTTCCATTGCGCCGAACGCGAAATCAGGAATTGCGACAAGGTCAAGCTTGTCGCCCGGATATGGAATTCCGTAATAACTGCTGAAATGTCGTAAGCAAAAGGCTCCAACTTCAAGTGCATAATCGGTGAGATGGCCTTTTCCAATTGGGTAGACAACACGCATGGGAATGCCATCAACGTCGATAGGTTCGGTAGCTTCGAGGGGCCCGACGATGAAGGCGACGAGGTAGGTCGACATCACAATGGTCTCGGCGAAGCGAACTAAGTCTTTACCCGAGCGTTGCGGCGCGGGGGCGCGTGAAATCTCCGCAGAATTCGAAACTGCAAAGAGGTGGCTATTGACGATCAACGAAATTGCGAATGATGCTTTGTGTTCGGGCTCATCCCAACAAGGGAATGCGCGACGAGCATCAGTGGCTTCGAATTGTGTGGTGGCGATGACTTGCTCTTCACCGCCGGTATCGGTGAATGTTGAACGATAAAAACCGCGCAGTTTGTCGTTCAGTACTCCCGAGAATCGGATTCGGAGGTGAGCCTCACCCGCAGCGATTGGTGGTTCAAAGGTGAACGTGACTCGTTCGGCTTCTTGATCGAGAGCAATATTTGAGACCGGGATCGCAGCGCTATCTGGAGACAGAGGTCCCTCGATGAGTTCGGCCGCCAAGATGTCGAGGTCGAGAGCATTGCAAGCGATAGTGGCAGAGGCGGCACTCAGCAAAAGGTCGATTACGACCTCCCCAGAAAACGTAGCGGCATCGAGATCAGGCTCAAGGGTGAGTTCGTAGCGAACCGGGCGAACTGGCCCCCCGATTCGGTAGCGATTCTCGTCGGTAGTTGGTGGGGGGAGTTCGGTATTGGTCACCGACCCAGCGTAGGGTCAGGCGTGATGACAACGCTTCTTCCTCCCCCGAATCGCTCCCTCGACGTGCTGTGCATTGGCAATGCGATTGTCGATGTGTTGACTCATACCGATGATTCATTTTTAGACGATCACGGCATGGTCAAGGGATCGATGCAACTGACTGACCCCGACCGAGCGCGAGCGATCTATGCGGCAATGCCGCCTGCGGTGGAGATCTCAGGTGGGTCGGCAGCGAATACGGCTGCCGGACTGGCCTCGCTTGGCCGTACTGTTGCGTTTATGGGCAAGGTTGCCGATGATGATCTTGGTGAGGTTTTCGCTCACGATATCCGCGCCGCGGGTGTTGGCTTTTCCTCGTTGCCCGCAAGTGGAGATCAAGGTGCGGCGGGCACAGCGCGATGTCTCATCTGTGTCACTCCGGATGCGCAGCGAACGATGAACACCTCGCTGGGAGTTGCCGGACAACTAGCACCTGCTGATCTGGACCTTGCGCTGGTGCCGACAGCGCGGGTTGTGTATCTCGAGGGATATCTTTGGGATGAGCCAGCAGCAAAAGATGCGCTGCGTATGGTGATGGGCGGGGCCGCAGAGGCGGGCACTCGCGTTGCGTTCACTCTTTCTGATGGTTTCTGTGTGGATCGACATCGTGAAGAGTTTCTCGAACTCATTGAGCACCATGTCGACATCCTGTTTGCGAACGAAGATGAAATCTGTTCGCTCTATGAAATAAATGATTTCGATGAGACGGCCAGACGAGTGGCCGGTCATTGTTCCATCGCGTGTTTGACCCGAGGTGAGGCCGGTTCGGTGATCATTGCCGGCGATGGTCGGCGCGTCGATATTCCGGCGTGGCCAGCCGAGCTTGTTGACACAACAGGAGCAGGCGATTTGTACGCAGCGGGTTTTCTTTCCGGATGGGTAAGCGGTACTGATCTCGAAACCTCCGGTTACATAGCGTCGATTGTCGCGGCAGAAGCGATCTCGCATATCGGAGCTCGTCCGCAGGTGAACCTGATGACTTTGGTGGCCTCGGGGCTGGCCAACAGAACAAACGGGGGGCGCTGATGAATCCGTCGTGTTTCGAGGTTGAGATTTCAGAGAAGGTGGGACATATCCGCCTAAATCGGCCCGAACAAATGAACTCAATGATCCGAGAGTTCTGGACCGAACTACCTGAGATAGTCAGAACCCTTGATGCCCGAGGTGATGTTCGCGCCATCGTTGTCTCCTCAACTGGTCGCCACTTCTGTGCCGGTATGGACCTTGGTGTGTTCACGTCGGGAAATACTTCGATTACACCGGAAGATGTCGAAGAAATGGGCAGGGTACGAGCGCGCCTCCGCCAGACCGCTCTCTTGCTTCAGGAAAGTTTCAGTGCTTTTGAAAAAGCGCGTATGCCGGTTTTGGCGGCAATCCAAGGCGGATGTATCGGTGGCGCGGTTGACATGGTGACGGCCGCCGATATGCGGTACGCCTCTGCGGATGCATTTTTCGTTATCCAAGAAATCAATATCGGCATGACTGCTGATGTCGGCACGCTCCAACGATTGCCGAAAATTATTCCTGATGGAGTTGCTCGTGAACTTGCCTACACAGGGCGGAGAATGTCTGCGCAGCGCGCCCTTGAGGTTGGACTCGTGAACGAGGTATTCCCCACACACGAGGAACTGATTACTGGGGTAGTCGAGATTGCTCGTGAAATTGCTTCGAAAAGTCCGCTGGCAATTTGGGGAACGAAAGAAATGCTGCTTTACTCCCGCGACCACAGCGTTGCCGATGGCCTCAACCACATCGCCACGTGGCAGACCGGAATGTTTCAACCCTCGGATATGGTCGAAACATTTACTGCGAAGGCCGAGGGGCGCGAGCCTGAATTTCCGGATCTTCTGCCCGTACCCGAGGAGTTCTGAGCAGTTTCTTATTCAGGTTGGTCGAAGGCCGGAAGGAACTCCCACGAGAGATCCCCGATCTTCACCAAGATGGCGGAGATCCAGCCGCCCATCGCTCCGAGGTCGTTATCGAGTCGAGTGCCATCGGCAAGTGAGGCCTCGTCGATCTCGTAACTTCCCTCGTAGCTCACCTCAATGGCGTATTCGGGAGTAGTGAGGCTGGGACCAAAGATCGTCTCGATTGTTGGTCCCGAACGTTCGAGTGCTCTGGCGCCAATCGGTGGGCTGGCATCAGGTAGCGCGCTGACAAGCGCCTGAACGAGATCGGAGGTGCCGGGTATTGAGGCCAGTCGTTGCACCCGCAGAACAAGTTCGATATCGATCCTGGGAGCTTCATCAAAGGAGTCTCCGAGATACCACGAGCGGTAGGCGGTCTGGGCCCAGGTTGGCCATGTAAGGGTGAGGTCCGCTTGCACTCGGGGGGGGATTCCTTCCCCCGGAAGGCCATAGGTTGTTTCCCACGTCATATCGCCAAGGAGCATGTCCATGTTGAAGCGTTCTTCAAAGGCCTGACGCTCGAGAAGCGCTCCTTCAAAGGCATCTCGGAGGGCGCCAATAGCGTCAGTAAACACGTGATCAAGCACGGGGGGACACTATCGGGTGCAGTTCCTTTGTCCCGGAATCAACAGATTGACGCTGTAGTTTTACTTGAAGCGATTTAACCACGAGTCGCTCGCTTGTCGCTCTCAGCCACTCGGGAAGCCCGTTCATGCTTTTCCCCACTATTGATTTTGGGATTTTCTTTCTGGTGGTTTTTACCGTCAGTTGGCTTCTTCGTCCGCACCGGATTGCGTGGCGTTGGTTCATCCTGGCTGCGAGTTGCGTGTTCTACGGATGGTGGGACTGGAACTACCTAATGCTGCTGTTTCTCAGCATCGGACTCAACTGGTTCTTGGGGCTGATGATTGCTCGGGCGCTGAGCCCTGAGGGAGATCGAACAAACGCAAGCAGGTGGTTAGTTCGGATCGCGGTCATTGCGAATCTTGGCATTTTGGGGTACTTCAAGTATTTCGATTTCTTCGTTTCGACTATCTCAGAGAGGTTGCGATCAATCGGGATCACCGTTGATGGTCCGATGTTGAACATTGTTCTTCCGATCGGTATCTCGTTCTTTACCTTTCAAGCCATGAGCTATGTCATCGATATCGGCCGAGGTCAATGGCGAAAGCCGCTGAACTTTTTAGATTTCGCTGTGTATCTTTCCTTTTTTGCCCATCTTGTTGCAGGACCGATTGTTCGAGCGAGCGAATTCGCTCCTCAGCTCGACGAAACTCCTGACCCGCGGTACGTGCGATCAGGCGAAGCGTTCATGCTCATTTTCCGGGGCATGGTCAAGAAGGTGGTCATTTCGAGTTATTTAGCGACGCAGATTGTCGATCCGGTATTTGCAAACCCGGATAGTTACGGTCCTGCCGCAGTTCTTTTAGCGATATATGCCTACGCGATACAGATTTATGCAGACTTCAGCGGATACACCGATATAGCGATCGGGATAGCGCTTTTGCTCGGAATTCGTTTCCCCCAAAATTTCGATTCGCCTTATATCGCTTTGTCGTTGCAGGACTTCTGGAATCGATGGCATATGACGTTGTCGCGTTGGTTGCGCGACTACCTGTACATCCCGCTCGGTGGAAATCGCGGGTCGAAATCAATGATGTATCGAAACCTGTTCCTCGTGATGATCATTGGTGGACTTTGGCACGGAGCGAATTGGACCTTCGTCGTCTGGGGGGCGTTGCACGGTGGGTACTTGATCGCCGAACGGGTCGTGCGGGAGAAGTGGAAGGGGCATGAACTGGGATTGCCCCAAGTAATGGTGAAATCAATGCAGTGGTTCTTGGTTTTCAACTTCGTGTGCTTCGCGTGGGTGTTCTTCCGAGCACAATCGATTGACGGAGCGTTCACCCTCCTCAGTCGACTTTTTGCCTCCTCGGGTTCCACCGCTGGGGTCAGTCTTTTACTGGTGTTTGTAATTGTCGCAAGCGTCGCTTCTCAGTTCGTTCCTCAGCGATTTCCTCAAAAAGCCGAGGTTTGGTTTGCAACCTGGGCCCCTGCCTTGCAAATTGCAGCTCTTGCCGGTGGACTAGTCCTTATCGATGCACTCGGTCCCGAGGGGATTGCTCCATTTATTTATTTCCAATTCTGATGAGGTTTGACTAGTGGGTACTCACAGATGACTGCACCAGGCCGCAAACCTTCTCGTCGGCGAAAAGGCTGGCACAAACTTTTCGAGCCCCTCAAACCACGTCGCGAAGGAACAATGTCGGCGGGAATGATTTTGATCGTGGTCCTGCTCGCTTTTGGAGTTGCCGTACTTCTGAATGCTGACGCAACGCTTCGAAAGAGCAACGCGAAAGGTGACGGAATCCGCAACGAAATAGCAAGAACCGTCGCTTCTGTGACTGACGTGTTGCAGATCAATTTCTTTCGTAACTCAATCGATAGCGCTCTTGGAAAAAATCAAGGGACGAATATCGATGTCGAGGAACTCCTGCGTCAGCAGGCAGAAGCAGAGAGTGCGGCAGCTGCCGCAGACGCTCAAAAAGTTCCCGAGCTTGCGGCACCAACCCCTACCGAACCTATGAAAATTTGGGTAGGTGGCGATTCAATCACCCAAACGTTTGGGACCTCGTTCCAGCGCATCACCCAGTCCACGGGGATCTTCACTCCAACTCTTGACTTTCACATCTCAACTGGTTTGGCTCGTCCCGACTACTTCAACTGGCCTGAGCACTTGGTGAAAAATGTTTTCCCCGCAGACCCAAAAATCTTAGTCATTATGTTCGGCGCAAATGATGGCCAAAACATGGTTGATACCAATAACAAAGTTCTTGTGCGATTTTCCGAACCCTGGATTGTTGAGTATCGCCGCCGCGTCGCGGCCACAATGGATTTGCTTAAAGATCCGAAGAATCAGCGACTTACAATTTGGTGTGGCCCGCCACCTATGGGGCCAGGAACGAAAACTCAGGGTATGGATGAGTTGAGTTACATCTACTGGGGAGAAGCGCAAAGCCGGCCTTGGATCCAGTATTTCGACACGTGGCCGTTCTTTTCGGATTCCGAATACATGTTTGCAGGAAATCTTCCAAATGCCGATGGTGTTGTCCGTGGCATGCGGCAGAAAGACAACGTGCACTTTTCAACCGTGGGTGGCGACCGCATGTCATGGGCGGTTATCGATCGAATCGGCAAACTGGTGAATATCACCGCCGGAAATGTGACTCCTCCCCCTTCTCAGGGAGCGCCCCCAAGTCTCGTGGAACGCTCAGAACTGCCACCACAGATGGCCGGCGCCGAATAGATGAGCGCGGTTGTTGACTGTGTTATGGGTGGGAGGCGGTAACAGTGGTGAGCACGCCACCGCGAACTTTCCATACTGTCTCAACAGTCATTCGACGCGGCGCCGTGGCCC
Source organism: Acidimicrobiales bacterium (assembly GCA_040882655.1). Classification (GTDB taxonomy): domain Bacteria; phylum Actinomycetota; class Acidimicrobiia; order Acidimicrobiales; family Acidimicrobilacustridaceae; genus Acidimicrobilacustris. Next base: position 30,041 of record JBBEAV010000039.1, read on the forward strand.
GCACGAGGTCGTCGAGAATGATGTTGGTGACAGCCTCATGAAAAGCGCCTTCGTCACGGAACGACCAGATATACATCTTCAGACTTTTTAGTTCGACAAGAACTTCATCGGGCACGTAGGTGATACGAACCGTTGCGAAGTCTGGTTGACCGGTGACAGGACAGATACAGGTCAACTCATCAGATTCACAGAGGATTTCGTAATCACGACCCGTCTCGGGGTTTGGAACAGTGATGAGTTCCTTCGAGGGATAGCTCGGCACGAAAAAGCGCTTATCGATGCTGCAGCAGGATCGGCGGAGTTAGCCGCGACCGGCGTTGGGCTTGGTGCCGTGATTGGCCGGCTTGTTACGGGCGTTCGTGCGGCGCTTCGAGGTTTTCTTTGACATGACGTAAATGTAGGTGGTTGCAGCCTGATCGGGCCAATCCCTGCTGGGTACGGCATGGCTTGGATCATATTTTTCTGGAACCTGATCGTTCTCTCCGCGCAACTGTTGAATTTCTGGAGCGCGGGCCCCGTGGGGCCTCAAGGGCGGAAGGTGTAGTCCCGGCGGGGGCAAAAATTCTGGAATAGAAACGCCATGTATCCTTCGGTCCTTATGGAAAAATTCGGTTTCGTCGGTCTCCCGAATGCAGGTAAGTCCTCTCTCTACAACGCCCTCGCTGGCGGTGGCGCACTTGCCGCCCCTTATGCCTTCGCCACGAAGGACCCCAACGTTGGTGTTGCCAAAGTGCCCGACCACCGCTTGGAACAACTCGCAATAATGAGCAAGGCCAAATCTGTGATCCCTGCCAGCGTTCAGTTTGTCGACATCGGCGGCTTGGTTGAAGGAGCAAGTACGGGTGAAGGCCTCGGCAACAAGTTCCTTGCGAACATTCGCGAATCCGATGCCATCGTGTTCGTACTTCGCGCTTTTGAGGACGACGACGTTCCCGGACCATCAGATCCTCTTGAACATTTGCGAATCGTTGAGATCGAATTGGCCTTGGCCGATCTTGAGACGGTAGAGAACCAAATCGAAAAGCGTCGAAAGGCGGCGAAGCAAGACCGTTTCATCGCTGATGAGGTGGAAGCGTTGGGGAAAGCGCTCGAAATTCTCTCCGAGGGGACTCCGCTCTATCGCAGCACCCTTGATGTCGAATCACGAGATCTGATCAAGAGTTATTTCCTGCTAACGAACAAGCCAGTGCTGGCAATAGTGAATGTCAGTGAGAACGACCTCGACCGACTAGAAGAACTTACGGCACCAGTTATCCAAGAATTTGGCGGTCACGGCGAGGTCATTGGCATGTGTGTTCAGCTCGAAGCCGAAGCAGCCATGCTTGATGCCGACGAGCGTGTCGAGATGCTCGAAGGGCTCGGACTAGGCGAAGGAGCGCTTCCACGCTTTCTGCACGCCGCTTATCGGATGCTTGGTCTCCGAACATATTTCACGACCGGCGAGAAGGAAACTCGGGCTTGGACTTTTCGGGCCGGCTACAAGGCCCCGCAGTGCGCCGGCGTTATCCATACGGATTTTGAACGAGGTTTTATCCGGGCAGAGGTCATCCGTTGGGATGAACTCCTCGAGGTTGGCGCATGGTCAAAGGCCCGTGATGCCGGGATCCTCAGAGTCGAAGGCAAGGAGTATCAACCGGTGGACGGCGACGTCATGGAGTTTCGCTTCAACGTCTAAGCCATAACATCTCTCACCATGACAACCAATGGGCTTGAGAGCAAGTGGCTTGTCCTTAATTCTCGGGTGTTGGCGACAGTGGAAATAGCGTCATCTCGTCGAGATCGCAGGAAAGGTTTGCTTGGTCGTCATGGGATTGAGGGTGCGCTGTTGCTTTCGCCTGCTCGATCGGTACATACCTTCGGAATGCGGTTTTCTATCGACGTTGCTCACCTCAACGAGGCCGGCGAAGTTCTTAGGATCACAACGATGAAACCGAATCGACTAGGTGCGTTTGTGTTTCGTTCTCGATCGGTTATCGAAACGGAAGCGAATGAACTCAAAAAATGGGGAGTCGCCTCTGGTGATGTCGTGGAAATCCGATGACTGGACAGTGGGAACAGCCAGTTCAAGTGACATCAACAGGCCGCTTCGTTCTTGTTGGAACCCCAATTGGAAATCTGGGCGATATCTCTCCGCGAGCAGTCCAAGCACTTACGGATGCATCGATTGTGGCGTGTGAAGACACGCGCCGCACAGGTCGGCTGCTTTCCCACCTTGGAATCCCTTCGCCAACCTACGTCGTCGTGAATGAACACACAGAAGCCGAAGCAACCGTACGTATTCTTGACGAACTGCAACGCGGCGAATGCGTCGCTCTTGTGAGCGATGCAGGAATGCCGGGTATCTCTGATCCAGGCGAGTTTCTCGTGACCCAGGCGATTGCGGCGGGTGTCACTATCGAAGTTGTTCCGGGACCATCAGCGGTACTCCACGCTTTGGTTCTAAGCGGGCTTGCATCAACTCGGTTTGTTTTCGAAGGATTTCTTCCCCGAAAAGGTTCCTCGAGAACGAGTCACCTTCGCGAGATTTCCGAAGAGCGACGGACTGTTGTGCTCTTCGAGGCACCCCATCGCCTCGCCCGCACCCTTGCTGACCTTGCCGCCGCGTGTGGGGGCGAGCGGAAAATTGTGCTTGCTCGAGAACTCACGAAGATGCATGAGGAGATCTGGCGCGGCTCGTTAGACGAATCGGTCCTTCACACTGCAACAGTAGATCCTCGGGGTGAGTATGTTCTCGTGCTCGAAGGTGCACCGGAGCGACCTGATGCAACCGATAGTGAGCTACTCGAAGCGCTTGAACAAGCCCGAGAAGGCGGCCTGTCGAATCGAGATTCAGTTGAACAGGTCGCCGGACTCTTTTCAGTGTCTCGCCGTCGCGTGTACGGCTTGGCAATAAAAGTTTCAGCATCGAAGGGTAAATAAAAACTGGCTCCTGGACCTAAAGAAAGTCTTAGGTCCAGAAGCCAGCGAGTACGAACGGAAGTTAAGCGGCTGGTCTCATGCTCAGCATTGAAAGCGGTGCGAAGCCGATCATGTACGCACCGACATCGTTTCCAGGATTCGGAGCCGTTGACGCGCAGTTGGGCTGTTGGGCAAAGTACGAGATGTCCGTGGTTGAGATCGGCACGAGGACTTCGCCACGCACCGAACCTGTTGCACAGGTTGGGATGTTCAGATTAAAGACCTGTGTCTTGTCGATGGTGCCATTGGCAATCGCTTCGCGATTTTTCTCAAACCACCGAAGCACGATCTCGGCAGATTCGGCCGGAGCAAACGGGCCGACGAGGGCTCCATTGCTGGCGGCAATTGCAGGTATGCCTCGCTGAACCGCAGCTCGGGCGGCACCAATGGTGCCTGAAAGGTCAATCACGGGGCCGAGGTTGCCGCCTGCGTTAATGCCGGAAATCACGAAGTCGGGCGTAAAGGAGATACCCTTTTGTTCGGTGGCCCAAATGATCGCATCGGCGGGTGTGCCATTAACAGCCTTTACCGGGAAGCCATCCTTGGTCTTTAGGTCAGAGGCAGTAAGCGTGCCGCCGGTGACCGTTCCACCCTTGCCACTTTGCTGGGTTACCGGAGCAACAACGGTGATTTCGACGTTGGGTTGGGTGCGCATGGCTTCAATAATTGCGTTGATGCCATCGGAGTTGTAACCGTCGTCGTTGGTGATCAAGATCTTGAGTGTCTTTGGTGCTGCGGTCGTTGTGGATTCGGGCTTGGATGCTGAGTCGCTTCCTGAACTGCTGCAACCGGCAAGAAAGAGTGCCGCAACAACAAGGGTTGCGCCGATTGCCTTGGTAGATCTGTGGTGCATTTTCATGATTCTCCCGGGGAGGTGATGGTTACTAGTGCTGTTCACGGAAAACCTTAGCCGAGAGGGTTATTCTTCGAAGGCCGGAAGTACCTCGCGACCGAAGAGACGGATCATGTTGGCGATTTGTCCGAAGTCCCCCAAGGATGCCTGTCCGGTATCGGCTGGTAGTCCTGCTCCGAACGCAGCATGGACATGGTTGCAACCCGTTGTTGCTTGATAGTCACGAATTTGTCCGATCACTCGCTCGGGGTCACCCCACAGCAGTCGGTCGGCAGCGATGTCTTCGGCGGTGATGTTCTCGCCGGCATCGATTCGGGCAAAGAGCTCTTTCTCCTCTTTCTCTTCTGCTGACTCGCGCCAATGCACCATGAGGCCGTCCACATAGACAGGAAGTACTTCGGTACGCACCTGCTCATCGCTTTCGCCCACCCATGCGTAGCGCCGCAGCACCCAATCAGCAGGCTTGCCCAGTGCGGCGCAGGCAGGCCTATAGATATCGAGGCAACGCAGAGTGGCGGCCAGCGACTGCACCGGACCGCATATCCAGGAATCACCCAAGCGGGCGGCGCGATCGACGGCAGCTGGAGCAACACCGGCTACCCAGAGCGGAGGATGAGGAGACTGCAAGGGCCGAGGATGAACAGTCAACTCGGGGAATGAGTGAAAGCGGCCTTCAAAGCCAGTGTTTTCGTTTTGCCACACCAATCGCATGATGGTGAGCGCTTCTTCCATGCGGGCGCCGCGCTCTTTAAAGTTGGATCCGTGTACTTGGTACTCCAGGGGCCACCAACCCATACCAACGCCAAGGGTGACTCTTCCGCCTGAAATTTGATCGACAGTTGCCACCTGCTCGGCCACGCGTACGGGATTGTGGATCGGTAACTGGAAAATACCGGTACCGACGCGCACCGTTGAGGTACGAGCGGCAACGGCGGCCAGAAATGTCAGCGGATCGCTGAGGTTGCCGGCCATGAAGTGATGATGTCCGATTGTGACGGTGTCGAATCCCGATTCCTCGGCGATTCGAGCGAGGTCAAAGGTCTCGCGAAACGGATCAGGCGAGGACTCGTCCTTTAGCAGCGGAAGCGATAATGAGAACTTCACAGTTCAAACGATCCTTTACCCATTTGATCGCGCACCGTGACAACCTCGGGTTGCGTTAAAGATCGGCGTTGCCAATTTGCGCCATCAACAACAAGGGTGTGGCCGCTAATGAATCGGGCGTAGGGCGAGGCCAGGAACGTTGCCGCCCACCCGAGTTCTCGAGGGCGGCCAACGCGCAGGGCAGGCTGACATGCATCCTTATCGTTAGTGCGGGCCAGATTGCCCTTGATGTCATCGGTCATGTCTTCATGTGGCATTAATCCAGGCACGAGACCATTGACCTGAATGCCATAGGGACCCCACTCGACGGCCAAGGTTTCAACCATATTTTTCACTCCAGCTTTTGCCGCTGCAGAATGCGCAAATCCTGGTCCACCAGTCCATGCATAGGTCGCACCAATGTTGACAATTGAACCGGGTGTGTTGGCGTCAAGGTGTCGACGGGCAAATTCCCGAGCGCAGAAGTAGGTGCCGTTCAGCGTGATGTCGACCACGGTTCGCCAGGCGTTAGGCGACATCTCTTCGGCCGGTACGGGAAAGTTTGCAGCAGCGTTATTGATAAGAATATCGGGGAGCCCGAAACGTTCGACAGAGGCGTCGAACGCCGCTGCAATGGAATCGGGTTCTCGTATATCGCACTGCACGGTTAGAACCGGCGCGCCAAGAGTTGTCATTGCTTCGTTAGCTAGTTCGAGATGTTCTGGCTTTCGACTGGCCACCACAATGCTGGCACCAAGTCGGGCGAATTCTGTCGCGACGGCACGGCCGAGTCCGGTTCCGCCGCCGGTGATGAACACCACCTTTTCGTCGAAGGTGCCCGTAGGAAGTGCGTGGGCACCAAGGTCAGGCGCATCGGGGAGTCCAATGGGATTAGAGGTCGACATATCAACTCCCGCGATAGTTGGGGGTGCGGTCTTCCGCACGTGCGGCGCGAAATTCAGCGAAGTCTTCCGACTTGTTAATAAATGTTTGGTAAATCAATTCATCTGCCATTGAGGTTTCGATTTCGGGTTGCGCCAAGTGTTGGAGAACTCGGCGGGCGAGTTTGATGGTGACTGCGGGCGCAGCGGCGATTCTGCCGGCCATTTCAAGTGCAGTGGCATCAAGTTCGTCACGCGAAACGATGCGCGACACGATGCCGTACGACAGTGCCTCTTGGGCATTGAGTGACCGACCAGTAAGAACCATGTCGCTGACTACTCCGTGACCACACATTTGAAAGAGTCGCCCGACCCCACCGGTGTCGGGGATAACGCCATGTCCGGCTTCGGGCAGCATGAACTTGGCGTCTTCGGCGGCAATTCGGATATCGCAGAGCAGAGCTCGCTGGAATGATCCGCCAATGGCCCAACCCTGAACGGGAACAATCACGGGGGCATCGAGATCGAATAATTGGAGGATGCCCTTGTGTCCGCGAGTCATGAGTTCGTGGTGGGAAAGTCCGGTGGTGTCGTTGCCGATCGAACCAACGTCTCTTCCTGAAGACCAAGAGTGGCCTTCCCCTCGCCAGATGATGGCTCGTACTGCAGGGGATTCACGCAATTGACCAAGGATGTCAAACAACTGCTTGTCCATCTCGTCGGAAAATGCGTTGCGCTTCTCCTGATTGTCGTTGGTGATGATGGCGATTGCGCCGTCTATCTCGAGCCTGACCTGTCCCGACATGGTTCCCCCTGCAATGTGAAAGCGCTTGCAGTCTTACCCAAGTGATCGAGTTGGTCGAACAAGTCGAACTCGACGCCCAGATGGGCCACACTTGAGCCAACCAAAGGGGCGCTTTATGGCATGGAGCATCGGTGACGTCACTGTTACCAAGGTTGTGGAACTTGAGCAGGAACTCCCTCTTCATGGCTTATTGCCTGCTGCTAGTGAAGAAGCACTTGCTCCACATCAGTCGTGGCTCATGCCATATTTTATTGACGACGAAGGCAAGTTTGATCTTTCCATTCATGCTTTCGTGATCGAAAGCAGCGGAAGGCGAATCATCGTCGATACCTGCGTTGGTGATCGCGATATGCAGGGCATCCCCGGTTTCAGAGGTGACGCCGCATTTCCCAAGCGCCTCGCTGCCGCCGGTTTCCCCGTCGAAACAATTGATGTTGTGGTCTGCACGCACCTGCACTTCGACCACGTGGGTTGGAATACGCGTCGCGAAGGTCAGAAGTGGGTACCGACATTTCCGAATGCGCGCTACCTCTTTTGCCGGGCTGAATACGACGCGTGGAGTGCCGAACCGGGCGGTTACGCCTGGAATCTCCCCGATACGGTGGCGCCCGTGGTGGAAGCAGGGCTAGTTGATCTTGTCGAGCCTGATCACCGGGTGACGAGCGAAGTGCGTTTCATCCCAACCCCAGGTCATTCGCCGGGGCATATGTCGGTTCTCATCGAATCAAACGGAGCGCGCGCATTGATCACCGGTGATGCCACCCATCATCCAGTTCAGTGGGCCGAACCGGACTGGGGTATGAGCGGAGACTGGAACGGCCCAATGGGTGCCGATGCTCGACGCAGAATGCTCGAAGATCACGGCGATCAGGGAACGCTTGTGTTGGGCACGCACTACTCAGCACCGAGTGCGGGGCACATCGTCTCGCGTGATGGTCATTGGCAGTTCCACGCCACCCACGAAACCAGTTTCTAAAATGAGCACGTCATCGCAATCGATGTTTGATCTCAGTGGCAAAGTCGCAGTGATTACGGGGGCGAGTAAGGGACTTGGCCGGGCGATGGCCTTGGGGTTTGCCGACGCTGGCGCTGACGTTGTTGTTTCGAGTCGCCGCTTGGATGTTTGCGAAGAACTGGCTCAAGAAATTCGTGCAAAAGGACGTCGGTCCTTAGCGGTTGGCTGTCACGTTGCCGACTGGGGCCAGTGCGATGCGTTAATTGAGGCTGCCGTTATTGAGTTTGGCCGCATCAATATTCTTGTCAACAACGCTGGCATCGCCCCTGTTCCTCCTTCGCTGGCCGAAGTCACCGAGAAATTATTCGACAAAACGTTTGCGGTGAATGTGAAGGGGCCGCTGCGGCTCATGGCGATGGCCGCTAATCACATGCCTGTAGGCAGTTCAATCATCAACATCAGTACCAAGGCCGCGTTGCGACCCTCGCCGGCCACGGTGGTCTACGCCGGGTCGAAGGCTGCCCTCAATACCATCACTCAAGCCGCAGCTCAGGAGTTCGGCCCGCGCGGAATCCGAGTGAACGCAATTGTCTGTGGTCCATTTCTCACCGACAGTTTTTCTGTGGCGATTCCCACTCCACAGGCGGCCGAAAATGTTGCAAGGCGAATCACCGTGGGCCATATCGGCGCCCCCGAGGAAATTCTCGGAACAGCTCTTCTTCTCGCATCCGATGCCTCCTCGTACATGACCGGAGCGCTTATCGCTCTGGATGGTGGCGGTTCGTGACTTTTGATCCAGCGGAATCTGAGTCGATCAATTCGGAGTTGATTGATATCGATTGCTTGGTGAAATGGCTTGACAGTCGGGGCCTAGAGATGGCTCAACCGATCAGGATTACTGCGCTGACCTCTGGGCGCTCGAACGCGATGTTCGTCATTGATCGCGGTACCTCGTCATGGGTTCTGCGTCGTCCGGCGCTTGTAGCTATTGATCGGGCTAACGAGGGCATGGCCCGTGAGTATCGAATTCTTGATGCTCTCAAAGGATTTCCTATTCCGCACCCTGAAACTGTCGCTCTCTGTGAAGACCATGGAGTGCTCGGGTGCACCTTTTTCTTGATGCAAAAGGTCGACGGATTTAATCCATCCCCTCCGCTTCCCCCTCCCTTCACAGTTGAGGATCAACCGGGTGTTCTCTTTGCGATGATCGATGCCATGGCGTCGTTGCACGATTTCGACTGGCGCAACAATGGGCTCGGAGACCTTGGCAGGTTTGAAGGGTTCCACGAACGGCAAGTCGATCGATGGAGATCACAACTCGCTTCTTACGGCGGAAGAGAATTTCCAAATCTCGAGCAAGTGACCGGGTATTTGAGTGCAGCGCTGCCGAGCGCTTTCGAACCCTCACTGATGCACGGTGACTTCCATATGTTCAACCTGCTGCTGGCACCAGAACCGCCCGGAAGGGTGACAGCAATTCTTGATTGGGAAACCGCAACTATTGGAGATCCGCTTCTTGACCTCACTGGATTCTGCGAGATCATGAGCAATGTCATTGGCTCAGATGATTGGCCCACGCGAGATGAACTCATCAGGCGTTACTGCACCCAGCGTGAGATCGAGGTACCTACCGATCTTGCCTATTACGAAGCGCTCTACAACTTCCGCATGGCGGTACTGCTTGAAGGGATCTATCAGCGGTCACTCAGTGACACGACTCGACCAAAACTTGTAGAGGTCGGCGAGCGAGCAATGGGCTTCCATCGTCGTGCGCTTGAGGTCGTCAGCGGCCGCTGAACTGACTTCGGCGTTGCTTTGGTTCATGGGCCGGCGTCCTCCCGCGTAGCCTTGCATTGTGCCCGCGCCCTTCTATGTCTCCACTCCTATCTATTACGTCAATGACGTGCCTCATATCGGGCACGCCTACACGACGGTGACTGCCGATGCTTTGGCGCGTTGGCACCGATTGGCCGGCAATCCCACATTCTTTCTTACTGGCACCGATGAACACGGCCTGAAGATTCAACGATCGGCCGAGGCCAACGGGATTACGCCGCTGGAACAAGCCGATCGCACAAGTGCCCGATTCCGAGAAGTGTGGGATCTCCTCAACATCAGTTACGACGATTTCATCCGAACGACTGAGCCTCGGCACATCATTTCGGTTCAAGCATTCATGCAGGCAATTTTCGATAACGGATGGATCCGCAAAGGGTCATACTCCGGGCACTACTGCGTTCCTTGCGAGGCCTATTACAACGAGGATGATCTTGTTCAGGGAAACTGTCCGATCCACGATCGTCCGGTCGAATGGCTTGAAGAGGACAACTGGTTCTTTGAACTTTCGAAGTTTGAGCAGCCCCTGCTCGATTGGTACGAGGCCAATCCTGATTGTGTGCAACCCGAGGGGAAACGTAACGAGGCGTTGGGCATCATTAAACAGGGCCTCGCCGACGTGTCGGTTTCACGCACATCAATCTCTTGGGGCGTGCCTGTTCCCTGGGATGAGGGCCATGTTTTCTACGTCTGGTACGACGCTCTAATCAACTACGCAACGGGTGTTGGCTACGGCGCTGACCCCGAACGGTTTGCCGACTGGTGGCCGCATGTGCATCACCTTCTTGGCAAAGACATCCTTCGGTTCCACTGCGTGTATTGGCCCGCGATGTGTCTTGCCGCTGGCATCGAACCGCCAAAAAAATTGGCGGTACATGGATTTCTGCTGGTGGGTGGTGAAAAAATGTCGAAGACGCGATTGAATCAAATTTTCCCCGCCGATCTGGTCTCTGAATTCGGCGTTGATGGATTCCGCTATCACTTTCTTCGGGACAATCCTTTTGGTCCCGACGGTGAGTTTTCTTTTGAGTCTATGGTCAATCGTTACAATGCTGACCTAGCGAACAATCTCGGCAATCTCGTTTCTCGTGTCGCCACCGTTGTTGCCAAAAAATGTGATGGCATCGGTCCTGCGCCGGCGGTGGACTCGCCGTTGGCTGCGATTGCTTCCCAAACATTGACTGACACCATCTCTGGATGGAACAACGTGACTCCAAGTATTGCTCTCGAGGCAACTTGGCGTTTGGTTGGCGCAGCGAACGCGCATCTCGAAGCAAATGAACCGTGGAAGATGGAGCCAAGTTCTGAACTCAATGCCGTAATGGGCGACGCGCTCGAGGTGTTACGAATCGTCTCAATCTTGGCCACGCCAGCCATGCCGGTAACTTGTGGGCAAATCTGGAAACGGATTGGGTTGTCGGGGTCGCCAATCGACGCGGGCGTTGCCGGCGCAGTCTGGGGCGGCTACCCCGGTGGTGTTCCGGTTGAAATGGGAGAGGGTTTGTTTCCTCGAATCGCCAAGCCCTCGGCCAAGTAACGGAGTTCGAATGCGCTGGACTGATGATCACTGCCATCTTGGTGATGGTTCCGACCGCTGGCCCGAGGCCGAGGCCACCATTGCCGAAGCTCGTGCTGCTGGGGTAATGAGGATGATCACTGTTGGTTGTGATCTTGAATCATCGAAACTGGCCCGAGATGTTGCCGCAGCGCATGACGGCGTTTGGGCAACCGCCGGAGTGCATCCCCACGATGCCTCCGGGGGAATTGACGGCATCGTTGCGTTGCTCTCCGATCCCAACGTGGTCGCGGTAGGGGAGTGTGGGCTTGATTACCACTATGAACATTCGCCCCGAGATGTTCAGAAAATCGTTTTCGCTGCGCAAATCGCGCTTGCCCACGAGCATGATCTTGCTCTTGTCGTTCACACCCGAGAAGCTTGGGACGATACGTTCGCGATGTTCGCCTCCGAAGGTATGCCCCCACGAACCGTGATCCATTGCTTCACCGGCGGTCCGGAAGAAGCCGAGCGCTGTCTCGAGTTGGGGGCATGGTTGTCTTTCAGTGGCATCGTGACCTTTCCCGGAGCCCCCGAGGTGCTCGAAGCGGCGAGGATCTGCCCCCTCGACCGGCTACTCGTCGAGACCGATTCACCCTTTTTGGCCCCGGTGCCCCACAGAGGAAAGCCCAATCGGCCCGCCCTCTTGCCCGTTGTGGGCACGGCAATCGCCGATGCAAAGGGGATTTCCGTTGCCGATGTGGCAGATGTCACATGGAAAAATACTGAGTTCGTCTATCGGCTCTCCGAGCAGGGAATTCGCGAGGTTCAGGCAGTTTCCTCGACCTGAGTAGCTCAAACAAAAGCGAACTGAACAGGGTTTTCGCGCAATCGGTCTGGGCTGTCACAGGCATCGGAAAGAGTTGCAGGTGACCATTCACCCTCCTAGGTTTTCTTTCTGGCTCCGGGCGGAGTTTGCACTGTGCGGTAGCGCAGGGTTTTCTTCGTCGCTGCCACGACCTATTGCTCTGCCAAGGACGCTGTTCTGACCACCACCGTGCACCCGACGCAACGCCGACTGATGATTGCTCTCATCGTCACACTTGCGTGTTTGCCATTGTTGGTGCTCGACATGGTTCAAGGTTCTCCGGTGAGCAGTGCCACCGAAACTGTGAGCGCCCCCTCCGATTCCAGCCTCGTGGTAGCAACCCCTTTGCCGGAAGTGACCACGACCACGGTCGAAGTCGCTGTTGCTGCCCCACCGACCACCGTTGCGCCGGCTCCTACCACCACCGCTGCCCCCCGGCCGGTTCAGACCACGACAACCACGAAGGCGCCACGACCAGTGGTTGTGGCCCCAACTCGTTCTGACGCTGATTTTCTGGCCTGCATACGCTGGCGTGAATCTCGCGACAACTATTCGGCCGTTGATCGATCAGCAACGTTCCGTGGCGCCTATCAGATTTATCAGGGTGGCTGGGATTCAACCGCAAATCGGATCGGTCGAAGCGATCTAATGGGCGTAGCGCCTAATGAGGCGGCACCTGCAGACCAGGATCAGATTGCGCTTGCGTTGTATCACCAGTTGGGCACGAGACCATGGAATGGCGCCTGCGCTTGACGTTCTCGGCACGGTGTTCTTGCTGAAATCCTGTCGCCCTCGTAATGGCTCTTACCCGCAATGAGATAACCGAGTTACTCACTCGTCACGGGCTCAAGCCGAGCCGGGCTCTCGGTCAAAACTTTCTTGCCGATCCAAATACGGTTCGACGAATTGCTCGGTTGGCAAAGATTGATGCCACCTCAAATGTTGTTGAGATCGGTCCTGGCGTCGGGTCACTTACAACTGAACTCGCATCTTTTGGCGCAAACATCGTGGCTGTCGAACTTGATCGGCACTTGCTGCCTGTCTTGGCCGAAACTGTGGAACCTTTGGGTGTAAGGGTCGTTCATGGTGATGCGCTCGACCTCGACTGGAATGCAGTTTTGGCTGCGGACCTTTGTTGGAACCTCGTTGCCAATCTGCCGTACAACGTCGCCACCACGATTGTGCTTGATCTGCTTGATCATGTTCCTCAGATTGACTCAATGCTTGTCATGGTCCAGCGCGAGGTGGGCGAGCGACTTGCTGCTGTTGCGGGAGACAAGACCTATGGCATTCCATCGGTGAAGTTGTCGCTATGGGCCACAGCCTCGGTGGTCACTCGCGTTCCCGCAACGGTGTTCATTCCGCAACCGCGAGTGGAATCGGTCATGGTTCGAATCTCACGCCGCGCTTCGCCCATCGTTGACGTTGATCACGATGCACTCATGGATTTAGTCCGCACGGCATTCGGCCAACGCCGCAAAATGTTGCGGCGATCACTTGCGGACAAAGTCTCGGTTGAACAGTTTGCTGAGGCAAGCATTGACCCTTCAGATCGGCCCGAGCGACTCGATGTTGTGCAGTGGGGAGCGCTCACCGCAGCAGTGGCGGCCGGGGCATGATTCGATAGGCATCGTGGTTCACTCATTGGTTCACCTCTTTGCCCCAGCCAAACTCACGACCGCATTACGCGTCACAGGTGTTCGAGAAGACGGCTATCACCTGATTGATGCCGAAATGGTGTCGCTAGATTTCGGCGATCGCTTGATCGTGGAGAGCGCCGAGCAGATCAGTGTCGTCTTCGTTGACCCTTCGGGCTTGACTATTGATCTGGGGCCCGATGACCTTGTTTCTCGGGCAATGGCAATGGTCGGTCGAAAGGGGCGCATTCGAGTCGAGAAGTCGATTGCGGCTGGGGCAGGGCTCGGTGGCGGCTCTGCCGATGCTGCCGCAATTCTCCATTGGGCCGGAGTGACCGATCCTGAGATCGCAGTGCTACTGGGAGCAGATGTGGCGTTCTGTCTTCGTGGTGGTCGTGCCCAAGTTGGCGGTATTGGCGAACGCGTTGAATCCTTACCGTTCGAATCGCGTTACTTCACGTTGCTAACGCCACCGGTGATGTGCTCGACGCCGGCGGTTTACCGGGCCTGGGACGATCTCGGAGGCCCAAGAGGGGAAAACGGCAACGATCTCGAACCAGCAGCACTTGTGGTAGCACCTGAGCTCGCAGCCTGGCGTGACGTGTTCGCTGATCAGACCGGATGCCAGCCTCGCTTGGCCGGCTCAGGATCGACCTGGTTTGTCGAAGGTGAGTTCCCGGGCGAAGGGCGGGTCGTCGCCCGGACCAGCCCTGCTCGATAGGGGTTGCAGGGGCACTATCTCGATCCCCTGCGCGACTCCACCCCGCCCCCCGGCCGGGTGGAGTCAATGAGGATCTTTGAGGCGCAAGGGACGTCAGCGCCCGAGCTCACTTACCGGCAGCTCGACGCTGGAAGCGAGTTCGCTTCAACATCTTCTTGTGCTTCTTCTTACGCATGCGCTTACGGCGCTTTTTAATGAGAGATCCCATGAGGGGGGCGACTGTAGCGGCCCGTGGTCATTGGTGCGAAACGGAGACGAACTGCGCAGGAGAAGCAAAGCTCGGGGGCAGGGACTCGAACCCCGAATGACTGGACCAAAACCAGCCGTGTTGCCAATTACACCACCCCCGAAAGGTGGGGCCCCGGGAGGCGATGCAGACCGTACTAGAAAGGCGTGCATGACTCCGCGGCCGCTCTCTGCCATTGTGCTCGCTGCTGGCGAAGGCACGCGAATGCGGTCTACTCGGCCGAAGCCGCTTCACCTGCTCTGCGGCCGGGCAATGGTGCTGTATGTCCTTGACGCGTTAGCCATTTGTGACGTGAGTAGAGCAGTTGTGGTCGTCGGTCACGGCGCTGAGCGGGTGACAAAAAAACTGCTTGATGCCGCACCTAGCGTGGCCCTCGAATTCGTTGAACAGGAAGTTCAACGCGGCACCGGCGATGCGGTCGGTGTAGCTCTCACGGCGTTCAGCGCTGATGAACTTGATGCTTTTGACGCTGACATCATCGTGGTGCCCGGTGACACTCCGCTGTTGCGTCCAGAAACAATTGCATCCCTCTTAGAGACTCACCAGCAAACTGACGCCGCCTGCACGCTTCTCACCGCACGGCTCGCCGATCCGACGGGGTACGGGCGAGTGATTCGCGGGCGAGACGATCGCGTTGAGCGAGTCGTCGAACACTCTGATGCCTCCGAAACCGAACGGGCTATCAATGAAGTCAACACTTCGATCTATTGCTTCCGTGCCAGTGTCCTCGGACCAGCATTGCGCCGGATTACTCCGGAAAATGTCCAGGGTGAGTACTACCTCACCGATGTCATCGAGGTTCTTGCCGCCGCTGGGTACCGAGTGTCGGCGGAGGTTGCCGATGATGCCGCTGACACCATTGGGGTTAACGATCGGTTGCAGTTGGCCTCTGCCGAGTCTGAACTGCGGCGCCGAACCAACGAAGCATGGATGCGAAAAGGCGTCACGATGGTCGACCCAGTTCGCACCTACATCGACACCACTGTTGAACTGGCTCCCGATGTGACTCTCTTTCCCGGCACAATCCTTCAAGGTGCCTGCGTTATTGGCGCGGGTTCTGAGCTCGGACCAAATACCCGTTTGGTCGACTGTCGTGTTGGAGCGCGTTCGGTGATTGAAAATTCAGTAGGTCGTCGGGCTGAGGTGGGCGATGATGTTCGCCTCGGGCCTTATGCCGTCATTGAGTCCGGAACCACCGTTCCTGACGGGGCGAACCCCGGACCGTTCTACACTTCGACACCAGAATGACCACTCAACGCAGCGGCGAAAGAAATCGAATGGAACTCGTCACCAAGAAGCGACTTCATCTTGTCTCCGGAAGAGCCAACCTGCCACTGGCCGAGGAAATCGCAGAGCGCCTCGGAGTCGATTTAGGCGATGCCAATTTGGCGGAATTTGCCAACGGTGAACTGCACACGCGTTTCGGAGAGTCGGTTCGTGGCACCGATGTTTTTATTATCCAAACGCACGTAAGCACCGCAGAGATGTCAGTGAACGATGCGATCATGGAACAACTCATCATGGTTGACGCAGCGAAGCGCGCATCGGCGAAGCGCATTACTGCGGTGGCGCCGTTCTATGGCTACGCACGCCAAGACCGTAAGTCTGAGGGGCGCGAACCCATTACGGCCAAATTAATCGCCAATATGTTTAAGGCTGCTGGGGCAAAGCGCCTCATTTCGGTCGATCTTCATTCCGGACAAATACAAGGATTTTTCGACGGCCCTGTCGACCATCTCACGGCCATGCCCGTGCTGGTTGATTTCATGGCCGGACTTGGTGATGACCTCGTCGTCGTTTCCCCTGATGCCGGGCGGGTGAAAGTGGCCGAGCGCTACGCCAATCAGCTGCATGCCGATCTCGCAATCGTGCACAAGCGTCGCGTGAAGGGTGTCAAGAACACCATTGAAGCTCGTGATGTTGTCGGCGAGGTTGAGGGCCGAACTTGCGTGCTTATCGACGACATGATCGATACCGGAGGAACCATCGTCGCAGCGGCTGAGCAACTCAAAGCCCGTGGCGCAACCGCAATTTACGCTGCGTGTACTCATGGGGTCTTCAGTGGACCGGCAATCCAGCGGCTGAATGATTCTTGTATTTCGAAGATCGTAATGACGAACACTCTTCCCCTTCCTCCTGAGAAGCAATCATCAAAAATTGAAGTGCTCTCGGTGGCCGGCATCATCGCCGATGCCATTGATGCAGTCTTTGAAGACACCTCAGTGAGCGAGATTTTCGACGGGCACAATCAGAGCTAGCGGCCATGCCCTTGCTGGCAAACCTCTTCTTGGACTTCCGGTGAATGTTTTGCCGCTAGGCCCAACTCGGCGCTGAGGGAAAGGCCTCAATCGCCTCGGTCAGGAGCGGGTTCGCCTTCGCAAGGGCTGATCGGTAGGATCGTCATCCGTTTCAAGAACGTCAGCCGACGGCGCGCTTCTGCGCTGCCCTCCAGGAGCACCCAATTATGGCCATCACCCTCACTGCATCAACCGGACGCATCGCCGGATCCCGTTCATCGACTCGTATGCGCACCGATGGATTCGTGCCTGCTGTCGTCTACGGCTTGGGCCGCGATTCGGTTGCCGTTTCAGTGCCATGGCCCGATCTGCGCCGTGCCCTCACCACCGAAGCGGGGCTCAACGCTCTCATCACCCTTGATGTTGACGGTCAAAAGGATCTTGCCATTATCAAGGCACTGCAGCGTCATCCTGTGCGCCGCAACGTTTTGCATGTTGACTTTCTTCGAGTCGACCCCGATGCGCCGGTCGCCGTTGAGGTTCCGCTTCTTCTTATTGGCGAGGCCAAGAAGGTCGAAAGTCGTCGAGGCATTGTGGATCAGCCGCTCAAGAGCCTGACCGTAAAAGCAAAGCCCGCCGATATCCCGAGCCTCATCGAGATCGATGTCACCGATCTCGATATCGGGGATTCCATCACTGTCGCAACTCTCATACTGCCCACTGGTGTGACTACCGACATTGACGACAGCATCCAACTTGTTCTCGGTCTGGCGACTCGCTTCTCGATGGAAGATGGCGCCACTGAAAGCGAAGCGGGCGAAGGTGGAGAGGCCACACCGGCCGCTGCTGCCGAGGGCGACGCAGAGTAAGTGGCATTTGGCGGCAGGGGCGGCAACCGCCCCCGACGCGGCACACCGGCTGACGTTCTCGTTGTCGGCCTAGGCAATCCCGGCACCGAGTTTGACGGTACTCGTCACAACGTGGGGTTTGCCGTGATCGATCTTCTTGAGCGTCGTCATAACGGGCGACTCAAGGCCGGCAAGGAACGAGCGCTCGTGGACGAGGTTCGTATCGGTCAAAAGCGAGTGGCGCTGGCAAAGCCGACCACGTTCATGAACTTGTCAGGAGAATCGGTCTCACCGCTTGTTCGACGGTTTGGAATTGATCAGGCGTCCGCACTGGTAATCGTGCATGATGAACTTGATCTCGAAACTGGTGTCGTCAGGGTGAAGATCGGTGGTGGGTTAGCCGGGCATAACGGTCTTCGTTCGATCAAAGCTCATCTTCACGACGATTCATTTGTGCGAGTGCGCATTGGTGTTGGTAAACCGCCGAGCAAGGAAGAGGGTGCCGACCACGTACTCAAGCGAGTCGGTAAAGCGGACCGAGAGGCTCTCGATATTGCGATTGAAGTTGCTGCCGATGCGGTGGAACTTCTCGTGAACGATGGTGCCGAGGCGGCCATGAATCGCGTGAACGCCAAAACTGTCTAGAGCCTCGGTAACGCCACAACATCGCTCAATACGGAAGCGCGACCTGACGAGGAAGAAGTTGGTAGGCCGGATTGAGAATGGTGAGAAGTCGGTGATGCTCGCTGGTCATGCCCTCAACAACGAGATGTGAACCGAGATTGATTCCGCCAATGGTTCGGCGACCAAGAAATACGACGGTGATACCACCGGTTTCGTCGGCGAGTGTGATTTCCAGGCTCGCTACTTGGTCGGCCCAAGGCTGCACTCGGAGTGCTTTTACCCGACCAGCGACCTTTACCTTTTGTCGCCATTTCACGTCGGAAATTGCGATGACATCGCTGAGCGCCTGCTGTCCGAGCATCTCAAACGCCTCGTCACGATGGACGGTTTTCTGAATCTCTGCACGCTTTGCGGAACGTGAAAATAGCCCCATATCAGTTCTGAACCCCGGCTGTTCCTGACACCGAACCATGTTCAACCTTGTGAAGTCGTTGTCCTTTTGATGTCCGAGTGAGGTGATAGGGGACGAAGGTCACGTTTGCATGCGGTATGTCTCCAAGTGCCTTAGCAATATCGTCGGCGGTGCGATCATGAAGAAGACGATGCCAGGCTGATCGGTATTCGCGACGGGGTATGAGCACGGTGACTTCGGTGTCGCCATCGGTGGCTAATTCAGAAACCACTTCAAGAACGGTCCGGTTGATTCGCCGATCAGGGCATTCGCGCACGTCGAGAGAAATCTGTTTCAGAGGAAGCGATGCCCATTCGGCGGCAAGTTCCTGAGCATGTTGCTCGTCGACCGCTATGTGCACAGCTTCGAGCTTGTCGGGATGAAGCGTGCGAGCGTATTGAATTGCCCGGGCCGAGGTTCGATCAATATTGTCAATGAGTACGACAACTGCGTGACGTTTAAGGACTGGGGCAGTGGCGGCAAGGGTGGCGTCCTCCTCGAGTTCGGCTTTTTCTGATTCGTACTGATGGTTGAGACGTACGACTATCCAAACGAAGACGGGAATCATGACGATGATGACCCATGCGCCGTCGAGAAACTTGGTTGTGCTGATCACGATGGTTACAACTGCAGTCACAACTGCTCCGACGCCGTTAATAAGAAGCCCAAAACGCCAGCCGGATTCTTTGAGTCGGATGTGACGTCGGGCCATTCCCGTTTGTGAAAATGTAAAACTGAGGAAGACGCCGATGGCATAAAGTGGAATGAGTTTTTTGACGTCGGCACCGAGGATAACGACAAGAATTGCCGCAACGATTGATAGCAACAGGATGCCGTTGCTGTAGACGAGTCGATGGCCTCGCTTCGTTAGTTGGCGAGGCAGGAACGAGTCCTCTGCCTGAAAACTCGCCAGTCTCGGAAAATCTGCGTAGCCGGTGTTGGCTGCCATGACAAGAATCAACATAGTTGCGAACTGGGTGAAAATAAACATGACTCGTCCGAATGCTGAGTTGCCGTAAACCCCTTCGGCGATTTGGGCGATTACTGTTTTGCCAGTTACGGGAATCGTGTGAAGTTCCGAAGCGAGCCACGAAATGCCCACGAACATAACGCCCAACATCGTCCCCATGATTACAAGGGTCTGGGCTGCATTTTTCCATGAGGGCTCGCGAAAAGCGGGAACGCCATTAGATATTGCCTCGACACCGGTTACGGCTGCACCACCTGAGGCAAATGCGTGCAGAACAAGAAACCATCCGACGGCGCTCATACTGAGCGCTTCTTCTGCCTGCTCCGGATTCATGTCAGCAATTGCGATTTGGTCTAGGCCACCACCAAAAAATGCCTTGAAAAGCCCGAAGCCAATCATGATGGCCATGGCGACCACGAATGAGTAGGTAGGTACCGCAAAGATCCGGCCCGATTCCTTCACGCCTCGAAGATTGCCGGTAGCGATAACGGCGATGAAAAGCAGTGCAATGAGAACTCGGTAGGGGTAGAGCTCGGAGAATACCGAGTACAACGCTGCCGTACCGGCAGAAACTGATACGGCTACGACCAAGATGTAATCGGTCAAGAGTGATACCCCGGCGACCTGAGCCGGAAGTACCCCGAGGTTGTCTTTCGTAACGATGTAAGCGCCCCCCGCTGAAGGGTATGCCTTGATCGTTTGGCGATAACTCAGTACCAAGATGATCAGCACTGCAACCATTGCGAAGGTGATCGGAAGCACGTAAGAAAAGGCGACGAGGCCGATTCCGGCGATGAGGAGGGTATGAAGAATTTCTTCGGTGGCATACGCCGCTGAAGACAGATTGTCAGAGGCAAAGACAGCGAGCCCAGTCGGTTTGCCAAGTCGTTCGTGTTCGAGTTGTTCAGTGTTTAAGGGCCGGCCTAAGAGCTTGTTTTTGAAGCGGAATGAGCGACTCTCGGGGATAGCGGTGTGTGCCGTCGGAGGCAACGGTGCCGGGCCAGTCGAACTCTGACTTTCAGCAGGTGCAGTCATCTGGTTAGTAGTTGACACCCGCAGACCCTTGGAGCGCAATAGCGCTCTAAACGAGTCACAGCGTGGGTATCTGAATGAAACCGTCTTGGCGCTGGATAGTGTCATGGGTTCATCCCCGGCTCGGCTCGAGCCGGGCGTACGCGCGTGGTCTGAGGTCCTGTGGCTTTATCAGATTTGATCCCGATGTTGGCCGATGAGCCCGCCCTTGTCTCCGTCCTCGGGCGACGAGGGGGCTCGATCGTCATTCCCGAACCCGCTCGCGCCATCACGATTGCGTCGTTGGTCGAAAACGCCGATCGCCGCCCCGTGGTTGTGGCGGTGCCAACCACGGCCGAGGCCGAACGTCTCGTGCACGATCTGGCCGCTTTTTTGGGGTCAAAGGAAGTCGAACTGTTTCCGGCGTGGGAAACGTTGCCGTTTGAGCGAGTCAGCCCAGCAATCGACACCATGGGCCGTCGTTCAAGAGTGTTGTGGCGCCTTCACGAACCTGAACGCGCTCCGGCCGTGATCGTTGCGCCCGTTCGCGCTCTGGTGCAGCGCCTCGGGCCGCATGTGGGCGAAATCGAACCCATCGTTATTGGCGTTGGCGACACCGCCGACCCGGTTGCGCTCGTTGAACAACTGGTGGGCTTTGGCTATCGCCGAGAGGTACAGGTTGAACATCGAGGTGAGGTTGCTGTGCGCGGCTCGATTCTTGATGTCTATCCGAGCACTGCCGAGGTTCCGATCCGTATCGATCTCTGGGGTGACGAAGTCGAGCGTCTGACTGAATTTTCAATCGCTGATCAGAGAGCCACCGTCTCTATCGCTGAGGTGACCATCTTCCCCTGCCGTGAACTTTTGCCTACGGAAGAGGTAAGGGAACGAGCAGCGGCGCTGGTCGCAACCCAACCCTGGGGGCGTGAGCAGTGGGAGCGACTTTCCGAGGGGCAGATATTCGATGGCATGGAAAGCTGGTTGGCCTGGCTTGTCGAGGACAATGCAGATGACCCTGAAGTGCTTTTTGATCTGCTTCGCGATGATGCGCAGGTGCTTCTGATCGAGCCGAGGCGCATGCGTGATCGTGCCGGGGACATTCTCGCCGAAGAAAAAGACCTTGAGCAGTCGCTTTCGCGTACTTGGGGAGCAGAAGGGACCTTTCCCCAGTTGCATGTCCCCTTTGAACGACTGCTCGGAAAAACTGGTGCACCGATGTGGACGGTGCTCGACATTCCTGATTCACCGAACACGCCCGTGGTTGGTGCGGCGGGCTGGGATCCCGTGGTTGGTGACGGAACAATGCTGGTTGATCAGTTGCGCACGATGCTGTCTGACGGCGCAACTGTTGTGGTTGCTGCGGACGGGGCCGGTTCAGCTGATCGGCTCATCACACTCTTAGGCGATCAGGGTATACATCTTTCTTTTGATGAGCGAGGACTCGAAGATCTTTCATCGCCGGGCGGTCACGTGGTGGTAGCTCCGCTAGAACGCGGTGTTCGATTCCCTGAAATTGGTCTTGCTCTCCTTGCAGAATCAGATGTGACCGGCCGGCGCCGTGCCCATAGGCGTGCCCGCCCGCGCAAGGCCGTCGCCCAAGGGCATTTTGACGACCTTTCGCCCGGAGATTTTGTCGTGCATTACCAACACGGCGTTGGACGTTATGGAGGGATGGTGAAGCGGGCGATCGGCGGCGTTGAACGCGACTATCTCCTTCTCGAATATCGCGGTGATGACAAGTTGTATGTGCCGAGCGATCAGGTGGACGCCATTCGTCCATTCACTGGTGGTGATTCGCCGAGCCTCAGTCGACTCGGAGGTGGCGAGTGGCAAAAAAGTAAAGCGAGAGTGCGCGAAGCGGTTACTGCTATCGCACAAGAACTTGTCGTTCTCTACCAAAAGCGCATCCACGCCCCCGGCCACGCGTTTGGACCGGATACACCTTGGCAGCACGAGCTCGAGGAATCATTCCCCTACGAACCCACTCCCGATCAGAGGACCGCAATTGCGGAAGTGAAAAGTGATATGGAAGCCGAGTCGCCGATGGATCGACTTATTTGTGGCGATGTCGGGTTTGGTAAGACAGAGGTTGCGGTGAGAGCAGTTTTCAAAGCAGTGCAGGATGGCAAGCAGGCGGCAATTCTTGTGCCGACTACACTTCTTGCGCAGCAGCATCTCCAAACCTTCAGCGAGCGATTCGCGGGTTATCCGGTGCGCGTCGAAGTTCTGAGCCGATTCCTCACGAACGCACAGGCTAAGAAAGTGATTGCTGGTCTGGAATCTGGTGACGTTGACGTTGTGGTCGGAACTCACAGACTTCTTGGCGGCGACCTTCTATTCAAGGATCTAGGACTGCTTGTTGTCGATGAGGAGCAGCGCTTCGGTGTGTCACATAAGGAATCGATCAAAGGTTTGAAGGTAGGCGTTGATGTGCTGACACTTTCAGCAACGCCGATTCCCCGAACGCTCGAGATGAGTCTCACGGGTATCCGCGATCTCACCCTTTTGAATACGCCACCGAGCGAGCGTCAGCCGATTCTCACGTACGTGGGTGAATACGACGAACGGGCCGTGACTGAGGCGATCCGCAGAGAGTTGTTACGTGAGGGACAGGTCTTTTTTGTGCATAATCGCGTGCAAGATATTGAACGAGTTGCAGCCCATCTCGGTGAACTTGTTCCTGAAGCTCGTATAGCGGTTGCCCACGGTCAGATGGACGAGGGAACACTCGAAAAGGTGGTACTCGACTTCTGGGAGGGCGCTTTTGATGTGCTCGTGTGTACCACCATTATTGAATCGGGTATCGATATGCCGACCGTCAACACGCTGGTTGTTGATCGGGCTGACCTTCTTGGCCTCGGACAATTGCATCAGTTGCGTGGCCGAGTTGGCCGTTCGGGAAGTCGCGCGTATGCCTACCTTTTTTTCCCGCCCGATCGAGCATTGACCGAACAGGCATTTGAACGATTGCGGACAATTGGTGAAGCCACCGAACTCGGCTCAGGGTTCCGTATCGCGATGCGTGATCTGGAAATTCGCGGTGCCGGCAATTTGCTCGGTACAGGGCAAAGTGGCCACATCGCGTCAGTTGGATATGACCTTTATTGTGAAATGGTCACTGAAGCAGTCGCTGAACTCAAAGGCGAACCTATTTCTGAACCAACGGAGATCAGGTTGGAGTTGCCTGTTGACGCATCGTTGCCAGCGACTTACGTGGAACGGGAGGATCTTCGACTTGAGGCGTACAGGCGTCTTGCGGCTGTTGCCTCATTAGTCGAGGTAGACGACATTCGCTCTGAGTGGGAGGACCGCTACGGGCCGGTACCGGCTGAAGCCGAGGCGTTACTTGAGGTTGCTCGGCTTCGGGCCGAGTGCGTCAGGACGGGTATCACCGATATTGTTGTCACCAAAGGGCCAGGATTCGGGGGCCCGAAATTTATTGCTCGGCTTTCTCCGGTGGCCCTGCGTGCCTCAGCCACGATTCGACTCGATCGAATCTATAAAGGCTCGGTCTACAAAACGGAACCGCAGCTTCTGCAGCTCCACCTTTCTTCTGCGACCTCGCTGGTTGGGGACCTACTTTCTGCTTTGACCGATCTCTTGCCGGCAGACGAGTGATGAGTATTAAATCCCAGTCTGGCTCCGTTAGAGTTGCGAGCCTTGTGAAGAAAAAGCGCAGTATCTCCATCGCCGCCCTCCTGTTCGCCGTCGTGCTGAGCGTTGTAGGGACATCCTGTTCAGCAGTTAGCCCGACGGCGCTTACCGTGAACTCTTGGGCATTGACCGATAGCGATTTTCAATCGCAGCTTGATGCGTTCGCAAAGGTTTACGAAACCTCGGGTGGAGCCAGCGGACTGCGCTCAGCCGACGGCAACTCATGGGCAACCTCGTACACTGCTGCTTTCTTGAGCGATCAACTCAGCCTTCGGCTGGCTCAGGTAGGAGTGGCCAACCGTGGTCTCACCGTCACCGATGCCGATCGGGCTGATGCAAAGACACTGCTTGAACAAAATTTCACTGCCGGGAGCGGCACCTCAGTCTTCGCCGACTTGCCGGTTTCCTATCAGCGGACCTTGATTGAAGGTGTTGCCGCGCAGACAGTGCTGGGCGCGGCGATCCTCGCCGAGGCACAGACTGACGAAGGTCTACGCAACCTTTATGAAGCCACCAAAGGCCAGTACGAAGGCGACCTTGTCTGTGCCAGTCACATTTTGATCCTGGCTAATCCGACGGGAACATCAGCCACGGCAACGCCGACCGACGCGCAGTACGCGACAGCCTTGACCTCAGTCAAAGCGGTTCAGACTCAACTCATCGGAACCTCAAACTTCGCAACGATTGCGGCTGCGAAATCTCAGGACACTGGTTCTGCGCAATCTGGCGGCGCATTGCCATGCAGTCCCAAAGGAACCTACGTAACCGAATTCGATAACGCCGCATGGGCACAGCCCGTCGGTGTCGTCGGCGAGCCCGTGAAGACCAGTTTTGGTTATCACCTTGTCCTGGTCACCGCTCGCGGCAAACTCACCTTTGAACAACTCAAGGACTCCCTTAAGCAGTCAGTGCTTGACAATGCTGAAGCCATCGTGAATGCCGAACTGGTTCGGATTGCTGCAGACGCGAATGTTTCGGTCAACGGTCGCTACGGTCAGTACGACAAAGCTGTGGCCAAAGTGGTCGCCCCGTCTGGAGCGACGGCCACGACGATCGCCGGACTGCCCCTTCAGTGAGAACCCAAACCTCATGACCCCGCGGGTTGTGATTATCGGGCTGGGTCCAGGCGATGTTGAACTTCTCACCGTCGGCACGCGTCAAGCAATAGAAGAGATTTCTGTTCAGTTCGTGCGTACCCGTCGCCATCCGGCGTCTGCGGTGATGGCCACAGCAATTTCGTTCGATGAGGTCTACGAAACAGAGTTGGAAATTGAGGCGGTCTATGCCGAAATTGTCGAGCGACTGATAGCGGTAGCAAGCGAAGCAGGCGAGATTCTCTATGCCGTACCTGGATCTCCAGTTGTCGCCGAGCGGACAGTTGAGTTGCTGATTGCTGACTCTCGGTGCGAAGTGACAATCATCCCCGCATTGTCTTTTCTTGATCTGACATGGGCGCGCCTCGGTGTTGACCCCGTTG
>JBBEAV010000040.1:0-10703 GCA_040882655.1 Acidimicrobiales bacterium
AAATGCCTCAATGCTCGACGAGTCCACCGCCGCCGCTGAAGCCATGACCCTGCTCTATCGAACGAACGGAAAACGCGGAGAGCGATTCCTTGTCGATAGCGACACTCATCCACAAACCATTGCTGTGCTGCAGACTCGGGCTGAGCCGCTTGGTTTCATCATCGATATTGTCGATCCTTCACATCCAGTCGCCAACGACGTATTCGGAGTGCTTCTCTCACACCCTGGCTCATCGGGTGCGATACGAGATATTGCGCCGGCAATTGACGCTGCTCATATCGCTGGTGCTCTTGTTGCCGTCACAACCGATCTCTTGGCTTGCTGTCTCATCACTCCCCCGGGCGAGTTGGGTGCCGATGTTGTTGTTGGTTCCTCTCAACGTTTCGGAGTTCCTCTCGGTTACGGCGGTCCGAGTGCAGGCTTTCTAGCAACGCGCGACGAACACCGTCGCGTACTTCCCGGACGCCTGGTAGGCGTTTCAATCGATACCGAGGGCCGACCGGCGTATCGGTTAGCGCTGCAAACTCGCGAACAGCACATACGTCGCGAAAAGGCAACCTCGAATATCTGCACCGCTCAAGTCCTTCTTGCGGTCATTGCTGCTCTCTATGGCGCGTGGCACGGACCAGACGGATTGCGAAGAATTGCTAATCGAGTCAACCGATTTACCGCTGCAGCGGCAAAAGGTTTTATAGATCTCGGGTTTGAAGTTCGAAACGAACATTTTTTTGACACGCTCACGATTGGCGTCCCCTCAGGATCTGACGCGCTCATCGCCACTGCGAAGGCTGCCGGTCTCGAACTCCGGAGGGTCGATGCCACAACTGTCGCTCTCTCATTCGAC
This sequence comes from Acidimicrobiales bacterium, assembly GCA_040882655.1. GTDB lineage: Bacteria > Actinomycetota > Acidimicrobiia > Acidimicrobiales > Acidimicrobilacustridaceae > Acidimicrobilacustris. Next base: position 845 of record JBBEAV010000040.1, read on the forward strand.
GAAACCACCACCTCAGTCACAGTTGCAACACTTCTTGCTTGCGCCGGTGGCGTTGGCGTCTCTGTCGCTGCGCTCGACAGTGAAGCCCGTTCGTCGCTGCCGCAATCATTGCTGCGCTTGACACCTTTCCTTGACCATCCGAATTTTACGAGCCACCACAGTGAAACTGAGATGGTGCGCTATCTGAGGCGTCTCGCCGACGTCGACCTCGCTCTTGATCGGGCCATGATTCCACTCGGATCATGCACAATGAAGTTGAACTCAGCCGCTGAGATGGAGCCCGTCACCTGGCCACAGTTCGCCAACGTTCATCCCTATGTTGATCCCGCCGATGCGGCCGGGTACCAAACAATTATTTCCGACCTCGAGCGCTGGCTCGCTGACATCACCGGCTACGACGCCGTCTCGCTTCAGCCCAATGCCGGTTCACAAGGTGAATTTGCCGGTCTGCTTGCGATTCGCGCATGGCATCTTGGGAACGGCGATACCAATCGAACAATCTGTCTGATTCCGGCATCCGCTCACGGCACGAACGCCGCCAGCGCAACCATGGTCGGAATGCGTGTCGTCGTTATTGCTTGTGATGACAATGGAAATGTCGATGTTGATGATCTTCGGTCGAAGATCGAAACCTATGGCGATGAACTTGCAGCATTGATGGTCACCTATCCATCGACTCACGGAGTTTTCGAGGAAGCCATCGGCGATATTTGCGGGGCGGTACACGATGCCGGAGGGCAGGTCTATCTCGATGGGGCCAACCTCAATGCGTTAGTTGGTGTTGCTCGACCCGGTCATTTTGGAGCAGACGTCAGCCATCTCAATCTGCACAAAACTTTTTGTATCCCGCACGGTGGCGGAGGCCCCGGAGTTGGTCCGGTCGCAGTCCGAGCCCACCTGACCCCCTACCTTCCAAGCCACCCTGTTGTTCCATCGGCAGGCCCAACTCGTGACCCTTCAGTTTCCGGCCCCCTCGTCGGCCCGGTGTCCTCTGCGCCCTATGGGTCGGCCAATATTCTCACCATTCCTTGGGCGTACATTTCAATGATGGGCCCCGCCGGCCTCGAACGAGCTACTCATGTGGCCATCTTGAACGCCAACTACGTGGCCAAGCGACTTGAGGACGCCTACCCCGTTCTCTACACCGGTCGCGACGGTCTCGTTGCCCACGAGTGCATTCTCGACTTGCGTCCCATAACCAAAGACACCGGAGTCACAGTCGACGACGTTGCCAAACGACTCATTGATTACGGCTTCCACGCACCAACGATGTCCTTTCCTGTGGCGGGCACGCTCATGGTTGAAAGTACCGAAAGCGAAAACTTGAGCGAACTCGATCGATTCTGCGATGCAATGCTTTCGATTCGATCCGAAATTGATCGCATTGCGTCTGGCGAGTGGCCTGCTGATGACAATCCCCTTCACAACGCACCCCACACTGCCGCTGATCTCACGGTCGATGAATGGACTCACGCCTACTCTCGCCAGATCGCATGCTGGCCTGCAGGTCCTATTGCGGCGCGCTACTGGCCGCCAGTGAGTCGAATCGATGGCGCGTTCGGTGATCGCAATGTTGTTTGCTCGTGTCCGCCCGTCGAGGCGTTTGCGGAAAACTAATCACCCAAAAAAAGGCGGTTTCACCACAACCGCTTCAAGCATGGTGCCCCGAACATCGATGACAAATTTGTCTCCGACTTTTGCGCCCGGGGGAAGAAACGCAAGGGCAATTCCGTGACCTCGTTCCGGTGAGAAGTTTCCACTCGTAACCTCCCCGACAACAACGCCATCGGCAAGAACTGCAGAACCCTCGCGTGGGGGACGTCGACCCTCTGTCACGAGGCCTGCGAGTCGGCGGGTCACACCACGGTCACGTTCAGCAAGAAGCGCCTCGCTCCCGAGAAAATCTCCCTTATCGAAACGAACCGCCCATCCGAGGCCGGCCTGCAGCGAAGAAATGCCTTCACCAAGTTCATGACCGTGCAGTGGAAGCCCGGCTTCAAGGCGGAGGGTATCGCGAGCTCCGAGCCCTGCGGGAGTGACACCACTTGCCGTGATCGCATTCCAAAGCACCGCGGCTCGAGCTGCGGGTATGGCAATTTCGACGCCATCCTCGCCGGTGTAACCGGTACCCGCGACAACCAGTGGAATCCCCTTCCAGTCAACCCGTCGCACATCAAAACGCTCAACTGATGCAACCTCTGGGCTCACAGCCTGCAGTAGCGATCGAGCAAGTGGTCCCTGTACGGCGAGAATCGCCCGCTCGGCGGTTACGTCCCCGGCTTCGATTGATACTCCGGCCGCTCGTGCGACTTCTTTGAGCGCTCCTGTGACCCGTTCGGTGTTCGAAGCGTTGGGCATCACATCAAAAGTTTCGTCATCGACCCACCAAATGATGATGTCATCGACAACCGATGCGTCGTTTTGATCAAGAAGGTGTGTGTACTGAGCGCGTCCACAATGCACACGATTGAGATCATTCGTAAACGCTTTCTGCAAAACTCCAAATGCATCAACACCGGATACACGCACAGTCCCTAAATGAGAAACGTCGAAAACTACGGCGTTGTGCCGACAAGCCCGATGCTCGGAAAGAGTCCCATCGGCGTAAGAAAGGGGCATTTCCCAGCCCCCAAACGGAACCATCTTGGCTCCGAGGGAGCGATGAACAGCGTCAAGCGGCGAGATTCGGTCAGTCACAGCCAAACCCTAGTTTCCTCTACCTACGACATCTGCGGAAAGTAAGTACAGGAAAACAACCACCGGCCCTCGGCCGTTGAACGAGTTCTCAGACAACGCGGCGCTGAGACGAGACAGAAACGCCAAGTTTCGTGACTTCGACAGGATGCAGCTCGCGGATGCGGGCATCCATTTCCTCGCGCACGCCGCCGAGCGGAAGGATGTTCAAAACACCTTGCCCCCGATGAATCAGATCGATGAGTTCGCCATCGGACTGGATGACTACAGAGGTGGCTCCCTGAATAACCAGATTGGCCGAGGTAATTTCTTGGCCAAGAATCTCGCGCAGGTAGGTAAATATCTCGCGTACGTTCTCGAGTCGGATGCCAGCATCAAGGAGGCTCTTGATGACCTTCAGCTCCAAAAGGTCGGTATAGCCGTAGCGCCGACGGCTACCGCTTCCGGAAGCGTCGACGACCGTCGGTCGAACGAGATCGGTGCGGGCCCAGTAGTCGAGCTGGCGATAACTGATACCGACAATCTCGGCCGCCTTTGCTCCACTGAAACCTTGATCGATTGCGCGCTCTTCTGATTGAGATGCGATTTGCGTCATGAAAACTCCCGTGAAAAGTGTGACCGCGGGCGACCGCACAAGGGGATCAACACTGACCCCGAGGATGACAACGTCGAAATTACGCCGCTGTAAGGACCTCGAACGGTACCGGGCCGGACGCGCGCCGTCAATGATTTGCCCAAAACCGGTTCAGGAGGCGAAATCCTCAGGGTTGACGTTGTCTATAAACGCTCGAAACTCTTCGACTACGTCTCCGCCTTCGGACTCACCATCGCCATCATCATCTGGAAGAAGCCCTGCTTCATCCACCACCTCGTCCGCCGCCCAAATCGGACAGTGAACTCGGAGCGCTAAAGCGATTGCATCGGATGGGCGGGCAGAGATTCGCGACTCTGCCTCCCCCACCTTCATCACTAGTTCGGCGTAGAACGTTCCCTGTTCAACCGATGTGATCTCTACCGCTTGCAGGACCGAACCGAGATGCGCAATGACGTCGCAGAACAGGTCATGAGTCATGGGTCGAGGAGTTACAACCCCGTCGAGCGTGAAACCAATGGCACTCGCTTCGGCCTGGCCAATAAAAATCGGTACGAGTCGGCCAGCACCAGCGACCTCCCGAAGAACAAGCACCGGCGAATTTCCCGGGATATCAACCCGAACGGCGATGACTTCCATCTCGATCACCCATTTACCCTACCGGCTGATCCTGAGGGTTGAACCAAGGCTCAGGCCTGTCCGAGGTAATCCCTCAGCGAAGCCCGGACCATGACCGCTCGCAGGTCATCAGCCAATTCGGCTAATTCCTCGAGCATCTCGACGGCCTCTTCGCGGGCGGCGGCACGGCGCTGTTTTAACAAGGGTGAAATCAATTGTTCGAACAGACCTGCCTCGCGTTCGGCCGACACCTTGTACATGCGCAAATGACGCGGCTCGATTCCGAACCTTCCAAAGCCAGCCGCCAAGCGAGCGACGATAAGGGCTTCCTCGTCGTAGTACTCAACGTGGCCCATTGAACGAACAGAAAGCAATCCAAAGCGTTCCAGGTCTGAGACCTCGGAATCGCTCAGCCCGCTCTGCGTGCACAACTCGTCACGGGTGAGAGCCACAGCTGGTGGTGCCGGATCGGTCTCAGCAGTTTGCACCGGCGTCGGGTCACCTTTGGCGTGTCCGGTGGGGTGGCGCTTGCGGCCTCTGGGAGTTGCGCCCGTTGAAACTGTCGGGCCTTCAACAAGATTGGCTACCGCTTCGGCACGAACTTTTGTCGAGGGTGCTGCGGCCCCATCTGTCGAGGCTGCTCTGCTAGCAACCACCTCAACGGGACGCGTCGCCGATTGCCCCGCTGCCTCTGTAATGATCGAACCACTTCCGTTTGTTCGCTCAAAAGGAAGCACGCCCTCAGGGGGGCCATCCGAGAAATCCCCAGTAGCTAATCGCTCTTTTATAACCTTGAGGGGCAGAAAATGATCTCGCTGTTGCCCGAGAATCCAACGAAGTCGCTGTATGTCTTCTTCGTGAAATTTGCGGTAGCCCGATGGAGTGCGCTCTGGGTTGATGAGGCCTTGACTCTCAAGAAACCGAATTTTAGAGATGGTTATGTCTGGGTAGTCGCTTTGCAACGAGGAAAGCACCTCCCCGATCGAAGCATGGTTTGGCACCTCGGTCACGCGTCTTCACCGCCAAGGAGAAAAACCAACTTGAACTTGCCGATCTGAAGTTCGTCGCCGCTGGTCAGAATGGCGGTGTCAATCCGTTTGCGGTTGAGGTACGTACCGTTGAGAGAACCCGAATCGCACGCAAGCCAAGTTCCATCAGTAACCCGTCGTAGTTCTGCGTGACGGCGAGACACCGTGATGTCGTCTAAGAAAATATCGGAATCGGGGTGGCGTCCAGCGGTCACCACATCGTTTTCGAGAGCAAAGCGACTTCCCGCTTTGGAGCCTCGCTGAACAACCAGCATCGCCGAATCAGCGGGGAGTCCCTCGACGACAACCGGAACATCGCCCTCGATGGGATCCCCTGGAGTCACCGGGTGGAACGTGATCGTCGTGTTATCAGGCGTGAGAGATTCAAGGATGGCTCCGCAAGAGGGGCAAAAGTTCGCTCCTAATGCGTTGCGGTGACCGCAGTTGTTACAGAATCCCTCGGCGGCAACCATCATGAACCTTCGATCAACCGCCGGTAACCATCGACGTCGAGTAAAGCGTCAGCAGCCAATGGCTCTGTGGGTTCAATAATGCAGATCCAGCCCTCACCATAGGGATCATCGTTCAGTCTTTCCGGTGAATCTGAAAGTGAATCATTCACTGCTACGACTTTTCCCGCCACCGGCGCATAAATATCCGACACTGATTTTGTTGATTCGACCTCACTCACTTTTCCTGCTGCATCGACTTCGAGTCCAAGTTCAGGAATCTCTACATAGACGACATCTCCGAGTGCGTCCTGCGCATAGTCGGTGATTCCAAGTCGAAGCTGTCCATTCTCTAGACGGACCCACTCATGGTCGGATGAATAACGAAGGTCATCAGGCAGTTGCATGGAGCGAACGCTATCCGATCATCTCCACCTCTACCGAAGCGTGACTTCGATGCTGCCGGGAGGCCTTTGCTTCCTAGCTACGGCTCGCACGCCCTTCCCGCAAAGCATTGATACCGATCGGAACGTAGAGGGCGGCGGCGTAATAAGAAAGGACCAAAGCAGGCAAGGCGCAAGCCCATGCAAGCACCACGAAACTCGACTGGAGGAGCCAAGGAGTTGATGCCCAAAGAAACCCGGGAAAGGCAAACATGAGTCCGAAAGTCGCCGCTTTTCCCGACCAGGTCACGTCGACACGGCGCGCACCGAATGCGGCAAGCCCAAGAGTTGCGACTGCAACAACAATTTCCCGGACCAGAACCGCAACGCAGAACCAGAGTGGAGCAGCATCGGCGATAATGATGGCCACAATCGATACAAAGAAAAGAAGTCGATCCACTAGAGGGTCGAAGATTTTCCCAAATGATGAAACCTGATGGAACCGGCGTGCGTACCACCCATCTACCCAGTCAGTGGCTCCCAATGCTCCCAGAAGACCTCCTGCAGCGATGGCATTCTCGGCGGAGAGCAATAACCAAACGAACAGTGGCAGACAAGCCAGCCGAACCAATGTGATCAGATTCGGGACAGTGAGAATCCGGTCGACAGTTTGGGGAAATTCGGGCGAAGCCATTCTGCGCACTCTACGATTCCAAGACCATGAGCACGCTGTTTACCAAAATCATCGCCGGAGAACTCCCGGGCCGATTTGTTTATCGAGACGAGTTAAGCGTCGCCTTTCTTACGATTGCCCCAATTTGTACCGGTCACACGCTGGTTGTGCCCCGTATCGAAATCGATCACTGGGTTGATCTTCCTGACGAAGTAGCGGGCCATCTAGCGATCGTCGCTCGAAAGATTGGGGTTGCGCAGATGAAGGCTTTCAGCGCCGACAGAATCTCATTAATTATCGCCGGTCTTGAAGTTCCCCATACTCACCTCCACGTCCTACCAATCACCTCCGAAGCTGACATCGATTTCCGCAAAGCAAACCCTGCGATCGCCCCGACTGAACTCGATGCTGCGGCCGACTCCCTTCGATCGGCCCTTGGCCCCGATGGTTCCCGGTAGTTAGAGCAACGTACCTTGACCCTCGGCCTGCCCATCGGGTGTGATTTCTACAGGCTCGATAAGGGAGGCATCGTGGAGACGACCATTGTTGACATTGGTCGAAACCGGCCACCATTGCAGTAGCGATTCCGATGCAGGCATGAGAAGTGACTCAAGAAAAGGTACTGAACGTTCATCGGTACGTAACCACTCCGACCACTGTGGACGTTCGAGGATCATCGGCATTCGATCGTGAAGGGGTCGAAGAAGCTCATTCGGAGGTCCGGTGATAATCGCGCAGGAATGGAGTTCGTGGCTATCGCCGTCTTGGCCATCGAAGTTCCGGTTCTTCCAAGTTTCCCAGATTCCTGCGAAAGCAAGCGGGTGGGAATCTTTCGCTGAGACGTAAACAGGACACTTTTTTGAACTCCCGGGCAACGCCACCCATTCGTAGAAACCATCAACGGGGATTAAACAACGGCGGTGCCGAAAGGCCGACCGGAACGAGGGTTTCTCCGCCACCGTCTCTGATCGGGCATTGATCAACCTTGATCCCATGGCCGGACTCTCCGCCCATTGCGGTACCAGACCCCACGACAAAAGGTCGATGCGACGCTGTCCGTTGTCATCCTCGCGAACCACACGAATATCGCTTGTCGGTGTGACGTTGAAGTTGGGCTCCTCGTTTATGAGATCAGTTTCCGACTCAAAATATGCAGCGAGGTCAGAACTTGATGTTGTACTGGTGAACCGACCGCACATGACTAAACCGACTGATCGTCTGCGCCCGCCGCGATTTGCGCAGTCAGCTGATTGCTCCGAACCGAACTACGACCATCATTTGTCATCGATAGTTGGCGGAAAGTCAGCATCAGTGAGGGAGTTTTCTGGCCGCAGAGTCGGGAACAGTATGACCTCGCGAATACTTTCAACGGCGGCGAGGATCATCACCAGTCGATCAATTCCGATCCCGAGGCCTCCCGCTGGGGGCATGCCGTATTCCAATGCGCGGATGTAGTCAAGATCGACGTCTCCCGCCTCAAGGTCGCCAGCAGCTTTGTGCGCAGCCTCTTCCCGGAACCTTGCGAGTTGTTCCACTGGGTCGTTGAGTTCGCTGTAGGCGTTCGCCAATTCTCGTCCATCGACAATCACCTCGAAGCGCTCGACGAGTGAAGGATCTGCTCGATGAGGCTTCGCTAGCGGAGAGGTTTCTCTCGGATGATCGAAAACAATGGTCGGTTCCATCACCTTTGGCTCAACGAGTTCGTCGTACACCTCGTGTGTACAACGACCTGCTCCCCAGTCCTTTTTCCATTCAAGACCCAGCCCATCAAGGACTGCGCGAGCGTCGACGATTTCCATGGATGGATTGATATCGACACCAACAAGTTCTTTAATAAGTTCGACCATCGTGACCCTCCGCCACGGTGGAGCGAGATCAACCTGGGCCCCGCGCAATTCCACTGTGGTGGAACCGTTTGCGGCAACTGCTGCCGCCGAAACCAACGACTCGACGAGTTCCATCATGTCGTTGTAATCAGCAAATGCTTCATAGGACTCAAGCATCGTGAATTCAGGATTATGACGAGTGTCAATTCCTTCATTTCGGAAGACGCGACCGATCTCGAAAACTCGGTCCAGCCCCCCGACTAGAAGTCGCTTTAGCGGAAGTTCCAAGGCAATGCGCAGGTACGTATCAATATCGAGAGCGTTGTAGTGAGTAACAAACGGACGTGCAGTTGCCCCGCCTTGCTGGAGGTTCAGGACCGGTGTTTCCACTTCGAGATACCCACGCTCTCGAAGCACCTGTCGAATTGCATCAACAGCGGCAAACCGTATTTCGAAAACTCTACGAGCATCTGGATTAACGGTGAGGTCAACATAGCGTTGGCGATAGCGCGCATCGACGTCGGCAAGGCCGTGCCACTTGTCGGGCAATGGACGCAAGGCCTTACTCAGAAGTACCCATTCGGCAACCTTGATCGAAAGCTCGCCCTTCTTGGTGGCCATGATTTCGCCTTCAACACCCACCCAATCGCCTCGATCAAGTTGATTGAACTCAGCAAATGACTCTTTTCCCAAAACCCCAGCCGAGACAAAGAGCTGAATCTCACCGCTCCGATCTCGAAGCTGTCCAAATGTGAGGCGCCCCTGCTCTCGCTTGAGCATGAGTCTGCCGGCCAGGCGCACCACTGCCCCCGTTTCGCTACCCGCTTCGAGGCCAGACCACTCCTGACGAACTGGCTCGATATCAGAGGTGCGTACAAATCGATAGGGATAAGGCTCGACTCCTGCCTGACGCAATTCTCCGAGACGCTCAAGGCGCTGGGCACGGATAGATGCCCGCTCCTCTGTGGCAACGTCAAGATCTTCCGGGCTGGTCATTGCTTCAGATGATTCAGGTGGGCTTTCCTCGGACATCAATCTTCCTGGCGTGCTTGGGGGTGACAGGGCGGGGTGCCAGTGTGGCACCCCACTCTTGTTTGGTCGGGCTGGCGGGATTCGAACCCACGACCTTCGCTCTCCCAGATATATCTGCGCTTAATAGTGGGTATGTGTTGATCGTAATTGATTACTATTTAAAAACATTTTATTGCCCAGCAGTTCGCGCTGTTATTTAGTGTTTATCGGTGGCTCGAGTCCTGACCGCATCTTGACGAAAGTAGATTCAATTGTGCTGACGGGCGTCCAATGGGCTTGAGAGCGAATTGCTGCTTACCCTGCTAGAGCAACCCATTGCGAGCCGAGGATTTGAATTTCAAGTGCGGTCTGTCACTTCGCCGTGATACCGCGCAACCAAGGCACAACTTCTTGAATGAACTTATTGTTCGCCGGATCGTCCACGAGCGGATCAAAATGGCCCATGTTTTGGTCCGAAGCGAACACATACTCGCGGACGTTAGTTTGTTCTATGAAGAGTTTGGCCGCGCGCAGCACGCCGCCCTTGGTGAGGCCGGTCTCAAAGACAAATGTGGGCGTATTCAC
>JBBEAV010000041.1:0-6587 GCA_040882655.1 Acidimicrobiales bacterium
ATTGGTCGATGCATTGGCCAATCTCGGTTATGAAGAACCGACTCCGATTCAGCGCGAATCGATTCCCCCCCTCATTGCTGGACTGGATCTTCTCGGTCAGGCCGCAACCGGAACGGGCAAGACAGCAGCGTTTGCGTTACCGATGCTTCAGCGTCTCCAAGCCGATAATCGCTCAAAGCGGCCAATCGGCCTCATTCTCGTTCCTACCCGAGAACTTGCTATGCAGGTTTCTGAAGCGGTGCATAAATACGGTCGCGCTATGAGCGCGCGAGTCGTTCCTATCTATGGTGGCCAGCCCATTGGTCGCCAACTTCAAGCGCTCGGACGCGGTGTGGACGTTGTCGTCGCAACACCCGGACGGGCCGTGGACCACATCAAGCGAGGCACACTTCCGCTTGACGACATCGAAATGGTCGTACTCGATGAAGCTGACGAGATGCTCGATATGGGCTTCGCCGAAGATCTCGACGCAATCCTCGGAGCGCTTCCCGATAAACGACAGACAATCCTTTTTTCCGCAACGATGCCGAAACGCATTGAATCCCTCGCTCGACGCCATCTCTCAGATCCCACAACAATTCGCATTCAAGCCCCTGCGATAGCAAAAGGTGACGCTCCAAAGGTTCGACAATTGGCGTTTATCGTTCCTCGATCACACAAGTCTGCTGCCCTCGGCAGGATTCTCGACGTCGAATCGCCCTCAGCGGCCATCGTCTTCTGCCGAACTCGGCACGAAGTAGACCAATTATCAGAAACCCTCAACGGTCGTGGGTACCGCGCCGAGGCTCTCCATGGTGGAATGAACCAAGAGGGTCGCGATCGAGTCATGGCTCGGGTTCGCAATGGATCCGCCGACCTTCTCATCGCCACAGATGTCGCCGCCCGCGGACTTGATATTGATCTCCTTACTCACGTGGTGAACTACGACGTACCTTCAGCACCCGAGTCCTATGTCCATCGCATCGGTCGTGTCGGTCGGGCCGGACGTGAGGGCGTAGCCATCACTCTGGCCGAACCGCGCGAACACCGGTTACTCGAGAACATCCAGCGCGTGACTGGCGACAAAATCGCTATTGAGAAGGTTCCGACAATCTCCGATCTTCGGAACCGTCGAATGGAACTTACCCTCGGGACACTGCGCGAAACGCTTCTTGACGATGACCTCGATCGTTATCGTTCAATCGTCGAATCACTCACCGACGAGTTCGATCTTTTTGATGTGGCTCTTGCTGCAGTGAAACTTACTCATGAAGCAACCACAGGCAAGGAGGATGAAGTCGAGATTCCTGAGGTTGAGATTCGTCGCTCCAAGGACCGGAAGAACGATCGCTCTGATCGGCCTAGTCGCGACTCTCGTGGAGAGCGAGGAGAGCGAGGAGAACGCGAGAAGAAAGGCAAGAAGGGCAAAGATCGGTCAATCGGAGTTGACTCGACTCGTCTCTATTTCCCGATTGGTCGTTCATCTCAGATTCGTCCTGGCGATCTTGTCGGAGCCATTACCGGCGAGGCTGGCCTTGCAGGTAAACAGATCGGCTCCATTGAGATCGGCGACAAGTTCTCTTTGGTCGAGGTTCCTGAAAAGTCCGCTGACGACATCATTCGGGCTATGAAAAAAACTACGATTAAGGGCCGTAAGGTTGTCCCTCGTCGTGAGCGTTTCGAACGCTTCGAGCGCTAACTCAACGAGCAGACCGTAAGAGTTGTGGCGACCCGTACGCTTGTTCCATGACCGACGACATCGTTCAACAGACGGTTCCACTTGGACTTCATTGGCCCACTATCGATCCATTTATCTTTTGCGCTCACCACGACGACGCCTATCCGGCCGCTAACGAGCAGATGGGGCCAGACGTATCGCTTGAAGGCCGGACTATCGGCACGGACTTTGAAGGTCTTGATGGTTGGCGGATGTACCACGGCGATGTTGTGCCGGGATTTCCACAGCATCCTCATCGTGGATTTGAAACCATTACTTATGTACGAGACGGCTTTTGTGATCATTCTGATTCTCTCGGCGCCACTGCAAGATTTGGAAGCGGCGATGTCCAGTGGCTCACCGCCGGTTCCGGCATCGTCCATTCGGAAATGCTTCCGTTACGAAACCGGACATCCACGAATCCACTGGAATTATTCCAGATCTGGCTGAATCTCCCACCGGCCCAGAAAATGGCCGCACCTCATTTCACGATGTTGTGGTCTGAGCGGCTACCCAAAGTCCATCACGTCAATGAAAAGGGTAACCAGACAGAGGTAGTGATCATCGCCGGTACTTTTGATCAGACCGCACCGCTTCCTCCACCCCCCGATTCTTGGGCGTCATCAGAATCCTCCGATGTTGCGGTCTGGCACCTTCATCTCGATCCGGGCACCACTCTTTCCCTCCCGCCGTCACAGTCCGCTGAAACTGTGCGAATGCTCTACGTATTCGATGGCGCCGGCGTCAGTATCGGGGGCACCTTCCTTGACTGCGATACAGGCTCGGTTTTGCGCTCAGAGGAGCCAACGGAGTTGGTCTCTGCTGATGGCGCCGATTGTCTTGTGCTTCAGGGTCGCCCCATAGGCGAACCAGTGTTCCAACAGGGCCCATTTGTCATGAACAGCCAAGCCGAACTCCGTCAAACCTTTCTTGAGTATCAGCGCACTGGATTTGGCGGATGGCCCTGGCCCACAGATGGCCCTGTCCACGACGCAGACCGCCCTCGATTCGCTCTTCATCCCGATGGTCGTCACGAGGAACCTCACTAGAATTCACACATCTACAAAGGGGGCAATTCGTGGCTTTTCATCCTGAAGAAGTGCGCTCGGCCTATGAAAATTTCGTGGCCGTTGGCGATAGCGGAGACTGGAACGCGTGGGCGGATCTCCACACCGTTGACGGCATCTGGGTCGAGCACCACCTCGGCACATTCCGCGGCCGGGAGGAAATCCGGAAAGCGATCGTTGACGTCATGGCCACCGCGCCACCAACAATGGAGTTTCCGATTGAGTGGGTCGTCATCGACGGGAACCGCGTTGTTTATTACCCGTGGCAGGTAGTGCCCCACCCAACCGGCGGTGAAGCTTTTCGATTCAGCTGCATCACCATTCTTGAGTACGCCGGCGATGGCCAGTTCTCCTATCAAGAGGATATTTACAACCCCAAAGAGGGCGAACAGGTTTTTGGGGATTGGATTGCTGCGGGCGGTCGCTTGCCAGCAACGAGTTAGTGAGGCGGAGTGAGTGTGATTCCGGCGGCCGCAGCGGCCTGGCCGTACCAAGACGCCAGCGAGACCACCGATTCATGAGCATTGAGGCCACTCGGATTCGGCAGTATCCAAAGTTCGGCCTTCTCAAAATGATCCTCAGACTTTCCGATCGACACCTTGGCGTTTCCAAATGCTTGCCGATAGGCCGTCACGCCTAGCACGGCGACAACGTTTGGTGAGTGGGCCCGCGCCAAAGCCCGGAGCGTTTCGCCTCCGTCCTGGAGTTGCTGTTTCGACAACTCGTCTGCTCGGGCAGTCGCAATGGAGCAAAGGTTTGTTATTCCAATGCCTTTTGTCTCGAGTTCAGCTCGAGCATCCTCCCCAAGGCCGCAAGAGGCGTCAAACCCGGTCGAGGTGATTCCGGCGAGAAACAACGCTGGCCAAAATCGATTTCCCGGCCGAGCGAAATGAGCGTTCACGGCTGCGGTCCATAATCCGGGGTTGATACCAACGAATAGAAGATTCACCGGATTCGGAAGCAGGTCGTCAACAGTGAAACCATGAAACGTGGCCAACTCGTCTTTGGTCGGTCGCCGACCCTCAATGAAGCGGGGAGCCAGTGTCACGCCACCTCACACACCCAACTTGTCGACGCGAACAGGTAAACCCGATGCCCACGGCATGGCGGTAAGAGGATCAACATCGATCGTGTTACTGGTAAGCGTTCCGGTCAGTGAACCAGGGTGACCATGGGTCACAGATACGACGCCAGTTCGCAAGCGATCTGACAACTCAACAACGCCGACCAGCGACCCGTGTGCACTCGTAACAGCGATCCAGTCCCCCGAACGCAGTGACGCCGCTTCACCATCTTCATTGCTCATCTGAATGATTGCCTCGTCACCATTCCCTGCAAACACGACCGAGTTACTCCAGGCGCTTTCCCGCCGTGGAATCAGAACGAGGCCGATTTCAGGACCAATGTGCCGAGCGAGCCGTTCGACAAACACAGCCGGGGCTATCGACCACTTACCGTCGATCGTCATAGTGGACCTCACCCATCCATACTCCGGTTCAAGATCAATGCCATGAGCGCCTGCGTCGATCACCGCCACTGCATCAAGGGGACCGTGGGCGAGTAATCCGGTAAGGATCACCTCGTCGCTCAGCGCATCGACCAAAGCGCCGCCGAACATTGGACGCGAGGTTCGAAAAGCGAGCGATGCAAGTATCCACCACACGGGCTTGCGATCTTCTGCTGCATCAACCACAGCTGATGCGTACTGCATGCCGGAACGAAAGGACACCTGTTCGGCAAGAGTCAGATCAGCTCGTTCGAGTTGGCCTGTTGCCGGAAACACATGGGTAGCGAGATCACAAAGTTCAGAATCAGCGACATCGATCACGACAAGCGCATCGAGCAAAGCTGCGGCCCGACGAAAACGATCGGGTTCAGGGAAAGCAGAGAGAGGGTTTCCGCCAGCAACAACCAACACTCGAAGACTTCCGGACTCGATCTCGTCGATCATGGCCGCCACCGGCATCTGCCCGGCCACACGGTCTAACTCGGGACGTGACGGGGGCCCGCCAAGTTGAGGCTTCGTCGGATCGACACGCGAAAGTTGGTTCACCACCCCACGGTTGAATCTCATACCGCCAACAACGTCGAGCGAGTCGGTCATCGCGAGCAACACCCAACGCAACCATTCGACAAGCACCCCATCTTTCGCCATCGTGGAACCCGTACCGCAGAACATTGCGATTCGCCCATGATGAGTTTTCAGGTCGAGCAACAGTTGATCGATTTGATCCCGGGTGCATCCCGTGGCCAACACTGCTGATTCGAGTGCAAAAGGAGCCACAGCGTTGGACAAAGAGTCGATATCGACTTGGCGACACGATTGCACGAGTGCCGCAGTGCAACGCTGATCTGCAAGTAACTCACGCACAAGAGCCGCAAGCAAAATCACATCGGAGCCCGGACGAAGGGCAAGATGAGCGTCCGACAACATCGCCGTTTCCGTTTGTCTCGGGTCCAGTGTCCAGAGAGTGCCACCAGATACCTGAAACTCCCGAAGACGACGAACTGGATCAGCCAAAGTGGTTCCATATCCGTGCGAAACCACCGGGTTGGTGGCCAACATGATGAGTAAACGGGAGTGCTGCGGTTCCCATACCGGATTAAGCATCGGGTGACCGGCAATTTCCTCTGCGGCAACAAGTACGGGTGCGTTATCAACTGTTGCTGCGGTATAGAACGATGAACTTCGGATCGAACTCATCCACATGCCGCAGGCAACCTGTCCAGCCGAGTCATAGGCCAGCCCTGTTGCGAGATAAAGACCAACTACATCTGGGGAAACAGTCTCGGTAACGTTTGCGATCACCTCGGCCAGGTCATCAAGCGTTTCCTCCCAACCTACGTCCTTGCCCCGCAGACTCGGGGTATTGAGTCTCGACTTGCCGTGATGCCATTGTGGAAGAGCCCGTCCTTTTTCGCACGTGTAACCACGGGAAATCGGATGATCAGCGTCGCCGCGAACTTTCGCAACGTGATCGTTCTCAACAGTGACGACGATGCCGCAAGCCGCGGCGCAGATCCGACAGAAAGAACTATGTTCAGTCATCCAGTTAGGTCATCTTTCGTCAAGGATGCTGGGATCGGCCCGAAGTTCAAGGCGAGCCATCGCTTCCCAGAATCCGATAAATCCGTTGCCGTCACTGCCACGCCCCCGCTCAAGCCACCAGTCAGGAACAGCCGACTCACGTCGTCCATTGGCCGCTCTGATGTGCCAGGCCCTCTGACAGCGTTGCTCAAGAGCAACAGCTCGTTGGTGAACGGCGCGAATCGTCGAGCCCAGAACGAAAACGCCGTGACCAGCTAAGAGGGCCAAGTTGGCATCGCCCATCGCAACCACTGCGTCACGAGCGGCGCCGGCATTGTCGACTCCGCCTCCATACTCGTCGATCACGATGAGCTCGCCTCCTCCGCCCAGTCCGGAACTTTGGTCGTAGACCGGCGGCACTTCTCCCATGTCTGCCCACACCGTTCCGTAAAGAGGGTGACTGTGTACCGCAACACCAACGTCCTCGCGAATTTTATGAAGTTCGAGATGCAAGGGAATACCCAGTGGGGCGGGCCAGTCCCCTTCAACTACCTCGCCATTAAGGTTGATACGAATCAGCTGTGAGGGTCGCAGTTCATCCCATGTGATGAACCATGGATTGCAGAGAAGAGTGCCATCGCCCAGGTTGACGGTGATGTGACCGGCAAGATGGTCGGCATAGCCCTCGCGCCATAGTGCTCGGGCCAGCAGCACAAACTCCTGACGAAGCGTGAGATCCGGCAAGAGCTGTTCAGGTGATGGTGTGAATGTCATGGCAGTCCTCTTGTCATCTTCG
>JBBEAV010000041.1:6687-53305 GCA_040882655.1 Acidimicrobiales bacterium
TCAAAGATCGACGACATCACCCTCGAATTATGGAATCGCCACCTATCAGTGAACCTCACTGGTCCGATGCTTGTCACTCAAGCAGCTCTGCCCCACCTACGTGCGTCCCGAGGCAATATCGTGACCGTCGGATCAATCTCAGGACTCCAGGGCCAGCCGTACAACTCCTCCTACTGCGCTTCGAAGGCGGGGCTCATCATGTTCATGAAGGCCCTAGCCGTTGAACTGGCCGCCGATGGAATTCGAGTAAATATCGTGTGCCCGGGGGGTGTCGACACCGCTATGAGTACCAATGCACTCTCCAACATCAAGGGTGAAATCGATTTCGCTCACTTCCCGAAAATGATGGGCGTGCTTCCCGGCCTGATGGCACCAATCAAGATCGCAGAGGCTCTAGCGCACCTCGCATCCGATGCGGCGAGTTCCACAACAGGTGCCTCTCTCGTAGTCGACAACGGCACTCTTTGGTGACGGCGCGCTGAAATCGTTGGTCAGTCCAACAACTTTGACTTCGCAGACGCGTATTCCTCTTCTGACAGGGCCCCTGCCGTGCGCAGTTCGCTCAGTTGTTGGAGTTGGGCAACGTGATCACCAGGTGGATTACGCGCAAAGCGCGAAGCGAGACCAGACCACGCCGACTCCGCTGATGTCCTCAGACCCTCAACGTTGAGGTCCAGTCGCATTTCGGGGAACTCGGCGAGCGATGCTCGCCGGAGGTACTCGAGCCCGAGACCGACTACGACTCCTATTGCGATAACTGACCACCAAAGTCGTAAAGCAGGGGACGGAACAACAAGAAGAACCACAAGGTAAAGCGTCGCCGCTCCGATCCAGAACACCGTGCGGTCTGAATTCAGTAGCGGTGCAACTACACGCCTTGCCCACGTTGCGATACGACTTGGACCGATAACCACCATTCCAACAACGATGAGGAGGCCCCAAGAAATCAGGACCCAGGCCGTATCGAAGAGAAGTTCCGAAAGCACGCCGAACGTCAGCTTGGCAGCCACGGCGTACTCCGCATTCACAAGGTTTGATCCGACCTGATTGGATGTTGCTCGGCGCAGAGTTGTGAGCAGCAGACCCACAACGATGACTGACCAACCGACATTGCGCAGAGTGCGACGACGCCGACCCCGTGCCAACCATACAGCGAGGGCATAGAGGGCGATAATGACAACAGAGAGAATTGGTCCAAGAATCTGGACCACTTTCACTGCGCTCTGAACGGTGGAGAGTGAACTCGATTCAAAGATCGTAATTTCGCCGGCATCTGCTGGGATTTTGTCCAGCACACCTGAAGGCAGCCCTAATTGCGTTCCTACGATTGTTACGATCTCGCCGATATTGACAGTGACTTTGCCGTCTTCTGTCGTCCCCACCCTTGTCTTATCCTCAAGAACATTCACGAGAGTGGTATGCGCTTTCTCGTTAACCATGTTCCAGATCGCCAGCACCTGCGGGGTTCCAAGTATCTTTTCAACCGCACCGGTTGCTGGGGCACGAACTCCTGCAGCCACCGGGGCAGCGAGACCTTTCCAGCCCTCAGGAAGTTGGTCGCTGAGTTCCTGCTGAACGTCAACGTTCGTGTAGATCACGTCGACAATGTAAGAAGCCAATGCCGCCTGAACTTCAGGCTTAGCGAGGATCTTGTCACTTGCGGCAACCCATTTAGGGGTGCTCAGAACTTGCCGTTTCACCCAAATATCTGCTGCCGTACCAAATAACAACACGGAGGCCAAGATGAGAAGAAGGAAAACGCCTATGCGTCGCCCCCTTCCGGTGGAGGCACTTGTGGTCATCCCGGTCGCTACGCCTGAGTCAGAAGTTTCTGTCATGGACAGAGTCTGCCCCGAACTTCCCCTTACATCGGGGACTACCGAATCTTCGCTGGGTCCGGCCTGCCCCTACTCAAGATTCATTCTCAACTGGGGTGAATTCAATCTCAACTCGGTCATAAGCCCTTGTGAACGTAGCGCCCAAAATTTTTGGCTCGGGCTCGGAAGCTAGGCGCCAATCGGGAATTCTCCGAAGAAGTTCCTCGAACATCACCCGAATTTCGATTCGAGCTAACGAGGAGCCGAGGCAGAAGTGGGTTCCAAAGCCAAACGCGACATGGTGGTTGTGCGAACGTTGAACATCAAATGAATCGGGGTCGGTAAACACCGAGGGATCGCGATTCGCAGATGCGTACATGAGAAGAATTTGATCTCCCTGCCGAATTTCTTTTCCACGGAACACAATGTCTTCAGTCGCAGTCCGGCGCATATTAAGAATTGGGGTGACCCATCGAATGAACTCCTCGACTCCTGTATCGGAGAGCACTCCGGGATTATCAATCAAGATCTGACGCTGTTGAGGCTGGAGCGCTAACTCCCGAATGATTGAGCCAATTACCGTCCGCGTCGTCTCTGCTCCACCATCTAGTAAAAGTAGACATTCGGAGATGATCTCGCCATCAGTCCAAAGACGCTCATCAACTTCAGCGTTCGCCCAAATCGATAGCAGATCGTCCTGTGGGTCCTGACGTCTCGCCGCTATAAGTTCCATAGTGGCCATCGAAAACTCCATGATGGCAACCATTGAACGATCTGAGGTCGCTGCCGGAGTGCCATCTGGCGGATTCTGTCCCGACTCGTACATCGTGATTTCGGACCACTCACGAAGTTTCGGCCACAGCTCGCGCGGGAATCCCAGTTTGTCGCCGATCAAGATCGCTGGCAACGGAGAAGCCAAAGATTCAATCGCTTCACAACGACCAGAAGGGGCGACCTCGTCAATCAGTTCGTTCACAAGTGAGCGAATCTTCCCTTCAATCTGTTTCACTGCTCGAGGGGTGAACTGTCGAGCCACCAGCATCCGTTGCTGCTGATGTTCGGGATCATCCCGATTGATCATTGAGGTGTCATCAGTTTGATCAGTCGCAGGCCTCGACCCCGCCGTCGATGTGAACGCTGACCAATTCTTCTCCACCTCAACAATGTCCTCGTAGCGTGAGATTCCCCACAACTTGTGAACCGGATCCCAGTGCACCGGATCGTTTTCACGCAGCCAGCGGTAGGCCCCCCAGGGTTCGACATAGAACTGCGGATCAAGCAAATTGATATAGGGCATCTCGGTTGCTGTCATAACTTCCCCACCCGCTAATCGTTGGTCGTTAATTCCTACTCGTTAGAGGAGCGGCGTGCGCAGCAACGAGAAGAAAGACCAACGGTTCCTTTGACGCCGAGAGTCAATGGCTCATACTTTCAGGCCTAAGGAATACGACCGAAGGTCATAATCGGACCGTAGGTCCACCAACCATTCATCGAGGTCACTGCCACACCTCGAGCGGTGTGGAGAATCTGGTTTCCACCGATGTAAATCGCCACGTGCTGCGAACCTTGCGCCCCCCAGAAAACAAGATCGCCGGGCTGCAACTGTTCCTCGGAGATCCGTACTGTCTGCCCCCACATGTTGCCACTTGAACGACCAATCGAAATGCCGACCTGTTGGAACGACCACTGAACGAAACCAGAACAATCAAATGTGGTTGGACCTTCATCGCCATAGACGTACGAAGAACCAATCTTTGTCATACCTGCGGCAATTGCGCCCGCAGCGCCCTGCCCAACCCGAGGCGCATTGGGGTTCGGAGCACTCATCGACCCTCGACGGGCGGCGGCCGCCGCGGCCCGCAGCGCCGCAGCCCCTGCGGCAATTCTTGCGTTCTCGGCATCGACGAGGACCTTCAGTTCCCCTTTAACTTTTGCGTTGATTGCCGCTACTTCACTCGTTGCCTCATCGGAGGCTTTCTTCAGTTCTTCAATCTCAGCAGCTTTCGAGGAAGCAGCACTTTCGGCAACTCGAAGGCGAGCTCCGTCTTCTTCAGCCTTTTGCCGAGCAGCGTTAAGAGCGTCTACGAGATCTTGGCGGCTCCCTGAAATTGATCGCAGGTACGAACGCTTCTGCACTCCGGTTTTAGCGTTATTCGACAAAAGAGCATCGAATTCCGGGCTGTCGTTTCCGGTCTGATACGCCGCAACCGCATAGCGACGCAGGTCCTGACGGCGCTTCTCAGCATCGGCAGCAGTTTGATCGGCAAGTGCTTTGGCTGCGGCCACTCGAAGTTGGGCTTGACTCAACTCGAAACTTGCTTGCTCATAAAGTCCGTTTACTTCAAGTTGACGATCCTCAAGCTGGGCAAGCCGGGCGCCAATCTGTGCAGCCTCGGCTCGTTTCTCCGAAATCGAATTGGCCCCGGCTGGGGCCACGACCGCTGCGCCGAGCAACACCACTACGGCCAACCCAAACGAAGCCATACCAAAAACCGAAAATTGAGAGCGCTTCATAACTGCCTCGCCGATAACGAAACTCCAAGGGCTCTGGAAAGTACGAGGCCAAAATTCTCGACCTTCAGGCCCCGTGGCTGGGGCGATGCTCCGGGAAACATGTCATTGAATCTTTACAGACCATCCCAAGCCCCGCAACGCGAGGCAGTGAAAGGCCTGCCCCGATGCCCGGACCTCTCCGATGCCCACGCGTAGGGCGATCGCGCTCCTCCACCGAGTCCCAACTCTTCTGAGCCCTGAGTGAGAAACGTTGATCTTTGCGGATTCTCCCGGCCAGCTCCGACTCAACCGTCCTCGGTACCATCGGGAGATGGGTGATCCCGAACCACGAATCCTGCTCGATGGCCTCTGGTTCGCCGAAGGCCCCCGCTGGCACAACGAGCGCCTGTGGTTTAGCGATATGCACGGTCATCAAGTGCTTTCCACTGACCAGCGCGGGAAGTTGCGCAGTGAAGCCGAGATCAGTGACGACGAACCTTCCGGTCTCGGCTGGCTCCCCGATGGGCGCCTGTTGGTTGTCGCCATGGAATCTCAACAACTTCGAAGGTTTGAATTTGACGGATCAATTTCTATTCATGCTGATCTTTCAGCAGTTGCCCGCGGATCGCTGAACGACATGATTGTCTCCTCTGATGGCACCGCATACGTCGGCGATATGGGAAACCGGATCCACGGAGCGGGCGATCGACAGTCCGGTCAAACAATTGCTGTGCGACCTAATGGTTCGTGGTTTATCGCTGCCGATGATCTTGAATCACCCAATGGGCACGCCCTCACGCCCAATGACACCACCCTGCTCATCGCCGAGAGTGCCGCATCAAGGGTTTCAGCATTTGATCGCGCGCCCGACGGATCGCTTTCAAATCGTCGGGTCTACGCCGCACTCCATCCCGCCGAGGGCGGACCTGCGTTTGCGCCACCTGATGGCATCTGCCTTGATGCCGAAGGAGCGCTCTGGATAGCGGACCCCATTGGTAAACGGGTACTACGGGTGCTCCCGGGAGGAGAATCAACCAACGAGCTCCGAATCAAAGACCTCATCCCCGTGGCTTGTGTCCTCGGAGGGCGGGACCGCCGCACTCTTTTTGTCTGCGCTGCAGCAGATTGGCGGCGCGAGGAAGTTCTGAAGGCTCCAACCGGAGTCATCGCCATTTTTAGTGTTGAGGTTCCCGGAGTTGGTCGGCCGTAACGTCTGCCTAAGGTCGAAGAAGTACTTCGTGAATTGAGCCGTCAAGATCGGTGAATCCAAGTTCACGTGCCAACCCAGAACTGGTGAATGCTTTACCGCTGCGATCGTCAAGATCGGAACACTTGGAAAGCGCCACAACGGCTCGCCCCAAGAACCGGGGAGACTCTGCTCCTGACAAGTCAAAACGACCTTCACCGGGTAATTCAATAAAGACCTCATCGCCCTCAGTTTGCGCACCCATATCGAGCAATTCAGTGCGAACCAGACCCGGCCACAAGGAGACAATCGAAACACCAGAACCTGCAAGTTCGATCGCCATATCCGCTGTCATTTTATCCACGGCTGCTTTTCCAACGCCGTAAACGACATTGTGACCGTAGTGAACAGCACCCGAAGAGGAAACATTCACGATGAGCCCCGAATTGTTGACAAACATGAGTGGAGCACCAAACACGCTCGCCACGTAATGGGAACGGGTACCGATAGCAATGACTTGATCCCAAGCCGCAATCGGGAGTTCCCAAAATTTTTTTCCTAGCCAAGGAACCAGGTCAGGAGCGGAGTACACATTATTGACGAGCACATCAAGCCGACTCTGCTCCGCGGCTACTCGGTCGAATACCGCCTTGACTTGCTCATCGTCATAGTGATCACACTCGACGGCTACTCCCCGTCCACCAAGTTCATCGATCTGCTGAGCAGTCTCGCCGATAGTCCCGGGCAGCGCACCACCCGACACCGAGCGGCCGGTGACGTAGACCGTGAACCCCGCCGCACCAAGTTCCAGTGCAATCCCTTTGCCGATTCCCCGGCTTGCACCAGTGACGACCGCTACGTTTCGAACACCCATGTTGCTTCCCCCCGGAATCAATGTGATGGGCGAAGTGTAGTGAGAGTTCTCTGTCGGCAATCTGCGCTCGCCGTTTGGACCGTCACCGCCACGCTCCACTGACTACCCTCAAACCATGCACCACGATCTCGTCATTCGAAATGGCACTGTTGTCGATGGCACTGGGCAACCACGTTTCATCGCCGACGTTGCTGTCGATAATGGAGTCATCAGCGCCCTCGGAATCGTTTCTCGAAGTGGGAAGGTTGAGCTTGACGCTACGAACCTCATCGTGGCCCCCGGCTGGGTTGATATTCATACCCACTACGACGGCCAAGTCAGTTGGGACCCTTTCCTTACGCCTTCGTCTTGGCACGGAGTAACTACTGCGGTGATGGGTAATTGTGGCGTTGGATTTGCCCCCGTGGCCCCTGATCGCCGTTCGTGGCTCATTGAAGTCATGGAGGGCATCGAAGACATTCCCGGCACCGCTCTTCACGAAGGGATCACTTGGGGCTGGGAAACCTTTCCCGAGTACCTCGACATCATCGATGCTTCGCCCCACGCCATTGATTTTGCAGCCCAAATTGGACATGCGGCTTTGCGTGGTTACGTCATGGGGGATCGAGGCGCCGATCACCAGGAGCGAGCCACCCTCGAAGAGATTGCGATTATGGGCGCGATTGTGGCTGATGCAATTCGGGCCGGTGCGATCGGATTCACAACTTCGCGTACCGTCGCCCACCGTTCCGCCGACGGCCGCCACACACCCAGCCTGACAGCGTCACGCGAAGAGCTCCTCGGAATCGCTGAAGCAATCGGTGCAACCGGTGCAGGCGTGATCGAAATCGTTGCCGATTTCTTCGACCTTGATACGGAGTTCGCTCTGATCCGTGACATGGCTTCCGTGAGTGGGCGCCCCATCTCTGTTTCCATTCTTCAGCGCCCAGAGTTTGCCCCCGATGAATATCGCCGAATCCTTGATCTCATCGCTACAGCAAATAGTCAGGGACTCCGGATCACTGGTCAGGTGGCGGCGCGCCCGGTGGGTCTCATCATGAGCCTCGAAGGACGGGTCAACCCTCTACTCCCCTCGGCCACTTACCAGTCGCTTCTCGGCCTTGCTCTCGTTGATCGAAAAGAAGCATTGCGCGAGCTTGACACTCGGCAAACAATTATCACCGAAGTCGAGAATTCTGGCGCAGACATGGGCGGTCTCACCCGCATGATGTTTGCCCTCACTGATCCCGTACGTTACGACCAATCTCTTGATGAGTGCCTTGATATTGCCGGCGCCTACGACACGCTTTTATCCGAGGATGGCAACGGTAAAATTTATGTTCCGGTAATGAACTTCGTTGAGGGCGACATGCGGGCAACGCGGGAAATGATTGCTCATCCCAATACGGTTCCCGGCCTTGGAGACGCCGGCGCTCACTGCACGATGATCTGCGATGCAAGCTTTCCGACATGGATGTTGCAATTCTGGGGACGCGATGCAGCAAAATCTCAACAGTTTGAGATCGAGTGGCTGGTAAAGCAGCAGGCAAGTGATACCGCCATGGCGGTTGGTTTTTATGACCGAGGAACACTCGAAGTCGGTATGCGAGCCGACATCAACCTGATCGACCTCGCTGCTCTCGAGGTGGGTTCTCCAGAGATGCTTCATGACCTTCCCGCCGAAGGCAAACGACTCGTTCAACGGGCAATCGGATACCGGTCAACAATTGTTGCCGGAACAGTCATCATGAATGACGGAATTCCGACGGGTGAACTTCCCGGCCGCTTGGTCCGCGGAGAACAATCGGCGCCTTCAGTTTCGTGATTCAGATCACTCGACTCCCCCAGGACTTACGCAAGGAAGCAATCGCAACAACTAGCCGAGCTTTTTGGCCAGATCCGCTCTTTGGTTTCTTTGCCCGCAACCCAGTCCAGGAACATCGGGTGCTACCCATTTTCCTCGGAGCACTCCTGAATGATTCTTTTTCACACGGGCAAGTGTGGGCCGCTATCGATGAATCTCGCGTAGTTGGCTCGGCGTCGTGGTTGCCACCCGGATCAATGCCTCGCTCGAAGTTGCGAGAGTTCCGCATCTATGTCGCCTGCGCACGCTCTCTACTCGCCGGGCGAAACCGCATGACCGGAGTACAACTTCTTGAGGCAGTTGAATTGGCTCATCCATCCGAGCCGCACTGGTACCTCGCTCTTCTTGGAGTCGATCCGACTCGACAAGGTCGGGGCCTCGGACGGAAACTTCTCGCCCCGGTGCTCGCTCACTGCGATCGAGAGATTGAACCGGCATACCTTGAGACGCAGAAACCGGAGAACCTGCCGTTTTATGAGCGTTTTGGATTCCGCGTTCTTGACGAAATCGCTGTTCCGGGGAGCCCAACTGTTTGGTTGATGTGGAGAGACCCTGAGCCCGATCGGCATCAACACGAAGGCGGCCTTCCCCACTCGACATGACTGCCGTGACAGGATTCGTTTGTGGAGATTCAAACGTTCTGTCGGGTGTGCAACGCCATGTGTGGGCTCGTTGTAACCGTTGAAGGTGAAACCGTTACAAAGGTGAGAGGAGATGAGGACCACCCGCTCTCACGCGGATACAGCTGTTCCAAGGGACGGTCGCTTGGCGCCTTGCACCATGACAGCCGTCGGCTCAACCAACCGCTAGTCGGGCGCGAGCCCCTTCGGCAGCCAACCGATTGGAAGTACGCCCTTGACGACATCGCTGATCAAGTCGCATCCCAAATCAGCGAACAGGGCGCCGACTCAATTGCGATGTACCTTGCCAGCGGTTCAGCATTCGATGCTGCCGGTCGCCGGGCAGCCGAACGATTTCTTTCCGTTCTCGGCTCTCGTCAGAAATACACCGCCACAACTATCGACACTCCAAGCAAGCCGCTTATCGCTGAGCTTGTCGGCGGATGGTCAGGCCTCACTCCACTATGGGATCACGAGTCTTCAAAACTCTTGCTTCTGTTCGGTAGCAATCCGGTCGTATCCCACGGGCATTCAAATGCACTTCCCGACCCCGTTCGACGTTTCCGAGAATTCAAATCAAGAGGGGGCGAACTGTGGGTAGTTGACCCTAGACGCACCGAAACTGCATCTTTGGCGGACCATCACATGCAATTGAGGCCTGGGACTGATTGGCTCGTCCTCGGTTGGCTTGTGCGAAGACTTCTTCACAACCATCCGTCCGCACAAACGATCTATGACCGAACAACCGGAGCTTCAGATCTCATTGCTGCGGTTAGAGGCTTTACTGATGAACTTGTCTCTGTCGCCGCTGATGTTGCGATGGCTTCATTAGAGGAACTCCTCGCCGCCATAGTGCGATCGGGCCAAGTAAGTGCTCTTACCGGCACCGGAGTTTCCATGTCTGCTTCCGCGAATATCTCGGAATATCTTTTGTGGGCTTTGCATATCGTCACGGACTCCTACGATCAGCCAGGGGGAATGTGGTTTAACCCCGGATATTTGTCGCAACTCGACAAACGTGAGTTCATCCCCGTTGACGGCAGTCCGGAACCGGGTCCAAAAAGCCGACCAAGTCTTCCTCGTAGGTTTGGTGAGTACCCCTGCGCTGCTCTTGTTTCCGAGATCGAAGCGGGGAATGTCACCACGCTTATCGTTGTCGGTGGAAACCCCGTCACTGCATTACCTGATACTGAACGAACCCGAAGAGCGCTTGCCTCACTCACAACCCTTGTTGTGATTGACATTCTCCCAACCGATACAACCCACTTGGCGACGCATGTTTTACCGGCAGTAGATCAACTCGAAAGGGCCGATACGACATGGTTGCTCGATACCTTTCAGCTTGCTGTTGCGGCTCAGTTCACTGAAGCAGTTGTCTCGCCACGTGACCAAAGGCAACCAATGTGGTGGATGTTTGCTCAACTCGCCGAGCGCCTCGGGTTAGCGACCCTCCCCGGGTCCCTAACCCTGGCCGATGCCACCGATTCACTTTTACTTGAATCGGTCATTGCCCGAAGCCGTAACCCAAACGCACTGAAAATCGCGCCCACAAGCACCATCTACTCGGGGGCGGTCTTTGGCTGGGTGAGATCGCAGGTTCTTCCCGGAGGAAAGTGGAGGCTCACTGCGCCGCCCATTTTTGATCAACTCCAAACTCAGCTCTCTCTGACAAACGGCGTTCCTCCCCCCGCACTTGTGCTGATTCCAAATCGCAGACCTCGACTTATGAACTCTCAGTTTCAATCGATGACTCCACCCGGTTTGCCGGAAGAAACTCCGGCCATTCAGGTCTCAGTAGCCGCGGCCGAGACACTGGGCATGCCCACAACCGCTGTACTGACATCGGCATTCGGGAAGGTAACTGCTGATCTTCATGTCGATGAATCCCTTCGCGACGACTGCGTCGTTCTCTCTCACGGCTGGGGCGAGGCAAACGTTTGCCAACTAACGAGTGCTGACCATTCCATCGATGCACTTTCGGGGATGGTCCTGCAATCTGGTATCGAGGTTGTTTTGACGCCCCCGACCTAGCAGTTAACGCTTTGGGACGGCGCCTACTCCGGCGATAATTGCCTGCCACTGAGCGAGATCTCGCTCGTCGGCAAGTCGACCATTACGGGTCACGACATCTACGTCAGGAGACATTGCCCGTAACGCTCCTGCGGTGGCCTGCTCCTTGGAAATATGAGTGAATGGATCAAAGTTGTAGTGATTCATTGCGTTTTCGTAGGAGATCTTGTTGATCGTCGCATCATCGAATCCGGCCATCGTCTGAAGCAATTCCTCGGGAGCATTCGGCCAAGTGCCATCAGAATGGGGATAGTCAGACTCCCAACAGACATTGTCGATGTTGAAATGGTGAAACAGCTCAGGTCCGACGGTTTCTTTGATGAAGCAGACCAGGATGTGGTCATTAAAAATTTGCGTTGGACCACCAGTCTTCGAGAAATCATGGTTTATCCAGCCACCATGGCGATCATTGACGTGTTCAGCGCGCCACAGAAAATAAGGGATCCATCCGATATCGCCCTCGGTGAGCGAAAACTTTAGTGTCGGAAAACGCTCCCAAAATGTTGCCCATAAAAGGTCAACCAAGGTGTACACCGTGCCTGCTGAAGACAGCGTCATTGCGACGCCAGCAGGAGCATCGACTGAAGTTGCTGCGCTCTTCGAAGAAGACCCAAGGTGACAGGCGATAACCGTTTCTGTTTCAACACACGCAGCAAATAACGGGTCCCAAAAACCAGAATGAATCGAGGGCATATTGAGAGCTGCGGGATTTTCCGAAAACGTCACTGCATGACAACCCTTAGCGGCTAAACGATGAACCTCTGCGGCCGCCTTCTGGACGTCCCAAAGTGGCAAAATGCCGCAGGGGATGAACCGTCCCGGATAGGCGGCGCACCACTCATCGACATGCCAATCGTTGTAGGCCTTGATCATGATCTCGTTGATCACAAGATCGGGACCTTGGTTGAGGACCTGCCCAGAAAAGCCGGTGAAGTTCGGAAAATTTAGCCCTGCCAGTTGACCGCCTGCATTCATGTCTCGAACACGCTCATGAACATCCCAACAACCCGGGCGCATTTGGTCATAGCGAGATGCATCAATGTTGTAGTACTCGCGTGGCTTTCCAGCCACTGCGTTCAGACCGAGATTGCGACCTTTGATATCGCCGAACCACCACTGCTCGATTCCGTCTTCGCCGGTAACAACTTTGGGAGCAAATTCTTTGTACTTTTGCGGCACGTGCGCGTCGAACATGTTTGCCGGTTCGGCAATGTGATCATCAACGCTGATCAGGATCAGGTCATCGGCATTCATCGGAACCCCCCGAGAGATTACGGCGCCCAAGTACGCTCTCTGAATACTAGGCGGGCGGCAGACTGGGCGGAAGGGCTCGGGAATGCCGAAGGGCCGCAGACTCCTTTTTGGAGCTGCGACCCTCGGTTAGTCCAACAGAGATTTCTCGACTTCGGGCTCAGTGGCCTGGACGGGCGCCTTCACTTTCAATGATTTCAATGAGGTAGCCGTCAGGGTCGGTGATAAAGCCAACGATCACAGGCCAGCGCTCAAGGCGCTCCGGCTTCATATGTGATTCATAGCCAGCAGCCACTGCCTTTTCCCAGGTCGCTACTGCATCGTCCACATAGATGTAGATCTTCCAAAGGGCCCGGCCGTGATCAATGGGTTGCGGGGTCATGGTGGGGTTGAATTTGGCCAGTTGCAGGCGACCGCCGTGCTCACCCTCGGCACCGGCCAAATGAACCTCATTCACGTTTGGAATCTCAGTTCGTCCGTGCTCCACCAAACCCATGATCTCGGTGTAAAAACGAACTGATTCCTCAAGATCGTTGACGGCGATGCAGAACTGACCAACTGTTGAACCCATGGTTCCCCCTGTAGAGACGAGTGACTATGCAACGTAGCGGAGATGAGGGCAGGGGTGCAGAGTGAACCTCGGCGCCAGCGAGCGGTAGCCTCGGCTCTTTGAACTACAGGGGGAAACATGAGAGAGCTTAAAGACAAGGTTGCTGTCATCACCGGTGGCGCTGGTGGCATCGGGAAGGCCATGGGCGAACGATTCTTAGCCGAGGGTATGAAAGTCGTCCTATCCGATCTCAACCAAGAACAACTCAGTGGCGTCGTCAACGAACTTCGGGGCAATGGCGGTGAAATCATCGGTGTGACTGCAGATGTTTCAAGCCTTGAATCCGTCGAAGCGTTACGAGATGCCACGTTGGCAGAATTTGGAAAGGTCCATGTCGTTTGCAATAACGCCGGAGTTGCTTCGGGAGCACACGGCCGACTTTGGGAGCACGAAATTAATGATTGGCGATTTGCATTAAGCGTCCATCTCTACGGCGTCATCAACGGTATCAATGCGTTCGTACCAACCCTGCTTGCTCAAGATGAAGAAGCCCACATCGTGAATACATCATCGAACAACGGTGGATTCTCACCAATCGCCATGTCGCCCACCTACGCAACTTGTAAGGCCGCTGTTGTGACATTAAGCGAGTGCCTCTACGGCCAACTCAATGAGGTGAATCAAAAGATTGGAGTTTCGGTCCTGTTCCCCACTGGCAAGACCAAGGGTGTTTTGAATACGGGTATTTGGGCGGCAGCTCAACGTCCTCCGGGTTATGAACCAGACTCGCCGATTGATCACACCCACAAGATGGCGGGTTGGATTGAATCGATGGAAGCTGCTGGCACACCGGTGGCGATAACGCCTCTGTCAGAGGTCGCCGAACAAGTTGTCGAAGGTCTCTATGCGAATCGCTTCTGGATGGTTGAGGAGGGCCGGTTCGAAGAGTCAGTAAACGAGCGAACACAAATCATCTTAGATCGCGCCGCCCCCCTGTATCAGCGGTAACGGCCCATGACTGATCTCATTCTTGATTCGTTGCAACGTCGTATGGCAGCAATGCACTCGCTGTACTTCCAAGCCGTTGGTTCTATGGAACTCGAGCATGTCAATCACTTTGAACGCGAGAAGGTCCTACCCATTGCCTTTTCGCTGTTTCACTACACCAATCAAGAAGATGCCAATTTCATGTTCATCACGGGCCAGTTACCGATTTGGAACAATGAATGGCAATCACGTGTTCAGATGGCCATCAATGATCACGGCAAAGAGCGCACCGTAGACGAAATGGTGAATCAAAGAATTGGGGACTACGACGCGTTCAAGGAATACCAACGGTCCGTCTTCGATCGCACCGAGGCGTATCTCTCCACCATGGATCCGACCGATTTCACCCGTATCGTCATCGCCCGGCCCTTCCCATCACAAGTTGCTTCGACCTACAGTGCCCGCGTCGCTGGTCCCGAAGGCATCACCGTACTTGACGGTTTCGAGTGTTGGCTCTACCAGCACGGTCTCCGGCATATGGGCGAAATTGAACTGGCCCGGGGCCTCGTCGGACTAGGCGGAATGACGAGTTAGACAGCAACGTTTTTGGGCAAGTCCGAATCCCTAATCGTTGCGGCCCAGGGGTAATGCATTGGATTGATGCGATCGAAAGGAGCATCAACCATGACCTCGGTTGCAGCATCGGTGGGCTCGGCAGTGCGGATCGCTTGCGCCGCGTTTGCGGAATTTCCCTCTATGAAGACGATGTCCATTTCCAAACCATCACGCAAGCGCGAACGCAAACTCCACACACCGTGTACGAAATCGAGATCGACAAGACGAGCACAGCGGGCTAGTGCGGCTTCACTTCCCCCGCGCCGCTGACGCAGAACAATCCCTGTGTGACCCACGAACGGAACATCGTCAGGCACAAGTTTGGTCTCTTGAGACACAAACGATTTCACCGACTGAAAACAATCTCCCTCACGGACAGCTTTTTGATCCTCAGGAAAGGCCATGCGTCCAGATTCGATCAGTCGCTCTCGCAGTGAGCTCATATCGTCAAAGGCAATCTGAGGGTCGCCGGTCAAGGTGTACAACGTGACGAACGAGGCTCGACCGTTTGCAAATGGCGAATCAGAAAGTGATTCACGTGACTCATGAAGTTCGGGAGTCGCAACGTAGCGATTACTCAACATCACGCCTTCAAGCATCACATTCGGAGGCGTATGTTCGAGGTCGTACCAGCGATTCCATTTCTCTAGTACAGCCGCATCGCAATCAAGTGCGGCAAAAATTATGCCGGAAGGTTTCATAGAGGAAGTTTGGCCGAAATAGACGCTGCGCGCGTTGCTTGGTGTCAAACCTCACCTCTGTCTAGATACGATAAAAAAATGAGTGCCTCTTCGGAACCTTCGATTCAGCCATCGGCTGATCCAAGCGCAATCGAACCGTTTCTGCCTGCCGACTTTGCTGCTCGACCTTTCTCCGCGCTCGATGAATTGATCTGGAAGGTGAGTTGGGATGCCCGGCCGAAGTATCGGGGCGGGCTTCACGCCATTTCGGCATTTCTCGCTCCGCCGGCAGCCATTGCCATCGCCATGTGTGCCAAGCCGGGAAAAAATCGTGTCGCCGCCGGTGTCTACGGTGCTGGTCTTTGTGCAATGTTTGCCGCATCGGGGGCGTATCACCGACTCACGAAAAGCCGGAGAATGGCCAACATCATGCGAAGAGTTGACCACTCAATGATTTACGTGATGATCGCGGGCACCTGGACCCCGATCGCTGTCGCCACGTTGCCACCAAAACAAGCAAAAGCGGTACTGGCTGCGGTGTGGAGTGCTGCGGCCCTGGCCGCAGGTACCAAAGTGGTTCGCCTAGGAGAGAGCAACCGCGCTGGATCATGGTTTTATCCGGTACTCGGAATCGCCGGGGTAGTTCTTGCGCCCGCCGTGGTTCGCGTCGGAGGCAAACCGGCACTCGCTTCGCTCGCTGCCGGTGGAATCGCCTATCTCGGCGGTGCTGCCATTTTCGCCGCTCAGCGCCCCAACCCTTGGCCCAAGAAATTTGGGTTTCACGAGATCTTCCACACCACAGTGGTTCTTGGTGTTCTGTCGCAGTACGCGGCTATCTGGAGAATCCTCCGACGGACTCGCTAGCCACACAGTTGGCGCTAATGCCGAGATCGGAAGTTCACGGGCCAGAACCTTTCCTACGGAAGTACCATCCGGGACAGCAACTAATCGTCGTCGTTCAAACTGGGGGAAAACGTGTCCGCTTCTACAGACTGGGACCGCGTTGTTGATGTTGTCATTGTTGGCTCCGGGGGTGCCGCTCTCGTTGCTGCAACCATGGCCTCCGACGAAGGCGCAGAGGTTCTTATTATCGAGAAGGACGAACTCCTGGGAGGCACCACTGCGGTTTCTGGTGGCGGTATTTGGCTTCCCAACAACCATGTAATGGCAGAAGCCGGAATTCCTGATTCTAAAGAGGCAGCTCTCACTTACATCGAACGGGTGTGTGATGGTCGCGCCCCAGACTCTGACCTCCTCGAAGTATTCGTTGATACAGCCCCGGAAATGTTGAAATATCTGGTTGAACACACGCCAGCCAGATTCCACATCCAACCACTCCCCGATTACTACACACCGTGGGGCTGGGAGGGGCATGTTCCTCGCCCCGGCCGAACAGTTGAAGCCAATCCCTATCCTGTCGGCGAGCGTCTTCCCGAGTGGAAGGACAAAATCGTTAAGCGGGGAACGTTGATGTCCCTTGGGGCTGCCACCACACTCACCGAAGATTTCATGCCCCGCACCCCCGAATTCGAAGCGGAACTTCTCCGCCGAGAAGCAGAAGACATCCGACCAAAGGGGGCCGCCCTTATCGCTGCACTTCTTGAGGGCCTTCTCGATCGTGGAGTCGAAATCTGGCTGTCCTCGCCTGCCAAGGATCTCGTAACTGACGAAGATGGCGCTGCCATTGGTGTTGTGGTGGAGCACGAAGGCGCTCAGCAGCGAATCGGCGCCCGAAAAGGAATCGTTTTGGCCTGCGGTGGATTCGAATGGAACCGAGAAATGGTCATGACCCATCTCGGTTATGACGTCAAACCCCTCAGCCCCGGCGGCAATACCGGAGATGGTCTTTCAATGGCCATGAAAGCAGGAGCAACACTGGGCAACACCACCTCGTATTGGGGGACTCCGGTGATGTTCGATCCCGAAATTACCCGCAACGGAGAGATGGTGCCGCAATTTGAATGGGGCCGCGGCGAACCTTCCTCAATGGTGGTGAACTCAAAGGGCAAGCGGTTTGCGAACGAGGCGCTTCCTTACAATGACTTCCCGAAAGCTTTTGGGGTTTTCGACAACACGAACCACGAGTTCCCAAACGCCGGTCCGTGTTGGCAGATTTTCGACAACACCGTGCGTTCAAATGTGCGGGTCCTTTCCATGTTTCCTGGTGAGCCAGATCCGGAGTGGGTCACCAAGGCCGACACCATCGCCGAACTCGCCAATAAAATAAATATCAATGCCGAAATCCTTCTTGAAACCGTCACCCGTTTTAATGATCATGCAGCGAATGGCGAGGACCCTGATTTCGAGCGTCACCGTAAAGGACTGATGGGTCCCGGGACCGTCAAGCCGATTATCGAGGCGCCGTTTTACGCAGTGCAGATCTACCCCGGCATGCTCGGCACAAACGGTGGCCCGATGATTACCAAAGACGGCGAGGTTCGTCGACAGGGAGGCGGAGTCATTGAGGGTCTCTACGCTGCCGGCAACACCGCAGCGAACGTCTTTGGGTGGGCCTACCCCAGTGGTGGTGGCACGATCGGTAACGGCACCGTGTTCGGGTATCGAGCCGGAATCCACGCCGGCTCTCGACCCTCTCGCACCCTCTAGCCACGAGTCCCTCTATTTGGGAATCACACCGCCCGCGGCGATCCAGCGACCGATGACTTCGCCGGCCTCAGCTGGCGAATACACATCTTCCTCAAAACTCCACTTCCCGTTTCCGGCGTAATGCAGGATCGTGTTCACGTCGAAGCCGTAGTAGCCATCGTCGCCCTCGGGCGCTGGAAGAATATTTGGAATGAGTGCGCTCACCCGATTGCCTTCAATGAACGTGAACGATACGGGAAATTCCATCGATGGAAACGGCTGCATGACACCGTTGATCCAATCGCGAATTTCCTTTTGACTCTCGAAATAGCCGTAGTGATGCTCGCGATAATGAGCATCTTCGCTGAACTGATCGGCCCATTGATTCCAGTCTCCGGTTGACACTGCGATTTCGCCACGCTTGCGGTAGGCCTCGAATTCACGCTCGATTTCCTCTCGGGGAAATACCGGCTCACGCAGGGGCGGTTCCCAGCCTTCAATTCCTTGGAGCGACCGATCCTGAGTTGTCGAGCGAGTCCCACCAGCTTTGATCCAGTCAACAAAGACGCGACCGGCGTCCTCGGGGTTGTAATAATCGCCCTCGAAACAAAACTTTCCGTTTCCGGCATATTCCAAGATGGTTGTGTTCGGGAATCCAAAACGCTTGCCGGTTCCTGTCGGATCGGGAAGGTTGTTCCAGATATAAAAACTGATTCGATTACCCTCGATCATGTACCAGTCAATCCAGAGCGACAATGCCGGATAGTCAGCCATGCAATCGACAATCCAAGATTCAATGGCCTCACGTCCATGGAACACGCCGAGGTTGTGTTCTTCGTAAAGAGCGTCATCCGTGAACAACTGAGCCCAGCCGGCCCAGTCGTGGTTTTCAACTCCCCGGCGGCGGAATTCCGCAAAAGCTTCTTCGATTTCATCTCGCGGATACGTTGTCATCGTTCTTCCTTTGTGGTGAGAATTCGTTGTTAAATCCAGCCGTTACTTCGGATGAGAAAAATCTCGATTGGGCCGACGAGGTGGCATTTCCATGCCACTTGGGGCAGACCATCCTGAGTCAGCGAGATCCTCAAACACGTGAACCATGTTGAGAAGGTCTTCCTCGTAACAGAACTTGCCGCCACCGCCATAGAGCAGCGTGGTGTAAGCCGACTGTTGGCGCCCGTCGGGTAAGACTTGGCGATATTTAATGATCACTTCGTCACCGTTGACAAAAACTCTGTCAACCGGGAAGGTCCAGTCCTCGATACCGGTCATTGAGTCGACAAGGAACTCCCGTATGGCGTCGATCCCCTCGATACGACCCCAAGCCGGATCAACAAACACGGCATCCTCTGTGAAAAACTGGGTGAGGTCCGACCACGGCTTTGATCCCGCATCCACCTCAGCCCGAAAAGCGAGATAGCGCTCAAGAACAGAACGTAATTCTGAGGATGCATTTTCCATAGCCGTCCCTTATCCCCCCGGAGAATCGAACACTATCTGTCCCTTAGCCTTCATGTCGCCGCCATCGCTATTGCGAAAACTTCTACCGCTAATTCCGGATTCAATGGCTACTCGGCTACAAGAGATGCGAAGATCTGACAATCTGAAAGAGCGCAACAACCCGACGTTGCCCGCACCACAAGTAGAGGAATTCAGCGTGAGCGACCATATCGACACCGACTACATCCGACGAGCGGTCGACTACTCCGATCTCGCAGCGCTTCGGGTTGCGATTTTCCAAGCAACCGGAGATCCCGAACTTGCAGAACTCGGACCAGTGGCTCAACTCGACCCGGAGGACCGATCCCGTCTCGTCGAACGTTGCATCGGCCTCCTCGATAGTGACCTCAAGTCCTGGACTCTTCGAACCCCATCCGATGACGAAATCAACTCCATGCTTGAGATGGTCCTCGGGAAACCGACCTCCCAAGGCGATTTTGAACTACGCAAAATGGTGTTGTCATTCGAGGACTTCCCCGGTTTCGCCGAGTGGTCAACACCGACCACACAGGCTCCTAGCGATTTTCATGTCGCAATCATTGGCGGCGGGTTAAACGGCATTGCTACTGGCGTGCAACTTGAACAACTGGGGATCAATTTCACTTTATACGAGCGACGCGAAGAACTCGGCGGGACCTGGTGCATCAATCGTTACCCCGATATCCGCGTCGATACGCTCAGCGCTTCCTATGAATTCAGTTTCGAAAAGGAGTACCAGTGGACTGAATATTTTGCTCGTGGCCCAGAGGTAAGGGGCTACATCACCCATATCGCCAACAAGTTCGGCGTGATGGATCACGTCAAGTTCGAACATGATCTGATTGAAGCCCGTTTCAACGATGAGACCAAACTGTGGCATGTGACCTTCCGCCTCGCCGACGGCTCAACCATTTCTCGCAATGTCAATGCGATTGTCAGTGCTGCCGGACTTTTTGCCAACCCCAACCTTCCCGACTTCCCCGGAGTGGAAAATTTTGGGGGCATCGTGATTCATCCATCAAAGTGGCCTGAGGGAATCGACCTCAGCGATAAAAGAGTTGCCGTCATCGGAAACGGATCAACCGGAGTTCAACTCTTGGGCCGTGTTGCCGAAATGTCGAAGCATGTCGAAATGTTTCAACGCACGCCACAGTGGATCAGTCCGCGTGACAAATATGGAGCCCACGTCGAACCTGAATCCCGTTGGCTCATCAACTCTATGCCCGGCTATTGGAACTGGTGCCGAATCACTTCGATCATGCATCTTTTCGACTTCGATAAAGATTTCCTTATTCGCGATGTTGAGTTTGAAAAGACTGGCGGCCGTATCACCGCCAAGAGTGAATTCGTGCGCAACATGCTGCTCAACTACATCAATACCGAAACTGGTGGCCGACAAGACCTCATCGAAAAATTGTTACCTGACCATGCTCCGATGGTTCGCCGTCCAATTGTGGATAATGGTTGGTACAGAGCACTCACACGGGACAACGTCGATCTTGTAACCGAAGACATCGTCCGTTTCACTGATACCGGCATTGAGACCGCCGATGGCGAACACCATGAACTTGATGTTGTTATTTCGGCTACTGGCTTCGACATCGTCAAGTATCTGTGGCCCGCTGAGTATTTCGGCCGAAACGGTATCAATCTGCACGAAAAGTGGGAAGAAGAATCACCGATGGCCTATGCGGGCATGATGGTTCCTGGATTTCCCAATCTCTTCACTCTTTATGGTCCTAACTCCCAGCCGGTCTCCGGCGGTGTCGCTCTACCCGCTTGGTATCAGATGTGGGCGGGTTTTGTGGCGCGATGCCTGATCGGGATGATCGAAGGCGGTACACAAACCGTTGAAGTCACAGACGAGGCGTTCCGTGACTACAACGAACGCCTTGAAATTGAGTCGCAAAAGCTCATCATGGTGACCGAGGAAGCATCAGCCAAGAAAAACTATTACGTCAACGCCAATGGTCGTATGCAGGTCAACGCCCCTTGGGAAACCCACGAGTATTACCGCATGACTTCCTACCCCGATCCCGAAGCGATTCTCTTTGAGTAAGCGAATCAAATCGCATTTGGAACTTATGGCGGGCGATGCGGGACATCATCAGATAACACGATTAGGTGGCAATCCCCTCGGTTTTTGCAGTGGGGGAAAAAGAGCCCAAGGCGCTACTACGGCATCAGAGCGGTCGTCCCGCCGTCGATGACAATGACATCACCGGTGTGGTAGCTGGCTGCATCACTGGCTAGGTACGCAGCAATACCCTCAAGGTCTGAAGCTTCGCCCCACCGACGGATCGGGTTTCGCTCACGAATGGTGGTGTCGAATGGGAAGACTTCTTTTGGTGCTCCTCCATAAAGATCAGTGTAAAACCAACCAGCACAAACCATATTGGCCCTAATGCCAAGTGGCCCGTATTCAACGGCCACACTTCGCATCATTGACTGCATTGCCGATTTTGCGGCGCCGTAGTGAGCAATCAGTGGTTCGCCGCGGAACTGCGTCAGACTTCCACACAGCAATAACGAGCCGCCGGGATCTCCGGCTTCAGCCCGGTCGATCATGTGTCTTACCGCTTCGCGCAACGTCCAGAACCCCCCGTGCTGGGCGACAGCAAGAAGGCTTTGATACATCTCGGTGGTCATTTCGTGGAAGGGTGCCATGGACGCGCTTCCAGCGTTTTGAACCACACAATCGAGTCGACCCATATGCTCAACCGCCTCAGCCATTCCCCTGACTACCTGGTCCTCTACCGAAACATCGACGGTCTGAGACCACACTCGCGGTGCCCCGGCAGCCAGAAGTAGTTTCTCCGCTTCCGCATTTTTGTCTGCTCGTCGCCCCCACACCACGATGTCAGCTCCACACTTCGCCATTCCTGTGGCGAAGCCAAGACCGAGCCCACTATTACCGCCCGTAACTAAGGCGACTTTTCCGGTGAGGTCAAACATTGAAGTCATTTCGCTCCTTATTGCCGGGTATTCCTGCACTGATAGGTCATGCTCCTCTCGATTCACTGAGAGGATTCCGAGATCTAAAACACTTCTAAGGCTGCGCTAGTGCTTTAAAACACAACTGTTACTTTTCCAACTGCTTCCGTGGACCCGGCCAGCGCAATTGCGTCTTTGGCTTCCTCGAATGACATGCGATTGGTAACCATCGGCGCAAACCGGCTCCAATTTTCAGAAATCTCATTTGCCGCGTCACCGAATTCTGTTGGATAAGCCAGTGACGACGTGAACCGAAGTTCCTTGGTGAGAAATGTGACCATATCCATCTGCACTGGTTGCTTATGTACGGCGACGATTACTGCGGTTGCATGCATACGAGAGCCATAGAGGATTGTGTCAATGACCTGCTGAGCACCAGCAGCATCAATCCAAATATCAGTCGCCGCCACTGGAGCACCCAGAACAAAAGCAGTGCCGTGTCGCTCACGGAGAACATCAACCACATTTTCTGTTGCCACTACCTGAGCATCTGCACCCATCGTTGAGGCAAGACTGAGTCGCGCTTCGGAAAGATCAACCGACACGACGTCTCGAACACCTCGGATTTTGAGCCAAGCAACGATGGCCACGCCGACCGGTCCGGCCCCAAACACCACGGCGGTCTGACCCGGTTCTGGAGCAGCCCTGTTTACGGCATGGAGCGCAACTGAAAGCGGTTCTGTTAACGCAGCGATTTCGTAAGGGACTTCGTCGGGGATTGAAAAGATATTCTCGCCCAAGACGGCGTTGCGAACCGCAACAAGGTCACTCAGTGAACCTTGTTCGCCCCCGTTGCCGATCGATTGAATCTCATCGAAATTAGGGTTGAAGACCACCCGCATACCTATCGGAATCGCTGTCACGTTGACGCCGATTTCAACAATCTCTCCAGCCGGTTCGTGACCAAGAGGCATGGGACAACGTCCGCCCTCTACAGGCAGACCTCCGAGATAAACGTAAGTGACATCGGTGCCACAAACACCGCACGCTTTCATAGCAACGAGGACGTCATCTGGCCCACACACAGGTGGGCTCACATCCGTAACCCGAACATCGCCAGGACCGTGAACCGAAAGTGACCGCATTTTTGGCTTCCCCCAAGTTGACTATTCGTTACAAACATCCCCTTTCGGACGCTACCTTTCGCCCCATAGCCCCGCAAGCGACCTCAGTTTTCTTAATCGGTGTGGTCACCATCGAATCTGGTCGCTGGTACCAGAGCATCCCAACCCTGCGCTACGAGAAGCTCCCGCTCCAATCTGTAGACAGTCGCAACGGGTGGTTCCGCAGTCATCGAGAGCCGCAACTCGGAGACCCTCCGATGACTATGCAAGGGCGCTTTCATTGCTGACCGAGCGGCCAAAACGGAAAACGAAGGGGTAGTGCTGTTCCCGTCACAACACGGATCAGAACGACCTACGAGTCCGAGGTCCCCAAAAATGCACCAATGAGCCTTGGGCCAAAAAAGTTGCGCTTTGGTAGGAAAAGCCGAGATTGCGGCAACGATGTGGTGTCGGAGGGGGGACTTGAACCCCCACGCCCTTGCGGGCACTAGATCCTTAGTCTAGCGCGTATGCCAATTCCGCCACTCCGACGTGGATTGCCGGATGCGCCGAAGCGACCGGTTTGCGGACAATCAATCTAGCGCATGCGTTGACCCGCTTCGCCAAATCAGGATCCGGCGATAACCGGTTCAAGTCAGTCCCCCATCGCGGTGGGGTGATAAGAGTGACTACCGCGCAGCAAAGGGGCTCAGCAATGATCGAAAATGACCTTCGTGTCGTGATTATCGGGGCCGGCCCGGGTGGAATTATTTCGGCTTACCGATTTCGTGAAGCTGGCTACACCAACGTCATAGTTCTTGAAAAGGACGATGATGTAGGCGGTACTTGGCAGCGCAGTCGGTATCCGGGTCTCTCTTGTGATGTCATGATCCATGCCTATTCGTTTTCGTTCAATCTCAATCCAGATTGGCCGCGCTCCTACGCTTCGCAGCCAGAGATTCTTGAGTACATGCGAGCAACAGTTGATGCTCTCGGTTTGAGGCCGATGATTCGTCTTTCTACCGGCGTCACAAGCGCATCGTGGGAGGAAGGCGGCTCCGAATGGACCGTAAAGACTTCAACGGGCGACACCATCACTGCCGATGTCCTCGTGAGCGCACAGGGCATGTTTGGCGAAATCAAAATGCCCGATATTTCCGGCCGAGAGGAATTCAGGGGACTGTTCATTCATACCGGCGACTGGCCGCACAACCTTGATCTCTCCGGACAACGAGTTGCCGTCATCGGCAGTGCCGCCAGCGCGGTGCAGTCTCTACCGGAAATCGCCAAAGATGCTGCGCAGGTGTTCTCCTATCAACGGTCTCCACAATGGGTTCTTCCAAAGGAAGAGTTCCCGATTTCTGAGGAACAAATCGAAGAGTTCCGATCAAACCCTGAATCGCTGCAGGGCTACCGCGACGCAATCATGAGTTACATCGGCCCTAACGCTCCGTTCAGTAATCCCGAGATTCTTGGCGGCGCAGAATGGGCGGGTGCGGTTGCGATTTCAATCGTGGAGAACGAGGCGACACGATCTGGTCTCTCCCCCACCGTTCCGTGGGGGTGTTTTCGGCCACTGTTTTCAAACGACTACTACCCCACCTTCAACCGACCCAATGTCGAGTTAGTGACTGAGAAAATCGATCGCATCACGCCGACCGGAATTCTCACAGTCGACGGCATCGAACGCGAAGTTGATGTCATCGTCTGCGCTACCGGCTATGTGGTCGACAAATTTGCATCTCGAATTCCGATTACTGGACGCAATGGAACCAGCCTCGATCGAGAGTGGGCTGACGGACCCGAGGCCTTTCTTGGTGTCACGACTACTGGATTTCCCAATCTCTTCATGCTCTACGGGCCCAACAACAATGCCGGGTCACTCATCCAAATGGCCGAATACGAAGTTGATTACATCATCGAGTTGCTCAAACAGATGCAGAGTGCGGATATCGATTGGATTGACGTAAAGCGTGAAGCGATGGCCGCCTACAACATCGAATTACAACAGGCGATTGCCGGGGTTGATGTCTGGCATGCCGGTTGCGGCCACTATTACGAAAGCCCTTCAGGCAAGATCGTTACCCAGTATCCGTTTTCGATGTTTCATTACCGGGATTCTGTTGCGAACCCGACACTTGATGCGTTCGAACGCGGACGCACAACGCGCTCCAATGCTGGAGCTTCCTGACTCACGCTTTTAGAGTCTGCCCGCATCCTTCGCTGCCTGTTCCGCTGCTGTGAGCTGTGCATCGATGATGGCAAGGCCTCCATCCCAAAAGCGGGGGTCGGTAAGATCGACACCGACGATTCGGCCCAAGTCTTCAGGGGACTTTGAACCACCAGCACGTAGGAGTTCGAGATAGGAGGGCACGAACGCATCGCCCTCATCCTCGTACCGCGCATAGACCGCAAGAGCAAGCAGTTGGCCATAGGCATAGGCATAGACGTATCCGGGAGAGCCAATAAAATGAGGAATATAACTCCACCATGAGCGGTAATTCGGTGTGCATTCCACCGCATCACCAAGCATGGCTTTTTGTGTGCGCTCCCAAGCGTCAGCAAAGTCCTCGGTCGATAACTCACCAATTTCACGGCGATGGGTATGCACTGCATTTTCGAATCGATTCATCGCAATCTGGCGGAATACGGTGGCGATTTGACCCTCAAGACTTTCTGCCAACAACGCAAGCCGTGCATTTGGGTCTGTTGTTCCGTCGAGTAGCCGACCGAATGTCACCGTTTCACCAAAGACCGATGCAGTTTCAGCCAACGTCAGTGGAGTGCTTTGGTGAAAGACTCCCTGGTGGCGCGCCAGATACGCGTGAAGCCCATGCCCGAGTTCATGGGCGAGGGTAAGGACATCACGACGCTGACTTGTCCAGTTCAGGAGCAGGTAGGGATGAGCACTCGGGACGGTGTAAGCGCAAAATGCGCCAGGTCGCTTGCCGGAGCGAACGGGAGCATCAATCCAATTTTGATCAATGAAGGTCTGGGCAACGTCAGCTAGTTCGCCAGAGAATGAACCATAGGAATCGATAACGATGCCGGTGGCCTCGGACCAAGAAAACTGTTCTTCTACAGAAGCAATAGATGCGTTTCGATCGAAATCACTAAGGCGATCAACCCCCAAGAGCTGTGCCTTGAGGCGGTACCAACGCTGAGGGATGTCGTAGCGATCGACAACTGCATCGACAAGTGCCTGCACCGAGGAATCACTGGCCTGATTCGCAAGGTTTCTGCTGGCTACCCAAGAGTCATAGGTGCGCAAACGGTCGTTAGTGGACTTATCGGCCATGAGCGTATTGAACACATAGGCCCGGGTACGCAAACCAGGTTCGAGAGCATTAGTGACAGCTTCGGCAGCGACTCGACGCTCATCGCGGTCGGGAGACCCCAAACGCGAAAGCCCCTGTTCAAGACTCACGGGCCCGCTAGGTAGGTCAACGACAATCGCCGAGGTCAGTTCATCGAATAAACGACTCCATGCCAAGGAACTCGTACCGTCTTTTTCCGCCAAGATCTGCTCTTCCGACTCTGTCAGGAGGTGTGATCGATAGCGCCGCGCTGACTCAAGGTAGTACCGACAAAAATCCAGACGATCTGATTCGAGCAAAGCAGTCGCACGAGCTTCGGGAACCTCTGCCCATTCGAGTTCCAGAAAGATCATGCGGGTCCCAATCTCGGTGGATTGTTCCTGGAACTTTTGCATCGCAGCTCCCAAAGTGGGATCCGAGGTATCGACTGAAAAACGCAGCGAAACCCAAGAGCCAGCGCGGCCGAGAAGGTCTTGAATCTCGGC
The DNA here is from genome assembly GCA_040882655.1 of Acidimicrobiales bacterium. Lineage (GTDB taxonomy): Bacteria > Actinomycetota > Acidimicrobiia > Acidimicrobiales > Acidimicrobilacustridaceae > Acidimicrobilacustris. The sequence continues at coordinate 33,578 of JBBEAV010000041.1, forward strand.
AACGGTTGTCATTGCCTTGGCAAGATCTTCAACTTCAAGCTCGCCGATCCGCCCACGCCACTGTTCAAGCTCGGCGGTCAGGTCCCCCGCTCGAGCTACAAATTGTGTGACTCCCTCTTGACCGTTGCCATCAACGAGTTCATCAAGATTCCACGCAACATCTTTGGCTAATAGGTCCGAACTGTCATCAATCGTCATAACTACACGCTAGGGACTGTCGACGTCCCGTTCCACTAACGAGCGAAGAGTTTGTTTGGAGGTTTCGATTTCGTCTGCAAGCAACCGCTCGAACAGACCGGCACCAAAAGAACCTCCGTAGTGCAAACCCATGGTCAACCTGGTGCCCACTTTCGTCGGCTCCAGCAGCGCATCAAGCACCCAGGGCGAATGGGCGCGCTGATCAGTCTCCGAGCGTTCGAAACGGACATGACACTGTTCGTCAACCGTTCGCACCATCCGCAACCGCTTCGACCGCGCCAGAGGGCCTACCTTGGCCCGCAGTTCAATCTCCCATGCATCAGGGTCGCTACCCACCTCGGCATGGGCCGAAGAAACGATTGTTAGCCATGCCGGATAACGATCTAGATCAGCAACCCAGATTCTCACCCGTTCAGGTAGGGACTCGACTTCGACGGTGGCGGTGAGATCCATCTGTTCATTGTGGCCCACACGACGGAGTCACTGGTGACCGAGAAGCCGGGCAACGTAGTCAGAGGCAGGAGCGGACTCAACCGTTGGTGGAGCATCGATCTGCAGCAGTCGACCCATCTCCATGATCGCCAGTCGATCGGCGATCTCGAATGCTTCGGTTCGGTCATGGGTGACATAAATCGCGCTCATGTCCAACTCTTCAATGACATCGTGTAAGTCCGAGATGAGGCGATCACGAAGGATCCGATCGAGTGAGCCCATCGGTTCATCAAGAAGGATCAATCGCGGAGACGGGGCGATTGATCGCGCCAAAGCGACTCGCTGTTTTTCGCCCCCCGATAACGAGGAAACTGATCTCGATTCGAAACCCCCGAGACCAACGAGTTGCAAAACCTCCTCGACACGCAGGTCACGGGCATCTTTCGGTAACCGCGCCATTCGCAGGCCAAAGGCAACATTGCCTGAAACCGAGAGATGCGGAAACAAGGCATGATCCTGAAACATGAGCCCAACACCACGCTGATGCGTTGGCGTGGTGGTGATGTCAACGCCCTCGAGTACAACCGTGCCCGACTCGAGTGCAACTAATCCGCAGATGGCTCGAAGCAGCGTTGATTTTCCTGAGCCTGAGGCACCAAGTACGGCCACGATCTCGCCAAAACCAATCGAAAAAGAGACGCGGTCGATTGCCGTGTTAGCGGGAGGCCCAAATCGAACAGTGAGTTCATGGAGGTCAAGAAAGTTCGTCTGCACCTCAAAACTCCGAGACATTCGCCGGGCGGAAACGATCAATAACCAACATGACGACAACCGTAAGAGCCATCAGTAACGTCGAAAGCGCCATGGCCTGACCAAAAGTAACTTCGCCAGGTCGGCCAAGGGCCCGATATATCGCTATCGGTAGTGTTGGTCGATCGGGGCGAGCGAGGAATGCAGTTGCACCAAATTCTCCGAGAGAGATGGCAAAAGCGAAGCCTGCCGCTGCTGCAACTGCTCGACCCACAATAGGCATATCGACACTGAGCCAGACTCGCCTAGGTGAAGCTCCCAATGTTGATGCAGCGTCACGAAGACGCGGGTCGATTGATCGAAGCGCCGGGACGAGCAGTCTCACTACAAATGGCAGTGCAACAATTGCGTGAGCAATCGGCAGCAACCAAGAAGACGTGCGGAGGTTAAGCGGAGGCTCATCGAACACAATGAGGAATCCAAATCCGACAGTGACGGCTGATGCACCAAGCGGAATCATCATGGCAGTGTCAGTCCAGCGAGCACTATGCGAGCGCGAATGCACCGGGTTGCTACCCACTATCGCCCAGGCTGCGCAAAGTCCGAGGACTAGCGCGATAGCTGTGGCCCCTGTGGCAAAGAAAAGGGAATTGCCGATGGCCTCAATAGGAGAAACAAAAGAGGTCGATCCACTGCGCGCGTCTGTGAGCGATGTGTAGAACTCAACACCCCAACCCGCTGGAGTCAAAAACGATCTCACGGCCAACACTGAGAGTGGCACTCCGAGAAGCAGCGCCATGAACACAAGATTGGAAACGATAAACGCCCGCTGTCGGTTTGAAGATGGCAAATGCTCTACTTCCGAACCTGAACGCTGCTCAAATATCACTGCTCTTCGACGCTGCGTTCTTCCGAACCAGATCAGTACTGCACTAACGACAGCCAGTTGAACAATGGCAAGAACAGCCGCAATATCAAGTTGGAGAAGGTTTGCCGTTTGGTCGTAGATCTCAACCTCAAGCGTTCGATGTTGGATACCGCCGAGTATCAGCACAATTCCAAATGAAGTGAAACTGAATAAAAAAACGATGGAACTCGCAGCCGCCAACGACGCTCGAATCAGCGGGAATGTCACCCCCCTGAAGACTCGCCATGGAGATGCTCCCAGCACTCGCGCTGACTCTTCTAAGCGTGGATCGATTGTTGACCAAGTTGAACCAACAGTGCGAACCACCACGGCATAGTTGAAAAACGTATGAGCGAGAAGAATCGCCCAAACTGTTCCGTCAAGTTCGATTCCTGATACTCCCCCGCTTCCAAACACCCCAAGCATCGAAACCGCAACGACGACTGTTGGAAGTACAAAAGGAACGAGCAGCGCAGACCACAAAAGGCGCTTTCCTCTGAACTGATAGCGGGCGAACAAGGCAGCACCGGGAAGGCCAACCACAACACAGATGAGCGTTGAGGCAAAGGCTTGCCAAAGCGTGAACCACAGCACCCGCTGCATCGATGAGTCCAAAAGCACCTCCGAGAAGGCCCCTAGTGTCCACACCCCGTTCGGGCGAAGCCCCCTGAGAATGATTGCTGTGACCGGCCACAGAAAAAACAGACCAAGAAACAACAGAGGGGGCGCCGCCGCAAGTACTCGCCAGCGAACTCGTCCCGTGTTCATTGCCCTGTTCCTCGAGCCCCTCTTTACGATCGGAAGAGTTTCGACCATTGAGTAATCCATCGATCTCGATTGGTAGCAACCTCGGAATACGAAATCGTCAGCGGAGCTGAAACCGGTGCGGTGTACTTCGCAAAGATTTCAGGAAGAGGCGTTCCCTTCACCACGGGGTACACGTACATCTGCTCGGGGACATCAGATTGAAATGAAGGCCCCAACATGAACTCAATGAACGCTGCCGCCGCTTGCAGGTTTGGCGATCCCCGCAAGATCCCGGCGAATTCAATCTGCCGGTAACACGTGGCTGCGATCACCCCTGTAGGCGACTCGTCAACGGCAACCGACGGATCAATCACTTCAGCGGGCGGACTAGAGGCATAACTCACAACAAGAGAGCGGTCTCCCTTACCGCTGCCCCCAGAGAAATCCCCGTAGTAGGCGCTTTCCCAGCCGTCAGCAACCTTCACGCCGTTGTTTTTCAGTCGACTCCAATACTGCAACCAAGCAGCATTCTCCGAAGGGTCATCGCCGCCCCCAAAGTGGGCGATTGTCGCCAGCATGAACGCAAGCCCCGGGGTGGAAGTCGTCGGATTCTGGACTACGAACTCGTTCTTTATTTTTTCGCTCGCCATATCCTCGAACGTGACGGGAAGAGCGATGCCCGATCGAGTGAATGACACACGATCGAAGTTGACACAGACATCTCCGTGGTCGATCGGCGTAGCTACACCAGATGTGTCGGCGACATAGGTCGGCTCAACGGTGGCTAGACGCTCCGGTCGGAACTCGACAAGAAGACGGTTCGAAATGACCTTGGCCAGCAAATTTTCATCGAAGCCAAAAATCACATCGGCAACCGGATTGCCAGCGGTGAGTATCGCAGCGTTTGTCATCGCTACTGCATCGCCTGCTGGGATTAACTCCACCTTGATAGTTGTTGCTTCCTCAAATTCATCAAGTACCGCTTGCGATACTGCAAAGGAATCGTGGGTAAGAACTTTTAAGGTCTTGGGCGCAGAAAACACTGGTAGCTGACCATTGATGAGAACGGGGTCAACCGTGACACCAGTCGCGGAATCCGGCTCAGAGGAACCGCAGCCGGCAGCCCATAACGATGCCATAACCAACATGACGGCGAGGAAACGTTTCATTCGATTTCTCCAAATTTCTGCTGAGTTATTTGCGGCCCTGGTCGCACCACGAGAAGTGTTCCCACCTCTAATGTCACCGTTGCCTGAAGGCCAGAAAGCACATTGCTCACTCCACGAGTAGTGCCCACAGCAAGCGTCTCCCCCTCAAGCGGGTAGTCGAGCCCTTCAGTGCGTACGCCCTTGGCATCGCCGTGCATTGGCAGCAGAGAGACAACGTCACCGGGCTTGCCAACAAACGTCACGCCGCCGCCACCATGAGCGACCGAAACTGAAGCTGAATCAAGAAGGGCGTGCATCGACAGGTGCGCGTAGCGCGGGGATGCAAGGAGGAGGGCATTGGCCAAGGACTGATCGACTCGACCACCGTGGCCTCCGACGATGGTAATCACTTCCGCCCCCTCCCGAAGAGCGATATCGATGGCCAGTTCCAGATCAGTCGCGTCTTTCTCCGCTGGGTGACGCTCGATCTGAACTCCCGATTGTTCAAGATCGATAAGTACTGGGGGCGGGATGGAATCAAAATCACCAACTGCAAAATCAATCGCAAAGCCAGCAGCGAGAGCAAAGACCGCCCCAGAGTCCGCGGTAATAACAAGAGCATCGTCATGCTCAAGTGCCGAGGCCAACCCGATAACGGGCCTCACTCCGCCCATGACGATAATTGCCGTACGAGGGCGGTTCGATTGTTGAGTAGCCATACCGGACACCATTGCCAGAACGACACGAATGAGCACAACGAAATGGTGAACCGAAACTTCCTTCGCCGGCATGACCCGAATCAGGTGCAACGGTCGGAAGAGATCTGCTCTTCCCTCTCAGCCCGGCTACCCGGACTCCCGCGTTCTTTTCTTAGGCTACACACTGCCGCCTTGCGATGCACTCGTCGGACCCGCATCGGCGCTAAACCACGCCCTACGCTCACCACATGCGCAGAGCCATCTTCAACGAGGACCACGAGCTCTTTCGGCAATCCGTCCGTACTTTTATCGAACGCGAAGTTGTCCCGAATTTTCAATGCTGGGACAGCGACGGCATCGTGGATCGGAACCTATTCACCGCTGCCGGAACCGCGGGCTTTTTAGCAATTGATGCCCCAGAGGAGTTTGGCGGCGGCGGCGTGATCGACTTTCGCTACAACGCCATCATTAGCGAAGAGTTTGGCTATTTCGGTGTGGCCTCCGCTGGGCTCGGGATCACGCTCCACAATGACATCTGCCTTCCGTATTACCTCTCGCTCACCTCCGATGAACAGAAACGGCGCTGGCTTCCTGGCATTTGTTCGGGAGAACTCATTACTGCAATCGCAATGACCGAGCCCGGAATTGGTTCTGATCTCGCGTCAATGTCGACCTCTGCGCTTCGCGATGGCGATGACTACATCGTCAACGGGGCAAAAACGTTTATTACAAATGGGATCAACGCTGACATTGTCATCGTGGCAGTAAAGACCGACCCCAAAGAACGCCATAAAGGAATGAGCCTTCTCGTAATCGAGCGAGGGACTGCAGGTTTCGACCGAGGTCGCAACCTCGAAAAGGTCGGACTGCACGCGCAAGATACCGCTGAACTCTTTTTCACCGATGCTCGCGTCCCCGCGGCAAATCTGCTCGGGACCGAAGGAATGGGGTTTCTCCACCTTGTGGAGAACCTCCCTCAGGAGCGTCTGTCCATTGCCGTCGGTGCGGTTGCTGCCGCTCGCCAGGCGTTGCGTTGGACCCTCGATTACACCCACAGTCGAACCGCCTTCGGTCAACCAATTGCATCATTTCAAAACTCGCGATTCGTACTTGCTGAGATCGCAACGGAAGTGGAGATCGCCGAGGTCTTTCTCGATCGATGCATCGAGGCCCTTAACGCCGGGGAACTCACGGCCGAAGAGGCGGCCATGGCGAAATGGTGGACCACCGAGTTACAAAAACGCGTCGTGGACTCGTGTGTGCAACTCCACGGCGGATACGGCTACATGCTCGAATACCCGATTGCACGGGCCTATATCGATACCCGAATCCAAACTATTTACGGCGGCACCACAGAAATCATGAAGGAAATTATCGGACGCTCGCTGCGTCCCTGATTCTCGCGCTAGCCGCTAGGACCTAGGCTGAAAGCATGATTCTTGTTGCGATCTTCGCCGTCCTTGCCGTGATCTGCGTTGTTGCTTTTGGAACGCAGATCAGTCGCCGCCGTCGTTATGAACGCGGCGAGTACGACCCCGATGATGTGTGAACTGCTGCCCTAAGACAGAAGGGTATGCAGGTGCGTAAAGGTGTCAGTCCGTGGCTCCGCGTGCGCTGAACTCGGTGGCGAGTTGCTCAGCGGTAATGGACCCCGAGATGTCTACTCCGGTCTGATCAAAGGTGATCCGATTGCGCTGGCGTTGAACACGCCATGCATCTGCGCCAAGCGAGTTACGTGCCTGCCACAAGAGAGTTCTCAATCTGGCGCTTTGTCGATCTTGAGGCGCCTCTGGCCAAAAAAGTTCAGCACAATCTTGCCCACTCAACCCACCAGAATCAGCGCTGCAGAGCAATCGCACTATGGCTTCTGCATGTCGGGTAAGAAACGCCACCGGCTGCCCGTCACGGAACACTCCCGGGGAGACCATTGGTTCGATCCGGAGGCGACCTGCGGGCTGGAAAAGTCGCTCGTACGCTGGATCAGGAAGTGAAAGTTTCCGGGCAAGTTTCAACCAGCGAGCGCCGCGGTCACGGTCTATCGAGCCCGTCAAAAGCGCGGACCGAGCGCCCCAGTAACGCGCATCGGCGTCAAGAAACCTCGTGCGGGCTTGGTCTACGGCTTTCCGGGCTGAAACCCGATCACCCATGAGCAGATAGACCTCGGCGAGGCGTAGGTGCGCAACCGCCCGTTCAAGTTCGCCGGAAATCTGCTCGGCTGCATCGTTCAGAACTTGTGCAGCTTTTTCGTAGTGGCCGAGTGCGCCCAAGGCCCAGCCTTCCCCTATTGATGCAACCCCAGCCAGTCGAGGGTCAGAGTTCGCCTCGGCGATCTGGCGAGCCCGTTCGACATCGAGCAGGGCACGCTCCGGGTGTCCCTCGCTAGCGAGCGCTGCTCGCATTGAGTACGCAACTGCCTTCGCCTCCTGGACCTGTGCCCCGCCTTCAGGATCTAGCGCCAGCCCGAAACTGGCCTCTGCTGAGCGGTGATCGCCACGCAGCGAGGACACAACAGCCGCTAAAGAGTTCTGCAAGACCATTCGGGCTGCGATCTCATCAGACCAAGGGCTCGGACCAACTAGAGAAGCCAAAACGCCGAGGGTTTCGTCAACAAGGGCAAAGTCACCGTTCCAGAAGGCGCACAAGCTCAGGAACGCATAGGGACCCGTGGCCGCCGATGAGCGGCGGCCACTCTCGCCGAGAGCACTCAGCTCCCCCTCTGCCCATACCTTCAGGGACGCGGTGTCGCCAACGGACAAACTCGTCCGAGGCGCCCAATCGCCTTCTTCTTCCACCACAAACCGCCAATCCGCCAAAAGGCCCCCCCCGCTGGAGAGGAACAACAAGTTTTGCCTAACTCGTTATTGAACGTCAATGATCAGTTGTGTGTGGTTCACTAGACACTCGTGATGTCTCGGTTCTGGGAGAGCCCCATATGAAGAAGTCTGTCGATGGGGCAACAACCACCCGAAGGCGAATTCTCGAGGCAGGCATCAGCCTCTGGCAGACCCAAGATCCCGCCGTGCTCTTTGGTGGATTCAGTGTTGCGCGGGTTGCTGACACCGCCCACGTCACCCGATCCACGTTCTATTCCTACTGGCCCACCACCGCCGAGTACCTGCGCGATCTGGCGGCGTATCTCATCGAACTCGGGGCCACGAACTACGCCGTGCCAACCTCTTCGCCGCCACCACAATCCCCCACCGAAGTCTCACTAACTGACCTGCCCGGGCAGATCATTTTGGCCTGCACCAATGTGCTTACATCAGCGACAGAAGATCCAACTCTTAGCCTTCGACTTGCGTTTCTTTCAAAATCTGATGAGCCCCAGATAGCCGAGTTGCTGCGCACCGTCTATGCGCAGTCAGACAATTCATTAGTTACCCCGCTCTCGCTCAGTCTCGATGGGTGGGGTCGTGACATCCGTGAACCATTCGACATTCAAACAATCAGCATCATTTTTTCGACCCTGGTTGAAGGCCTCGCGGCGCGCCATCGGCTTGACCCAACCGCCTTCTCGATGGAGCTTTATGGATGGACTGTGGTTGCACTCCTCCTTATGGTGACGAAGCGGACCGATGATCACCGAGGAATCCCCGAGATCGTCGAATCAATCAACAGTTGGCCGGCGATGGGACTCGCCGCAAAGCTTCGCGACCATCAGTCTTCCCCCGAAGCAAAAACAGCAGGGGTCAACTCTGCCTCAATGCGCGATGTCACCGTTGCCGTGCGTCGACTGCTCGCAACCATCGGGTTTGGTGAACTCACCATCTCGGAAATCGCAGCTCGAACCGGATATTCAGAATTGACTCTCCAACAGATATTTGGATCGCTCCCCGGCGTCGCCATGTGCGTCCTCTTTATCAATACGTTTGAGCGGTACCAACAAATCGATCCGAACGTTCTCGGTATCGATCGACTGCGCTTGCTAATCGCAATCAATCGGAATGAACTGCAGCGCAATCCCGCTATGGCCCAGAACATGATGATGCTCCTGAGCGGGCACACCGCCTTCCCACGCATGGATTTGATCAACTTTGATCCCCGCCCCTCGTATCTCGCTGCGGTGAAGGAGGCAATCGAATCTGGCGATCTTCACTCCGACCTCGACCCCGATGCCTTTTCTGAACTCCTGCAACGCACAGCCCTTGTTGAGGCAAGTCCACTCGCGGCGTCAACCTCTTCGATCATCGACACCGTCGAACTTGTTCTTGTTGGAGCGGGAGCGAAAGCGAAAACGAAAGCGGTAGCCGCTAAAAGCGTTGCACCTCTATGACGATGCTTCACGACACTCCCCCCACTGCTGCAGTTTGCGATTACGACGCACAGCGTCACCGACGGCTAAGCGATCCGTGGGCCATCGCAACTGCGCTATTTGCCGCTCTCCTCACGTTGACTGTTGCGTGGACAGTGCTGTACGCCGGACTTGGCGCTCTTGACAGCGCCTGGATTCCGAGTGGCGACTGGGCCCTGCTAACACTTCGAGTCGAAGACGTGGGTATCGCAACGCCACTTGTTGGTCCGTACTCGCGATTTGGATGGAACCACCCGGGGCCACTGGTGTACTGGCTTTTGGCACCGCCATATCATTTTTTTGGCAACGGACCCGATGCCCTTCTTACAGCCGCCGCATTGCTCAATGCCCTAACGGTTTGTGCCGTGGGTGTTGTCTCATGGCGTCGCGGTCGTCTTCCGCTTGTTGCTTGCACGATGATTGCGGTTGCGGTTTTGCTACATGCCATGGGTCCGACCATGATCCGCGATCCTTGGAATCCCTTTCTGACGCTTCTCCCACTATTTCTTATCGTCCTGCTCGCATGGTCGGTGCTCGAGCGTGACCACTGGATGTGGCCCGTGCTGGCTTTCTACACATCGTTCGAACTCCAAAGTCATATCGGCTACCTTCCGATCCTTCTCTCCCTTTCTGCTGTGGTCATCCTCATCTCTTGGCGGCAGCGCTCGTTTCGATCACTCCTTCCAGACTCGCCCCGCGCTCGGTGGTGGGTTGTTGGCAGCTCAGTGGCCGTAGTTGTTGCGTGCTGGTTCGCCGTAGTGGTTGATCAGTTCGTAGGTACTGGCAACCTCGGCGCAATCGTCCGGTATTTCCTCTCCCCCGGAGATCAACCTGCCGGGTTCGGTACTGCTTTACACCTAGCCGCTGATCAACTTCAGTTTCCTGCCGCTCCGTGGCTTGGCCGAACCGAACTCGCGGGCACCGATGGTGCCCTTCTTGGAGCGGGCTTCGCCGCACTTTTCATTCCGATTCTCGCCATGGCCGCCACTCTGTGGCTAGCGCTTCGCACAAGAGCGTTCACCGCCGTGCGGTTTCAGTGTGTCGCAATTGCCAGTGCGTTTGGTGGCATCTTGGCCACCGCCCGGGTTCTTGGCCCACTGTTCGACTGGATTGTGCGCTGGTGGTGGGTCATTGCGTGTCTTTGGTGGCTCTCGATTGTCTGGGCGCTTTGGTGCGTGGCCATGACACACCTTCGGTCGTCTCGACTTCAACGCATAGCCACGGGAGCCCTTGCTGCTGTTGCGTTGGTCATCGTTCTAGCTGCAACCGGTCCAGTGCGCGCTGCGACTGGAGCGGCGCCGCTTCCTAACCCCTCTACCGGGGTCGTACTCAATGGATTCCTGCAACCGGTACTTTCTGCGCTCGAGGGTTCTGGACCTCTTTTGGTCGTAACTACTGGATCGGTACGCGGTGACTACGGCGATGCCATTCGATTACAACTTGAGCGCGCCGGCATTCGTGTTGTTGGTGAGCAGAATATGATCACCCGCCTCGGCCCTGAGCGCTCCGTGTCAAACAGGACCGCTGATGGCACTCTTTGGATCGTCAGCGCTGACGCCATTTCTCAATTCTTCGACTACTCAACAATGCGCTACCTCGGAGGCTGGGATCCGCTCACTCCTGAACAACGAGCCCAGTTCTTCGTGGATCAAGCCCATCTTCAGGATCAACTCATCGCCGCCGGCCGGATTGATCTCGCCGAAGCACTCACGAACGGAACTGGCGGTGTCGACACTGCCGCAAGCAGCATTGTTTCGGTCAATCAGGATCTTCTCCAACAAGTCGAAGCTACGAGGCGCAAAGGCGACCCGGTTGCCGTTTTTCTCGGGCCCGCCCGCTGACTTCGCATTTGTGCTGCGGTTCTGCCCGCAACCCGCTGTGTGCGTTTGGTCACGTGTTGTTTTCCGCCACCGTCAGGAGTGCTTGACTTACCCGGTGTTGAACGTCCGAAACCTCGTCGTTGAAATCGGCGGGAAGACCATTGTCGACGGAACCACTTTTCAGATTCGGGCCGGAGACAAGGTTGGCCTTGTGGGCCGAAACGGTGCTGGAAAAACCACGCTCTTTCGAGTCCTTGGTGGCGATAACCCAGCCAAACGTGGCACCGTCGAACGCTCAGGCGGAACGGGCTACCTCTCTCAGGACCCAAGACAAGACGCCGCCGACCCTCAGACTCTCGCCATCACTCATGTGCTTTCCGGTCGCGGTCTCGACGCGGCGGCGATAAAACTTGAGACGCTTCGCCTAGCAATGGAAGTCGAACCCTCTGAGAACAACATCACGAGGTTCACCAATGCTCAGGAACGCTTTGAAGTCGACGGCGGCTACACCGCTGAATCCGACGCCCGCAAACTGGTTGACGGTCTTGGGCTGCGCGCCGATCGTCTTGAGCTACCCATTGGCGCGCTATCCGGAGGCGAGCGCCGAAGACTTGAACTCTCAAGGATTCTTTTTGCCGGCAGTGACCTCCTTTTGCTCGATGAGCCGACGAACCATCTCGACGCCGATGCACGCGACTGGCTTCTGTCATTCCTGCGTTCCTATCGAGGCGCACTTCTTGTCATCAGCCACGATCTTGATCTGCTCGACGAAGCAATTACCCGAGTAATTCACCTTGACCGAGAGGCGGAGGAAGCCACCGGTGAAATCGTTGAATATCGAGGCACCTACAGCCAGTATCTCGTTTCTCGCGAGAACGACGAGGAACGTCTGACCAAACTTGCTGAACGCCAGCAAAGTGAAATCAAACGGCTCTCCACCCTTGCCGATTCAATGCGCGGTCAAACTGCGAAGCGCGCCCGAGTCGCAAAGAACCTCGATAATCGCGCCGAGCGAATCCGCACCACTCAAGTAGAAGGACCTGCGGCACGACGCTCCATCGAACTCCGCTTTCCTCCCCCTCCAAAGTGTGGTCGCACGGTGCTCACCGCTTCCGGACTTTGGAAGAGTTACGGACCAAACGACGTATTTGCCGATGTTTCCTTTGATGTCGGTCGAGGCGAGCGGCTGCTCATCATGGGATTCAACGGTGCGGGTAAGACCAGCCTGCTCAAGATCATTGCGGGTAAGACTGAAGCGGACTTGGGCGATTTCAACTTTGGGCTTGATGTCTCTGCTGGCTATTACGCCCAAGAGCATGAAGGAATTGATTCTGGACTTTCGATGATTGATCACATGCGCCGAGATTCAGAGCTGGGTGATGCCGGCATCCGACCCCTGCTGGGAATGTTCGGGTTGAGCGGCGACAAAGTCTTCCAGGACGCCGGAACGCTCTCTGGTGGAGAAAAAACCAAACTCGCTCTTGCCCAGCTCGTCGCCGGTAATCACAACTTGTTGTTGCTTGATGAGCCAACCAACAACCTTGACCCAATGTCACGCGCCGCCACCGGTGCTGCGCTTGCGTCTTGGCCCGGCACCATGGTCATTGTCAGCCATGACGTTGAGTTTGTGGAAGCACTTGCTCCTGATCGCGTGCTGCTTATGCCCGAGGGCCAACTTGATTACTTTTCTCCTGAGTCGCTGGAACTCGTAGCTCTCGCCTAACTGTTATTCGCCTGCCGTATCAGCGCCGCTGCGTTCCCACTGGAGGTAGGCCTCCATGAAACCGTCAAGATCGCCATCAAAAACCCCGTCGACATTGCCGACCTCGTAGCCAGATCGAAGGTCTTTGACCATTTGATAGGGCTGCGTTACGTAGGAACGGATCTGGCTTCCAAAACCCACCGAACGTTGCTCACCGCGAATGTTTGACAGTTCAGCAATACGCTCTTCACGTTGACGATCGGCCAACTTCGCCCGCAAAATTTGCATGGCTCGGTCCTTATTCTGGTGCTGGCTGCGCTCGTTCTGACACGAGGTCACGATGCCCGATGGCATATGGGTGATGCGAACCGCGGAGTCGGTCACATTCACGTGCTGGCCACCGGCACCAGAGGAGCGATAGGTGTCGATTCGGAGATCCTTCTCATCAATCTCTATATCGGGGACGTCTTCAAGGAAGGGAGTGACTTTCAAAGCAGCAAACGCCGTCTGACGTTTTCCTTGAGCATTGAAGGGTGAGATTCGGACGAGACGGTGAACGCCGTGCTCAGAGCGCATCCGCCCGTAAGCATGGCGACCGTTGACGAGAAAGGTTGCAGAAGAAATCCCTGCCTCGTTACCAGCCGAAACCTCGTCGAGTTCGACATCGAACCCGCGCTTTTCGGCCCAGCGTAAAAACATGCGCAGCAGCATGTTGGCCCAGTCCTGCGCGTCAGCGCCTCCCTCGCCGGACTGGATCTCACAAATTGCGTTGGTGTCATCGTATTCACCGGTGAACAACGCTCGCAGTTCAAGTTCGCCAAGGTCCGAAGCCAGCGAGGCCATAGCGAGTTCCACTTCCGATTCGGCGGCCTCATCGGCTTCTTCTCGTGCCAATTCATGCAGAACTTCAGCATCATCAAGACGCTCATTGAGTTGATCGAAAAGTTCGAGGTCCTCGGTGCAGGCAGATAGTTCACCGTTGATCTTGCGAGCAAGATCAGGGTCATCCCAAAGATCGGGACGACTCGCTTCGGTTTCAAGCTGCGGACGTGAATTCAGCAATTCCTCGATACGCAAATAAATCCGAGCCTCGTCGATCCGACGACGCAGATCGCCTAATTCGTCGGAGAACTCCCTCATGCGCCGTGGCAGAGTTTGAACTTCTTACCTGAACCACAAGGGCACGAAGCGTTACGCGGTGTCTTGTCCCAATCGCTCTTGACCATCGGCGTGTTCGTAACTTCCTCAATCTCTTGTGGAGAGGGTTCAAGACCTTCCGCTTCGGCCTGAGCGCGGGCCGCAGCCGCCATAGAGTTCGATGCCTCGCTGGGGTCGAGAGGAGCGGTGTACTGGAGGTTCGATACTTGGGGCTCATTGGCTGGGTTCTGCTCGGCGACCGTGACTTGAGCGTGCATAACGTAAGTGACGAAGTCGGCGGCAACAGCCGACATCATTGCGCCAAACATCTCGAAACCTTCGCGCTGCCATTCCACCAGCGGATCTTTCTGGCCCATGGCACGAAGATTGATGCCCTCCTGCAGATAGTCCATTTCGAATAAGTGCTCACGCCATTTCTGGTCGATGATCCGAAGCATTACCTGTCGCTCAACTTCGCGCATGGTGTCCTCGCCGAACTCTGTCTCACGTCGCTCGTAGTAAACAGTCGCCTCACTCATGATGAGTTCATAGAGTTCGTCGGTCGTGAATGCTGAGTCAAGATTCTCAATCGCAAGTTGCGTTGGCCACATTGCGGCAATGTCGGCGTGCAGCCCATTGAGGTCCCATTCACTCCGCTCGTCACTAACGCAGAACGTCGAGATAGCTCCGTCGATAGCCTCAGCGAGATAGCCCATGGCTTCATCTCGGAGATCGGCATTGTCAAGAATCTGATCGCGCCGTCGATAAATCACTTTGCGCTGTTGATTCATCACCTCGTCGTACTTCAGAACGTCTTTTCGAATTTCAGCATTGCGCTGCTCCACGGTGTTCTGCGCCCGCTCGATCGCCTTGCTCACCATCTTGGCCTCAATCGGGACATCGTCATCAAGAGTTTTGCCCATGACCCAGTTCATTGCGCCGGTGGCAAAGAGCCTCATGAGGTCATCTTCAAGCGAAAGATAGAATCGACTCTCGCCGGGGTCGCCTTGGCGGCCGGAGCGCCCTCGTAACTGATTGTCGATACGGCGACTTTCATGCCGCTCAGTTCCGAGCACATAGAGCCCACCGAGTTCCCGAACCTTCATTCCACCCTCGACGCATTCGGGCTCATGCGCGGCGATCAATGCAGCAAGACGTGCTTCGCCTTCCTCGGTGTGTTCATCAAGCCCCTCAGCGGCAAGATCCCGGGCCGCAAGACCCTCAGCATTGCCACCAAGAAGAATGTCGACGCCACGACCAGCCATATTTGTCGCCACGGTCACAGCACCTAGACGACCAGCCTGAGCAACGATGTCAGCCTCACGGAAATGCAGTTTTGCATTGAGAATTTCGTGAGGAACACCACGTTTGGTTAAGTAGCGAGAAAGCGTTTCCGATTTTTCGACCGAGATTGTGCCTACAAGTACGGGCTGGCCGACAGCGCTGCGCTCGGCGATGTCATCGACTACCGCATTGAACTTTGCATCTTCGCTCTTGTAGATGAGATCGCCTTTATCAAGGCGAACCATTGGGCGATGCGTAGGGATTGGGACGACATGAAGGTTGTATGTCGTAAGAAACTCTGCGGCTTCAGTTTCTGCAGTGCCGGTCATTCCCGCCAACTTTTCATACATCCGGAAGTAGTTCTGCAACGTAATCGTGGCGAGAGTCTGATTCTCTTCTTCAATCTTGACTCCCTCCTTCGCCTCAACCGCCTGATGAAGGCCCTCTGACCAGCGCCGGCCGTCAAGAATGCGTCCGGTGAACTCGTCGACGATTTTCACTTGACCATGCTGCACGACATATTCCTTGTCACGTCGAAAAAGTTCCTTGGCACGAAGGGCTGCTTGCAACTGATGGACCAGGTTTTGCGACACCTCGTCGTACATATTGTCGACACCTAGGGCCCGTTCGACCGCTTCGACTCCTTCATCGGTAGGTGCAACCGTGCGTTTTTCCTCGTCTACGTCGTAATGCACATCACGCTTCAACCCACGCACGATTGAAGCAAACTGATAATAAATTTTGGCAGCGTCAGCAATACGACCAGAAATAATTAATGGGGTACGTGCTTCATCGATAAGGATCGAATCAATCTCGTCGACAATGCAGTAGGAATGTCCTCGTTGAACCTGATCAGTCCGACTCATTGCCATGTTGTCACGCAAGTAATCGAAACCGAATTCATTATTGGTTCCGTAGGTGACATCGCACGCATACTGCGCACGCTTCACATCGGGATCGTTCATGCCGGGAATGACCAACCCGATTGTGAGCCCCAGTCGGCCGTGAACACGGCCCATCCAATTGGAATCTCGGGTGGCAAGGTAATCGTTGACGGTGACGACATGAACGCCTTTTCCTGCCAACGCGTTCAGGTACACCGCCAGTGTCGACACGAGCGTCTTGCCCTCGCCGGTTTTCATTTCAGCGACCCATCCGAGGTGCAGTGCGGCGCCGCCCATCATCTGGACGTCGTAATGCCGCTGGCCGATCTCTCGACGTGCGGCCTCGCGGACTACTGCGAATGCTTCAACAAGAACATCTTCAAGGTCCTCACCGTTGGCGAGTCGATCACGAAACTCGACCGTGCGATGCGCCAAGGCCTCGTCGGAGAGTTGTTCAGTTTCAGCTTCGAGAGCATTGATTTCAGGTACTAGTGCCTCTATGGCCCTGACCTTCTTGCCTTCGCCAGCCCGCAGAATCTTGTCGAGAATGCCCATAAGACTGCTCAGTCTACCGACGCCTCCCCAAGGCCACGATCAGAGAAGGGTGACAACGGGGTGAGAATCGACTCGATCTAGTGTCATGCGGTCTGCGACCGGTCCGGGGTGGCAGCAAGGGCCACCGCCATCACAGAGTCGGCCCCAGCCTCCCTCAGGGCCCCTCCTGCCGCCCTCAAAGTGGCTCCAGTCGTAACGACGTCATCGAAAAGGATGATGGGACCAGTGACCGGGCCGATTGCCTCGTAAGCGACCCCCTCTGCCCGTTCTCTTCGGGTGCGCCCCGTTTGATGAATTGAGGACCGTCGAGCGAGTGTTCGACGAACCTGAAGGCCGGTGCAATTCGCCACTTCTCGGGCCAGCACCTCGGCCTGATCGAATCCACGCTCACGAACTCGGTTCTTTGTGGTCGGAGCCCAAGTGAGCAACAGATCCGTTCCGTACAGGCCGATGAAGTCATCAATGACGAACGCCAAACCAGGAGCCAAGGTCCGGGCTGTAGCCCAGCTCCCCCGGAACTTGAGATCGGCAATGAACGGTCGCGAGGCGTCGTCATAGTGAACAAGCGCATGCACTGAATCAAGCGGGTAGATCCCCACGAGAGGCTCAGCGGGTTGAAGATCGGCCAAACAGGCATCGCAAGGAGAACCT
Organism: Acidimicrobiales bacterium; assembly: GCA_040882655.1. Taxonomy (GTDB): domain Bacteria; phylum Actinomycetota; class Acidimicrobiia; order Acidimicrobiales; family Acidimicrobilacustridaceae; genus Acidimicrobilacustris. Next base: position 50,782 of record JBBEAV010000041.1, read on the forward strand.
GTAGATGCTCCGCACCGTGCGCAGAAATTGGGAAACCAAGGCTCTGCCAGTGCACCAAAAAACGATCGAACCCGATGATTCATGGGAGCAAAACTACGAGCCAATGGTTCGCTGCAGAAGAGCAATACGGGCTAGCGGGCAGAACTGTCAGTTGACCCTGAAGGACCTCAATGCATCAACTGGGGCGGATTGGTGCCATCAATGATTGATCGAGTTCGAAGTGTCACTGCTGCTGGAGTGTCATCGTGGGTGATAATCCAGAAGGTCTTCGACTTCACCGCGGACACAACCGCGTCGGCAACCACATCAGGATCAATACCAGTATCAAGAAGCGGCTGAATGATCGCCGAAAGCGCGTCGACTTCTTCGGTAACTGCCCCCGGCTTATTGCGAATGGAACTGGCGATCTTCGTTTTCACCCACGATGGACACAACACCGAAACACCAACCGGCGACTGTTGCATCGAAAGCTCGCTACAAAGGGTTTCGGATAGAGCGACGACGCCGTATTTGGCAATGTTGTACGGACCCATGAACGGAGCAGAAAACAAACCGGCAACAGAGGCAGTGTTGACGATATGTCCCTCACCCTGCTCAATGAGGCCGGGAAGAAAAACCCGTACGCCGTGAATAACACTCCAAAGGTCGACGTCGATTACCCATTTCCAGTCCTCGATGCTGATGTCGGTCATTGCGCCGCCACCACCAACCCCTGCGTTGTTGCACACGACATGGACAGCACCAAATGCTTCGATTGCCGCCTCGCGCAGCGCTTCGATCTGCTCGCCCTTAGAAACATCGCAGACAACGGTGGTGCGCTCGACCGCTGCTGGCAGTGACGCTGCTGCTGCATCGAGGGCCGGAACTTCAATATCGGCCATCACGACTTTCATACCCTCGGCGCCGAATTTACGCGCCAGCGAAAGGCCGATTCCACTTGCGGCGCCGGTGACAACCACAACTTTTCCTGATAAAAGCTCCATAATGACCCCCGATTTATGGCAAAAGACAACGGCTCGTTCGTTGCCTCACAGACAACGAACGAGCCGGACGGTATCAGTACCGGTAATGATCAGACTTGAACGGCCCATTTGCCGGCAAGCCCAAGTAGGAGGCCTGCTCTTCGGTGAGGCGCGTGAGACGCACACCCAAGGCATCGAGGTGGAGCATGGCCACCTTTTCGTCGAGATGCTTCGGCAGTGTGTACACCCGGTTCTCGTACATTTCTCGGTGTCCGTAAAGCTCAATCTGGGCAATGACCTGGTTTGAGAAACTGTTGGACATCACAAAACTTGGGTGCCCAGTGGCACATCCAAGATTCATCAGACGTCCTTCGGCAAGAACGATGACCGAGTGGCCGTCGGGAAACACATATTCGTCGACCTGCGGCTTAATGACCACTCGCTGCACATCACTCATTTTTTTCAAACCAGCCATATCGATTTCGTTATCGAAATGACCGATATTGCTGACGATGGCTTGATGCTTCATCTTTGCCATGTGCTCGGCAGTGATGATGTTGAAGTTGCCAGTTGCAGTCACATAAATATCGACAATGTCGAGCACATCTTCGAGACGGGCAACCTGATAGCCCTCCATCGCTGCTTGCAGGGCACAAATCGGATCGATTTCAGTGACGATAACTCGTGCGCCTTGGCCACGAAGCGAAGCTGCGCAGCCCTTTCCGACATCGCCGTAACCGCAAACGAGCGCGACTTTGCCGCCGATCATGATGTCGGTTGCTCGGTTGAGACCGTCGATCAAACTGTGACGACATCCGTAGAGGTTGTCGAACTTTGATTTAGTAACCGAGTCATTGACGTTGATGGCCGGAAACAAAAGTTGGCCAGCTTCTTGCATTTGATAGAGGCGATGCACGCCAGTGGTCGTTTCCTCGGTGACGCCCATGATTCCCGCAGCAACTCCGTGCCACAGCTGTGGCTCATTGGCAACGGTGCGGCGGAGCAGGTCGAGAACGATCGCCCATTCCTCGGAATCCTCTTCAGTCGTATCGGGCACGACACCAGTACGTTCGTACTCCACCCCTTTGTGGACAAGCAGGGTGGCATCGCCACCGTCGTCGAGGATCATGTTGGGGCCGCCGCCGTCAGGCCAGCGAAGAATCTGTTCGGTGCACCACCAGTAATCCTCGAGGGTTTCGCCCTTCCATGCGAAGACCGGCACGCCGGTCGGACGCTCGAGCGTTCCGTTTGGCCCAACCACGGTGGCAGCCGCAGCGTGATCCTGAGTTGAGAAAATATTACAACTCACCCAACGGACCTCTGCACCGAGACACGTGAGAGTTTCAATGAGCACTGCCGTCTGGATTGTCATGTGCAGCGAACCCGCAATACGAGCGCCGGCAAGGGGTTGGCTATCGGCATACTCGGCTCGCAGTGACATGAGGCCAGGCATCTCATGTTCTGCGAGTTGAATCTCTTTGCGGCCGAAGCCGGCCAAGGTCAGGTCGGCAACTTTGTAGTCGATGCCAGAATCAGATCGGTCAACGGTCAGGGTCATGAGC
>JBBEAV010000042.1:0-52033 GCA_040882655.1 Acidimicrobiales bacterium
GAGACATTTAATGCTCACGGCAATCAGGAGCGGCTACAGGCACTTGTTTCCGATAAGAGGAAAGGCAGCACTATGTGAGGGCTCCGGGCGCCCCTCCTCGGGAGGATTCACCTGTTCCCCGAATATGTTCCCCGAATAATGGGGTTGATCACTTCCCGAAGTCCCCCCAGTGCAACGACTATCATTGTTTTTTGAAACGAAGTGACCCTGCGTTTTCCCCAGAACCGAGTTCCAATGTCTAACGCTTTTGGTCCGCAGTATGTAAGGTTCGCTGGGGCTGTTCTGACCTCCTCACTGCTTTTGTTCGCAGCCGCGTGCGGTTCAAAAAGTTCATCTACAAGTACCTCACAATCCTCGTCACCACCTACGACACTGGCTCCGACCACGCCAGTCTCAGTTCCGGCGTGGACCCCACTGGTGCAAGCCACCGACCTCATGGCCGACGAGCCAGCGCCCAAGGTTGTCTTGTACGGATCAGATCCGAGTCAAAGTCTCGAGGTCTTTCAGTCCGCAGGCGATGGCCAGGGGACGATCGTCTACATCCATGGCGGAGCATGGGAGGGCGGTTCGATGCAACAGAACACGTCCGCCATTATGCAAGCGCAAGAAGAGCGAGAGCGCACGGCGGAGTTTGTTCAACTAAGTAAACTTGCATCAAATGGAATTCTCAACCGACTGAAGCCACAGTTGTCGTCAGGCTGGGACATTGTCTCGATTAATTATCGATTGGCGACAGCGACCTCAGGCCCGGGCGTGCGGGCAACGCAATTGATGCACGATGTCGATCGTGCAATGCGGTACATCGTCGCAAATGCTGCAGGGCTTGATCTCAACATGTCGACGTTCGTCATTTCGGGCGGTTCGGCCGGCGGACATCTTGTACTAATGGAAGCGTTGACTGCGTCGTCAGGTCAGTTCATGGATCCTGAGCTTCCATCGGATCTCAAGAAAGTAAAACTTTCTTTTGATGGAGTGATTGCGATGGTTGCACCAACTGATCTCAACACGCTGTATCTCGTTGGCGGCCCCCTCGCTCCGCCGGGCCAAGAAGCATTGTTGGGTTGCTCGCTGCAGAATCCTCCGTATACCAAGGGAATGCCCCAGTGCAATGCGACGATCGCCAACCAGTTCTCACCGATTACCTACACAAAGGCAGCGAAGGCCAACGGCGTAAAGTTGCAGCCCGCGTACTTTGCCTTCGGAGGTTCCGACACGCTGGTGCTGATCTCTACTCAGGGAATGCCCGAGATCAACGCATGGGCCGCTGCATCGGGCCCGAACGAGACCTGGTACGACCTCCCACCGAAGGGCACTCACAACATTGACGACAACGTCAACGACCTGGCCCTTAACAACTGGCTTGACAACGTGGTGAGCGCGACGTGGACTGGTCCGAACGCCAAGACTCCAACGAACTAGCGGTCACCAATCACCGGTGCGGAGCGGCGCGTATGCGTCGCCTAACCTTAATGTTTCCGCCCGGGTAGCTCAGTCGGCAGAGCACCTGTCTTGTAAACAGGATGTCGAGGGTTCGATTCCCTCCTCGGGCTCTCACCAGGCAATAACGCCGGCGTTGGCCAGGCTGCTGATTTCGTCGGCTCCGAGGCCGAACTCGGCCAGCACGGTTTCGCTATCGCAGCCCGGATACGCGTAGGTAGGTCGCAATTCACCCGGAGTGCGACTGAGTCGGGGCGCAGGAAGCAATTGCGGAACCGAGCCCTCAACCGGAACGAAGTTGCCGCGCGCAACGTTGTGGGGGTGCTGCTCGGCTTCAGCAAACGAGAGCACCGGCGCGTAACAAACGTCGGTGCCTTCAAGTAGCGCCGACCATTCGTCGCGAGTCTTGGTGCGAAAAACCTCAGCAAATCGCTGACGAATTTCAGGCCACCTGCTCGAGTCGTTCTGTTCGGGGAGAGATGCAGGGTCAATACTGAGTTTCTCGAGGAGTTGCGCGTAAAACTTTGCTTCGATCGGCGCAACGGTGACGTGCTTCCCGTCGGCAGTTTCGTACACGTTATAAAAAGGGGCGCCACCGTCGAACAAGTTGGTACCGACTGGGCCGGTATGAAATCCAGTACGAGTCATGCCGTAGAACACTTGGAAGGTGGACATCACACCGTCAACCATCGCAGCATCAATGACTTGACCTTTTCCTGAACTCTGTGCCTCGAACAAGGCGCACACCACACCGAAGGCAAGATGCATACCTCCACCGGCAAAATCACCGAATACCTGCAGCATCGGAACTGGCGCCATGCCCTCGGAGCCGATGGAGCCGATTGCTCCGGTCATGGCCTCGTAGTTGAGCGAATGACCAGCAGTATGAGAAAGCGGGCCCTCTTGGCCCCAGCCAGTGAGACGGCCGTAAACCAGTTTGGGGTTGACGGCCATCAAGTCATCGGGGCCGATGCCCAGCCGCTCGCAAACGCCAGGCCGAAAAGCTTCGCAAAACACGTCAGCTTTTTCGACAAGTCGCTTGAGAAGCGCAACGCCATCAGGATTTTTGAGGTCAATAGCGATCGAACGGCGTCCGCGATCGAATTCACTGTGACGTTCGGTGGGCTTGTCGCCAGCAGGCACCTCATGCAGTGGGTGCACACGAATAATATCGGCGCCCATATCGGCGAGTTTGAGCGTGCCATAGGGCAGCGCTCCTAAACCTGCGAGTTCGATGATTGTGACGCCTTCAAGTGGTCCCATGACTCCCCTTTGCCGAGCGAGGGCGACCCTAGCGGTTTGATGAAAAGCCCGGTCAGGGGTGTGGCCGCGTGACCTGATGAAGTTCTACGCGAGGGTGCTTGCGCTCGAGCGTTTGGGCGGCGAACATCAACGGCGATGGAACTCACAGAGCGCGACCAAGCAATTCTTGATTTCGAGCGCAGTTGGTGGCATGAAACCGGCCCCAAGGAGACGCTCATCCAAGAGCGCTTCGAACTGTCGGCCAGTCGCTACTACGAAATCCTCGGGCATTTGCTTGAAAGCCCCGAGGCTTACGAGTACGACCCGCTTGGTGTTCGCCGCCTTCGCCGGCTGCGTGACCGTCGCCGTCGTGCCCGCCAAGAGACCGCCCAGCAACAGGCCAGCGAACCGCCCGGGTCCTGAAAATGGCCACAGACACCCCCGCCTCCGACGACCTCGATGAAGGACGCAGAGCGCGAAACGGTGTCATCATCGTGGTCGCTGCGGTCGTGGTTGGCCTGCTTTTGCTCACAAAAGGCTACGGATCAGGATCTCCGGAAATCTCAGAGCGCACCGACGGTGGAGCATCAGCGGCCATCGTTGTCGAGACCACCACCACAACGCTTCTCACCAACCCACCAGCCAGCGTCAAAGTCAAAGTAGTGAACGCTGCCAACATTCAGAACTTGGCGACAAAAACTCGCGAACGTCTGCAGGTTGCGGGCTACACCGAAGTCTTAGTTGGTGATGCGTCGCAAGTTCAAGATCGAACCACTATCTACTACCAGCCCGGAGCGCAGGGCGATGCGCAAGCAGTCGCTGCGGTACTGGGGTTCAACGCTGATCAAGTTTTGCAGATGACAGCACCGCCGCCGGCAGAACTGGCCGGGGCCACGGTTCTTGTTATGGCGGGCACTGATCTTAAATAGCGACACACTTCGACCTTGCGGCACCTAACCCTGCTCTACTTACGTCATGCGAGTCGTTGTCGCTCCCGACAAGTTCAAAGGAACAGTGAGCGCGTCAGCGCTGGCTGAAGCGATGAGCGGTGCGCTGACGAGTGCCGGCCACGACGCTGCAGCGCGACCTATGGCTGATGGTGGCGAAGGATTTCTTGATGCTCTGGGTGGTACCAACCGAAGAACAACAGTGACAGGGCCCCTTGGCGATCCCGTTGAAGCGGGATGGCGCTTAGCGAAAGGCACTGCGATCATTGAAATGGCCTCCGCCTCTGGTTTGGTACTTGCCGGCGGCGCCGAAGCGAATGATGCCATCGAAGCCACCACTCGCGGCGTTGGCGAACTACTTATTGCTGCTGTTGAAGCTGGAGCGCGACGCATTGTGATTGGGGTCGGAGGTTCCGCCACCACTGATGGCGGCCTAGGGGCGTTAAAAGCGATGCATCCGACACAACGGTTTCGTGGTGTTGATCTAGTTGTTGCTTGCGATGTTCGCACACACTTTGTTGATGCCGCAGAGGTCTTCGCTCCGCAGAAAGGAGCATCGCCTTCGCAGGTTGCACTTCTGCGACGCCGGTTGGAGCGTCTCGCGCAGGTGTTCCAAATAGAGACTGGCGTTGACGTCACCGATGTGGATGGCTCGGGAGCCGCAGGGGGATTGGCCGGAGGCTTACTCACCGTCGGCGCACAACTCGTGAGTGGATTTGATTTCATCGCTGAGGAGGTCGGGCTTGATGAACTGATCGAAGGCGCCGACCTAGTGATTACCGGTGAAGGCTTTCTTGATGACGAGTCTTTTGACGGAAAAGTAGTTGGCGGCGTGGCGGCGTTATGCGCCGAACTTGATGTTCCGTGCCTGGCAATTGTGGGCGAAGTGCTCGAACCGCTGCCGCCACTTCCCACAGGTCTCACAGTGGTGTCAATGGTTGAACGATTTGGCGACACACGCTCGTTCGAAAATCCAACTGAATGCGCTATCGAAATCGCACTTCAATTTGTTAGCCGTTAACGCAAGCTCGGCTGCTGGTTCAGAACTTTGCCATCACGTCGTCGGCAAACTTGCCCATTGCTTCCGGCAGTTTTTTAGGGTGCATCGCCAGCGGTGGGACAAGAATACGAGTGACTCCGAGGTCGGCGAGGATCTTGATCGTGTCGACATCGGGAGGACCACCCGTGGTGATCTCGATTGAGTTTGGGTCGCGCCCCGCTTCCTCGGCGGCTGCTCGCATAACGGGAAGCAATTCAGGTAATTTGCGCGGGTCGGCGGGAAAAAACCCGTCGCCGAACCGGCCCGCGCGTCGTGCCGCAGGCTTGGAATGACCACCAACCACAACCGGAATGCTGTTATTCGCTGGTTTAGGAAATGAGTAAATATCAGTGAATGAGGTGTGGGTCCCGTTGTAGGAAGCGACCTCGTTGTTCCAAAGCGCGCGCAGGGCATGGATGGAATCGTCAGTATGGGCGCCGCGGTCTTCCCATTCGACGCCAATGGCGTCGAACTCTTCATGCAACCAACCGACACCAACACCGAGAACGAAGCGCCCGCCGGTGAGCATGTCAAGCGTGGCGCATTCTTTGGCGAAGACAACAGGATTGCGCAATGGAAGAATCACCACCCCCGTTGCGAGTTTCAATGTGGTCGTATGCGCGCCAACCCAAGTAAGCCAAAGAAGCGGGTCAGGGATCGGAGCGGTCTCATCCCCGGGCATCTTCCCGTCTCGAGAGTAGGGGTACTCGCTTTCGTATCCCTTTGGAACGGCTGGATGCTCGACTGTCCATACGCTTTCGAAGCCGTTGGCCTCGGCGCACTGACCCATTGCAATCGCGCCCTCAGATGAAACGTAGGCGCCGGTATTAGCAAAGATGATTCCAAAGTCCATCGCAAAACTGTAGGTCAGAGCGATTGCAAATGAGGTTGAAAATGGCTCGGATTGTGGGCGCGAAAAATTAGCTCGAAAGGCGAGGGTGCTTCTGGCGGTAGGAATCGATTGTGACGAGGGCCGGTCGCTCGGCGTAGGTGATTTCGTGGGCTTCTAAATCTGGGGGGCTCAGTCTGAACGTATCGGGCACGAGACCGGGCTGGATTCTGCGCATTGCCGCCTGCATGACTTGAGCGGCCATCGGTGAAAGTTCATGCAGGGGCCGGTTGCGATGCACGCGTGCGCCGAGATCAACCTGCGCAATGGTGTCGGCACCGAATTGATTCACGATGTCTATAAGCATTGCGATATCGACGCCGTAACCCTCGACAAAGGGCAGTTGTTCGAGAACTTCGCGACGACCACCGTATTCACCGGAAAGTGGTTGCACGATGTCGCCGATTTCAGGAAAGCACATAGTCAGAAGTGGGCGCGCCACGAGTTCGGTGACGCGGCCGCCACCTCGCACCTGACCGTCAACGGGTCGCTCATAAAAGCCCTTCACGAAACCAATTGAGGCGTCTGCAAGTAGAGGACCGAGAAGGCCAGAAATAAAACGTGTGCTGAAATCGCGCACATCAGCATCGCACCAAACGATGATGTCTCCGGTTGAGGCGAACAGTGATTTCCAAAGCGCCTCACCCTTTCCGTGGCCGGAACCGTGTTCGATCAAAACTTGAGATGCATCGACAACCGTTGCTCCTGCAGTTCGTGCTTGTTTCGCCGTGTTATCGGTCGAGTGATCATCAACAACCACAACTTCATCAACGAGCGGATAGGCATCGACAAGTTTTGTGCGAATACGCTCAACGATCTGCCCAACAGTGGACTCTTCGTTTCGTGCAGGAATGCATACCGACACCGTTGTTGCACCCTTGGCCGCCACGAGCGCATCAAGATCGAAGGCCGTGGCGAGATAAGTGCGGTGTGAACTCACAGCCCCCATCGTTGGCGAGACTGGCCCCGGGGGCAAGGCCGAAGAGCTGTCGGGCAGTGTTGGGCAGTGTCAAGCGAGGTTCCGCCGAGGCCTCAGCGGCTGAATGGTCTGGCAATAGGTGACCTGAGTCGAGCGGTCGCTAGGATTCAGCTTCGTTCGACACCCACTCCCGAGGTCTCCGCTATGAGCGTCACCGTTCGAGTTCCACCAGTGTTTCGCCCCCTCACCTCAGGCCAATCGACCGTTTCGGTCGAAGGGGCCACGGTTTCGCAGGTTTTGGCCAGCCTCGAATCGGCGTATCCGGGTTTTTCCTCCAAGCTCCTGTCTGATGATGGCAGCCTGGTGAGGTACGTCAACCTGTTTGTTGACGACGACGACGTGCGCTTCATGGAAGGCCTCGACACGGTCGTTCCCGATGGCGTCACCGTCTCAATCATGCAAGCCGTGGCCGGCGGAGCCTGACTCTGCCACCCCATTGCCGGGTTTCACAAGGGACTTCCATTCTCAGGTTGCGGTTCCGCTCATTCGGTGGTTTCCTGTTAGCAGTCTCTGACCGAGAGTGCTAACGCCTTTGTGCTGGCAATTCGGCAGAAATCCCCCTTTGGCTCACATCCGTTGGGCCGATTCAGCAAACCCGAGAGGAAGAAACGATGGCCAAGATCATCGAATTCGACGAGACCGCCCGACGTGGTCTTGAGCGTGGCATGAACCAACTCGCCGACGCGGTACGCGTCACCCTCGGCCCAAAGGGTCGCAACGTGGTGCTCGACAAGAAGTGGGGCGCACCAACAATCACCAACGATGGCGTGTCGATCGCAAAAGAAATCGATCTCGAAGACCCGTACGAGCGCATCGGCGCTGAATTGGTCAAAGAGGTAGCCAAGAAGACCGACAGCGTTGCCGGCGATGGCACCACCACCGCTACGGTTCTCGCCTGGTCAATGGTCGGTGCTGGCCTTCGCAACGTTGCTGCCGGCGCCAACCCGATGTCACTTAAGAAGGGCATTGAGGCTGCGGTTGTTGTTGCCGTCGAAGGTATTCACGCAGTTGCCGTCGAAGTCGATGACAAAAGCCAGATCGCGCAGGTTGCCGGTATCTCGGCTGCCGACCCTGAAATTGGTTCGATGATTGCTGAAGCTATCGACAAGGTCGGTAAGGACGGCGTCATTACTGTCGAGGAGTCGAACACGTTCGGTATGGAGATGGATCTCGTCGAAGGTATGCGCTTCGACAAGGGCTACATCTCGCCCTACTTCGTGACCGATACCGACCGCATGGAAGCCTCGCTCGAAAATCCCTACATTCTTTTCGTCGGTTCGAAGATCACCGCTGTGCGTGACCTTGTTCCGGTTCTTGAAAAGGTCATGCAGTCATCGCGCCCACTTGTGATCATTGCCGAAGACATTGAAGGCGAAGCGCTTGCGACCCTTGTCGTCAACAAGATTCGCGGCACATTCAATTCTGTTGCCGTAAAGGCTCCGGGCTTTGGTGATCGTCGTAAGGCAATGATGCAGGACATCGCCATCCTCACCGGCGGTCAGGTCATTACCGAAGACATCGGCCTCAAAGTTGAGAACGCCACGCTCGATCTTCTCGGCGAGGCTCGCAAGATCGTCATCTCGAAGGACGAAACCACCGTCATTGAAGGCGCTGGCGACGAAGCCGATATCAACGCACGTATTGCTCAAATCAAAGCTGAAATCGACCGAACCGATTCTGATTACGACCGTGAAAAGTTACAGGAACGTCTGGCCAAGCTTTCGGGAGGCGTCGCTGTTCTCAAGGTTGGTGCAGCCACTGAAGTTGAACTGAAGGAAAAAAAGCACCGCATCGAAGACGCAGTGAGTACCACGAAGGCCGCCATCGAAGAGGGTGTCGTTGCTGGTGGTGGCGTCACGCTGCTTCGTATCCAGGCCAAGGTGCTCGAGCTCGCCAAGACGCTCGATGCCGATGAAGCAACTGGTGCTCGCATTGTTGCTCACGCCCTTGCAGAACCCATCAAGCAGATTGCAACGAACGCTGGCCTTGAAGGTGGCGTAGTCGTCGCCAAGGTGCTGTCAATGAAGGGTGCATCTGAAGGGCTCAATGCAGCCACCGGCGAGTACGAAGACCTCGTGAAGGCTGGCATCATCGACGCCGCCAAGGTGACCCGCTCGGCACTGCAAAACGCAGCGTCTATCGCTGCACTGTTCCTGACGACCGAAGCTGTTATCGCCGACAAGCCAGACAGCGGCGGCGGAATGCCAGACATGGGCGACTACTGATCGCTTTTTTCGTGCTGTGGAAACGGGCGTCCTTTGGGGCGCCCGTTTCGCGTGCGGGTAGCGTATGAACATGGGACATCGACGATCCGAGAACGTGATTGCCCGTCGTTTTGTTGATGGCGGCGAGATCGACGGAGGTCGTCGACCAGAAGATGTGATCGTCGAGGAGCCCCTTGAAATTCGTCTCGACGGAGTCACCGTCGCAACCACAATGCGCACCCCAGGACACGATTTTGAACTCGCAGCCGGTTGGTGTTTCAGCGAAGGGTTACTCGGAGATGCTCAAATTGAAAGTTGTCGCTATTGCGCAACCGGTAGCGCTGTAGACACTGAATTTAATGTTGTCAGCGTGGACTCGGGGGGACGAGCGCCCGAACCCTCTCCTCGATTGTCGACGGCAACCTCGTCCTGTGGCATTTGCGGCTCGACACAGATTGAACAACTCACGGAACGTCTCGCCCCGCTGCCGGCGTACGAACCGTGGTCTGTTGCCGCAATGCTGAGCGTGATCGACCACGTCCGATCGCAGCAGGAACTGTTCGATCGCACTGGTGGTGTGCACGCGGCTGCGGCGTTTGATCGCAATGGTGTGCCGCTTTTGGTTCGGGAAGACATTGGTCGCCACAATGCGGTCGATAAAGTCATTGGCAGTCTCTTACTTGAATCAAAACTTCCGGCTCGCGATCATGCGATCTTTGTTAGTGGCCGCGCGTCATTCGATATCGTGCAAAAAGCGTGGGCAGCAGGATTCGAAGCCATGATCGCTGTGTCGGCGCCGTCGGCACTTGCCGTTGAAACTGCATCGGTGGCAGGAATGACACTTGTTGGTTTTGTTCGTGACGGTGCTTGTAATTTGTACTGCGGTCCGGGATTGAGCGAGTAGGAGCGGTAGCGGTATGAAGCGCATTAATCCAAAATTTTGGGTCAGCCCTCGCCCGTTCGGCATTGGTCTCCATAAACCGTTTCATCACCTCGATATGGTGAAGATCGCATGGGCCAATCGACGCAATGGTCGTTACGCGTGGAAGGTTTTGACTCAAGGGGTTTGTGATGGTTGCGCGCTCGGTGTAGCTGGTCTTCACGACTGGACAATGGACGATGTACACCTCTGCCTAACACGCCTTCGACTTCTCGAAATCAATTGTGCTGATCCGATTGATGATTCTGCTTTTCGGGATGTCGCCAGTCTTCGACTGAAGTCAGGAAAGCAACTCCGCGATCTTGGCCGGCTTGCCCATCCCATGCGCCGCCGTCGAGGAGAACGCGGGTTTACGCAAATCTCTTGGGATGAAGCACTTGATGTCGTTACCGATCGGTTACGCGCTACCGACCCTGATCGTGTTGGCATGTTCATTACCAGCAGGGGAATCACCAACGAGACGTATTACGCAGCAGGCAAAGCGGCGCGGGCAATGGGTATCGCCAATGTTGACTCTGCCGCGCGCATCTGCCATGCGCCATCGACTACTGCGCTGAAAGCCACCGTTGGCATCGCAGCAACAACATGTTCGCTATCAGATTTGTTTACAACTGATTTGGTGGTGATCTGGGGCGCGAACCCTGCTAACAATCAACCTGTTTTCATGAAGTACCTCTATAAGGCTCGTATGACGGGAACGCGAGTGGTAGTGATCAACCCATTCTTAGAACCGGGTCTCGAAAACTACTGGGTACCCTCAACTACTGAGTCAGCGCTGTTCGGAACGAAGATGTGCGACTTACATATTCCCGTCCGACCGGGTGGCGATGTTGCGTTTGCTGACGCTGCGTTGAAGCGGCTTCTTGAACGCAATGAGGTTGACCATGCATTTATCAACGACCACACCGAGAATTGGAATGAGGTTGTTGCCCACCTTGCGGGACTGACTTACGAAGAACTCCTCGCCGAGGCGGGCCTAATTATGTCGCAACTTGACTCGTTTGTCGATGAGTACGCCAACGCAAGCGCAGCAATCCTTCTGTGGTCCATGGGTATCACGCAGCACAAGCACGCCGGTGAAGGAGTGCGTGGCATTGTCAATCTGGCGCTAGCTCGTGGCAATGTCGGTCGCAACGGCGCAGGACTTATGCCACTGCGTGGTCACAGTGGGGTGCAAGGCGGCGCAGAAATGGGCGCCTATGCAACCGCATTGCCGGGTGGTCTAGAACCCAATCAAGCAAATGCCGCAGCACTTTCTCAACAATGGGGGTTCGAAGTACCAGCCCGCGCCGGAATGACGGCAGCGGAAATGCCCGAAGCGGCGTTGGCAGGGGATCTTGATGTGCTGTGGATGTCCGGCGGCAATTTCCTGGAAGCGCTTCCCGACCCCCGGTCGGTTGAACGCTCACTTGAACATGTTCCCCTTCGTGTGCACCAAGACATTGTTCTGAGCTCGCAGATGCTGATACCGGGTGATGACGTCATTGTTCTGCCGGTGAGCACTCGTTATGAGCAAGAGGGTGGTGGCACTGAGACGACGACCGAACGTCGCATTGTTTTCTCACCCGAGATACCCCGAGAAGTTGGTGAAGCGCGAAGTGAGTGGCGTTTATTCTCTGAAATCGCTGCACGTGTGAGGCCGGAGACTTCAGAAGCCTTTTCTTGGCGCGATAACCAACAGTTACGGGAAGAAATCGCAAGTGTCGTTCCGGCATATGCGGGGATTGAATCCTTGGCCAAGACTGGTGACGAAGTGCAGTGGGGCGGTCCGCATCTTTGTGAAGGCGGTGTGTTCCCGACGCCCAACGGTCGGGGTCAATTCAGTGTGCTGACTCGGCCCTCACTTGATCTTCCCGAAGGAATGTTCACCGTGGCGACTCGGCGCGGCAAGCAGTTCAACACGATGGTTCAGGGCGAACTTGATCCGTTTACGGGAGCAGGTCGCGATGCGATCTTCATTGACGCTGTCGACGCAACCGCTTTGGGTTTTGCCAACGGAGATTTGGCAACGCTCCGATCGGAAACGGGAGAATATACGGGGCGTCTCTTGGTGACGAGCCTGGCCCAGCGTTCATTGCAAGTGTTTTGGCCCGAGGGAAACGTGTTGATCCCTTCAGGTCCCGAGCACCGGGAATCTGCCTCTCGAGTACCCGACTACAACGCCATCGTGAGTATTTCGCCGGCCGAAGTCCTTTGATTGAGCAGTGACTGCGGCGTGGACTAAGGCATTGGGTTGCGCCGTAGACTCCTCGTTGTGACTGACATCGTTTCCCCCAAGATCGGCATGGCTGTTGTCCACCTGTTCTGCAAGATCACCCCGTTGGTCGACGCCGAGGCGATAACGGTCGCGGTCAAATCAGCGCAGGCCGAGGGTGATCAAGTTGTTACTGTCGCCATTCTTGGACACAAGGCCGACCTTGCCTTTATGGCCCTCGGGTACGACATGTGGCGAATCCGCAGGCTTCAGGCTGAGTTGCAAAATGCTGGTCTCGAAATTGTCGACTCCTACGTTTCGCTCACCGAACTTTCTGAATACGCCCAAGGCGTGCCTGAGCCTCAGCGTTCCGCCCGACTCACCCCCTCACTTCCGCCGGAAGATAAGCCGGCTTGGTGCTTCTACCCAATGTCAAAACAACGCGGCGATGCGCACAACTGGTTCACGCTTCCTTACGACGAACGCAAAGAACTCATGTACGAACATGGCGCTTCCGGTCGCAACTTTGCCGGTCGAGTTGTGCAGGTTGTAACTGGCTCCGCCGGCCTCGATGATTACGAGTGGGGCGTCACTCTTTTCGCAACTGCGCCCGATGATCTCAAAGAAGTTGTCTACACAATGCGGTTCGATACCGCGTCGGCGCTTTATGCCGAGTTCGGGCCGTTCTATACGGGCATGGTTGCGCCCGTTGAGCAGGTCCTCTCGCAACTCGGCATTGACTGATTTTTCAATGACCTCGGCCGACTTCAGCGACGATCTCGCCGCCGCCCTTGATCGGTTACGCGAAGAACTACGCCAGCTCGAAAGCGTTGTCGTGGCGTTCAGCGGCGGAGCCGATTCTGCACTTTTGGCATTTGTTGCCAATGAAGTCTTAGGTGCAGAGCACTGCCGAGTCGTGACAGCGGTTTCGCCGTCTTTGGCACAGAGTGAGCGCAAGGAGTGTGTCGACCTCGCCAACGAGTGGGCATTGAACTTTTTTGAGGTCGAAACCACAGAACTGGAAAACCTTGACTATCTGCGCAACGACGGCGAGCGCTGCTTTCATTGCAAGACCGCTCTCATGGATGTCATCGAACCGATTGCCGCAAGTCGGGGTGCGATCGCGGTTTTAGGTGTGAACCTTGACGATCTTGTTGATCATCGGCCAGGCCAACGCGCCGCGTCAGAACGTGGCGCACTTTTTCCTTTGGTTGTCTCAGGCTTTACAAAACCAATGGTTCGAGAAGCATCAAGACGTCTTGGACTGCGCACATGGGACAAACCCGCTGCTGCATGTTTGTCATCGCGCGTTCCCTACGGAACCGCAGTGACGGTTTCAGTGCTGTCTCGTGTTGAGCGCACTGAAGCAGCCTTGCAAGCACTCGGGTTGAAGAAACTTCGGGTGCGCCATTACGGCGATACTGCCCGCATCGAAGTTCCTCTTGAGGAATTTTCTTTACTTCTGGAGCAAAGGGGTGAGGTCGTTGAAGCGGTCTTATCGTGTGGCTACCGCTACGCCACTCTTGATCTCGAAGGATTGCGCTCAGGCAATCTCAATGCCGCACTCAAGCTATGAGTAGTACAACCGGTCCTTCTTCCGAGGACCTTGAAAAACTTCAAGCGTTTGCCAGCGCCCTTGCCGATGGTGTGTCGTCAGCGATTGGTCCGTGGGTCGTGCGATCAGTGATCGGAACCTGCGAGCGGTCAGGCGTGATGGTCACGGGTGTGCTTCGTCAACAGGCGACTGCGGCAGGTGTGACGGCAGCAAATGAGGTCGCTCCGCAGGTCCGAGCGCTCCTCGAGTTGGATATTTCTGATCAACGAATCGGCCCGCTCGAAATAGTCCGCCGAGCAGTGCGTTTCCCCACCGAGATCCTTCGTAGCGCTGGGGTTGCTCCCGTTCGCCGAGATGAGTCGGCGAAAGCGATGTTTCCCGAGGATGCCTACGATCTGACTCCAGGCTCATTTGGTGACCTCGACCCAGACCTGCAAGAAGCGGGCCTGGTCTGGGGTGCGGCCAAGGCCCATGTTTTCTTGGCTCGACGCCGAGCGCTTGATCACGGCTGATTCTTTTCAGATCACAAGAGCCATCGTTCACGCAATAGAAACAATCAAGGCACGGTTAAGAAACATCCTGACGGCAATCTTTCGCAGATCTTGCGCTTTCCTGGCGCAATGAAGTTTCGGAAGGAATGACCATGATTGATGCCGGTGATACCGCATGGATGCTCATCGCTACTGGGCTGGTGCTGTTTATGACGCCCGGGCTCGCCTTCTTCTACGGAGGTATGGTTCGAGCGAAGAACGTGCTTGGCATGCTGATGCAGAACTTTTTCGCTATGGGGCTTATGGCCATTATTTGGGTCACGATCGCATTTTCGTTGGCCTTCGGCAACTTTGGCGATGGTGGTTTCATCGGCAATCTGGACTTCGCATGGATGCGCAACATCAATGCCACTGCGGGAGATGAGGCGTTTGCTCTCACCATTCCGTTTGTGTTGTTCTGTGCCTATCAAATGACCTTTGCCGTCATCACTCCTGCACTCATCACCGGGGCCACGGCGGATCGCCTCAAGTTCAAGGCCTACGCAATCTTCATTGCGATCTGGCTCGTGCTGGTCTACGCGCCGGTAGCTCACTGGGTCTTTGGTGGCGGCTGGTTGGCCAAACTCGGGGCTCTCGACTTTGCTGGCGGAGCGGTCGTGCACATCAACGCCGGTGCTGCTGCTCTTGCCGTCATTATCGTTTTAGGGAAGCGTAAGGGCTGGCCGCGCGAAGGAATGCACCCGCACAACCTGCCGTTCACCATGCTTGGAACCGGCATTTTGTGGTTCGGTTGGTTTGGCTTCAACGCTGGCTCAGCGCTTGGCGCAAACGGAATTGCCGCAACTGCACTTATGAATACCTTTTTGGCGGCATCTGCGGGAATGCTCGGGTGGTTATTGTTTGAGCGCATTAAGGATGGCAAACCAACCACGCTCGGTGCAGCATCTGGTGCAGTTGCGGGGCTTGTTGCGATCACCCCCTGCGCTGGTTTTGTGGGCGGTATGGCACCCATTTTGATTGGATTCGCCGCTGGGGTGCTGTGCCTTCTTGCCATTCAACTGAAGTTCAAGTTTGGATATGACGACAGCCTTGATGTCGTGGGAGTCCACTTGGTCGGAGGTTTAGTGGGGGCTCTTCTTCTCGGATTCTTTGCAGATTCTGCGATCAACCCAATTGTTGAAAACGAGGGTCTCTTCACCGGTGGAGACGCAAAACTGCTGTGGTTCCAGTTTGTCGCCTCTGCTGCCACCTTCGTGTTCTCGTTCGTAATGTCATTCATCATTGCGAAGGGGATCGACAAGACAATCGGTATGCGTGTGACCGAAGAAGAAGAAAACGAAGGTCTCGACTACAGCCAGCACGCGGAAACGGCCTACAGCTTCGGCAGTACGGGCAGCATGGATCGAATTTGATCCCCGATCTGAACATCAACTGAATGAGTTCGTTGCCATTTGGCTGCGATCCCTAGCGAAAGGGCTACGGTGCCTCCTATGAAGCTTGTGACTGCAATCATCAAGCCCCACAAAGTCGACGATGTGAAAGACGCGCTCAAAGCGGCCGGTCTCCACGGCATGACGGTCGATGAAGTGAAGGGTTTCGGCCGCCAAGGCGGCAAGACCGAGGTGTACCGCGGCGCCGAATACGTGGTGGACCTTCTCCCGAAAGTCAAGATCGAAACCGTGGTGCCTGACGAAATCGCCGACCAAGTGGCCGAGGTCATCGTCCAGGCTGCTCGTACGGGCAAGATCGGCGACGGCAAGGTTTGGATTTCATCGATCGACAAGATCATTCGTATCCGGACCGGTGAGCTGAATGACGAAGCCATCTAATTTCTCCGCTGGTTGCAACGCCTGACATGACCCCCCGGTTCGACCGAATAGCACTTCTGAAGGATCCGACTAATCGAGGTGTTTCGTTCTGCTCACTTTCGGCGTCAAATGTCGATGAGTGGTTGTGCGAACTTTGGGAAAACGGGCAAGGACCGGATACCGGGGCTGCCCTTGTTGCCGTAGGCGGTTATGGCCGGGCGGAACTGTCGCCCGGCAGCGATATCGACGTGTACCTCTTGCATGATTCGAAACTCAACGTTGGCGAGTTGGCCGAAAGCATCTGGTATCCGATATGGGATGAAGGAATAAAACTCGGTCATGCGGTGCGCACGGTCAAAGAGACGTTGTCGCTTGCCGCTGATGACCTTGACACTGCGACAGCAATTCTTTCTGTCCGTCACCTGGCTGGCGACGAACGCTTGTCGCAGGAACTGGCGTCGAAAGGCCTCGAGCTTTGGCGCAAAAGATCAAAGCGATGGCTAGACGAAATGGATGTGCGCGTTCGTCGACGTCATAACGAGGCCGGTGAGGTTGCATTTCTGCTCGAACCCGACCTTAAAAATGGCCGTGGAGGTTTGCGCGATGTCCATGCCATTGGCTGGGCAGAACTTGCGGGCATCTCGCTCCTTCCCGGTGACAACGAAGCAATTACCGAAGCGTATGAAGTTGTGCTTTCTGCCCGAGTCGAGTTGCAAAGGCGTACCGGCAAGCATTCGGACATTCTTTTCTTAGAGGAACAAGATGCGGTTGCTGCTGCACTCGGCTTCGATGATGCCGATGTGCTCATGCGTGCGCTCTCAACGGCGGCTCGTACGATTGCGTGGGTAAGCGATGAATTATGGTATCGAACTCGCTCATTTCTAGATGGCCCGACTCGTAGGAAACTGCGAAAAGACGAGGAAGCGCTCGCAGGGGTTGTCGTACAAGATGGTTCCGTTGCGCTATCCGCAGGAGCCGATCCATCGAATGACTCCTGTCTTGTACTGCGAGTTGCGGTTACTGCCGCTCGCAATGATGCGCGCATCGAACGGTTAACGCTTGATCGTCTCATTGACTCAAAACCGCTCACGACGCCGTGGACAGAGGAAGCCCGTCATTTATTCGTAGAGCTTTTCTTGGCAGGCCGGCCAGCGGTTCAGGTCGTTGAAACTCTTGATCAGCGCGGATTATGGGAACCAATTTTCCCGGAATGGTCAGTCATTCGTTGCCGGCCCCAGCGCAACGCCTATCACCGATTCACAATTGATCGACATCTGTGTGAAGCCGCAGCAAATTCGGCGGAGTTCGTTGATCGCGTTGATCGGCCTGATCTGTTGGTGATCGGCACGCTGCTGCACGATATTGGTAAGGGTCGGCCGGGGGACCATACCGATGTAGGAATTGAACTCATCGCCGAGATCGCTCCCCGTATGGGGTTCGATACCGAAGATACGCTGCTGCTGCAGCAAATGTGTCGTCACCATTTGTTGTTGGCTGATACCGCAACTCGTCGCGATCTGTCCGATGACGGAACGATCACGTCGGTTGCTGACTTGGTAGGTTCGCTCACCTGTCTTCGTTTGCTTGACGCGCTCACCGAGGCTGATTCACTGGCCACCGGTACTGCGGCATGGGGCTCGTGGAAAGAGGAACTGGTCGGTGTGCTTGTTGATCGAGTTGCCCATGTTCTTTCCGGAGGTTTAGTTGCCGATGCGACAGAGACAGGGTTCCCGAGTGCGCATCAGCGCGATTTACTTTCGCAGCGGCGCCGAATTATTGAGGCGGTAGACGATCAGATTGTGGTCGTTAGCCCCGACCGTCCGGGTTTGTTCTCTCGCGTGGCAGGGGTTCTATCGCTCAATGGCCTTACCGTTCTTGAGGCGGCTGCCCATTCGGCTGAGAACCAGATGGCGCTCGAGCAATTCCGGGTGCAGAGCAATTTCGATTCAGAGATACCTTGGGATCGCGTCATTCGCGACCTTGAGAAAGCACTCGATGGTCGTCTCGCTCTTGCCGCTCGTCTAGAAGAACGCTCGAAGGCCTATCGCCGGCCTCGCCGCCTTCCAGGTTTGGTGACGCACGCCGAAGTCATTATCGACAATGCACTGTCGCACGATGCGACAGTCCTTGAAGTTCGCGCCCCTGATGGCGTTGGGGTGTTATGGCGTATTACTCGGGCACTGCACGAACTTGATCTTGATATCACCTCGGCCAAGATCCAAACGATCGGCACTGATGCCGTCGACTCGTTCTATGTACGAGATTCCGAAGGCCGAAAGATCACCGATCATGACTATTTGGGCGAGATCCGTCGTTCACTTCTTTTTTCACTTGAGCAGTCCTCCGGCCACTAACCGAGCCCGGTAGCGTTTGACTATGGCTGAACCAGTGACCCCACAGGAACTCATCCGTTGGAGCGAGGCTCTTGCGGGCGTGGCTCGAACGGGACTTGGCTTCACCCAGAGCCTGTACGAACAGGAACGATTCGAAGAAATACTCGCTGTTGCAGCCGATATGCGTGTTGCTGCCGGCAGCACTTATGACGCAGACACGCTGGTACACGAATGGATGAAGTCCGTCGGGGTTGGCGTTCCCGGGTATCAAACTCCAAAGGTTGCGGTCGGGGCGATTGTGCAAAACGAACGCGACGAAATTCTCCTTGTACAACGGTCTGATTCTGGAGTTTGGCTCTACCCAACTGGCTGGGCCGATATCGGTTATTCGCCCGCCGAGGTTGCGGTGAAAGAGGTAAGCGAAGAAACGGGCATCGATTGTGAGGTTGTGCAGATGCTGGCGGTATACGACGGCTTGCGCCGGCGATTCACGAGTGTGCCGCTGTATTCATTGGTGTTTCATTGCCGAGCCACTGGCGGCGAGTTGAAGGCGCATCCGCTTGAAACCAATGACGTCGGATTTTTTGCACTCGATAATCTTCCCCAAATGGCTGTTGGGCAGGATCTTTGGGGTCCACTTGCGGCCCATGCCTTTAGCGGTGCAAACGTCGATGTTCACTTCGATCACCCTCGCACGCCGGTGTGGCAGGGCGATCACCTTCTTAGTGAACTCACTGACGAGGACTAGCTAGTCCTGATCGCGCAGGAAGCGTTCGACTTCATCGACAAGACTTTCAGCATCGGTAAAGCCATCGGGTTCTTCGTCATAACGCTGTTCAAGATGAGCGACGTACTCGGTAGTTTCATCGTCTTCAGCCACAAGCGATGAGACCTGGTGCTCATAGGCATCGGTAGCAAATTTCAATTCAGTGGTGTCAATGGTGATGTTGAGTAGTCGCGCGGTGCGATCAACGAGCGCTAAGGCCGCTTTCGGCGAAGAAGCTGACGGCACATAGGTAGGAACAGCCGCCCAAAACGCGGCGGAACGAATACCGGCCTCACGGCAGGAGTTGTGTAATACGCCAGTGATGCCGGTTGGTCCTTGGTATCGCGAAGGAAGAAGATCAAGTTCGTTAGTACTGGCATCGTCATACGTCGCGCCAAATACCGAAACGGGTCGCGAATGCGGCACCTCAGCCAGAAGAGCACCCAAAGTAACTACCATGCGCGCATTGGTAGCGACGGCAACGCCGATCACGTGCTCGCAGAAGGTCCGCCATTTCAATTGTGGTTCAATTCCCGATAGCAAAATAACGTCAGTGCCTTCCGGGGTGATGCGAGCCGAGCGAAATTCGTTGGTGGGCCAATCGATTCGGCGAACGCCATCAGAATCAACTCGCACTTCGGGCCGAGTGACAGTGAAGTCGTAAAATACTTCAGGGTCAATATCGGCAAACGCGATCGCTGACCATTGCTCGGCCAAAAAATCGATTGCGGTAGTTGCGGAGTCGCCGGCATCGTTCCAACCGCCGAACGCAACAAGCAGCACCGGGCCGCTCACATTGGCGGGCTGGGTCCAGCGTAAGTGGGGAAGAGAGTGGCCTGAGGTCTCCGGCATTCCGGAGAGGGTATCGGTGTCTACGCTGGTTCGATGGCGAGCGTGCAGATCATCGAGGCTACTGATGTAACACCGGAATTAGTCGAGGCGTTTGCCCGACTCACCCCGCAGTTGTCCTCAACAAATCCGGCGCCGACCGAGACGGAACTGGCCTCAATCTGCGAGTCAGAGGCCAGCGTGTTGCTGCTGGCGGTTGACCGTGATGCTGATGATCGAATCTTGGGAAGCTTGACGTTGGCGTGGTTCCGCATCCCAACTGGCGTTCGGGCGTGGATCGAAGATGTTGTTGTTGACGAGGCCGCGCGTGGTTATGGCGTGGGCGAATTGTTGAATCGCGCAGCGCTTGATCGGGCGCGCGAACTCGGTGCAAAGACAGTTGATCTCACGTCACGACCGAGCCGGGAAGCAGCAAATCGTTTGTACCAGCGCATCGGATTTGTTGCCCGTGATACAAATGTGTACCGATTCAGCCTCGAAGAGTGAGCGGCGCCCGTCCCATGAGCAGACCTTGAAGGTAGGATTCAGGCATGGCATCAGTCGAGAGAGTCGTGACGAGGAAGGTCGTCGGTGAACCGGACGAGCCATGGCGTTACTGGCTGACGCGGCCCATCGAAGAGCGCATCGACGCGGTCGAGCAACTGCGTCGCGAACATCACGGGTGGGTATGTGGATCTGAATCGAGACTTCCAAGAGTTCTTGAAATCGTTCGTCCAGCATGACGTTCGTTTCCTGATCATCGGCGGCTACGCGCTCGCTGTGCATGGCCATCCCCGGTACACCAAGGATCTCGATGTCTGGGTCTGGCCCGATCCGGAGAATGCTGATCGGATCCTTGAGGCTCTCGATGAATTCGGGTTCGGATCTCTGGGACTCGAAGCGATCGATTTCCTCGAACCGGGAGTGATCATCCAGCTCGGCCGTGAACCGCAGCGCATTGATCTGCTGACGTTTGCCACCGGGCTGGAGTTCCGGGCAGCGTTCGAGAATCGGATTCTCGTCGAGATCGGAGGGGTGGAGGTTCCGTTCCTCTCCGTTGACGACCTGCGAACGAACAAGACGGCGACCGGTCGCCTACGTGATCTCGCCGACGTCGAGGACCTTCCTCCGATGGAGTCCGATTTCTAACGACGGGCCGAATACAAATGTGTACAGATACGAACTCTGAACCCCTTCACGCTTGAGCGGACTTCTTCTTCGGGATGAGGTCGAGGAGTGCCGAGCGGAGACGCTGGAGGCGTCGTCCGGCGGAGAGTTCCTGCATGGCAACCTCGACCGTTGCACTCACGAGCAGTCGAGCCGTTTCCTTCGGATGCGGGGTGAACCCTCTGAGATCGCTGCTCAGGTCGGCAGCGGCGTCGCTATTCCGTTGTTGTACGAGTTCGGTGATCACGGGGAGCGACTGCGCCTCGAGGAGCATCGCTCGAACCGTGGGTTGCTCGCGACTGCCATCGAGGAATCCCTCGATGCGAGCGGCGGCGCGTTCGGGCCCGGCGGTCATCCCTGCGGTCGAGTGCCTGATGCTCTCGAACAGGGTGTCGTGGAACCGGCGATGGCTGCTGCAGCTTCGAGAAGTTCGAGTCGAGTCGGATGATCTCCGCCAGCGCGCGAACCTGGACCTCGCCGCTGCACCGTCACGGGAGTTTCACCCCGGTCCACTTATGAATCCGATCGTCTCGGCGAGGAACGCCTCGGGCATCTCGATATGCGACTGGTGTCCGCATGGAAACTTGATGAGTTGTGCGTTCGGCAGCGCCTTCCTGGCGCGACGACTGTCGATGCGCCAAGGAAAGATCAGATCCCTCGTCCCCCACACCAGAACCGTCGGGACTGAGCAGTTGGCAGCATCCGGCCGTGCGTCGTGGTCACGTCGGAGGTAGAGCCGGGGGAGCAGTCGCATGGCGATCGGTGCGACTCGCGGTGAACCGAACAGACGACAGGCGAGGAACGTCGTCGGCAGCCGGGGAGTGAAGCCACCGGTGTTGACGAGAACGAGACCACGGACGAGATCGGGGCGTCGAGCAGCAGTGTGGAGTGCGGCGAAGCCGCCGACGGAATTGCCTACGAGGACGAACGGACCGTCGTCGAGTTGTTCCAGGATCTCTGGGAGCAGATCAGCGAAACCACAGGCGCTCGGATCGGGGACAACGCCACTGTCTCCGTAACCCGGCCAGTCGATGGAATGAACGGTCGCATTGCGGCCGAGTTCGGCGGAGACCGCATCGAAGTCGTGGTGATCTCCGCCGTTGGCATGGAGCAACACCACCGGAGGGCCGGTGCCGAGGGAGTGGATCGCCACGCCGTCGATGTTGCGGGTCGTCATCGCCACGGTTACTGAGTAGATGACCAAACGGTCATCTACTTATCGGGATGATTTCTACCGACGGAATGCGCACGAATGTCTATCGATACGAACTTTGTCGTGATCGGTGATGCGACGTCGATTGACGGCCTCCCCGCCTTGTAGATGCCTCCCCGCCTTGTAGATGATCGAGTCCCGTCCTCGGACCCATCCTTGGCTCGGCGGCAATCCAGGCGAGTCGTCAGGGGGGTTGCTTTCCGATCAAATCTGACTATCATTCTGGTCATGTCAGATGTGCTTCCTCTCGCCGTAGTCAAGGCCAAGTTCTCCGAGATGGTCGACCGCGTCGAACAGCAACACGAGCGGATCACCGTGACGCGCAATGGTCGCCCCGCCGCGGTCCTCATGAGCGCGGAGGAACTCGACGCGCTCGAGGACACGCTCGAACTCCTGTCCGACCCCTCTGCGATGGCCGAGATCGAAGAGGCCCGGCTCGAGGTTCGCGCCGGGCGGGTCGTCTCCGCCGATGACTTGCGCGCCCGGTATCTGGGCGAGTGAACGACGAGGCATGGACACTGCGAATCGCATCGTCGGCCGAACGACAACTCGCCCGACTCCCCGAGCGGATCGCCGCTGCGGTGGTCGAGTTCATGCTCGGTCCGCTTCGCGAGAATCCGCGCAAGGTCGGCCACCCTCTCCAGCGTGAACTCGCCGGCCTCTGGTCGGCTCGACGTGGCGCCTACCGAGTCATCTACGAAATCGATGATGACGAAAGGTCCGTCGACGTCCTCCGAATCGAACATCGATCCGACGTCTACCGGCCCCGGTAGCGGTCGATTCATTTCTAATGAAGAAATGAAGATAAATGTGTATCGATTTGAACTCGGTCATTGAGGTGTGACTATTGACGTTCGATCACGAGTACGGGGATGACACGCGACGTAGCCGCTTCGTAGTCGACGAAGGGCGGCATCGCCTTCTTCTGCCGGTCGAACAATTCGTCTCGCTCTGCCCCTTTGGCCTCGCGTACACGAACGGAAATCGTCTCAGAGCCGAGTTCAACGACTGTCTCGGGGTTCGCGATGAGATTGTGATACCACGCGGGGTTTGTTGGCGATCCGCCTTTGGTTCCGAAGATCGCAAGATCTTCACCGATGGGCAAGTAGGTAAGCGGCGTGTGGCGGATGGTTCCCGTTTTTGCGCCGGCATGGTGCACAATCACCATTGGAACACCCTCGAACTGGCCACCCACTCTGCCGCCGTGGCTGCGAAATTCGTCCATGATCTGCTGGTTCCAGTTATTGAGTTCGTCCTCGGTCATCGCGTTCGCCATTAAGTTCTCCCGATATTTTTTGGACACTCGCCAAAAGACGAGGACCTTGTGCAGAAGGTACCTGACTTTAAATAAGGAGTCAGTGCGTAGCAGGCTAGGGAATCGTCAAGATCACGTTTTCATTGTTAAAAGTGATTTCGAGTCTCACCGAACAGCGAGATTGGATGCCTGAGCATCGTTCCACTTGGAACAAAAATTTACGTGCCGGTGATGAGAGATTTGGCCATCACCAATAACTCAAGGTCATTGCGAGTTGGTCGGCCGTAGCGTTCGTCGCCATAGGGGAATTTCACCGTGTCTCCGGTGGGGACATATCCCCGACGCGTGTAGAGATCAATCATCTCAACACGCAGGCTGATGACAAGAAGTACTAATCGCTCAAAACCAAGATCATCAGCCATCAAGCGTTCGATTTCATTGAGGATGACGCCACCAATTCCTTGGCCCTGAAGAGCGGGGTCGACGGCGAACATCCCGAAGTAGCCACCGCCACCCTTGCCGTTAAAGGTCGAGAGTTCGGCGCAGCCCACTAACCGATGCCCGTCGCCGACTCCGGAGTGCTCGGCGAGAAGTATGAACGCGTCGGCCCGATTTATCGTGTCGTTCACCATTGCAGTATCCGTGCGTTGACCCTCGATCAGATCGGCTTCCGTGGTCCAGCCCACTCGGCTCGATTCGCCCCGGTAGGCCCGTTGAACGATGTCCACCACCGCGGCTGCATCGTTGTGGGTGGCACGGCGGAAGGTCGGTTGCTGCATTTGGCGACGATAGCGACTGGCTTCTAGGACCTCGAACCAAGAACCTTCGAGCGATTCCTCAGAGCAATGAGGAGCCCCGTTGACCGAGTCAAGTGTCATTCGCATAGTGTGTCCTCGCTACCAAAAGTTCGGGGCCGCGCCCGATTGAAACAAGGACAGACGCCATGACGACGAGCATTGAAGAGGCACGCCAGAAGTACGCCGACGAGCGCACGAAGCGATTGCGTTCCGATGGCACGGCGCAGTACTCGGCCCTTGCCGGCATGTACGAAGAGTTCAATCGCGATCCCTACGTCGAGCCCGATTTCACGCGCGATCCCGAAATCGCTGATGTTGATTGCGTGATTGTGGGCGGCGGCTTTGGCGGCATGCTCGAAGCGGCGAACTTGCGCAAGCTTGGCGTCGATAACTTCCGCATCATTGAAAAAGGTGGCGACTTCGGTGGCACCTGGTACTGGAATCGTTACCCAGGCGCAATGTGCGATGTCGAGTCCTATGTGTATCTGCCAATGCTTGAAGATACTGGCTTTATGCCGACGAATCGTTACGCACTAGCACCGGAAATTTTCGCATACTGCCAGCAACTCGGCCGCAGATTCGACATGTATGAAAACGCACTTTTTCAGACCGAAATAAAAGATATGGTCTGGAACGAAAAGACAGAGCGCTGGACAGTCACCACAACGCGCGACGATGTTCTCTCCACCAAGTTCATCGTTGTCGCCGGTGGCGTTTTGCATAAAGCAAAACTCCCGGGAATCCCTGGTATCGAGAACTACAAGGGCAAGTCGTTCCACACCAGTCGTTGGGATTACGATTTCACCGGTGGCAGCCCCTCGGAACTCATGGACAAATTGAAAGGCAAGCGTGTCGGCATCATTGGAACTGGTGCAACTGCGGTTCAGGTTGTTCCCCGTATCGCCGAAGCTGCCGATGAACTTTTTGTTTTCCAGCGCACGCCTGCGTTCGTAGGTTTTCGCGGTCAGGCCCCGACCGACGAGGAATGGTTTAAGAGTCAGCAGCCGGGTTGGCAAGACGAGCGAATCAAGAACTTCACTCGCGCAGTGTGTGGCAAGCAGCCCGAAGACAACTTGGTTGCCGACGAGTGGACCAACGTCATGTGGACAGACACCACGAAGTACACCGAAGATCCTGCTGAATCCGCAGAACTTGAACGCATAGATTTCGAACTGATGGAAGCTGTTCGCGAACGGATCGGGTCAATAATTGAGGATCCGGAAACGGCAGAAAAACTGAAGCCGTGGTACGGCGTTCGTTGTAAGCGTCCGTGTTTTCACGACGAATACCTGCCCGCTTTCAACCGGCCGAACGTGCATCTCATCGATACCAACGGTCAAGGTGTCGAGCGCATCACCGAAAATGGTCCTGTTGTCGATGGCGTCGAATACCCCGTCGATCTTCTGATTTACGCGTCAGGTTTTGATGTTGCCGCAACCTACGACCGACTCGGTTTTGATCCGAAGGGTCGTAACGGTGTTTCCATGACCGAATCATGGGGTGAAGGCCCGCACACCTTGCACGGAGTGATGACTCGTGATTTCCCGAACCTGCTCATGATCAGCACGGTGCAGGGTGGTTTCGGCACCAACTTTGTGCACTATCTCACCGAAGCCTCAAAGCATTGCGCTCATATCGTCAAGATGTGTCTCGACGAAGGCATTAGCCAGATTGAGCCGAAGGCCGATGCTGAAGAGGATTGGTTCAACGTTCTCATGAGCAAGGTGATGGGAATAGGCATGTATAACGCTGCCTGCACCCCCGGTTATCTCAATCGTGAGCAACAAGCCGGCGATATGAAGTTGGCCCGTGGCGCATCATTTATGGGCAGTGTCGAGGAGTATGCCGAGCACTTGATTGCTTGGCGTGAATCTGGCGAGCGCGCCGGGGTTGAAACCACAAAGGC
Source organism: Acidimicrobiales bacterium (assembly GCA_040882655.1). Classification (GTDB taxonomy): domain Bacteria; phylum Actinomycetota; class Acidimicrobiia; order Acidimicrobiales; family Acidimicrobilacustridaceae; genus Acidimicrobilacustris. The sequence continues at coordinate 25,991 of JBBEAV010000042.1, forward strand.
GAGCTAACCAGTTCGATTAAAGGTCGGCGAGTCGTTCATTCGAATCGATTGCGGCCGACCGATAAATGCCCTGAGCCATGTACGAGGCTTCGAGTTTTCTTCGAGCCTCGTACACCGCAGCGCGCACCTGATGGCAGCGCACCGAATCTGGGTTTGCCATCACTGCCATTTCAGCGAAATGACATGCCAAACGATGGTCGCCTTCTGAAGCAAGAGATTCGGCACGGGCAGCGAGCACTTCCGCGCCGCCAGCGAGTGCCGCAGTTTCCCGAGCGAGATCAATTTCTGGCGCGGGCTTGAGGTGCGCCGGGTTGCCGTCGTACCAACCGCCGTAAAGACGCCAAAGATTGCGGACAACAAATTCAGGTTCATCGTAGGTGGGGCGCAAATAGGGAAGGTCGGCGAGTTGCTGTGGAAGTTTCACGCTATGAATCACTTCGTCGAGTCGTGCTCCAGCGTTCATCAACCTGAGGGTTTGTTCATGAAGCGACTCGAGAGCGGCGGCGGTGTTGAGGAGAACCTCGGCGATCATGTCGCTGCCGCCAACTGCGGGTCCGTGCGCCGGTAAAAGCAATTCCGGCTGCATCGCCGCCATTGCCCGTAGGGAAACGGCCCAATCCGAGGCAAATCGCTGCACTTTTTGAGGGTTTCCGGCATTGGGAAACTGCCAGATGAACAAGTCGCCTACACAGATCGCGCGATGATCTGCAATCCAGGCCCACGTGTGATCATCGGTTTCTCCACGAGCATGACGCAGATCAAATTGTGTGCCGCCGACTGAAAGCGATGTTTCGGTTCGGTAGGTGAGATCGGGATAGATGAATTCACTCGGCCACGCTGGTTCAGGTAAGCGAAACTGGCGCATGTTGATCCAACCGTTATAACCGTTGGTGAGTTGATAGCGATCGAATCGATCAGAAATTGCTTCGTGACCGACATAGCAAATGGCTTGATCGCCACGAGTTGTTGCTTCGGCGTCGAATGCTTGCGCGCCAGTGACATGGTCAACGTGACCGTGGGTGTACACGGCGGTGTGCACCGGGGCCTTAGACCACGTGCGAAGTTCGGAAATAACTTTTGGGGCAGAGAGGTGGTGAGAAACATCGAACAAGACGATGCCCTCTTCGGTTTCGAAGGCAACGACGTTGCTGAAGGCTTCGATAAAGGCAACACCATCAGTTACAACCGCAGCGCCGCCGGCGTTCTCGCTGAACAACCCGTTCATAGCCAGAGGCTCTTCGCCGGTGATCCACCGAGCGGACCGTTCGAGCATTTCCTGACCGTCCATACGACCTCCCCGTAGGCAAAGATCCTCGCACAGGAGACTCAGGTGCTGTCGCGACTCCGGTGCTCACCGATCCACTCAGTGAGATCAGATTGAGACATGACGCCGCTCGCGACTCCAATAATCATTGAAACGGCGGTTTCGGTGTTGACGGCGAGGTCGACATTGTTGAGACGTAGAAACATCACCGTCGCCATCCAAGCCAGTCGTTTGTTCCCGTCGGGAAGCGGATGATTTCGTGCGAGGTGAAGACAAAGAACAGCGGCTTTCTCTTCAAGACTTGGGTAGAAATCCTCGTCTCCGAATCCGGCTTGAGGCGCATGGAGTGCGGAATCAAGAAGTTCGACACGCGAGACGTGCTGAATCGTCGGTACTTCAAGTCCAGTAACTGCCGATGCAATAAGGAGTCCCTCGGCAAGGGTGAGATACCTCATTGTGCGAGGCGGTCGAGGATCTCCTTGTCTCGAGCAACGAGGCGTTCAAGGGTCGCCATGAACTCTTTGTCGGCTTTGACTCGCTCAATTTCGAGGAGGAGGCCATCTATGAGGACCTGGTTCACGCTTGTGCCTTGAGCTCGAGCAATGACCTCGGCTTGGTCGGCAAGATCCTCGGGGAGTCGGACCGTCGTCTGCTTGTTCATGACATCATGATAGCGCGATGTCATGATCAAGTGTCGGTTTTTTGGCCTAGGTCGGCGGCTTGAGGGGGGTGCCGGCCAAGGCGGCCACGATCTGAGTTCCGGGGAGGCCGAGATTGTCCATTTGGGCACAGGAACGACGGCCAGTGAGGGCGCGAACGATGTCAAGGTCCGAGCAGCCTGCAGACTCGATCCCGGCGATGGCTGAAGGGCCTCGCCGTTCAATCATGTCAATCAACCATGCTTTGGCCACTGAGAGCGCAAGAGATGACTCATCACACTCCAAGCCCAGGGCTTCACGCAGATCAAGTTCGTGCGCCAGCGCGTCCATAACGAGTTGCGAGTTCGAGGGATGCGGGATGCCGGGCAAGATCGCGTCGAAGGACGAAATCGTTGCTTCAAGAGCTGACCGCAACTCAGCGAGGGATTCACCCGCGTGACGCTGTACCTGCGCGTCGGTCCACGTATCAGAGGTGATTCCCTCCATGCGTCCTTCGAGCAAGTCCTCGGGAACACCGATCAAATGCGAAACGGTCTGCTGCACCGTCCAGTCCGGACAGGCCGGAACAATGAGCGAAGCAGAACTCTCGGGAGTTTGCGAAAGCAGATCGAACAACGACGTGGCGGTCTGTCGGTACGCATCGGCAACCTGATCGTCGGGTAGCAGTCGCGACATCTCAGAATAATTGCAGACGTTCACCTTTTTGTCATTTGGATGGAGTGCCGAACAACTAAGTTCGTCAATCCTTCCCTTTCTAGACTGCATAAGCGAGGTGCCTGAAATGACCAACCCAACACTGCCCCACGGTGGCGCACAACTCGGGGCCATTGCCGGCCCGCTCGTAATGATTGGAATGGGCTCTATCGGCCGGGCAACGCTGCCACTACTTGATCGCCACATCGCGTTCGACAAGTCGCGCGCGATTGCACTTGATCCCTTGGCCGAGCGCAAGCAGTACGCCGATGAATACGGCATCGCGTTTCAACAGGTTGAACTCACTCCTGAGAACTACGTTGAGATCCTCACGCCGCTCCTCACCAACGGCGAAGGTCAGGGCTTTTGCGTCAACCTGTCGGTCGACACCAGTTCGGTCGACATCATGCGACTGTGCCGCCAACTCAACGTGCTGTATGTCGACACCGTTGTCGAACCATGGCCAGGTCTTTATTACAACCAGGCAATCGACAATGCCGATCGCACCAATCAGTTCCTTCGTAGTCAGGCCGTTGCCGAACGTCGTCGTTCGCCGGGCGGAACAACTGCGGTGTCGTGCTGTGGTGCAAACCCCGGCATGGTGTCGTGGTTCGTGAAGGACGCGCTTGTTCGCCTGAACGACGAAATGGGCCTTGGGCTTGCAGCCCCGGCACCGGCCGATCGTGACGGTTGGTCGCGGTACATGCAATCGGTGGGCGTGAAAGGAATTCACATTGCCGAACGCGATACCCAGCGAGTGACGAACCCGAAGCCCGTTGACACGTTCTGGAACACATGGTCGGTTGATGGGTTCATTTCCGAAGGACTTCAGCCTGCAGAACTGGGCTGGGGCACGCACGAAAAATGGATGCCAGAAAACGCCCGTCGTTTCGCTGATCCTGAATCACCAGCGATTTATCTTGAATCTCCTGGCGCTGAAACTCGTGTGCGCACCTGGTGCCCCACGCTTGGCGAGCAGTACGGATTCCTCGTTACTCATAACGAGGCGTTGTCAATCTCCGACTTTTATTCGGTGCGTGACGAAAATGGCGAGGTTGTCTACCGGCCTACGTGTCATTACGCGTATCACCCGTGCAACGACGCGGTGCTTTCGTTTCATGAATTGTTCGGCAACGGCGGTCGTAATCAGACTGTCAAGCATGTCCTTGATGAAGATGAATTAGTTGATGGCATTGATGAACTTGGCGTATTGCTCTACGGGCATGACCGAAATGCATTTTGGTTCGGTTCACGACTTTCAATCGAAGAAGCTCGCGCTCTCGCTCCCTACAACACCGCAACGGGTTTGCAGATCTCATCTGCTGTCCTCGCCGGTCTTGTGTGGGCACTTGAAAACCCCAACGAAGGCATTGTCGAAACCGACGAAATGGATCATGTTCGTTGTCTCGAAGTGCAGGTTCCCTACCTTGGCCCAGTCGAAGGCCACTACACCGACTGGACACCACTTACTCGTCGTCTTGGATTATTTGTCGATGACATCGATGAAACTGATCCTTGGCAGTTCCGCAACGTACTCGTTCGCTGATTAGCCGTTCGTTCCGCCCTCGATTTGCGCTATTTCCAAGCGATCAACGTTGCCGGGCTGTCCAAGTTGCATGCCCGGGGGCAACTCAACGTGAAGGTCATGACAGGGGTCGATGGCTATCGATCCCTGTTTAAGCGAAATCGAGATGATGTGACCACCAAGCGAACGATCGTCTGACAGGAAGTGAAGGTGATGGCCGGGAACTTCAAGACCAGCCGTTGCATCGGGGAATCGAAAACCGACAACTGTTCCTGATGCTCGATCGACTCTCCACTCGCTTTGATCAGCCACCACATCGCGCAGCGGTCGATAGGGCTTTGATTGGCGAGCGACACTGCGCAACACAAGGTCGGTGAACTCACCATCGATCCGCACGGCGATGACTGGCGCATCAACTGGTGCAAGTTCATCAAGTGCTTCATGGAGTTGGTCGAAGTCGAGAGAGGTCGAAATAACCGATCGAGTTGTGGGAGCGAACGGTGTGACAACGGCAAACGGCGTCATGACCGAGTGATCGAGCGCCGCCACTGAACCGTCCGCACGTGCAGTCCAAGCTTGTCCGTCAACAACAATGAGTTCGCCATCGAGGGCTTGAGAGGTTCCGATGCCGAGGGTGCCGAGGCGAAGAACCTCGCCCAACGTCGTATCGCCGTCGTAGCCGCCAGCGAGGAGGGCCTCGAGGGTGCCGGCCTGCACCACTGTGTGCTCTGCAACCGGATCGTGATTTAGGCCAGCGTGAGTGAGGGCCCGAACATGAAGGGCGCCAATAAGACGATCATCGATGATGTCTGAAGTCATGGCCGAACAGTAAGGCCGCTGAGCGTGGTCAAGCGCCGAGTCGAGGACACAACTACTGTCAATTTTCAAGACAAGAGTTTTGGAGGCCCGTCATGGATATCACCCTTTTGGGCACTGGCAGCCCGATCCCCGACCCGAACCGCGCCGGACCCGCAACCATGGTCCGGGCCGGTGAGCACCTGATTCTGTGCGATGCCGGTCGCGGCGTGGTCATGCGCATGGCCGGGGCCGCTTCAGTACCGCCGATGCTCTCTGCGGTCTTGATCACGCACCTTCATAGCGACCATCTCACCGACCTCAACGACGTGATCACCACACGGTGGATCATGTCGCCTCAGCCCAACCCAATCACGATCTACGGACCTCTTGGTTTGCAATTCATTGTCACCAAGATGATGGAAATGCTTTCACTTGATATCGGCTACCGCATTGAGCACCACGATGACCTGAGTGAGCCACCTGCTGTCACTGTGGTTGAGGTAGCACCCGGCGATACGTTTTCTATCGGTGATGTATCGGTTGTGGTCGGGGCAACCGACCATCGACCGGTTGAACCCACGGTGGCATTTCGATTGGAACATGGAGGGGCCAGCCTCGTGCTCGGCGGGGATGGAATCCCTTGTACCGCGCTTGATGAGTTATGTGCTGGGGCAACGGCGTATGTACAAACGGTATTGCGCGACGACATCGTAAAAATGGTGCCGATGCAACGCTTCACTGACATTCTCGACTATCACTCGACAGTCGAACAGGCAGCACAAACAGCAACAAAAGCGGGAGTGAAGACGCTGATCTTGACTCACTATGTTCCGGGCATCGCCCCCGGTCAGGAAGAGGAGTGGCGTTCGATTGCTGCGGCGCATTTTTCTGGCGACATCATTCTTGGTGACGATCTAACGTCCGTCTCCATCTAACCGATGCCCGAGGGCATTGCGCTCAATGGGGGAGGATCAATGAGTGGTCATCGCACGGAAGTACGCCAGTTAGAAACGGTTGATGGAGCAATGAACGTCATCGTTTCAACGCCGATCGGCGCAGTGCGCGGCGGTGTTGTGGTGGTTCAGGAAGCGTTCGGCCTCACCGGCCACATTGAGCGGGTGTGCGAAGCACTTGCGGAATCGGGCTACATCGCAGTGGCGCCGGCTCTTTTTCATCGCTGCGAGGATCAGGTATTCGGCTACAACGACTTCGACAAGCTCGGTCCTGTCATCATGACGATTACCCAAGCAACTATTGAGACTGATGTCGATACTGCATTTTCGGAACTCGCTCGGCTTGGCGTTTCGGAGAACTCAATGGCCATTTTGGGTTTCTGTTTGGGTGGAACCGTCACCCTCGAAACCGCTGCACGACGCAAGCTCGCTGCTGCAGTCACGTTCTACGGCGGTGGGTTAGGTGAAGGAAGATTTGGCTTAGAGCCGGGCATCGAAAGTGCAGCTCGATTGCAAACGCCGTGGCTTGGTTTGTACGGCGACCTTGATCAACACATTTCGATTGATGAAGTTGAGCAGGTTCGAATTGCTGCGGCATCCTCGTCAGTCGACACCGAAGTCGTTCGCTACGTTGACGCCGATCATGGATTTCACTGTGACGAGCGTCCGTCGTTTCACGCCGAGGCATCATCGGATGCGTGGGCGAGGACACTGCAGTTCCTTGACGAACAGATGTGATATCGGTTTGGTGCCGTAACGCAAACACCCCCAGCCGGGGGGATGGCGGGGGTGTCGCAGGGCCTCCAAAATGGGAATCTTGGATGGGCCAGTCGGCTCAATGGGAGGGGGGATTCCCAGAGCCGTTATTGAAAGACTACGACGCAGAAATTCTCGTCACCACGGGATAGAGCCGGTCAGCAGTCACACTGACCCTTGTCACAATCAACAAAAAAAGTGAGAGAACCTCAGCGATTTTTGAACTGAGGAAGAGGGTGAAGGCGAATCGAACCCCTTAGTAAAGGCAAGTGGCAGTGGGGTCGGTTGTTTCTTAGGAGTCGTCGTCGAGCCCAGCGGCGGTGGCAGCAAGCATCGCCATTTGTGCTGCCCGGTGGTACACGAGCACGAACGTTTGGGCAGCAGTGGGGTCGACTGTGCGCAGCGGGGCATCGCCAAGGGACATGACCATGGCCGATGGGTCAGTAGACATCCGCACCAATGCGGGATCTTCCGGGAACGGCTCTCCCCAAAATTTTTTGGCCGCAACGCGGTCGGCGTTTTGCTTCTTGAAACCTGCGGCGGCGGAGGCCGGACGGCGGCGAGTTCGGCTCATACGAAACTCCCTTCGAGTTCGTCGTTATCGGCAAGAAGTTCCTCGGTTCGCAGACCCAATGCGGTTTGCAACTGATTCGGGTCAAGGTCGCCAAGCGAGCTCGATTTGGGTAACACAAGATCAGCGATATGGCGTTTGCCAGCCACGACCTCCTCTACTCGTTCGTCGACTGTTCCGGGGCAGACAAGGCGGTGAGCAATCACTGTTTTGTCTTGGCCGATACGCCATGCCCGATCTCGGGCCTGATCCTCGACGGCCGGATTCCACCAACGGTCATAAAGGATGACGTGGTTGGCGTTCGTGAGGTTGAGACCAGTTCCGCCGGCTTTCAGTGACAGCACGAGCGTGCCCGGGCCCTCAAGCGCCTGGAAGTCGGCAACAAGTTGATCACGAGCACCACGTGATTGTCCGCCGTGGTAGCAGCCAACCGGTATGTCGAATCGGGTAGACAAATGCTCGGCAAGTTTCTGACCCCATTCAGCGAAGTGTGTGAAGACAAGAGCGCGCTCGCCAGCTGCGTAGACCTGTTCAATGATTTCCTCGAGTCGAGCGAGCTTGCCCGATCGACCGTCAAGCGGTCCATCGTCGTGGCGATAGGCGACGGGGTGATTGCAGATCTGCTTGAGTGCAGTGATTGCGGCAAGAATTCGGCCGTTGCGCTTATCGACACCTGATTCAAGTGCTGCGCCAGTGACGAGACTGTCGAGCACGGCTTGATAGAGGCCTATTTGTTCGGGAGTCATTGAACAGTGGTCGAGTTCATCGATGCGGTCAGGTAGTTCCGCCGCAATCGCCGGCTCGGACTTTGTTCGACGGAAGACCAGAATGCCGTTGAGGGCTCGTAGAGCAGTTTCACCCTGGTCTCGCCCGGTCGTGCCTGACGCAGAAAGTTGCGCGATGAAATGCGGTCGAGGGCCAACGAGGCCCGGATTAGTGAAGTCGAGGATGGCCCAGAGATCACCAAGCCCATTTTCGATCGGTGTACCGGTGAGGGCAAGACGTGATGAAGCGTTGAGACGACGCAGTTGTTGCGCAGTCTCATTCACTGGATTCTTAATTGCCTGAGCTTCATCGAGAACGATGCGTCCCCACGAAATCTTTTCGAGCGCTTCGATATCGCGTACGGCAGTGCCATAGGTGGTGATGACCACATCGGCGCGAGCGACTTCGTCGGCGATGTCTTCGTGATCGGATCGTCCGGCGCCATGGTGAACAACAACAGAAAGTTCAGGGGTGAATCGACGAGCTTCTGCGGCCCAGTTACTAACAACGGCGGGCGGGGCAATGACGAGCGACGGTGCGTCGCTGATGCTGTCGACGAGATGAGCCAGGATCGTTGGCGTTTTACCCAAGCCCATGTCAAGGGCAAGACATCCCCCGAGGCTTGTGGTGTCAAGAAACTTGAGCCACGCAAGAGCATCGGCCTGATAGCTGCGCAGTTCGCCCTTAAACCCTTCGGGATTCGTCGCTGGTTCAAGCGATGCCGTCGATGCTTTGGCCATGAGGTCAGCGGCCCAACCGGAACCATCGATACTGACGCCACCAGCCAACGGTGAACCGTCGAGTCCGAGCGCCTGTCGCAACATTTCTGCGCCGGTCATTTGGGGTTTCTTGGCGCGTTCGGCGAGCGCTTCGGCAGCGGCAGCAAGATCAGCATGATCAAGAGCCACCCATCGGCCATTGGCTCGAATCAGCGGGCGGGCTTCTTTGGCGAGGCGCGCAATATCGGCCGCCGTAAGTTCGATGTCATCGAAGACTGCAGTCCAACTCACATTGGCGAGCTGATGAGCACCGACTGCGGTCTCGCTATTTGTTTCGGCAAAAATGCGCAAGGACGGTGTGGGCTTGCGGCGCGAAAGTGCCGGCACCCGCATTTCGAATCCGGCATCGCCAAGAACAGGTCCGATAGTGGACATGAGTTCCCATGCCTCTTCTTGACTGAGAACGACCTCGCCACGACGGTGGCTTCCGGGCCGAAGCAGCGGCGGATAGAGACGTTCGAGTCGCACGAGGTTGCTCTCGAGCTCACGGCGTTGGTTGCCGGCATTCACAAGTGCAACTTCAACGGGAACGAGTTGCTCACCTTTGCTCGGGGCGAAGACAGCCAAATGCCATGCGTCGCCAGAATCGGGAGGATTGAGCTGCACGATGAGAGGACGGTAGGTGCGCGATGCCACTGGAGCGGCCCAACGTTCGAGTGCGTTTGTGAGTTCACCAGCGAGTCCCGCGGGAATGTCGAAGGGGGTGCCATCGAGTCGGGAAAGGAATGACTCGGCTGCCGCAGCGATTGTTTTGGGATCATCAGGCGCAGCAGGAACTTCAACTCTTCGGGCCGCATCGTGACAAATCACGTCGACAACTTCGGCCAGCACCGACCGAGTCATGGTGGGGCCATCAACTGATGGTGACATTGCGGCGACGGCACCTGGCATTGCGTCACCGATAATTCGAAGTCGCTCAGCATCGATGAGCGCCGGCTGCCAAGTGACACCGAATGCACTGCGGTTTTGATTGCGTCGGCCGGTTCGAGATCGACGAAGTGTGGGAGTCATCGCGCCGCGGGCGGCAATTGAAACAGCCCATGCCGCAACGATTGAAAGCCAACGGGCCGAGGCACCAATTTCTTCTTCGGGAGGATCAGAGGAAAGAGCTAAAAGCCAGCCGAGCACGTCACTGGTATTTGCTTCGAGGGCGACTGTTCGTTGGCCATCAGGAAGCGTTACCGGTGAGCGTCCGCCCCAAAGTTCAGGGGCGTCGGTAGCTGCAAGTACGGCCCGCAGTTCTTCGATAGTTGAGGATGGAGCTTCCGGGCCACCAAGCCAAGCTACGAGTCGACCAGATGCCCACGAAAGTTGCAGTGCATTAATGCCGACTTCGATTTCAGTAATTTCCGGCTCGACTCCCATGAGTCGATCGAGTGCGTTTTCAAGTTTTTGTTGTTCGTTCTCAAGATCAGCGATTATTTGTTGGTCATCGAACTCACGGCGTGCTCGCAGCCGATCAAGCGAGTCATCGGTGTCATTGAGTCGGTCTACAAGCACTCGTTGCCATGCGGCACGGTGGGCCTCGAGGATTAACAGATCCTCCTCGGAAGCTTCACCCCATGCTGCCGACTCCACGAGTGTCTCGAATCGTGCTCCGTTCGTATCGATCTGGGGTGCGCCTGTGGGCGCGCTGGGGCCCACGCCGATCGGTTCGGTTGTTTCGATCTGTTCGATCTCATCTTCTTGAGGCACAAATGTCCTTGGTGTTTTCGTGCAAACACAAGTTGTTGCGTCTGCTCGTGGCGCCTCTTCCCCGGACGGCACCGGCCATACTCCGCAACATTCCGATCCTCGCTCACGAGGAGGATGTTGCGTTCCTTACTGCCCTGAGGAAATTGGGGAATCCCAGAGCGATAAAGAGTTCAGATGGCCATCAACAACCACCATTGTCTTCATCCGCCCAATCAAACTGCGAACACTTCTTCGCCGTCCAGATCGGTGTGCAGACTCTATCGGGCTCTTCGCCCTCGCGAGCAATCGCAGGAGAGTTGGGGATTAGAGGGCCAAATCTGGAGTGACAGCGACCTCGCTTGCCTTCACCGATGCCCACAGGATGCCGCCGATTTTGAGGTCGAGGGCTTCGGCTCCTTCCGGGGTGAGTTCGGCGAGAAGGGGGATGGGTCCCTGAAGACGAACTCGAACGCGTTCGGGATGGCGATCGAGATCGGTCACGATTACCGACCAACTATTTCTGGGACTTCCTTCGGGTTTTGCTTGGTGCAGACTGACCGCTGAAGGTCGGATTGAGGCGATGGAACGGCCTGCAGCCGTATCGGCGGGCACCACAAGTTGCGCCCCCGAGGCTGTCGTCAGTCTGCCCTCACTCACGATTCCCCTGACAAGTGACAGCCCAACCATGTCGGCAATATGGCGCGATTGTGGGTGACTGGCGACTTCGTCAAGGCTCCCGCTTTGCACGACCCGACCGGTTTCGAGAACAAGCACCCGAGTTGCTAAGGCAAATGCGTCGAGAGAGTCATGTGTGATCAACACGGTGGCCACCGGTTGCTCGTGTTGGAGGCGTTGGAGGTCGCGTCGGATCTCTGCTTTTGAGCGAATATCAAGAGCGGAGGTTGGTTCATCAAGAATGAGAAGACTTGGTTTCGTAGCTAGGGCGCGAGCGAGAGCGACACGTTGAGCCTGCCCACCCGAAAGGGTTGACGGACCTCGTTGTGCAAACGCGTCAAGTGAGAATCGCTCGAGCCATTGGTGGGCCTCGTTGCGCGCCTCGTTTTTTCTCATGCCGCGAGAGCGAAGCCCAAATGCAACGTTGTCAAGAACCGAGAAATTATTGAAGAGCGATCCGGCCTGAAACATGACACCAACATGGCGATGTTCGGGCAGTACAAAAATTGAGTGCTCGGCATCATCGACGACAGTGCTGCAAACTTCAATTCTTCCTGTGGTGATTGGCTGAAGACCGGCGAGCGAATGTGCCAGTGTCGATTTTCCGGAACCATTTGGACCAAGGACAGCAAGTACTTCTCCGGCTGCCAGGGAAATATCAACAGCGAGTGAGAAATCGGGGAATTCGACTGTGAAACTGGCGGAGATGCTCATAGCGAGTTCTCGCCGTTCTCTGATCCGCCGAGCCAACGATCTCGAAGACTCAAAAGGACGACAAACGAAATTCCGATCATGAGCATGCTCAAGACGAGTGCTTGGCCGGGGTTGGATTCAAGAGCGAGATAGACCGAGAGAGGCATGGTCTGTGTGCTCCCGGGGAAGTTGCCGGCGAATGTGATGGTGGCACCGAATTCTCCAAGTGCCCGTGCCCAGGCCAACACTGCGCCGGCAATGAGGGCGGGCCGAATCGCCGGAAGGGTGACCTTTCGGAATGCGAACCATTGCGAGGCACCGAGTGTTCGAGCGGCATTTTCTGGCCTTCTGTCAACGCCTCGCAACGCGGCTTCAACAGTGAGGACCAAAAAAGGCATAGCTATAAAGGTTTGCGCGAGCACCACGCCAGCGGTACTGAACGGAAGACGAATGCCGAACCAATCGAAGAGCGGGTCACCAAGTAATCCGCGTCGTCCATACGCTGTGAAAAGAGCAACACCACCCACAACTGGCGGAAGAACTAACGAAAGCAGACACAGTGCTCGCACCATTCTTCGACCGGGAAAACCGTAACGGGCAAGTACCCATGCCAATGGAATTCCGAAGACAATCGCCAGAGCAGTTGCGCTTAGTGATGTCTCTAGCGAGAGTCGAAGGGCAATGAGTGACGAATCAGTGGTGAGAAGTGACCACGCATTGCTCCAAGGCACGCGTAGCAGCAGGCCAATGAATGGCAACGCAAAGAACACAACAGCGATCGTGGCAATAGTGATGATTACTGCAGGGGGACGATTGAGGCCCACTGCTCGCTTCTGGGTTTGATGTGCTTTTCTCATGGTGAATCAAATCCGAATCCACGAAGAATGCTTTGTCCCTGAGGACTGATAAGAAATGCGATCCAGGCGGTTGCAACAGCGGTGTTTTTTGCTGTGGTGAGCATGGCTATGGGGTAGCGGGCGATGATGTTCCGATCAAGAGGTATCGCAACGTTCTCGGCGTTCTCACCTGCTGCTGTGATATCGGTGGCGTACACGATCCCTGCATCTGCTTCTCCAGAGGTCACTTTCGTAACGATGCCTTTGACATCAGGTTCAAAACTTTTTGGGGAAACTGAAACTCGGGCCTTTTGTAGCGCCTGCTCGGCATAGTTCCCGATGGGAACAGTGGGAGCACATGTGACGTAGATCAGCCCAGACTGAGCGAGATCGGCGAGCGATAAAATTTCGAGAGGGTTTCCTTTTCGAACGATGATCGCCAGTGAGTTCGTAGCGAAGATCACTGGTTCAGCAGCAACAAATCCGGCACTAGAGACGGTTGTCATCGTCGGCTCGTCGGCTGAGGCAAAGATGTCGACTGGAGCGCCGTTGATGATTTGTTGCGCAAGCGTTGACGAAGCCCCGAGATTCACGGTGACCTTCACTTCTGGATGAGTGGATTGGAAGGCGCTCTTGATTTCTGTGAACGCCGCTTGAAGTGACGCAGCGGCGGAAACAGTGAGCGAGCCCGAGAGTGTTGTTGTGTCGGTGGAGCCCGCTCGCGAGTTGCCAGAACTGCAGCCTCCGAGACTTGCGGCCAGCACTGCTACCAGCAGCGTTACCAGCACCGCACGGGTCAAGGTGAACCTGCCCTGAGGGCGAATGCGCAAGGGCGTCGGTTGACGAAGCGTCACCGAGGCATAGTAGTCAGGTCTTGAATACAGACATCAACTTCTGATGACCCTCGCCGGTACCATCGTTTCGTGACCCGCAACGACCCCGCCCTTGCTGAAAAGGTCTGTTTGGCGCTGGTAACTGAAGGGCCGACACACGGCTGGGCGGTTTCGGGGCTGCTTGCCTCCGAAGCCGAAATTGGCCGAATTTGGTCGCTGAGTCGCCCGCTTACCTACCGGGCCCTCGACCAACTCGGTATCGACGGGATGATCGAAAAGGTTGGAACGGCACCGGGGGCAGGGCGCAATCGCACACTGCTGGCCGCAACTAGTCGAGGTCGCATGGAGTGCACCCGGTGGCTTGAAGAGCCGGTGTTACTGCCGCGAGATGTTCGAACAGAATTGTTAGTGAAGTTTGCGTTGCGCACGCGCCGTGGCCTCGGCCTTCAGCCCTTAGCGCGAGGGCAGCGCGAAGTATTTGCTCCGTTTATGGCAATGAAGCCAAAGCTATTGCCGGTGAGTATCGAAGGTGACAGTGAACTGGCCGAGTCCGCCGATTTTGTAGATCTTTGGAAACGAGAACACCTACTCGCTATTGATCGGTTTCTTGAAGCGATCGAAAACTCGGTCGCATGAGCACGCGGACAAACGGATTCGCAGCCCTAAGGCACAGAAACTTTCGATTGTATCTGTTAGGGCAAGGCCTTTCTCAATCGGGAACATGGATGCAAACCGTTGCCATGGGTTGGCTTGTACTTAAGGTCACCGGCAGTGGCGAAATGTTGGGTCTCGTAAGTGCAGCCCAGTTCATGCCCACACTTCTGTTTGGCGCGTTTGCCGGAACTCTTGCCGATCGCCACAGCCGTTGGCACATGTTGCAGATCACACAGTTGCTCGCTGCGCTGATTGCTCTCGGATTAGGAGTGATGGTTGCGACTGACACAATTTCAGCATGGAGTTTATTTGCAGTAGCAGCGGCATTTGGGACTGTAAACGCCTTCGATATGCCGATCCGGTCCTCGTTTGTTTACGAGCTTGTAGGGCCTGAAGACATCACGAGTGCCGTTGGAATCGGAAGCACAACAAACAACGTTGCTCGAATAGTTGGTCCGGCGGCTGCGGGTGTGCTGATTGCCGTTTTTGGTCTAGCCGTGCCGTTCATGATTAATGGTGTGAGTTTTCTTGCGATCACCGTTGCCTTACTTTTGATGCACCGCTCTGAGTTTGTGCCGAAGGTTCCGGTGAAAAAAGAAAAAGGGCAAATTCGTGAAGGTGTGAAGGTTGTTTGGGCCGATCCTCGTTTGCGCACGCCGATGCTCATGACGGTTGTGATCGGCATGCTCGCTTACGAGAATCAGATTTCACTCCCGTTGATTGCGAAATTTACGTTTGGGCGCGAAGCAACTGGATACGGGGTGATGTCTTCATTGATGGGCGTGGGTTCAGTAATCGGGGGCCTATTGATCGCAAGGTTTGGTCGTGCGACACATCGCCGCTTGGGTTTGGCGGCCCTCTTCTTAGGCGGATCGATGCTTGTCGCCGCGATCATGCCCACATTTTGGACAATGTCGGCGGCCCTTCTCTTTGTTGGTGCGGGAAGCGTGGCCTTCATCACGATGAATTCCGCCACGCTGCAACTCACATCGCCGGTGGCTGTTCGAGGCCGCGTCATGGCGCTCTACATCACCGCGATAATCGGAACCACTCCGATCGGCGGACCAATAATTGGTTGGATTGGTCAACACATTGACCCTCGAGCCACCTACATCACCGGTGGATTGGCATGCATTATCACCGCAGCAGTGGCCTGGCCCTCGCTGCGCCGCTCTACAGAAGAGGCAGTTTCGGAAGAAGAGGCGCTGGCCATTTCGAAGGCGTCAGTAATGACAGGTGAGGATCTCGCTAGCGAGAAAGAAGCAGGCGTCTCTGCGGGTGATCGGCTTCGAGACTAACCGCCGCCGCAAACCTGCTTTAGCGTGGTTCACTAGAGGCTACGAGCGGCGTTCGAAAGACCGTCGATAGCGAAAGGGTCAGATATGACCATCTTCATCGTGATTGCAGTTGTTGTTCTCATTGTTCTCTTCGTCATTGTTTCCTACAACAGCATCGTGCGGCTTCGTAATCAGGTTGACAACGGGTGGGCGCAGATCGACGTGCAGATCAAGCGCCGAGCCGATCTCATTCCAAATTTGGTCGAGACCGTCAAGGGCTATGCCGCCCATGAATCAGGAACGTTTGAAGCGGTAGTTCAGGCTCGTGACATGAGTTTGCAGGCGGAGTCGCCGGCCGAAGCCGCAGCGGCTGAGGGGCCGATTGCTGCGGCACTCGGGAAATTGTTTGCACTGGCTGAGGCCTACCCCGACCTCAAAGCCGATGCGAATTTCCGTCAGCTACAAACTGAAATCACAGGAACTGAAGATCGAATCGCATTCGCCCGTCAGTTTTATAACGATTCAGTGACTCGCTTCCACAATAAAGTCGACGCCTTCCCTGGTGTACTCATTGTGAAACTCGGATCATTTCCCCACCGAGAATTATTTGAGGCTGACGATAGTGACCGCGCCTTACCTAAGGTTCAGTTCTGATCGTCATAGAGCCTGTGAAACATCGAGATCACCATGGCTGATGCTGCGGGGTTCATCGATGCCAAGCGCAAAAATAAGCGCGCCAGTTTTGTAATTTTGGCTGGGGTGTTTGCTCTTCTCTTCGTTGTTGCAAACCTGATCGCTGGCGTGCTCGGTGGCTACACCAAAGAAACCTGTGACATTCCGACACGAAGTATTTCTGGACAGATTTCACAAAATTGCACGGGCGAGTTTCGCTTCAACGCTGTGGTGCTGGGTCTGACAGTCCTCTTTATTTTCGGTTATTTACTTTTGGCATGGCTCTTTTCTGCATCGGCAGCGCTGTCAATGGTTCATGCTCGCCCCGCCGATGGGCCAGAGTTCACAGAATTGCGCAGCATTGTTGAACAGATGGCGATTGCCGCAGGCATCCCCACTCCCGCGGTGTTCGTGGTTGACGACCCTGCACCAAATGCATTTGCGACTGGCAGAAATCCGCGTCATGCGGCAATCACCGTGACAACTGGATTGCTTTCGCTCATGTCGGCTCGTGAACTTCGTGGCGTTGTTGCCCACGAGACGGGTCACATTGTGAATCGAGACATTGCTGTAACGACTCTTGCAGTTCTTTCGGTTGGAGCAATTGCGGTAATCGCTCAGATTGGTATTCGCGTTGGGTTCTTTGGGGGTGGCCGTCGCAACGACGGAATGGCGGTGATGGTTCTCGTCGGTCTGGCGCTCTACCTCATCGCCGTACCCGCCGGCATGTTGCTGAAAGCGGGGCTCTCGCGCAAACGCGAATCAATGGCCGACGCGACTGCAGTGGAACTCACTCGGGAGCCGGCCGGAATTCGCTCAGCACTGGAAAAACTAGAAGCCGATACCACTGTGATTACTCGGCCGTCAGCCGCTACCGCCCATCTGTGGATCGAGTCTCCTCTGGAACGGGGCGGGAATGAGGGGCTACAAGGCGCGTTCGGCCGGATGATGGACACCCACCCTCCGCTTTCAGAACGGATTGCGATTCTTCGGGCCATAGAGGGGCTGGACCCAGATGGAAGAGGACCAAACGATCCAGGCCGAGGGCTGCTCTGAGTCCGATTGAAGACGGCTGAGCCGGCGATGGTGTGGACTCCTCCACCATTGGCCATACTTGAGGCCCGGTTTGCAGGAAGGCATTCATGAAGTTCACGGTCGGTTCCAAGGTTATCTATCCCGCTCACGGCACTGCCGAGGTCACTGGTCGATCCACACGAGTGGTCGACGGCAAAAAAGTGAAGTACCTCGAGTTGTCGGTGGCCGCCGGTGACGACTCGTGGCGCGGTGGCAACCTCAAGGTGTCGGTTCCTGAGGATCGGGCAGAAGACCTTGGCGTGCGCCAAGCGATTTCGGAAGAGGAAGTCGAAGACGTGCTGGCCGTTCTTGCCGTACGCAACGTTCGCGTGCCCACCAACTGGTCGCGTCGTTTCAAAAATCATCAAGAGAAGATGAAATCTGGCGATATTTACGAATGTGCCGAGGTCGTACGCAACCTCGCCCTTCGCGATCGGCAGTCGTCCCTCTCTAGCGCCGAGAAGGCAATGCAGATTCGTGCGCGCCGCATTCTTGTTTCAGAACTTGCGGTTTCTTGGGATACCACGATGGAAGACGCGGGCGACCGTGTCGATGCTGTTCTCGCTGAAGATTAAAACTCAGTCCGTTTTCTTCGCTGGATGAAGCACATCTTTCAGCGCTTCATCTGAAAGCACGAAAGCGTCATTGGTCGCTTCGGCGCCGGGTTCGACGAGTTCGGGCCACTGCGTACCGGGCAACACGGCGACTTCAAAGAGTTCAGTTACGGAACCTTCGAAGCGCATGAACCCAATGATGTCGCCGGTGTTTGTATCGACGGCCCAAACGCCGCATTCGCGCGGTGTATCGGCTTGGGTAATCGGAAGACCATCAAACACGGTTTCGCGAACTTTAGACAAACCGATAAAGGCGATATTTCCGACGAAGGAAAGCCCACGAGTGAACCCAGGAAGAGTTGCGATTGTTTGGCGTTCGCCGGTTTCGATGTCCACAGTGCAGAGCGCGCCGCAACCAGATTCCAGCACCCATAATTTTCCATTGTGCCAGCGCGGCGAATGTGGCATTGAGAGGCCGACCGTGATCGGGGCTCCACCGTCAATATCGAGAATGGCTCCACCGGCAGCTTTGTCGTCTCGCCACCCGTTAGGTGTGTCGGTCATTCCGAGAACGGTGACGTACTTCGGTCGACCATTAACCATGGCCAAACCATTGAGATGGCAACGATCATCGGCAGATAGACCGGAAATGAATTGCGGTCGCCACTGTGGCGCAAACGAGTTCTCTCGATCGAATGTCACCAAACACGAGAAACGTGTGGCAACTGCCCAAAGTTCACCTTCGGCGTCGTACCCAAGATCATGGATACGAATATCGCCGGTTGTATGACCGCGGCGAGGCATGTAGCAGGCATCAATTCGCCCGTCGGGATCGATCGTGTTGGCCGCTGCCTGTTGATTCCAAAATTCCCAGACTGTTGTCTTTGTTCCGAGCGCCAACTTGGCGCCTTGTACGGCGACGCCCATCGGACTGGGGAAGAACCGAAGGTGGGTATTGACCTTCTCGCCATCACGGCGCACAAGAACAAGGCGACCACTCTGATAGGTCGTAACCGCTAGCGAACAATTTGCTGCTTCCAAAATGCTGGCGAATGAATTGGTGAAGACACTCGAGAAATCGGTCGGAATTGCACCATCTGGCTCTTCGGTGAGCCCGACCTTGACTGCCTCGGCGGAACGAGTTGTTGAAGGTTTGATTGGGGGAGGGTCAGCAAAGACATCGTGCGCTCGCACCGCAACCGAGTCAACAATGTCCCAAACCTTTTTCAGTTCATCGGCGTTGCGTTCCCACTTTGACGCCTGCGGTGCATCAAGAGTGGTAGCGGAAAGGGGAAGAGCGCCGTCGGTTTCCGTGTCCCAGGTGAGATCGAGGTTGCCGCAAATTCGTGAAAGTTCGGCATCAGGATCAGCCAACAGCGCGGAATAACTCGTGACACACCAACGGTCGGCGTCGAGGGCTTCAAGATCATCAAGCATCAAGCTTGTGGCCGTGGCCCACTGATTTGCGACTGTCTCCGGTAGCGACTTTCCGATGAGATCGCGCCACCCTGGTGTCAGCAACAGCGACCAGCGATCGCCAGTCCACTCGGGCAGGTCGGGGTAAGTAACAAATCGGCCCGATCGCCACGCATCCAGCATGCTGCTGATGGTTTCCCGCGGGTCGCGCCACAGGTACACAAATTTGGCATCTGGGTATGCGGCAGCAAGGAACGGAATACGAAGAGAGTTCTTTGGAGTCTTCTCAATCATGCGCACAACGGAGCCCGGCGCCACAGGATTGCCCTCGCGGTCCTTCAGTCGTCGAACGAAAGAACCGCTGAGTTTCCCGACCGTCTCGGGCGTGACATCGTCTTTAGTGAGTCGATTCGAATCCCAATTATGCGAGGCAGGGGCGAGTGCAGGAAATGCCTCAATGAGTTGATGGCTTTCGCCGCCAATGGTGTACGACTCTCTAGCTCGCATGAGCGCTTCGAACAGCATCGTGCTGCCTGAGCGCGGCGATGAAATGATAAAAACCGGTCGATCAAGTGTGATTGGCTCGCCAATGGGTTTGGCGCTCGGCGGAGGTTGCACTGTTGGTGTTACCGGAGTTGGCGGCGATTGAATCGCTGCGGGGCCGGGCAACATGGCGGTGGTAGCCGTGGCCATCGACGGTGAGATGCACACTCGCAGCACGAGTTGGCGGATTGCTTCGTTGATCTGAACGCCGTTGGGAAGCTGTGCGTTGATGTTTGCAACAACACGGATACCAGGGGAAGAGCGCTATTGCCCGGCATGCCTTCGGGATGGGGGCGCCACGCCTCCTCGGGAATGGCACTGACCTCAACCACAAGCGCGTCGATATCGATCCCGATCGGCAATCGAATAAGAGGAAGGTCAAGCTTCACATGGACTCCTAATAGCGCGCCCGGTCAATGTAGTACTCAGGCTCCTAGGCGCCTTCAGGAAACAGAGCGATGTCTTAAGAAGTAAAAAACTGGGCGCCGTCCAACAGGGCATGAAAGTGTGAAGTTATGGCTGGAACATTTTGGGAGTTCGTAGAAACCGTGTCTTTTGCTGAACCCGATCGGGTCGTTGCCGTCGACGATTTCGGGCGTTCGCTGACCACCAAACAACTTCGAGATTCGGCAGAAGAGGTTGCTGCTGGCCTTTTCGAACTAGGAATCCGCTCCGGTTCGGTCGTGTCGTGGCAGCTTCCGACCACCTTGGAATCGGTGGTCATGCTGGTTGCCTGCGCGCGACTTGGGGCAGTGCAAAACCCAATCATCACGATGCTTCGTAGTGCCGAGGTCGGCCACATCGCGGGCCAAATTGGCACCGATCTGCTTGTCGTCCCGAAGCAGTGGCGCGGATTCGACCACCT
Source organism: Acidimicrobiales bacterium (assembly GCA_040882655.1). Lineage (GTDB taxonomy): Bacteria > Actinomycetota > Acidimicrobiia > Acidimicrobiales > Acidimicrobilacustridaceae > Acidimicrobilacustris. Next base: position 46,520 of record JBBEAV010000042.1, read on the forward strand.
TGCGATGGCCAATGAACTGAACATTGCTTCATGGTCGGCTGATTACGAGACACCAATCGATGCGGCCACGCCTTTGAGGTTGCCGAAGGGTGACCGTTTGTTACTGCCGGCTGCTCCGAGGACAACCGATGAATGTCGCTGGGTGTATTACTCCTCGGGCACAACTGCGGCGCCCAAAGGGGTCCGCCACACTGATGTGTCGGCTATGGCGTCGGCGCGCACCCTTAGCGAACGTTTGGGGTTTGGGCCCGACGACATTTACCCGATTGCATGGCCCTTTACGCATATCGGTGGCATTGCGATGCTGGTTACATCGTTGAACACCGGTGTACGCCTTGTGTTGTTCGATGTTTTCGACCCAGCCACAACTGCCGATCGCATGGCCGCCCATAAGCCAACCATGTTGGGCTCAGCAGTGCCGTTCTTCCGAGCATTCTTAGAGGCGGAACATCGACACAGTGGTGGCACGCTCTTCACCGACGTACGTGGGTGCGTCGGTGGTGGTGCATCGATTCCCGGTGAAGTGAATCAGGGACTTGTCGACACCTTTGGGGTCGCAGGGGTTATTGGTGCCTATGGCCTTACTGAAGTTCCGAATTGCACCTGCGAATGGTTTGATGGCCCGGAAGTTGGGCGCGATGTTGGTCCTGCTGGGCCGGGTGTCTCGGCTCGTGTCGTTGATGGGGAACTTCAATTACGAGGCGAACAATGTTTCCTTGGCTATGTCGATGAATCGCTGAACGGTGCAGCATTCACCGCTGATGGCTGGTTTCGCACCGGTGACCTGGCCGAGATCACCGATGATGAACGCATTCGAATCGTGGGCCGATTGAAAGATGTGATCATCAGAAATGCTGAGAACATCTCGGCCACAGAGATTGAAGAAGCAGTGCTTTTTCATGATTTGGTTGTCGATGTGGCTGTTATTGGCCTACCTGATGAACGTACTGGCGAGCGAGTGTGCGCTGCCGTCGTGCTTGTGCCAAAGGCAATGCTTTCTGTTTCGGAATTGGCGCAGCACTGCATTGCGCTCGGACTAGCGAAGTACAAGTGCCCCGAAGAACTCGTGAATGTTGATGTAATCAGTAGGAACGCAATGGGGAAAATCCAAAAAGATAAAGTACGTGAAGCGGTGGCGAGTGCGCTACAAGCGGAGTAGTGCGTACGTGCGGAGGAGCCCCAGTATGCGCAGGGGACCGTGTTTTGTAGCAGGTAGCTCTATGGTCGGGACTTCCACTAGAAACCGAGAGGAATGAGGAGAGATGTCCGGGCAACCTGCACTGTTTGAAGGACAACCATCTGGCCCTGGCCTTGGGTTGACTGTCATTCGTAACGCCATGGATGTCGTTGCTGCAGATGCAGCCTTTACCGCTCTGCGAACCAAAGTCGAGTGGCGTCAGGATCACCTCAAAATGTTCGGCAATCTCATTCCCGTCCCCCGCCTCGAAGCGTGGGTTGCCGACGAGGGACTTGATTACACCTATTCGGGGATTCATCACGAACCCGATCAATGGATTGATGAACTCGCCGAATTGTGTGACCTGTCAAGTAGCCATACCGGGACGAGGTTTAATTCGGTGTTGTGCAACCTGTATCGAGATGGCTCCGATGGCGTGGATTGGCATGCCGATGATGAGCCAGAGTTTGGACCGATGCCAGTAATCGCTTCTTGGAGTCTTGGCGCCACTCGCCGTTTCGACCTACGGCGGGTTGACGATCATTCGATCAAGGTGGGACTTGAACTTCATCACGGCGATCTCGTCATCATGAGCGGAACAACGCAAACCCTTTGGCGCCATCGAGTACCAAAAACGAAGAAACCGGTGGGAGAGCGAATCAATCTGACCTTTCGGTGGGTCCAAAATGTCTCCAAGTAGTCCCCTTGTCGGGGGTCGCCCTGAGCCCTGCGGCGGAGATGCAGGACCTTTGGTGGTCTGCAATACTCGAAAAATTCGAGGGGGCACAATGTGCTCGCATGTCCGTGGGGGATCAAATGGCAGAACAGCACGAGGGTATTGAAGTATCCGTCGAGGAGTTGCGGGCGAAGTATGCCGAAGAGCAACTGAAGCGTTTGCGTCCAGACGGGTTAGGTCAATACGTTGCGCTTCGAGATCAGTTCGAAGCACTCGATCAAGACCCCTATGCCGACCCCAACTTTAAGCGCGACTCAATTATCGAAGAGACCGAGGTCGTGATTGTCGGAGGTGGATTTGGCGGCATGCTTACCGCCATTGAGCTTCGGAAACTTGGCATCAACGACTTTCGTATTGTTGAAAAAGGCGGCGACTTCGGCGGAACGTGGTATTGGAACCGTTATCCGGGTTGTATGTGCGATGTTGAGTCCTATACCTATCTTCCCCTTCTCGAAGAGACCGGTTATATGCCTACCGAGCGCTACGCCAGTGCTCCGGAAATCTTTGGCTATTGCCAACTGCTTGGTCGTACTTACAACCTCTACGAAAACGCGCTTTTCCAAACGGTAATAACTGACGCAATTTGGGATGACGATGCCAATCGGTGGAACGTCACAACCTCACGAGGCGATCAACTGAGATCGACCTACATCGTTATTGCCGGCGGGCTTCTTCATAAGCCCAAGGTTCCCATTATTCCTGATCTTGAGCTTTTCAAGGGAAAGATGTTTCACACGACTCGGTGGGATTACAACTACACCGGCGGAGCTCCAGGAATTCCGATGGACAAACTAGGCGACAAGCGTGTTGGCATCATCGGTACAGGAGCTACTGCAATTCAAGCGGTGCCGAAACTGGCGGAAGTAGCTCAAGAACTTCTTGTCTTCCAGCGCACCCCGAGTGCGGTTGGAGTTCGCGGCAATCGACCCACAGACGAAAAATGGTTCAGGAGCCAGAAGCCAGGTTGGCAACAAGAACGAATTGTGAATTTCACCCATTCTGTCACTGGCGTAAAACCGGCAATTGATCTTGTCGACGATGGTTGGACCGATGTCATGTGGACCAACACGATGGTTGTCCCTGAATCTCCCGACCATGCGTCGGAACTCGAGATCAGCGATCTCAAGACGATGGAAAAAATGCGAGTACGAGTTGACGAAATCGTGAAAGACCCTGCCACGGCGGAAAAACTGAAGGCGTATTACGGCAAGAATTGCAAACGAGTTTGTTTTCATGACGATTACTTGCCGTCATTCAACAGGCCCAACGTTCAACTCGTAGACACCAATGGAAAAGGCATTGAACGAGCTACCGAAACTGGCATCGTCGTTGACGGGGTTGAACACGAAATTGATTGCCTCATTTTCGCGTCGGGCTTCGAAGTCTTCACCGATCTTGATGTTCGTTTGGGGTTCAACCCCGTGGGTCGCGATGGCGTGACATTGAGCGAGTCATGGTCGCATGGAGCGCACACATTGCATGGCGTCTTGTCCGGGGGATTTCCGAACATGATGGTCATCAGCCTCGTGCAGTCAGGATTTGGTACCAACTTCGTGCACTTTTTGGCTCGATCAGGTCGCCACGTCGCTGAAGTCATCAATGCCTGCAAAGAACGCGGAATCGTAACTATCGAAGCCGCACCTGACGCCGAAGCCGACTGGCTCATGGTGCTCTACGGAGCAATCGGAAACGGCGAGGCTTATACGGCTTCGTGTACCCCCAGTTACTTCAACAGCGATATGGCGGTGCCGGATGAGAAATCATCAAAGGGCCTCGTCTATTCCGGAAGCCTTCTCGATTATCACGCGTATCTCGACGAGTTTCGCTCTTCGGGAGATTTCCCCGGTGCTTTGGTGACGAAAAGCTAATGCAGTGAAGTGAGTGAACACTTCACTTACCCAGATTGAGAGAGCCTCTAGTCATTCAAAATCTTCTTCGTCCATGGTGGAGAACGAAAAAGGGGCCCGGTGAGACCGGGCCCCCAATTCAACTCGGCGGAGCCGAAACTTACGGCATCAACACTCCGTCGATGGAATGAATAACGCCATTGCTGCCAACGATGTCGGTCTTTACGACGTTGACAGTGCCGCCCTTAGCGTCGGTAATGGTGACTTTGCCATCTTTGACATTGATGGTGAGTTCTTCACCATTCACAGTCTTCACTTTGCCGGCCTTCACATCTTTTGCCAAGACATTTCCAGCCACTACGTGGTAGGTCAGAATTGACTTCAACTGTGCTGGGGTAAGCGATGCGAGTGTTCCTGCGGGCAGTTTGGCGAATGCTTCATTGGTCGGTGCAAAGACAGTGAACGGACCGGGACCAGAAAGCGTTTCAACGAGGCCAGCGGTCGTGACCGCACCGACGAGCGTCGAGAAGTCGGCGTTGCCTGCGGCAATATCGACAACGGTTTCTGACTTGGTTGCCATGGTGGTCGATGTGCTGGATTTGGAATCGTCGCTACAGGCAACGGCACCAAACATGAGTGCAGCAGCTACAACAACGCCACCGATGACTTTGATGGGACGAAATGACATGAAAACTCCTTGATAGGCGATTTCCAAATGGTAGGGGTAATTTTTTCCATTCTGCAGTCGGGTACCGGAAAAGGCTCTTTTTAATTGAATTTTGCACCTAAAACCCCTCTCCGGCATCCCCGGGCTCAGTGGTGAATCGATCCTTGCGATGGCCCACGCTGCCCCATGAGATCCTCCGGCTTCAGTCATCGGGGCAATGAGCCCTACGATTTGGCAATGTCCCCATCTCAATCAGGAACCGCACTCGTCGAAGCAATGGCCGAACTCGTTGTCTCCGAGGCTGCTGCTTGCGAACTCAATCGCTCAATGACAACTCCAGTTGTCGATGCCATGTGGGACGGCGGTCTGATGTCGTATCTCAATCCCGCCGAAGCCGGTGGCTCCGAGCCTTCATTCGCCGACATGATTGACACCTGGCAGGCAATGGCCGAACTCGACGGTTCCTTCGGCTGGATTGGCATCGCCAATCTTCCGTCGGCTGCCGCCGTTGCTGCGTACCTGCCCGCCGAAGGTTTTGCCGAGACATTCGGCAGCGGTGCTCGGGTCACTATGGGCGGCCAGTTCGCACCGAATGGACAGGGTCAAAAAGTCGAAGGTGGCTACAAGATCTCTGGTGCCTGGAATTTCGGATCAGGCACAGGCCACTCGGAGTTTGTCTGTGCCGGCTTTTTGCCCATTGACGATGGCAACTTCATGTTCGATGCCAATAGCGAAATAATGTTGATGGCTGCCGTGATTCATCGTGATGACATCACGTTCACTGATGGATGGCATGTGCAAGGTCTAAAAGGAACGGGTTCGTTCGACTACAACGTCACTGATTTGTTCGTTCCCGATCATCGAGTATTTGAGTTGTTTGAGCGCAGCCCGCAGCGCGGTTCCTCGCCAACATTCAAAATGGGCCTCATGGCCATCACGGCTGCCGGTCATGCCGCTTGGGCACTGGGTGTTGCCAAAAGCATGCTTGATGATGTCGCTGAATTGGCAAAGGTCAAAGCGCGCATGGGTGATATGGAAACCCTCGTGCACAAACCTACGTTTCAGAGGGGCTATGCCCATCACCTCG
>JBBEAV010000043.1:0-20416 GCA_040882655.1 Acidimicrobiales bacterium
AGTTGCGGAAAAACTGTTTGGTGGGGCGGGTGGGGATCGAACCCACGACCAAGGGATTATGAGTCCCGCGCTCTGACCACTGAGCTACCGCCCCGCTGGACTCTCTTGCTCCGGGGGTGGGGCTCGAACCCACGACCCTCTGATTAACAGTCAGATGCTCTGCCAGCTGAGCTACCCCGGAATGGAAATGGTGAGGATAGCAGCGGGCCCGAGACCCCTAATCAAGGAACACTTCTTCTTAGACCGTCGGAGCCTCGCCCCGAATATCTTCGAGGATCTCCTCGGCCGTCAGGTCGAAGTCTGGATTGAACTCCAGACCCGGTTCCCAAGTGGCCTCAGGCTTTCGGCGTCGAGCGGCAATAACAAAGGCCACGACCGACAGAGTCGCCCCGACGAACATCCCCAGAAATAACCGAATCATCAATCCACCTCGAAGTAATCGCGCAACTTTCGACTGTGCTGAGGGTTACGCAGTTTTGCCAATGTTTTCGTTTCAATTTGGCGGATCCGCTCGCGAGTAACACCAAATTCTTTGCCTACCTCTTCGAGCGTGCGGGGTTGGCCGTCTTCGAGGCCGAAACGCATTCGGAGTAATTCTCGCTCTCGCTCGTTGAGTTCCTCAAGTGCTTCTTCGATGGCATCATTCAATTCACGGCGAGTTGCAGCATCAGCCGGAGTTTCCAGCTGATTGTCTTCAATGAGATCAGACAGGCTTGAGTCCTCTCCCTCTCGCAACGGGGAATCGAGGGAGAGCGGGTCGATCGCAATGCGTTTCAGCTCTCGAATCTTCTCAACCGGGACTTCAAGTCGAACGGCGAGTTCCTCGTCGGTGGGTTCGCGCTCAAGTTGCTGTGTCATTTCGCGCGATACCCGCATCTGCTTGTTGATCGCTTCCATCATGTGAACCGGAATACGAATCGTTCGTGCCTGATCGGCGATTGCACGAGTGACCGATTGCCGAATCCACCATGTGGCGTAAGTCGAAAATTTAAAGCCTTTAGTCCAATCGAACTTCTCGACTGCGCGCATCAGCCCGAGATTTCCTTCTTGAATCAGATCAAGGAGCTGCATTGCTCCTCCGCCGGCATATCGCTTTGCGATTGAGACCACCAGACGAAGATTGGCTTGTGTCAGTTCCGCCTTCGCATCCTCACCCTTGCGAGCGACTCGCTTGAGTCGAATACGTTCGGCAGGTTCCAGCGTTTCGAGCTCACCCTGCGCAGCAAGATCAGCTAATCGCACCGATGCTGCCATACCCCGCTCAATCTGCTTGGCCAGTACAACTTCCTCGGGGCCTGTGAGCAGTGCTACCCGTCCAATTTCACGCATATACATCCGAACCGGATCGGATGTACCCCCGGTCTGGGCATTGAGTCGCAGTGTTGCTTTCGTAGAGGGGCGAAATCGCGCGCGAAGCCGACGTTCAACAAGGTCATCGTCCTCAAGGTCGTCAAGCAACGGATCGTGGGCGAGGATCATGATCTCTTCGACCGGGAAATCAGCATCAGACATGGCGGACCTCCTCGTGGTCGATGGGATCGCTTTCAGAACCAGTGAGCCACGAGAGCAGGTCGTACATCGCTTCCATGTCTTCGTCCAGTGACCCTTCCTGCTCGCGAAGGTCCATGACGCGCAGGTTCAGCCATCGAATGGCCTCACCTACGGCAAATGGATCATCGGAAACCCTCGCCTCGGCCTGCAAGGCTGCCATTGAGGCGTTTGCGGCATCGTCAACGAGTCGAATCATGACACTTTGAACAGTCGACTCGGGTTCTTCCACTGCCAGACGCTGAAGCAAGTCACCGGCAACAGGGTCATCGGCGCTGGCCATTGCGATGGCATCGGCTACCGACGCCGTCGCCATCAGCGATCGATAGGCAGTTGCGGCAACCGCAGCAGAGAACAGCACCTCGTCAAGAAGAGAGGCAATTGAGTCTTTCTCCCAAATCAGGTGGCGCAACGCTTCAGTAGCGGCAGTGTCGCGGTGCACAAGTGGGCCTGGGGAATCCTGAGGGCGAGTGACGGTCGTGGGGCCGAACCGGCCGCCGGACTGGGCACCCGGGCCGTTGCTCCCCGCTGGCGATGGACGTATCTTGCGTAATTGTTCTGGATCGAGACGCAAACGCGCTGCAACTTCGAGAAGGTACTGATCGCGGACAATGTCACTCGGGTGTTCAAGCACCACGGCCATAGCCGCCTCTGCAGCTCGGGCGCGATGCTCAGGAGTATCAAGTGATGATGAATCAAGCACTCGATCGAGCCGAAATTTTAGAAACGGTTTTGCCTCGGCGATCGCAGCCGCCAATGCTTCGGGATCGGTTTGAGCAAGGTCGGCAGGATCGACCCCACCAGGGAACACGGCAACAGCGACATCGAGGTCGTACTTCTTTTCCCACGTGTAAACGCGAGCTGCAGCGTTTTGGCCTGCAGCATCGGCGTCGAAGGCCAAGACAACACGCTGAGCAAAACTGCGAAGCAATTTCACATGGTCTTCCGTGAGAGCAGTTCCGCAGGTTGCTACGGCTCGTGGCATTCCCGCTTTGAAAAACCCGATGACATCGGTGTAGCCCTCACAAATAATTGCCTCGTCGGCCTTCACAATGTCAGCCTTCGCCATATGAAGTCCGTACAGCAACTTTGACTTGCCGTAAATCGCGCTGTCGACTGAATTTTTGTATTTTGCTCCATCAACACCCGGCATGATCCGGCCACCGAATCCGACCGGGGCTCCCGCTACGTCATGGATGGGAAAAAGAATGCGGCCCCGAAACGCATCGGTCGGTCGGCCACGATTGTTCATGAACCCCAGACCAGCTTCAACAAAAATGTCATCCGGAACTCGCAACGCCCGGGCGAGCACATCCCAACCCTCGGGGGCCCAGCCAATCCCGAAGGTTCGAACATCATCACCATCAAGGCCACGCGAGCGGAGATACCCACGGGCAGCAGCAGCGTCAGGAGAGGAAAGAAGTCGATCGTGATACCACTCGCTTGCTTTCGAAACTGCATCAAGCAGTTTTGTTCGGCGCTTGCGGCCTTCGTTTTGCTGCTCGTCGGTATAACGGAGTGTGACACCGGACTTCATCGCCAGCTTTTCGACTGCACCTACAAAATCGAGATGTTCGACTTCACGAACGAAGGTTATGACGTCGCCTTTGGCTCCACACCCAAAGCAGTAATAGAGCTTTTCCTCGGCATTAACTGAGAACGAACCTGATTTCTCTTGGTGGAACGGACACAGTCCTGACCACCGGCGACCAACGCGCTTGAGCTGCACGTGTTCGGAGATGACCGCGACAATGTCAGTAGCGTTCCGCACCGCCGCAATGTCATCGTCTTGAATGCCCACGAAACCCTCCGGGCCGGACGGTAGCAGCGGTAATGGTCAGACCAACCGGGGAAGGAGATACCCGGGCAGATCGGTGATGGCGATGCGTTCCTGTTCCATCGAATCTCGATCACGCACGGTGACTGCACGATCTTCAAGGGTATCGAAATCCACGGTGACGCAGAACGGGGTGCCCAATTCGTCTTGTCGACGGTATCGGCGCCCAATGGCTTGGGTTTCGTCGTAATCGCACATCATCAGCGGCTGGAGCATCCCGAGAACCTCGCGAGCCACGGGCGTGAGTTCTTCCTTTTTTGACAACGGAAGCACAGCCACTTTGTAGGGCGCCAGGCGAGGGTGGAGACGAAGCACCGTTCGAAGTTCGCCACGAACCTCTTCCTCATCGTAGGCCGCGAGGAGGAATGCCATCATCGTACGAGTAGCCCCAGCGGCAGGCTCAATGACATGCGGGCGATAGCGGAGGTTCGCTGATTGATCGAAATACTCAAGTTTTTCGCCCGAGTGAGTGGAGTGCTGCGTGAGGTCAAAGTCACCCCGGTTGGCAACGCCCTCAAGTTCGCCCCAACCCCAGGGGAAGAGGAACTCAACATCGGAGGTTCCTGATGAGTAGTGGCTGAGTTCATCAGCATCGTGCGGACGCATGCGAAGACGGCTCTTCGGGATTCCAAGATCGATGTACCACTGATATCGCTCGGCACACCAGTACTCGTACCACTTCTGCGCTTCTTCAGGTGGAACGAAAAACTCCATTTCCATTTGCTCAAACTCGCGAGTGCGAAACACAAAATTACCGGGGGTGATCTCGTTTCGGAACGACTTCCCGATCTGGGCGATGCCAAATGGCGGCTTTTTGCGACTCGTTTGCAAAACATTTGAGAAGTTGATGAACATCCCCTGCGCTGTTTCGGGCCGCAAGTAGGCGACCGCTGCTTCGGACTCAACCGGCCCAGCTTGCGTCTTGAACATCAGGTTGAAATTTCGCGCCTCGGTGAATGAATTTGCTTTTCCACATGATGGGCAGGTGTTGGGATCATCAAGTTGGTCCTCGCGAAATCTCGCATGACACTCACGACAATCAACCAGCGGGTCGGTGAAGTTCTGGAGATGTCCAGAGGCCTCCCAGACCGCAGGAGGCGAAAGAATGGAAGCATCGAGACCGACAACGTCGTCGCGCATCTGCACCATCGAGCGCCACCAGGCATCTTTGACATTACGAAGAAGCTGCACGCCAATGGGGCCGTAGTCGTAGGTAGAGCGGAAACCGCCGTAAATCTCGGCCGAGGGAAAGACAAATCCCCTTCGCTTGGACAAATTGACGATTTTCTCCATCAAGGAGACGTCATTGGGAACCGATGACTCGACAGACATATCCGGTGAGGCTACTTGCCGGCTGGCGGCGTCACTTCCACGATACCCCGGGCGATCAAGTCATCAATCGTGGCATCGTCGCGACCGAGTAGATCACGACAGATCGCAACACTGTGCTCACCCAACCACGGAGCAGGAGTTTCAACCGGAGCAGTCATTCCGCTGGCGTGAAAACCCGGCCCCTCTAATGTGAAGACTCCGACGCCGGGTTGATCAATTTCAACAAGAAACTCGCGGGCAATGAAATGCTCATTCACCAGAAGATCAGGCGAGGTCAGCATCGGGCCGGCGGGTACGCCCGCGGCCTGACATGAGTCGGTTACGTCGAACCGATTTCGGGTCAGCGTCCACTCACCAATGATTCCGTCGAGTTCCTTCGCCGCTCGAGCTCTCTCTTCAAAGCTGACATAGCGAGCATCGTCTGCCAGTTCTGGCTGGCCCATAACTCCACAAAGTGCAGCCCAATCGACATCGTCCCGACAATTAATTGCCACCCACATCTCGGCGTTCTCGCCACCAGTGGCATCAATTTCTGGCGCGCATCGGTACATTGCCCCCGGAGCGGCTTGCTCGGTATGCACCCCCATGGGTCGAACCGAGCCCGGCTCTACTGATTCGGCAGCCAGAAGGTCAGCGATCGTTCCGACCACCGCCTCGCATTGCGCGATTTCCACCAGACCACCGGTAACTGTGCCCCGAGCACGACCAATCAAGGTGGCCAGTGCCCCGCAGGCGGAAAGCCGACCGACGAAATGGTCGGGAAAGATTGACGCTGTCCCCGCTGGAACATCTTCGTTCTCGTAAGACCAAAGGAATGACAGACCACCCGGGGCCTGCGTGCTGGGACCGTAACCACGCCAATGGGCCCAAACGCCACGAGAACCCATCAGCTGACTTGCGACCATCGCAATTCCCGGATTCGCTGCGGAGAGATCCGAATAACCGATACCGAGTGCATCCATCGCACCGGTAGTGACGTTCTCAATGACAACATCTGATTGCTTTGCAAGATCAAGCAGGAGTTCTCGACCTTCGGCAAACTTTGCATTTACTCCAAGGGCTCGTTTCGACCGACTCGACGAAGCAAACGAAGGACCCATTTCGGTACCGGTGACGACACGAATGAAGTCGTAGTGCGATCGGGTCTCGATCTTGATGACATCAGCGCCGTATTCGGCAAAGAGCTTTCCCGCCTCAACGCCGACGGCCCCTTGGCCAAAATCCATAACCCGCAGTCCCACCAGCGGGAGTGCCGGCGCTCCGGCGGGCGACGCAGAGCGCTTTTCGCCCAATGAAGAAAAGACTTCTTCATTGTGTTGACCCACGGAGGGCGGGATCGAGACCGGGCCTAAGCGGTTTCCGTTGAACTCGAAGTACCCCGATGGCATTTGCGCCGAAACGCCCGGAGCAAGTTCCATCGTCTGAAACGTGCCTCGAGAATCGAAATGTTCGTTGTGAAGCACACGAGGGGCGTCATAGACCGGAGTGCATACGATTCCACGTTTTTGTGCTGTTGCCGAGACTTCCTCTACGGATAGTTCGGCAAAGAGTTCTTCGTAGAGAGGGTTGAGGATGGCCTCGGCGATTCCGAGTCGACTTGGGAACGATTCGTATTCCTCGTCCTGTAGATAGTCGGGTTCGCCAAGCCATGCCCGCATCTCGCGCCATTGTGGGGGGCTCAACACGATGAGCCGGACATACCCATCACGACAGCGGAAGATCGGATACACCGGTCCTGACCCCATTCGCATTTCGGGAAAGTCCATTCCCGCAGCAACGCGAGCGGTGTAGTTGGGCAGCGACCAATCGGCACATTGCGATAATGATTCATTGAGCGAAACGTCAAGCAACTGGCCTGCGCCAGTTTGTTCACGCTGGAAAAGTGCGCACATGACCGCCCACGTGGCCACCGAAGCGGCAAAGTCATTACTGAATTGACTTGGCGCGGGGATCGGTTCGCGATCAAGAGCCCCGGCCTTGAATGTCATTCCACCAGTTGCCGACAAAACGCCATCGGTGATGACTCGACCAGACCAAGGCCCAGTGAGTCCATATGGCGTAAGAGCAGCAACAATCAGATGGGGGTGCTGCTCTGCGACCATTTGTACCGAAACGCCAGGAGTTACCTCGGGGCCCGAGGTAACTACAACGTCAGAGTGCTCGAGAAGTTCATGCAACTTGGCAACCCCAGCAGCAGCGGTGAGGTCGAGCGAAATGCCACGCTTACCGGCGTTATTCACCGCAAACGAAAGCGAGATGCCTTTGCGCACCGGTGCCCATGAACGAGCAGGCGAACCCTCGGGAGGTTCAACCTTGATCACATCGGCACCGAGATCACCCAGCAATCGCGCACACAGTTCGCCATTAATGACAGTCAGGTCGACCACGCGCAGGCCCTCAAGCGGCCGCCGAGTTACCCCGTTCCGTGTGTTCGAGTCTTTCTTGGCGGTGGTCGAACTGGTCATAGTGGCCTTCGGGTCGATCAGCGATTGAAGGGCCGAAGGTAGCAGGAGCAGACGGGGTTTCGGAGAGCGGACCTTCTAGTGATCGAGAATATTGACAGACCGGAGTCGCCGCTCAAGGTGGTGCTCGACCGCTCGAGTCGCTAACTGATCAACTTCGTGCACCACAGCTTTCGCATCAGGCGATTCGCCAGCAGCGAGAGCTTCATTTAATTCTCCACCCAAGATCTGACGCATGAGTGAAACGGCATCGGCCGAAATCGGTGTTCCTCGACGACAGACTCGGCATAACAACCCGCCACTCTCCAGATCAAACGCCACCAGCGGAGTGTCGTCGGCCCCGCACTGCACGCATACGATGACCTCGGGGCGGTACCCCTCAAGCGCCAGCACCTTCCAGTAAAACGCTGGGGTAATCAATGGTGATGCAGAGGACTCCAACGTGCGCAATGCGCCCAAGAGCATCCGGTAAAGCTGCGGGTTGACCTCTCCTTCTTGAGCGAGCTGGTCGGCGACTTCCAACATCGACACGCCGCGACCGATTCGATCTAGGTCCTCGCGAACGGCACGGAACGTATCGATGCTCTCGGCTTGAGTGACGATGTCGAGTTCACGGCCTTCGTAGAATTGCAGAGCACAGTGACTCATCGGTTCGAGACGAGAGCCAAACTTCGACCTTGTCTTGCGCACTCCCTTGGCAACCGCGCGCACTTTGCCGCGTGCTTTTGTGAGAAAAACGATAATTCGGTCGGCCTCGCCCAATTTGTAGGTCCGCAGCACAATCCCTTCATCGCGATGGATCGTGCCCTTTCCCATAGAGCTATCCGATCAGGCTTCGGGGCTCAGGCCGCCGAATCGACGAGTGCGGTCTTGGTACTCACGCACGGCGTCGAAAAGATTTTCGCGGCGAAAATCGGGCCAGAGGGTGTCGGTAAACACAAGTTCGCTGTAGGCCGCCTCCCACATGAGGAAGTTTGAGGTTCGGAACTCACCGGAGGTGCGCACAACTAAATCAGGGTCAGGCATTTCGGGATCGTATAAATGTTTGGCGATGGCTTTTTCATCAATTTTCTCGGCGGGCACGCCATTGGCAACCAACTGTTTCACTGCGTCAACGATCTCGGCACGACCTCCGTAGTTGAAGGCGATCGTGAACGTCAAGGTTCGGTTGTCTTTTGTGAGTTCCACCGATTCATCCATTCGGCGCGTTAACCGCTTGGGAACTCGCCAGTCGCGACGGCCAATAAATCGCATGCGCACGCCCATCTCGTTCAGTTCGTCGCGTCGCCGCACGAGAAGCGATTCGTTGAAGCCCATAAGAAAACGCACTTCATCGGCGGGACGGCGCCAGTTCTCTGTGGAGAAGGCATAGACAGTGAACCACTTCACCCCAAGGTCCAAGGCTCCCTCGACGGCGTCGAAGAGTGCCTCCTCGCCGGCTGCATGCCCGTCAGTTCGTTTGAGGCCTCGACTTGTGGCCCAACGACCGTTGCCGTCCATGACCGCTGCAATGTGAACCGGAACGCGCGAGGAATCGATGCCGGGGATATCCATGGAAACGACGTTACCGCCGACCTGCCGTAGCGCCGGTACAGTCGTCGACTCATGGGTGCTGCCGACCGACTCGTCGAGAACACCCGCAAGGCACTTGAACAGATCACGGCACAATTGATCGCCGGAGAACAACGTGACGGTCAGGTTGAAATGGCGGAGGCCATCGCTCGCTCAATCGTTGAAGGCACTCACCTCATTGTCGAAGCCGGCACTGGAACAGGGAAGACGTTCGCTTACTTGGTGCCGACAATTCTCTCTGGCCGGCGTGTTGTCGTAGCTACCGCAACAAAAACACTGCAAGATCAGCTCGCCAAAAAAGACCTTCCATTTCTCAGCGAACACCTTGATCACCCCTTCACCTTTGCGGTTCTGAAAGGCCGATCGAATTACATCTGCCTCCAACGGGTCCGCGAACTGAACAACGACGGCACAGAACAACTCGCCCTCGATGTCGGTGGACCCAAACCTCCCTCCGAGGAAATCGCTGCTCTCGCTCGCTGGTCGACCACCACCCTGACCGGCGATAGATCTGAGCTAACGGTCGAACCATCGACTCGGGCGTGGGCTGCGGTGAGCGTTGGTCCACGAGAATGTCCTGGCGCAGCCAAATGTCCGAAGGGCGATGACTGCTTTACTGAACAAGCCCGGCGGGCGGCCTCTGAGGCAGAGGTTGTTGTTGTAAATCTGCATCTCTACGGAATGCACCTGGCTACGAACGGGGCCGTGCTACCCGAACACGAAGTCGTAGTGATTGACGAAGCCCATCAACTAGAAGACATCGTGGCAGCCACTTCGGGGGTGGAACTCACTTCTGGAAGGTTCACCACGCTTGCTCGAAACCTCGCTGCCATTATCGCCGACCCTGACCTTGTGAGGGACATCGACGAACTCGGCTCAATGTGGCGCGATGCACTCAAGGAAGAACGAGGCCGACGCATAAAGGGACAGATCGAAGGGGAGCCGGCACGAATCCTTACGTTGGCTCGCGGCCGTATCGATAGAGCAACAACGGTGTTGCGGGCTATCCCCGATGAAAGCAAGGGCGATGTCGGTGCTCGCAAGCAACGAGCAATGCAAGCAGCGACCTCACTCGTAGATGACATCAATTCGCTGCAGGAAATCAAAAACACTGAGGTTGCGTGGGTCGAGGGAACCGAAGAATTTCCTGTATTGCGCATTGCGCCAATCGATGTTGGCGAACTTCTTGATGAACGACTCTGGACACAAACGACATCGATTCTTACGAGCGCCACACTTCCAACCGCGATTCCAATCCAACTTGGTCTACCCGGCGAGCGATTCACACGAGTTGATGTAGGCAGCCCTTTCGATTATCCAAAACAGGCGCTTCTCTATTGTGCTGCCCATATGCCTGATCCACGAAACGCCACATTCGACGACGCCGTTCACGACGAACTTGAAGCGCTCATCACTGCTGCCGGTGGCCGCACTATGGCACTGTTCACGAGTTATCGCGCGCTTAATCTGGCAGTCGAGTCGCTTCGCGATCGCGTTGATGTTCCAATCCTCAGCCAAGACGACTTTCCCAAGCCGGCACTTCTCGACCGCTTCAGCGAAGACCCCTCTTCATGTTTGTTTGCGACGATGGGGTTTTGGCAGGGGGTCGATGTGCCCGGGGCGACACTGAGCCTCGTCACTATTGATCGTCTTCCCTTCCCTCGCCCAGATGATCCGTTACTTCAGGCTCGACGCGATCGGGCCCGCGCTGATGCGTTCAAAGTGGTCGACATCCCCCGCGCCACCACTCTTTTGGCGCAGGGTGCGGGTCGACTCATACGCAGCACCACTGATCGCGGCGTTGTTGCTGTCTTTGATCCCCGTATGGCTAAGGCCAACTATCGATGGGACTTTGTGAATGCACTGCCACCGATGAAACGCACAAAAGATCGAGCAGAGGTTCAGCAGTTCCTCCGAGATCTTCGTGCATCTTCGTAAATGACGGTTTAGAAACCCAGCCGGTCGAGTGAGGGGGCTTTGCGCTGCCAGTCTTTATCGACCTTCACAAAAAGTTCGAGATAGGCCCCGTCGGGGAGCTGCTCGCGCACTGCAATTCCTACCTGCTTGAGTACCGAGCCTTTATGACCGATAACGATTCCCTTTTGTGATTCCCGCTCTACAAGAATTTCGCACCGAATACGCGGCCATTCCCATTCAACAACCCGAGTGGCAATCGAATGCGGGAGCTCATCATTGGTCACAGCCAGTAATTGCTCGCGCACAAGTTCGGCAACCCAAAATGCCTCAGGAACATCGGTGACCATGTCATCGGGGTACCAAAGCGGGCCATCGGGAAGTCGAGAGACAATCTCGGCTAACAGCTTGTCAACGCCTCTACCAGTAACGGCTGAGACTGGAAAGTAGGCCGAAACGTCGATTTGTTCAGCAGCACGAGCAAGTTGGGCAAGAACATCATCGGGTGACGCAATGTCAGTCTTGTTGACCACCACAATCGCGTTCGAAGGAACCTTTTCGGCCACGAAACGATCACCGGGACCAATCGGTGCCGTGGCATCGACTACGAGACACACCACATCTACCCCGCTCGTCATTTCCGAGGCTGACTTATTCAATCGCTCGCCCAACAACGTGCGCGGACGATGAATACCCGGAGTATCAACAAACACGATTTGTGTCTCGGGACGGTTGAGAACGCCGCGAATTTGTGTCCGCGTCGTCTGAGGCTTATCCGAAGTGATAGCCACCTTCTGGCCAAGAATGGAATTAAGTAACGTCGACTTTCCTACGTTGGGGCGGCCAACAATGGAAACGAATCCGGACTTCACTGGATCAACCGTTCGATCCTCACCATGCCGATTCGACGTCCCTTCACTTGTTCCGCATAAAGACGAAACTCGCCTTCAGTTGCACTCTCTCCCTCGACAGGGACATGCCCCAAGAGGTGAAACATCAGTCCACCGATGGTGTCCCAGTCACCCTCAGAAAATTCGACACCGAGAAGCGAACTCACTTCATCGATCGACATACGAGCTTGTACCCGCAGCACGCCACCCGGAAAACGCTGGACCATTGAGTCCTCGTGATCAAATTCGTCCACGATTTCGCCAACGAGTTCCTCGATTAGATCCTCGAGCGTCACGAGTCCAGCGGTACCGCCATATTCGTCGATCACTATCGCCATATGCGCTTTTCGGAGTTTCATTTCTGCCATTAATTCAGAAATGCGCTTGGTCTCTGGAACAAAGAATGCACGACGAGCAAACCTCGATACCACCACAGCATCGCGACCAGTTCGTGAGGCACGCACAAGATCTTTCATATAGGCGACACCGGTAACGTCATCGATCCCTTCACCGAAGACTGGCACCCGACTTCGACCAGCGGCAAGTGCTGCGTCGAGGACATCGGCAACAGTCAACGAATCAGACACCGCCAGCATGTCCGGTCGGGGAACCATAACTTCGCGACAAATCGTGTCACCAAACTCGATGACCTGTTCAATGAGTTCCCGTTCTTCTTCTTCAAGGATGTCTGCTGATACCGCCTGATCAGCAAGAGCAAGGATCTCGGCTTCCGAAACAAACGGCCCCTGCTTTAGGCCCTTGCCCGGCATGATCACATTGGTCAGGCCAATAAGCGACTTGGCAATGACCTTGAAGGGCCAAAACCGTGTCATCGCCCATACCACTGGCGCCGCAATACGGGAGGCGCGCTCGGTGTTCTGAACCGCCCATGTCTTCGGTATCGCCTCTGCAACGACAAAAACCACTACGACATTGACAAATGTTGCGAGTACTAGCCCCCACGCACCAAAAAGGTTGTCAGCAACGAGACCAACGAGCGTTGCCTGAACTAACTGACACACCAGAACGACCAGAAGCACAACGTTTAGGAACTCTTCGGGGTGAGCAACCAGACGCAGTATTCGCTTTGACCCCAGACCACCGCGTTCGGCTATGACCTGTGCCTTCGACACCGTCATGCGAGTGAGCGCGGTTTCAGCCAGCGATAGGAAGATCGAGACTGCCAAAAAAATGCCGATTGCTAGAAGCATCCAGCCGTCAGCGGCGCTGAAGGTGGCACCGATCACACCCATCAGGAGGTCCACGGGTCAGCGGCGAGAGATCCATAGTGCGCAGCAAGCAATGCCCGTTCCCGGCCCTGCATTTCGAGGCGATCCGCCTCTTCGGCATGATCCATGCCCAGCAAGTGCAGAATCCCATGAACAACGAGCAATGCAAGTTCATCTTCAAATGAACCTGCGTGTTCAGGCGCATTGCGCTGCGCCACGACGGGGCAAATCACCACATCGCCTAAGAGCAACGGAAGATCCTCGGGATCGTTTTCAATTCGATCGGGGCCAGGACCGCCACCATCGGGCCAACGACCAGGAATGTTGGGCTCACCATCAATCGGGAAGGAAAGAACATCAGTTGGCCCTTCCGATTCCATAAATCGCAGGTTGAGATCGCCGATAGTTTCCTCGTCAACGAACATCACTGAAAGTTCGACTTCCCCCTCGACACCTTCTTCGGCCAACACTGCGAGTGAGAGTTTCTGCCAACGCTCGACATCGATCGCAAGAAGATCCTGCTCATCCGAAACAAATACAGTGACGACGCCTCCGACGGGTCCACGTCGTTTGAGCCGACGCCGGCGAGGTATCTCACTCATGACTTTGGTGCATTTTCGTATGCAGTCACAATGTCTTGCACAATGCGATGACGCACGACGTCGCCGGCGGTAAGCCGAACCCATTCGAGACCCTCAATGCCCGAAAGGATGGGTTCCAGATCCATCAGACCGCTTCGGCTTCCCTGCAAATCAATCTGCGTTGTATCACCGGTGACGACAACCTTTGATCCGAATCCGATACGTGTAAGAAACATCTTCATTTGTTCGGGTGTGGTGTTCTGCGCTTCATCGAGAATGATGAAGGAACCATTGAGCGTACGACCGCGCATAAATGCAAGCGGTGCAACTTCAACGGTTCCGCGCTCAAGCATACGTTGTGCGCCTTCAGCATCGAGCATGTCGTACAGCGCGTCGTACAACGGCCGTAGATAAGGATCAACCTTGGCCATGAGATCGCCCGGCAAGAACCCCAGTCGCTCTCCCGCCTCAACCGCAGGTCTGGTGAGAATTATGCGCTCGACTTCTTTGGCTTGCAGTGCTTGCACCGCCATCGCAACTGCCAACCAACTTTTCCCCGTACCTGCAGGACCAACACCAAACGTCACAATATTTTTCCGAATGGCGTCTATGTAGCGCTTTTGCCCCGACGTCTTTGGGCGCACCATGCGACCACGGGCGTTGCGAAGAACATCGGCGGTAAGCACCTCGCTCGGTCGCTCATCGGCATTCACCATTTCGATACTGCGTCGCACCGAAGTCAGATCTAAAACCTGTCCCTGTTGCAACAACACCACAAGCTCCTCAAACAGCTTGCCCACTGTCGCGGCATGAGGGCCGGCCACGGTGATTTCATTTCCCCGCACATGAACCGCAACTTCAGGGAAAGCATCTTCAATGGCCAGCAGTAACTCGTCGCGCTGACCGAGAAGGCCGGCCATGAGGTGATTACCGGGGACATGGACATTCACTGTTGTGCTGGGCATCTGACTCGTAATCCTAGAAGAGCCGAACGACTCATCCCCCACGGAGCCACAGGACTAATGATCCGAGGATGCACCCCGACACCGAGCCTGCCCTGCGTCAACTGATCACTACCGCTCTTACCGCTGATTCCATCCGGTCTAGGTCAGGTGTTGCCGCACTACGAGACCACCGTGCCGAGGACGCATCCATGGTTGGACTGCTTTCGAATCTTGCCGATTCCGAAACCCTCGTTGCCGTTACCACCACGACCGGAGTCGAACGTCGCGGGCTCGTTGAGGTTGTCGGTACGAACGGCTTCACGCTTCTCTCCCAAAATCGAACGCGCTCAATTTTTCGACTCTCTGCGATTGCCTCGCTCCGATATTTCGGGAGTCAGCGATTCGATGGTGACGGATCACCGACCACCACGATGTCGTGGCCAACAATGATCGCCGCATTTATTGAGCCCCTCAGTGATGTTGTACTCATGGTTGGGCATCAACAGGTCCTCGGTCGCGTGAGGAACATCAGCCGATCAATTCTTCAGATTTCAACCCCTGGTGACCAGATGTTTTATGCGGTTGTCGATGCAATCGAAGAATTGTCGCTCAACGTCCCTGGCTCGATACGGCAGGACTGAACAAAAAGATCGACATCAGTTCGCTTCAACCGAATGACGCGCCCAAGGCGATAAGCGGTAAGACGACCCTCGTCGATGAACCGATAGAGCGTCCGTGACTGCACGCCGAGAAACTCGGCCGCTTCAGCGGTGCTCATCCACTCAATCATCTCGTCCATCAGGGAGAACCGTAAGGGAACAACGTTCTCAAAGAAATGGGCCATGGGACCTCTTCCCTATTGGCGACCCCATCCGTACCGTGCCACCCCCACACAGCACTACACGAACGGAAAGCAGTCGAAATGCATCTCTTCGCCAGCACCTCCCCGTCTCTCACGACACCACAACGTTCAGCCCAACGTTCAGCCCAACGTTTCAACTATCGACCAAATAGTCGAACAATCGTTGGTGGGCTCCTTGTCAGTGCCGCCGCACTGGCCTCCTACCTCACTGTCAGCGGGGCAGGAACGACACAGCAGCAGACCATGATCGTTGCCAGTCGGTCCATTGCAGCCGGCGAACGCCTCGACAGCTCATCACTCACAACAACATCGATCGACAAAAAGAGCTCACTCGCCACTCACGGCTATTCGAGTGTCGACTCGCTCAGCGGTGCCGTCGCTATTGCCCCACTCGGTGAAGGCGAACTCATCCAACGAAGCGCAGTGCTCACGAGTAGCACGAACGAACCGACTCGTGAGTTTTCATTTCCGGTCGACCGCGAGCGTGCGCTGAACGGAGACCTGCGCGCCGGCGAACGCGTCGATGTCCTGGCCACCTACGGATCGGGTTCCGACTCGACAACAACGGTCCTCGCCCGAGATGCACGTGTGGTTCGCATGAGCGACGCCAAAACCGGGGCGTTGGGTTCCTCTGGAAAACTCATCATCACCCTTGCACTGGCTTCGGCGGACCAAATGCTCGATGCCGTTCATGCGGCACAGGTCGCCTCGATCACCGTCGTGCGTTCCACGCTCGCTGGCGACACCTCCGGTACGCGTTCTGCCACGACCGGTCCACTCGCTCGATCTGCGGGGGTTCGATGATGGAAACTGAACACTTCATCCTTCTGGGAGTTGCTCGACCACGGACTCAGTGGCTTACTGACATCGGACAGTGGTCCACCTCATCAATGTTGCCCATCGAGTTCATTCGCTGCGTTTCGGTTGACGAAGTTCGGGCTCGGCTCCTTACCGATCGTCGCCATTCCGCCGTGCTTCTGGGTGAGGACTGCGCTGGTGTCGACCGCGATGTCCTTGAGGCGGCTCGCGATGCAAAATGCGCTCCCATCATCGTTTCCAGCGGCATCGTTCGACGCGACTGGAAAGCGCTTGGTGCGGCCGGCGTCGTCGTTCAACCGGTGACACCCACTTCGCTCATGGCAGTGCTCAGGGAACACGCCTTCGGTATCGAACGGCGAACCATGACTACCGACCCCAATCCCACGAGCGAAGTGTCGCCAATCGGGCGTCTTATTACTGTTCTCGGGGGCGGGGGTACCGGTACATCAACAACAGCAATGGCACTTGCTGCATCCTTTGCTCAGACACACAACCTCGGACTCCTTGATGCAAGCCTGCACGGCGACCAGGCCAGACTCCACGATCTCGGCGACGTCGTCCCGGGGCTTCAAGAACTCGTGGACCTCCACCGCGTTGCCAACCCCAACCAGGACGAGATTCGGGCCCATTTTTGGTTTAGTCCGACCCACGGATACCGAGTTCTTCCGGGACTTCGACGCCACCGAGACTGGACATCACTGCGCCGCCGCGCTGCTCTCAGCGCGTTGACCTCGGCGAGACGTTGTTTCGACATCATTGTGGCTGATACCGATGCCGACCTTGAGGGCGAGGCCCAAACTGGTTCCATCGATATTGAAGATCGGAATCTGCTCGCACGAGAACTGGCGAGAGATTCCGACCTCGTTGTTCTGACCGCCCGTCCGGGAGTCGTCGGAATAAGTCGAGCCATTCAGATTGTGCTTGATCTTGTCGAACTCGGTGTCGAGACGAACCGAATTCTGCTCGTCGTTATAGGTGCTCCCCGCTCGACCCGGGCGCGCTCCGAGTTCAACCGAACATTTCTGGGCCTTTGTCGTGAAGCTCTCAAAGAACAGTCGTTGCCAACGCCAGTGCTCATCCCAATGCGTCGGGACGTAGAGCCCTTCATCCACGACAGTGCGCCTCCTCCACGTTCAGTCGTCAGCGCAATTACTGCCGCAGCCGTAGAACGTCTTAAGGCTCTTGAGCCCAGACAACAACCATTGCCATCAGCCTCCTCCCCAATCGACATTGTTCCCGGTCATCTTGGGAGGATCGCATGACTATCGCTCCACTCTTCGAAGTTGAACTTGCCGTTCAGTCACGTGCCAAACACGACGCTCTCGACCTTTCCTCTCCCGAGGGACACGATCAGCTCCGTTCGCTCATCACTGACGAACTTGCCCGATGGGACGACGATGTTCGTCATGGCCGTCAGAGCGTGGCTATTAACAATCCCGCAGCACTCGCCGACCGAGCATGGAAGAACTTGGTTGAGTACGGGCCACTCACCGATTTACTCGAAGATCCTGATGTTTGGGAGATCGAAATTAATGCGCCAACTGAGATTTTTGTCAAGCGACATCGCGGTTCTTGCGGGTACCACCACGAAACATTTCACGACGATGATCACGTCATCCGCACACTCACAAAACTCTTAGATGATTCTTCGGCCAGCCACCGCAAACTTGATGCAACCGAGGGACTCCAAGATGCCCAACTCGACGATGGTTCTCGCCTCCACATCGTTCATGGTGATATCGCACGCGGCGGGCACATCATGGTCAACATTCGAAGATTCACCGGGGTTCCATTTACCCAACTTGATCAACTCGTTTATACCGACACCCTTAGTTCCGAAGCCGCTACTTTTCTTGCCCATGCTGTGCGGTCCGGAGCCACAGCCCTCTTCGCTGGTGCCCCCGGTTCAGGCAAAACCACGCTGCTTTCGTGCTGCCTTGGCGAACTTGACCCATCGAAACGGGTCGTGATCGCAGAGGAGGTATTCGAGGTCGACGCTCCCCTCCCCAACGTTGCCAGCATGCAAACCAGAGCAGCCCGCGCCGATCGACCCGCCATCGATCTTCGGCGACTGGTCGCTGGCTTCCTGCGAATGGCACCTGATGTCGCAGTGGTCGGCGAAGTGCGCGATCGCGAGGCTCTTCCTCTCCTTCTCACACTGTCATCGGGCATCAAGGGATACACCACAATCCATTCTGCAAATGCCCGCGGCGCACTTTCGCGGCTTCGATTTCTCGCCGAACTCTCTGATGCCAGTTCGTTGCCGCACGGCGCGCTCACCACACTGGTGTCAGATGCCATTGATCTTGTTGTGTTCAGTCAACGCACGCCAACGGGCCCCAAAGTCATCGAGATCATCGCCATCGAGGAACAACTGGTCGACACCTCCAGTTCAGCATTCACGGTCACCGACCTCTTCACCCGAAGAACCCCGCTTGAACCGCTCCTCTGGACCGGGCTCCTCCCTCTACGTTTGGCTCATAACTTCGCCGCCTCAGGCTTCAACCTCGGGTCGGTCCTCCGATGACGGCCTTCGTGATTGGCGGACTTGCTGCTTATGGAGTGCATCTCGCGTACACCGCCGGGATCTTGCGCTGGTCGGGTCTCGCTCCGGGG
This sequence comes from Acidimicrobiales bacterium, assembly GCA_040882655.1. Taxonomy (GTDB): domain Bacteria; phylum Actinomycetota; class Acidimicrobiia; order Acidimicrobiales; family Acidimicrobilacustridaceae; genus Acidimicrobilacustris. Next base: position 18,607 of record JBBEAV010000043.1, read on the forward strand.
CCATCGACATCGCCGAGAAGGCGAAACCACCGTGGCCTCAACGATTGGATGACTCAGGCAGGTCTCGGTCAGGTCGCTATCGGAGAATTTTTCTTGGCCTTATCGGCCATGTTCCTTCTTGGTGCGTTACTCGCACTTGCCCTCTTTGGATCGTTACTTCCGATGCTCGCCGGAGGAATTTTCGCTAGTTCGTTTCCCGTTGCGGCCTATCGACAACGTCGTAAAAATAGGCTGACTATCGCTCAGGACTCATGGCCTCACATGATCGAGGAGCTGCGGCTCCTCACTTCATCAGTCGGACGGTCGCTACCTCAGGCGCTCTTCGAAGTCGGAGCCTCCGGCCCCGAAGTGATGAGACCCGCGTTTGCTGCCGCACAACGTGAATGGATGCTCACAACTAACTTCGAGCGAACCCTTCAGGTTCTGCGCGATCAACTTGCCGATCCGACTTGCGATGCAACCTGCGAAACGTTGCTCATCGCCCACGAACTCGGCGGTACGGGAATCGATCGACGACTTGCCGACCTGGCCCAAGATCGTCGAGACGATGTTTCGTATCGAAAAGATGTACGGGCCCGTCAATCTGGTGTTCGGTTCGCTCGCAGATTCGTCTTGCTTGTGCCCCTCGGGATGGCGGCAGCAGGACTCGCAGTTGGAAATGGTCGTAACGCCTACACAACACCAATCGGTCAGCTTGCCGTTCTCGCCGCACTTGCGATGATGGCGGTCTGTTGGAAGTGGGCGGGCCACATGCTTCGGCTACCCACCGAGGAACGGGTGTTCTCGGCGTGAGACAACCACTGGCCATCTCTCTCCTCTGCGCGTGGCTCGGGCTCACGCTTGTGCTTGCGAACGTTCGCTGGTTCCGTCGACGTCCACTCGTAGATCGGATTCGGCCTTACCTCTTTGGTCTGTCAGTCGCTAAGGCTGAAGACCAAAATAAATCTCCACTGGAACGGCTACTGGGACCACTCGCCCACGACATCGGCGCTTCTGTCGCCAAGTTCTCTGGGGTACACGAAGAACTCACGATCCGTCTCAATCGGATCCATAGCCCGATGGATGCAACTGCGTTTCGGCTTCGCCAACTTGGATGGGTTATTGCATCCTCGGTCGTTGCTGCCGCCGTAGCACTTGCTGCCCGTCCATCGCTACCCATTGCCCTGCTGTTCATCGTCGGAGCACCAGTTCTTACATTCCTCATCATCGAGGCGCAGTTGTCGCGTCGTTCGAACCAATGGAAGCGATCGCTGGTTCTTGAACTACCGATCGTTAGTGAGCAACTCGGCATGCTTTTGTCGGCGGGCTACTCCCTGGGAGCGGCACTCCAGCGCCTATCAAACCGATCAGAGGGAACCACATCACGTGACCTGCGCAGAGTCGTTGGACGAGTGAAACATGGAATCGATGACAACGCGGCGTTGCAGGAATGGGCTGCTAGCGCAGATGTTTCCGCCGTGGGGCGTCTTGTCGCAGTTCTCGCTCTCAACCGAGATGCGGGCGATCTGGGCCACCTCATCACAAACGAGGCCCGAGCCGTTCGCGCCGAAGTTCACCGGGAACTTGTGGAAGTGATTGAGAAACGGGGTCAACAAGTTTGGATCCCAGTCACTGTCGCCACTCTCGTCCCGGGACTCCTCTTTCTCGCAGTCCCATTTACTGAGGCCCTTCGATTATTCACCTCGACGTAATTCGATTCTTCCCTTCTACCCACACCCTTCTACCCACACCCTTCTACCCACACCCTTCCACCCACTAGAGGAGCATCCATGCCAACAATTCCAAACAATCACGATGATCACGATGATCA
>JBBEAV010000043.1:20516-49745 GCA_040882655.1 Acidimicrobiales bacterium
ATCACGATGATCACGATGATCAAGCTGAACCCGACAACGAACGTTGTCAGCGCTTTCGGGGAGACCGCGGGGAGGGAGTGATCTCTGCCGCAATTGCCGTATTGATTATGGCGTTTCTCGGCGCGGCCATGTGGGTCGGATTTCAACAGATGTGGAAGACCACCGAAGCGACTACCAACGACAAGATCATGCAGATCGGTTCGGAATGAAGCGATTCGGGCGAGGAGAGGCGGGCTCCGAATCTGGGGCCGGCCTCATCTCCACCATTGCCGGACTTCTCGTCTTTCTTGCCCTCATGCTCTTTGCAACACAGACGCTGATCGCGCTTTACGCTCGGTCGGCAGCTACAAGCGCAGCGTACGAAGGGGCCCGAGCTGTAGCCGGAGCGAGAACCTCTCATGATTCCTCGCCCGTACCCGAAAATGCGCGAGCGCATGCCGAATCTGCAGTGCGCTCACAACTTGGTTCGTTCGGCGAGCGTATCGAACTCGATTGGTCAACCAGCACATGGGACACCGTGGCGCTCACGATTCGAGCTCGTCCCCCCGGATTCCTCTGGGACAGCCTTCGTGGTGCGGGTCCGCCATCTATTGAACGAACCGTTCGCGTTCGCGTAGAGCAGATGCAATGAACGCTCAACGGCTTCGCAGCGACGCAGGACAGGTTGGAGGAATCGAAGTGATTCCTTTCGGCGTTCTCACCTTTGTCATAGCCATGCTCCTCATCGCCAATATTTGGGGAGTGGTCGATGCTGATCTCTCGACCAGCAGTGCCGCTCGGGAGGCAGTGCGCGCCTTCGTTGAAGCTCCGGACGAACAGACAGCACAACAACGGGCAGAATCAGCAGCTCAGCAAGCCTTTCAAGGTCAAGGGCGAACCGCTGGTGCAACATCAGTATCGATTTCCTATACCGGCGACCGAGGGTGGTCGCGCTGCAGCCGTGTCACAGTCACTGTGCGCCATCCTGTCCATGTAGTGCGGTTACCGATCATCGGTGGGTTTGGTCATGGATTCGACGCCACAGCAACACAAACTGAAGTGATCGATCCATTTCGAAGTGGCCTCGACGGAGACGCCCGATGTTGAAACGATGTCGTAGTTCGCAAGGTTCCGTACTTTTGCTCATGCCCGCTGCGGTACTAGTCATGTTCGTACTCGGTGCAATCACGGTAGATCTCACCGCAGTGCGGGCTGGACAACAAGATCTCATCGCCGCCGCAACTGATGCCGCCAATGATGCCGCCACCGCTGGTCTTGACGAGGCAGCGCTGCGCGCTGGACTGGGCTACCAACTCGACCCCACACGAGTGTGGTTCGTTGCGATAGATGCGCTCGCAACCAAAGGGGTGCTCGACAATCTCGAGACGGGCCCCCAAGTCACTGTGAATGACGACGGAACCGTCACTGTCTCCATTGCTCGACGAGTCCCGCATCTTTTTGCCAGAGCGATTCCCGGCGCACCCGATGACCAACTCGTCAGGGCTACCGCGACCGCATCAGTTCAACAGCGCTGATTCGCAGCGACTTACAGACCCCGTTTCGTAACTTTCGCACTTCGGTCGTACTCTCGTCTTCAATGGCGGAAAATCATTCGTTCGAATCTGATGAGGAATTCCGCGGCGAGGCCGAGGAAGCCCTCGTTGATGGCGGCCGCATGCTCGATACAAAAGAGGTAAGCGCCGTCCGCGCCGCCTTAAGCAACCGCAACTTCCGCACTCTGTGGCTCAGCACTCTGGGCTCGACCATGGGCACTTGGATGCAGAACGTCATTTTGGCGGCATTTGTTTACAGCGTCACGAAAGATGCGTGGCTGGTCAGTGTCGTGGGCTTCTGCAATTTGGGCCCCCAACTTTTATTCGCAACATTCGGCGGGATCATCGCCGACAGGTTCAACCGTAAGAAATTGATCTTTTGGCTTTCGCTTGAACAGATGGTCGGTTCATTGGCAATCGCCTGGATTGTTCGCACGACAGATTTTTCGGAGATTTGGCTCTTTATCGCCGTGTTTGCCGTGGGAACGGGCGCAGCCCTTCAAGGTCCGGTGTACCTCGCTCTCACGCCATCGCTTGTTCCCAAGGAGCATTTGGCCGGAGCCATTTCGCTTAACTCGGTAAGCATGAACGTGTCGCGGGTTGTGGGTCCGGCAATCGGAGCAGTCTTGTACGTCTGGATCGGAGCGTCCTGGGTTTTTGTTCTCAACGCTGCGACCTACGTCATCATCATGGTTGGCATTACTTACGTGCGCGTACCAAGCTTTGAACGAAAGATTGACGAGAGTAATTTCGAACGAATCTTCGGCGGGTTTAAGTACGTGCGGAATGATCCCGTCGTATTGCGTGCGGTGATCACCGTCTTCTTGTTCTCGACATTTTGTATGCCATTTATCGTCTTGTACCCGGCGATTGCCAGCACCGATTGGGGCGTTTCGACGAAATCTACGATGTACGGATTTCTCTATGCCACGTTCGGACTAGGCGCAGTTATTGGTGCACTTTCGGTAGGCACTTTTCTTTCTCGACACAAGATTGAAAGAGTTCTACGAGTTGCGCTCGTTCTCTTTGGAATCACCCTCGGCCTCTACGTCACGATCACAAGCGCTGCACTTGCATTTCCTGTCGGGTTTATTCTCGGATTTTTCTACTTTGCTCTCATCACTTCGGTCTCGACGATCTTTCAATCACGACTTGACCATTCAATCCGCGGGCGGGTGAGCGCCGTCTGGATGATGAGCTTTGGTGGCACCGTGCCCGTCGCCGGTCTCATTGCGGGGTGGATTGCCACGCAAACCACCCCTAACACCGTTGTGTATTTCGGTGCAGCATTTGCCCTATTTCTTGCATGGTTCGCCGATCTTCGGCCCCCCGAAGAACGAAAGAGTCGGTCCACCTCGTCGACTGGGTGACTCAGTCGACAAGCAATGCGGCAGCGAGACGCTCAAGGCCCGCTACTCGACTGCCTTTCACTAACACCGAATCATCAGCGCCCAGATTGCCCAGAGCTGCCACTGCTTCATCGATCGATGAGACAGTTCTAGTTGCGGTATCGCCGTATTCATCGGTACCGAACGCAATGAGTTTCACGCCGAGCTCGGCAGCCACCGACGCGACATGTTGATGGGCACCTTTACTTTCGATCCCGAGTTCCGCCATAGGTCCAAGCACGGCCGCGTGCCGAGAGGTAGGCAGGACGGCAACTGACCGGAGTGCCGCTTCCATTGATGCCGGCCCCGCGTTGTAAGCATCATTCAAAATCCGCGCACCCGAGGAGGCAATACGGAGTTCCATTCGCCATGGCGAAAGCTCGGCCTGTTCAAGTCCATCGATGATGTCAGCCATCGGGACCTCCCAAAGCAGCGCTAGACCAGCAGCGGCGAGCGCATTCACGACGTGATGAGCGCCACGCACCCCCAAGCGAACTGGAACGATGCCCCACTCGCACTCAAGCGTAAAACTGACTCGAAGATCTTCAGACAGTGAAACGTTCGACGCCCGAATATCACCTCCTGCAACTCCAAATGTGAGTACCCGTCCCGACGTGCGATCAGCCATTGCCAGCACTCGCGGATCGTCACAATTAAGGAGTGCGACACCGTGGGCAGGTAGCGCTGACACCAGTTCGCTTTTTGCGCGAGCGATGTCGTCAAGACCTCCCATGAATTCAGAATGAGCTAACTCGACGGTCGTCACAATGGCGACCGTTGGTCGAGCAACAGCGCACAGGTCGGCAATATGGCCGTCGCCGCGTGCACCCATTTCCGCAATGGTCACCTGGGTATCAATCGCTGCATTGATGAGCGTAAGAGGAACACCGAGTTCGTTATTGAAACTTTTCTCATTTGCTGTCGTCACAAAACAACGCGACAAAATCGTGGCGGCAAGGTCTTTCGTGGAGGTCTTGCCCACCGAGCCGGTGATTCCCGCAACTCGATCTGGCAGCCGGTCGCGAGCGACAGTGCCCAAGGAGGTGAACGCAGCCTCGACATCTACGACTTCAATTGTGGTCAGCCCATCAACAGGGCCCCGGGAGCTCAGAGCGGCAAGAGCTCCAGCGTCCTGGGCGATGCCAATGAAATCGTGTCCGTTACGTTCACCACGCAGAGGCACAAAGAGCTGGCCCGGCCGTATGAGACGAGAGTCGAAGGAGGCGCCATCAACGACAACATCGGGACCGCAAAGCGTGCCGCCCACTGCAGTTGCAATTTCGGAAGCCCTGAATTTCACGCCCTCACACTACGGGACAGCAATCAGGCCCACGGCCGCCGGACTACGGTGCCAATCATGTCTGGCAAGACTCGTCAATCTCTCGTCCTCCTTTTTGGTGGTCAATCCGCCGAACATGACGTCTCTCGGGTCACCGCTCGCCACGTGATCGCCGCTGCAGATCCCGAGCGTTACGAACTCACCGCAGTTGGAATCAATCGAGACGGAACGTGGATCCGATGTTCCCTTGACAGCGCATCACTCGGCGACGCGATTGAAATCCGTGGTGAATCCATCGACCCGTTTGCAGTGCTCACCCCGGGCGCTGTTGTATTTCCGCTCCTCCACGGCCCGATGGGCGAGGACGGAACGCTCCAGGGGCTTCTCGAGATTGCCAATGTTCCGTTTGTCGGTTCGGCGGTTCTCAGTTCGTCAGTGGCAATGGACAAGATCCTTGCGAAGCATCTTGCTGAAGCCGCAGGTATTGCCCAAACTGGCTGGCGCGGGCTCCATGCGGACGAACTGACCGACCGCAACGCCGAAATCGTTCTTGGAGAACTTGCCGAGCAACTCAGGTTTCCGATGTTTGTGAAACCGGCGAACATGGGCTCGTCGATTGGTGTGTCCAAGGTCAAGGATCGTTCGACGCTTCGAGACGCCATTGACAACGCTCTTCGCTACGACGAGTGGGTCATTGTCGAGGAAAATAGTGCCGGTCGCGAAATCGAAGTAGCCGTGCTTGGGCACACCACGTCTCCCCGAGCCTCAGTGCCGGGTGAAATTATTCCTGGTGCCGAGTTCTACGACTTTGAGGACAAGTACGCAGCCGGAGTTGCACAACTCCAAATCCCGGCACCACTTTCCGAAGAGGAAACCACCGAAGTTCGCGCACTGGCATGCAAAGTGTTTCGCACATTTCGCGCCGAAGGTCTTTCCCGGGTTGATTTCTTTTACGAAAACCCCGGACGAGGTTGGCTTTTTAACGAGATCAATACGATTCCCGGTTTCACGCCTATTTCGATGTATCCAAGAATGTGGCAGGCCAGCGGTCTTCCCTACAGAGCCCTCATCGATGAGTTGGTCAGTTTGGCCATCGAGCGCCACACCACCGTTTCGCGCTACCGCGGAGCCTGATCGTTTTTGCTCTCCGGCGCTGCCATGGCGGCGTAAAGAAATGACAGCAACTCGCGTCGACGAACAACCGTGCTGCGAAGTGTGGGCTCAATTCCAACAGCCCGCAAAACCTCCACCTCGGTGGCTGCGCCTAACACCGTCGAGTACGCAGAGACCAATAACAAACCGGGATTGCAACGACGAATTCGGCCAGCATCCATTTCGCGTTCGAAATACACGGTGGCTCGAGTGACGAACGGTTCAAGGTCGGTAGTGACTCTTAGCGATGCGTCGCCACCGATCCGACTGATCTCACGAATGAATCCCAATAATTCCGGCCGGCGCATGGCCACCCGAAAGATGCGGCGGACTACCGATTCCACCCGGCTCCAACCTGAACCGTCTTCAGAAAGGGCACCATCGAATTCGATGATGAGTTCAAAGGCAGCCCGATCGATGACGGCGTTGAGGAGCGCCAGTTTTGAGGGCCAGTGGTAGAGGATGGCTTGTTTGGTGATGCCGAGGTCGGCGGCTAAATCGTCGAGAGAGACCGAATCGAAGCCCTTCGTACCGAACGATTCGAGGGCAACCGTCAGGATGCGATCCTCGGTGGCCTTTGTGCGGGCAGCGCGAGATCCCTTTGTGGGACTGGAAACGGCAAGGGCCATAGCGACAGTGTAGACGATTTACTTACCAAGTGGTAAGTTTTCACTCGTGATTCGTGAGGCACTCGCTGGCAAACGGCTGTTCATCACCGGCACCACCGGTTTCCTCGGCACGAACCTGCTCGAACGGCTCCTGAGATCCGTTCCCGACTGCCAGATCGTTCTTTTGGTTCGCCCCGGTCGGCGCTCGACGGTTGAACAGCGGGTCGCACGCGAGATTCTCAAGAACGACGCGTTCGACAGATTGCGCCAAGAACTCGGAAACGATGGTTTTGCCGAAATGACGGCCCGAAGAATCGTGTCGGTAGCCGGCGACGTCGGACGCGACGGTCTTGGTCTTGACGAGGCGGGCCGCGCAATCCTTGCCAGTTGCGACACAATCATTCATTCAGCCGCCACAGTGAGTTTTGACTCGCCCCTTGATTCCGCTGTCGAGGTCAACCTTCTCGGCCCTAGCCGCATCGCTGCGATCTGTACCGAACTTGGCATCACTCCCCACCTCGTATCTGTTTCGACCTGCTACGTGGCTGGTAATCACCGTGGCGCGGCTCTCGAACAACTCGTCGATCAGAGTCATTTCTTTATCGATGTCGATTGGCGAGCCGAGGTTGAAGGCGCCCGTCGTGCTCGGCGCGACGCTGAAGCCGAGAGCCGGACACCGGAAAAACTGCTGGTGTTCCGTAAACGAGCCCGATCTGAACTCGGGGCGGCCGGCACGCCTCTCATCGCCGAAAAAACAGAACAGCTTCGCGGTCGCTGGGTTGCCGATCGGATGGTCGAAACCGGTCGTGCGCGCGCTGCATCACTCGGCTGGCCTGATGCCTACGCCTACACAAAGGCTCTCGGCGAACGGGCTTTGGTCGAAACCCGCGGCAACGTTCCCGTCAGTATCGTGCGGCCGTCAATCATCGAATCAGCACTGCAAGAACCGGTTCCGGGTTGGATCCGCGGTTTCCGAATGGCTGAGCCGATCATCATCAGTTACGCCCGCGGCCTGCTGAAGGAATTTCCTGGCGTCCCTGAAGGTGTTGTCGACGTCATTCCCGTCGATCTGGTTTCGGCCGCAATCATTGCTGTCGCAGCGAAGGGCCCCGAGGCCGAACCCGAGGTTGTTCAGGTCGCTTCTGGTTCGCAGAACCCGCTTCATTACCGTCGCCTCGTCAATCTTGTCAGCGGTTGGTTCCAGGAACGCCCGCTCTATGACACCAAGGGTCAACCCATCATTGTGCCGACATGGTCGTTTCCGGGCCGTGGTCGCGTGAAGGGCCAACTTGAGCGAGCAACTAAATCGTTGACTCGAGCCGAGAGCGTGCTTAACGCTTTGCCTCTTCGCGGGAAACAAGCCGGATGGGGCGCGTCAGTTGAAGAAAAGCGTGAAGAGGCTGAACGAGCCCTCGGCTACGTGGAGATTTATGGCGCCTACGCCGAATGCGAAGCCATCTACGGACTTGATCGCCTCCTCGCGCTTTGGGATCGCCAAACTCTCGAGGATCAGCGAGATTTCTGCTTCGATCCACGCGTTATCGAGTGGGATCACTTCGTCAACGAGATTCATCTCCCATCGGTCGTCAAGGCCGCGCGCGTCCGCACAACCCCGGGCGGGAAGACGGGCTCGACTCGCGCCGAACGGCTTCGTGGCCAGATCCTTGCCCCTGAACGTCAACTCGCAGCCTTCGATCTCGAGAACACGCTCATCGCCTCGAACGTTGTTGCCAGTTATGCCTATTTAGCAACCCGACGGATGCCTACTGATCAACGCTTGAGATTCATCGCCAAGATGATCGCAGAAGGCCCGACGCTTCTTTCCCTTGATCGAAAAGATCGAACCGACTTCCTGCGATTTTTTTATCGCCGGTACGACGGTGCTCCTCTGCAACAGATCGATGAAGACTCTGCCGCGATGTTCAGCCGGCTCATTCTTTCCAAGTCTTTTCCTGAGGCGATCCGTCGAGTGCGCGAGCACAAAGCCGCCGGACATCGAACGGTTCTCATCACCGGTGCACTGGATTTCGTCGTGAAGCCACTCGCTCCCCTCTTTGACGACATCATTGCCGCCGAAATGAGCGTTACCAATGGAACCTACGACGGAGAACTCCTCAATGTCCCTCCGACCGGAGAAACACGCGCACAGGTTTTACGTGAATACGCAGAGTCGCACGGTTTCAGTCTGAGCGAAACCGTGGCGTACGCCGACTCCACCTCTGATCTTCCCATGCTTGAGGCGGTCGGTTTCCCTGTTGCAGTCAACCCCGAGACCCGACTCGCCACCTTGGCCCGTAAGCGAGGTTGGTTAGTCGAAAATTTCTCCAAGTCTCCTGGAGCACCGCGTCGCCTCGTACCGATCGGTCCGCGCCGCACCGCCCGTGGCGGGCTCGCCAATCCTCTCGTTCCGGGAGGCACAGCGTGAAAGCTCTTCGCTTCGAACGGAACATCCCCCGCTTTGCTGCGGCGAACATTGCCGGAAGACTCAATGCGGGTGGAGGAGCAAAGGTTGGCCCCCTTCGGCTTCGCAACGTCGATTCACCGCAACTTCCCGGCCCCGGTTGGGTGGAAATCCTTCCCCGTCTCGCAGGCATCTGCGGCTCTGACCTCGCCACCATCGACGGCAACAGTTCGCGCTACTTCGAACCAATTGTCTCTTTCCCATTCGTACCTGGCCACGAAATCGTGGCCGATCTTGAACATGAGTTTGAGGGCGTCCCCGCCGGTCGAGTTGTCGTTGAACCAGTGTTGGGCTGTGTCACTCGCGGCATCAATCCCCCATGCGCAGCCTGTGCGCATGGCGATCTCGGCAATTGCGAACGCATCACATTTGGCGCTATCAGTGCCGGTCTGCAGAGCGGTTTCTGTTGCGATACCGGTGGCGGCTGGTCTACGAGCATGATCGCCCACGTCAGCCAGTTGCACCCCGTACCAAGCGACTGGACTGACGAAGCCGCTGTGATCGTAGAACCGGCCGCATGCGCAGTTCACGGTGCACTTGCGGCCAACGTTTCCGATGGCGATACCGTCGTGGTACTCGGCTCCGGCGCGCTTGGACTACTCACGATTGCGGCCCTTCGGCACTTCGGTCCTCGTTGCGAAATCATCGCTGTGGCCAAGCATCCGCATCAACAGGAACTCGCCCGTGCATTTGGTGCCAACCATGTCATCGCTTCCGAGCACATCGCGCGCCCAATCCGCCGCATCACCGGATCGCTCGCAATCGGCGATGGCGATATCGTTCGACTCACCGGTGGCGCCGACCACGTCATCGACTGCGTGGGGAGCGAGCGCAGTATCGCTGAAGCACTCACCGTGGTTCGCCCTAAGGGCCGAATCACCATGGTGGGAATGCCTGGCCATGTGCATGTCGATCTCACCGGCTTGTGGCAGCGCGAGATCACAATGAGCGGCGCCTACGCCTATGGAATAGAGACGCTTCCCAACGGCGATCGCCGTCGCACGTTTGATCTTGCGTTTGAACTCGTTGCCGCCGCCGACCTTGGTCGCCTGGTGAGTGCCTCTTATCCCCTTGACCGCTTTGAAGACGCCATCACCCACGCTGCCAACGCTGGCGGTCGTGGTGCGGTGCGTATCGCCTTTGACCTTCGCAATGAAAAGGAACGAAATCGTGCCTAGACCAGGATTCGTCCTCGACGTCGATCGTTCGACGCCTCCAATTCTTTTCCATCACGGAGAGGGGTTCCGGCTCGAACGGCTTCCCGCCGGACGCAGTCGCGTCATCTACCCGGCCGAACCGATCGAGGCACTCAAGAACCCCGACGGCGCGATCCGTGATGCGCTTGCTAATCCCATCGGCGACAGCGAGCCACTCAGCGCGCTACTGAAGCCCGGCATGAAACTCACTATCGCGTTCGATGATATTTCGCTGCCCCTCCCCCCAATGAAGCGCCCCGATATTCGTCAACGCGTCATCGAAGCAGTACTTGAGCTTGCTGCCGCCGCCGGCGTCGATGACGTCATGTTGATTGCTGCGCTTGCCCTTCACCGTCGTATGACTGAAGACGAGCTGCGTCATGCCGTTGGCGATCGCGTCTACGACGCTTTTGCACCGCAGGGTCTGCTCGTCAACCACGATGCCGAAGATCCCGACAACCTCCTCTTCATTGGCGAAACCGAGAAGGGTGAAGAGGTCGAAATCAACAAGCGCGCTGCTGAAAGCGATCTCATCATTTACGTCAATATCAATTTGGTGTCGATGGATGGCGGATGGAAGTCCACCGCAACTGGCCTCGCTTCGTATCGCTCGCTCCGCCATCATCACAACCCACAGACCATGCGCCATTCAAAGTCATTTATGGATCAGCACAAGTCTGAGCTCCATTCTGCAAACTGGCGCATGGGCAAAGTGTTACAAGATTCCGGCGTCAAAGTTTTTCAGATCGAAACCACGATGAATAACAACGTCTTTGGCACTGAAGGCCCAATGAGTGTGCTGCAAAAACGTGAATGGGAATGGTCGCTGAAAGATCGCGTCACCATGGCCGGAATGAAGACTGCCCTCGATCGCATGCCGCAACGAACTCGCCGCTCAATCTTCAACTCTTGGCAGGCACCCCACGCAATGACTTCAGTACAGGCCGGCGAGGTTGAGGCGGTACATAAGCTCACAACGGAGAATGTCTACAAACAACATCTCGTTCAAGTCGAAGGTCAGACCGATATCTTGACCATGGGCCTCCCTTACATAAGCCCCTACAACGTCAACTCGATCCTCAATCCGATCCTTGTTGCTTGTCTGGGGCTTGGCTACTTCTTCAACTTATATCGGGGTCGTCCCCCGGTGCGTGAAGGCGGCGTCGTCATCATGAGTCACCCCACACCTTGGGAGTTCCATCCCGTGCATCATCCTTCGTACATCGACTTCTTTGATCAGGTGCTAACACAAACTCACGATCCGGTCGTTATGTCCGAACAATTTGAAAAGTCTTTTGCAGAAGACGAATGGTATCGACATCTCTACCGAACAAGTTACGCGTACCACGGAGTTCACCCGTTCTACATGTGGTATTGGTGCTCGCACGCACTTGAACACGTTGGTCAGGTCATCATCGTCGGTGGAGACGTACGTGCAGTTCGTCGTCTCGGATTCAAACCCGCATCGACCTTGCAGGACGCCCTTGAAATGGCCAGCGATGTCGTGGGTCGCGATGCAACCATCACGCACCTTCATAACCCGCCCATCCTCATGGCCGACGTTTCCTGAGACCTGTTATGCGACCCATGCCCATCACAAGCAAACAAGCAACACGGCTGATCAAACGACTTCCTGTGAATCGTTCTGTATCAACAGTCGCTCGATCCAGTTCTCGGATTTCACGTATCGCCTCGGCGATTGTGAAGTCTCCACCAGTTCCCGCTGGCGTTGCGCTTTTCGAAAAAGAAAACAATGTCGGCGCCAACTATGACACTGATTGGGCTCGTTCTTACCCGGCACGTATCGCCCGCGTGCTCATCCTCAACGGACTCATGAAGCCCGTCGTTGACCTGCTGGCGACACCAACCGTGCACGGAACCGACCGTCTCAACGATCTCGATGGCCCTGTCATCTTTGCCGCTAATCATCACAGTCATGTCGATACGCCACTGATGATGACAGCGATTCCCGAACCGTGGCGTAACCGTTTGTTTATCGGTGCTGCCGCCGATTACTGGTTTACCAATCGCATCACATCGCCGCTTTCTGCCCTCGCCATCGGAGCGATTCCTGTCGAGCGCACCAAGGTCTCGCGTAAAGCAATTGATCAGTCTCTCGAATTACTCAAAGAAAATTGGAGCATGCTCATCTTTCCGGAAGGTGCACGATCCCCCGATGGCTGGGCTCGCCCGTTTACCTCCGGCGCTGCGTTTCTTTCTTCGCATAGCGGTGTTCCCGTAGTCCCCGTCTATCTTCACGGAACAAACAAGGTTCTACCCAAGGGTAAAAACTTTCCCCGACCCGCTCGCACCTCTGTGATTTTCGGATCGCCGATGCAGAGTGCTGATGGTGAAGACTCTCGAGCCTTTTCCGCTCGAATTCAATCTGCCGTTGCTGCACTCGGGGATGAATCAGCAACCAATTGGTGGCAAGCGCAGAAAAACGCTGCCGCTGCCAGTACCCCAACGCTTGATGGACCCGATACAGGTGCATGGCGCCGCTCGTGGGCCCGCACCTCAAAAGTCAAAGGGCCACGACGCAACTGGCCGAAGGTCTAGTTCCCCTCACTCTCGCCATTCCTAAGGGCGAGCAAAGGCCAACGGAATGCTGAGGGTTGCGCCCTCAGACTGCAAAGAAGCGTCGTTGACGAGGACAACGCAATCGACCTGCTCGAAATCGCAAACACCATTGCCGACTTTTCCGACAACAATCTCAAGATCTAAAGACCCGGAACCGGTTGGATTGTCAACGAGAACTTTCCCAGTCAACAGATCGCATGAAGAGACGCCTTCGCGTCCGCCATTAGAACACTGCACCACAGTGACGACACGCCCGGGGATAAATCCATTCCATGACACTCGCACTCGTTGCCCATTGCGCAATTGTTGGGATGGCACCACGGTTGCCGATCGCGACGGCATTGAGGGTCCTAAAAAATCTAACGCCATGCTGTCGTTTGGGTCGCTCAAAAACCGCATTGAAGCAACCCCTGGTTGCTGATCATCGGGTAACGCGGCGATTGCCGATACATCTAACTTCACGAATCCATTCAGAAAGTCCAAAGTAGCTTTCGCTGTTATCGGAAATGCTTCTGAATCACTGAACAGATACGAGTTGTGGTTCAAGTTGAGAAGAGTGAAGAGTCCCTTCGGAGAACGTGCACTGTTGAACAGTCGCACTCCCTCGTCATAAGGAATTACCGCATCATTCTCGCCGTGCACGATTAAAAGTGGCGGCGTCGCAGACCAATCAAAGGTGCCGCCAGGGAGCAACTGGGAAGTTCCTGCGATGACGATCGCAGCATCAACTCGGTCGTCGATACAGCAAGTCCGCCCAATGACTCCCGCCACAGTAATTCCGCCGTTTGAATGTCCCACGATGCCAATACGATCTCCATCTACCATGCCCGCCAAGAATCGACCTTCGGCGCTTGACGACAACGAGATGGCATGAGTGATCACCGCAGACACATCGCCTGATTGATTCGCAACATCACCGGCATCAGCCCCGCCGGGCGAGGTCTGATTGCTCAACGGAAATGCAGGGGCAGCGACCACATAGCCAGCGGCCGCCCATGTGGAGAGAAGATCGCCGTATTGGGCTGGCGTCGCTCCCAGGCCATGGGCGAAGACGATGAGCGGGTACGGGCCAGAACCCGTTGCCGGCGGAGCATTGAACTGTGGAGTGGAATCTGGGATCGAAGCAAAGTCGTCGTCCTGCGCAGCGTCCAGCGATGGAGACAATGCCGGGTACCACACTCGGACCGAAAGCGTGCGAGAGGGTTGTCCTGTTTGGCCGGCATTCGCAGGAGTCGCCCGTGTTTCATCAACAAACTCGAATGAGGAAATCCCCACCGGATACTCCGAAGGTTGTCGAGCAGTGGTCACTGGCGAGGAGGAGGTTGTCGATGAACAGGCGGAAATACCACCAAGTAGGAAACAACCGCAGAGAGCCACGACCCAGAGCGATAGTCGAGTGTGGCTCACAAGGTGACTTTAGGCCGTGGATTCAGACCACAATGGAGTCGTGAGTGCAGCAGGAGTTGGATATGCAGCAGCCGTCGCACTTGCGGCCATTTTCGCCATCGCGGCTGTGGCGAAGTTGCGCGATGTCGCGGCGACCGAACGCGAGTTCCTCGGGCTTGGGCTTCCACGAGCATCGTTCTTTGCGCGATTCATTCCACTGGTTGAACTTTCCATTGTTTTACTTTTGCTCATCGTGCCTCCCGCCGGAGCGATCGCCGCACTCATTTCGCTAGCATTTTTCACGACATTTTTGATCGGTCGACTTCGCGCTGGGGTTCGGGCCCCGTGCGCGTGTTTCGGCGCCGCGAAAGCCAAACCCATTTCCACTCTCGATGTCTTCCGCAATCTCGGAATGATCCTGCTGGCGATCCTTAGTCTCGGCACTGAAAAGCCGACCCCCATCTCGTTGCTTGATGCCTTGGTCGTCGCCGGGTCCATCGCCGCCGTCGGCGTACTACTGCGATTAGCCGGTAAGGTCCGCACTCAATGACCGATCCATGGGGCAATCCCCTTCCTCCCGAGGACCAGGCGCCAACTCATCCGCAGCCCGAGGACTACCCGCCCGATTTCACGCCGTTGCCTGCTGCGGCCCTTCCATCTGTGCACTCGGTATCACCGCCGGCGTGGCCGGGCCCTCCACCTCCTCCGCCTTCCTCAACCCCTGGGGCAAAATTCTCTGGAATGGCCATTGCCGCAATGGTGTGCGGCATCTTGTCCATTACCTGCATGGGCTTTCTCGGGATCATTCTCGGACCAACGGCTTTGGGCCTTGGTCTCAACGCTCGGAAGAGTATTCACGGTTCCAATGGCTGGAAAAAAGGTGACGGCATGGCAACTGCCGGCATCGTTACCGGCGTGATCGGCATCATCCTTTCCATTGTCTATCTCGTGTTTCTTCTCCGAAATCCCAACTTCATCACTGACTTCGTAAACAACCTCACCACCACCACCACCAGCGAAAATCTGCAGGGCGCCTGAGCCGTAGACTTGGCGAGTTTCGCTGAGCACCGGAAAGGCTCCCCTCATGGCAGTTGCCGCCAATACCCCCATTGAACTGATCAACGCCGTCTACGGCCGTCTCGCCGGGAACGTTGCCATCGGCCGGGACCGACTCGGTCGCCCGCTCACCTACGCCGAGAAGGTACTCATCAATCACTTGAGCGATCCGCGCACACAAGAACTTGAGCGCGGCCGCAGCTACGCCGACCTCAATCCCGATCGTGTTGCGATGCAAGATGCGACTGCACAGATGGCGCTGCTCCAGTTCATGACTGCAGGCCTTCCCGAGGCCGCCGTACCTTCCACCGTGCATTGCGACCATCTCATTTTGGCCAAGAGCAACGCTCGGATCGACCTTGCCACCGCAAATGACGTCAATGCCGAGGTCTATGACTTTCTCGAGTCCGTCTCGGCAAAGTACGGCATCGGTTTTTGGAAACCCGGGTCTGGCATCATCCATCAGGTCGTACTTGAACAGTACGCATTCCCCGGCGGAATGATGATCGGCACCGATAGCCACACTCCGAACGCTGGCGGCTTGGGCATGATCGCCATTGGCGTTGGTGGCGCTGACGCTGTCGATGTGATGACCGGCTATCCGTTCAACGTTCGTTGGCCGAAACACATTGGAGTCAAACTCACCGGGGCCCTTTCCGGTTGGTCTGCACCCAAAGACATCATCCTCGAGGTCGCCCGCATCCTTACCGTCAAGGGTGGAACCGGAGCCATTGTCGAATACTTCGGCCCTGGCGCCGAATCCATTTCGTGTACTGGTAAAGCCACCATCTGCAATATGGGCGCAGAGATCGGTGCCACCACCTCACTGTTTGCTTACGACCCAGCCATGTCGCGCTACCTCAAGTCAACGGGCCGAGCCGACGTCGCTGCAGCGGCCGATGCCGTCGCTTCCGACCTTCGTGCCGACGATGACGTTCTGGCCAATCCATCGGCGTATTTCGATCAGGTCATTGAAATTGATCTTTCTTCGCTCAAACCGCTTATCAATGGTCCGCACACCCCCGATCGTGCCCGCAAAGTCAGCGAACTTGGCGAAGAAGCAAAGGCCGAGGGATGGCCAATGGAAATTTCTTCTGCCCTCATTGGTTCGTGCACAAACTCCTCGTATGAAGACATCAGCCGTGCGGCGGCTATTGCTCGTTTTGCCCACGAAAACGGGCTCAGCACCAAAACGCAACTGCTCGTGACTCCGGGTTCGGAACAGGTGCGGGCCACCATTGAACGCGATGGTCTCCTCGCCGATCTTGAACAGATCGGTGCCACTGTTTTGGCAAACGCATGCGGACCATGCATCGGCCAATGGTCGCGCAGCGATGTGAAAGAAGGCACCGACAACGTCATCATTACGTCCTATAACCGGAATTTCCCGAAACGCAACGATGGCCTTGCCTCAACGCTGGCGTTTGTTACCTCACCGGAAACTGTCGTGGCAATGGCGCTTGCCGGTCGCGTAGATTTCGATCCCACTTCCGATTCACTGACAAACGCAGCAGGCAAACAGGTCACTATCCCCGTTCCTGTTGGTGTCGAACTCCCGCCAAAGGGATTCACCTCTGGCGAGAACACGTTCATTGCTCCCCCACCTGATGGTTCAAAAGTCGTAATTAAGGTGTCACCCAACTCCGATCGTTTGCAACTTCTTGAACCATTCGACGCTTGGAGTGGCACAGACTTTCTTCATCTCCCGATCTTGATGAAGGCCAAAGGCAAGTGCACCACCGATCACATTTCTGCCGCCGGACCATGGCTCAAGTACCGAGGCCACCTAGAAAACATTTCGGGCAACATGTTTATCGGCGCAGTCAATGCATTCACTGATGAAATCGGTCAGGGCAAAGATCAACTCGACGGCATAACAAAGTCGTTTCCTGATATCGGTAAGAACTACCACGCTGCCGGCCAAGACTGGATTGCCATCGGCGACGAAAATTACGGCGAGGGTTCGTCACGTGAGCATGCCGCGATGGAACCGCGCTTCCGTGGCGCCAAAGTTGTGCTCACCCGCTCGTTCGCCCGTATCCATGAGACAAATCT
The DNA here is from genome assembly GCA_040882655.1 of Acidimicrobiales bacterium. Lineage (GTDB taxonomy): Bacteria > Actinomycetota > Acidimicrobiia > Acidimicrobiales > Acidimicrobilacustridaceae > Acidimicrobilacustris. The sequence continues at coordinate 37,210 of JBBEAV010000043.1, forward strand.
GAAAAAACAAGGTGTGCTGCCGCTCGTCTTTGCCGATCCCCAGGTCTATGACCTCATCGAACAAGATGACCGCATCAATGTGCTCGGCCTTGCCGAACTCACTCCTGATGTGCCCGTCAAATGCCAGATTGTGAAGCCTGATGGAACCGTCATCGACTTCGAAGGTATTCAGACAATGAACGAGGAGCAGATCGGCTGGTTCAAAGCTGGCGGTGCGCTCAACATTATCCGCCAGCGTCAAGGCGTCTGACTAGCAATCTCAACTATCGACGGGGCAGTTTGAGTATCTCTGCTGCCTCGTCGCATGTGGCAACAGCAACACCCATGCGTTCACACACTGCAACTGCATCAAGGGTGAGTTCGACGTTTGTCGGTTGACGATTACCGCCATAAAATTCAAGTCCAATATGCAAATGTCCGCCCCGTTCAATCGCATAGTCGGCCAGACCACATTCCACCGGATCACCGCCCACCACCGACAAGGCCCACGGGATCGGGCAATCGCCAAGAATCTCCAAATAAGCATCGAGAGCTAAGCGCGTTGCCGGCAAACCGAAGGGTGCTCCCATGTACCCGCGTTCGGTCGACAGGTAGAACTTGATCATTGTCCCAGCCGGCAATTTGTCCTGACGCCAATAGGCCATGGTCGTGCGCAGAAAACCGGGTTCATAAATGGCCAGACTTGGCCCAACACGATCGGTTGTTGCTTGCGCCATTTGGAAAGCGATCGAGTCGTAACTATTCGAATACACAATGCCTGCCGCAGGCAGACCGTCCGAGCCCAGTCCACCCAGATTCGTTGAACCGGGATCGCACAAACTCACCTTCATCAACCCGGTTTCGGCAAGCAGGTGCAGATGCTCAAAATCAAGGCCGGCCGATGTGAAATTTGCAGTCGGGTAAAGCAACGCATCGGGACGTTCGGCAAACACGGGCATCCATCCCGCCAGATAGTCCTCAGCTACCGCCTGCGGATCGCCGAAGAGAGAACCGTGATTGTGAATGATCGATGCACCGGCAGCGAGAGTCTCGAGCGTGTCGGCTGCCAATTCGGCATGCGACTTCGGAACATTGCGATTGTGTTCCTTTGTTCGATTGCCGTTGATGGCCGCTTCGATGATGACTGGTCCCCGTTCCATGGTCGCGAACAGTAGGCCGAAAACGACCGAAGCCGGCCATGAAGGCCGGCCTCGGAAAGAAGGTGGAAACCGGGGGGACAGTTTCGACACCAGCTACGAACTCTGCGGAGGGGGGTCCACTTGTGAGTTCGCTTGTTGACAAGAGTATGAGCGCTTGTGCTCGATCTGTCAAACCGTTGGCTGTGATCTGTGTCATCATTATTTGTGATGGAACTCCGACAACTCTCCACCCTCCTCGCCGTGGTCGATCACGGGGGATTCACCGCCGCTGCGCACTCTCTTCAAACGGTGCAATCCAATGTCTCGGCCCATATCGCTCGACTCGAGAAGGAACTCGGGGTGCGCCTTTTCGACCGATCAACCGGCCTTCCCACCCCCGAGGGTGTTGTGGTGGTCGAAAGAGCCCGGCGCGTGCAGACCGAACTTGCGGCCCTCACCGCCGACGTCCATTCCGTCCGCTCTGAGGTAACGGGAACCGCTCGCATCGGACTCATCGGCACCACTGCTCGCTGGCTTGTGCCCATTTTGCTGGACGAAATGACCGCCCTCTACCCCCGCGTGCAGGTCGAAGTGCACGACGCCACAACCGCATCGCTGCTACTAAAGCTCGATTCCGGAGTAATCGATCTTGCGGTACTCACTACTCCCACAAATGATCCTGCTGTCGCCACCGTGGCGCTTTTTACCGAGGACCGCATTTTGGCCACTACCACCGGACACGCTCTTTTTGGGAAACAACGCATCTCGCTCGATGACCTCAACGGAGTTGCTTTGATTGTTGAACCTGGAGGACGGCCATTTCGCGCCCAACTCGAAGCATTGTTCGCCGAGCGCGGCTACACCCTCAAGGTAAAAGCCGAGGTAGACGGAACCCGTCTCGTGGCCTCACTGGCCTTCGAGGGCTTCGGTGCCGCGATCCTGCCGGCCAGTGCGGTGTCCACCCGGCCCGACCTTGGCTGGCACACTGCCCCGATCGACGGACTCCCGGGGCGAGCGGTCGGACTCGCAACCCGTCGCCAAGCGTTACTCTCGGCACCAGCCCGAGCATTGGCCGATGTCCTCCAAAGGATTATCTCCGAACAGGGCAACCAACGCCCCGGGATTCATCCCACCCCTGTTGTTCACTCTTCTCTAAATTCATGAATCCCCCTCCAAACTCTCATCCCAACTTCGGCAGATTCGCGTCCAGCGCCGGACATGCAGTGCATCTGCGAGCCAAAGTTCCCGGCGTTGTTCATGCCGATATCGATGTGCTTGACACAGCGAGTGGCCCTCGCCGAATCGTACGGGTACGAATCGGCGCAGAAGCGACCGAAAACGACAAGGGCGGCGCACTTTCCCCGCGCGATGGCGAAAGTATTGCTAACGCGGCCCATGTCGCATTGGCCGAACGACTTCCCGTTGTCGTTGAACTTTCTTCTACTGGCGCCGATATCAGCGAAGGCCTCGCCGCTCTTCATGGCTGGGGTCAAGCAGCAAAAGCGCTGAGCTCGTGTTCGGGAATCGTTCCAACAGTGATGGCCGTTTCTGGTCCGGCGGTATCGGGACCAGCGCTTCTGCTTGGCCTCGCTGACCACGTCGTCATGACTGAGAATGCCTACGCATTTGTGAGTGGGCCCCATATGGTGCGCCAATTCACCGGCGTTCCCGTCGACAAAATGGAGCTCGGCGGCGCCGGCTCTCATAGTCGCACTACCGGTGTTGCCTCCGCGGTTGTTGCCGATGCTGATGCCGCTATGGAATGGGTGACAAACCTCTTCGACTATCTACCCGGACACAACGATGAGCTTCCCCCCAAGATCCGCACCTCCGATCCCGTTGATCGCCTCACCCCCGAAGCCGGGACTTTTCTGCCCGCCACTCCAACGGGTTCCTATGACGTTCGCGCCGTCATCCGAGCCATTGCCGACGATGGCGAACTCTTTGAATTGCGGGCGGCATGGGCCGCCAATCTTGTGACGGCATTCGCCTCGGTTGGCGGCCGGCCTGTCGGGTTTGTTGCCAATCAGCCATGCGCCTTAGCAGGGACTCTTGACATCCCGGCTTCGCAAAAAGGCGCGCGGTTCGTAGCCTTCTGCGATGCATTTGCTATTCCCTTGGTCACTCTCGTCGATACCCCTGGCTTCTATCCAGGCAAAGACCTTGAATGGCGGGGAATGATTCGTCACGGTGCCCAAATGGCTTTTGCCTACGCTCGCGCCACCGTGCCCCGCATTAACGTAACGCTGCGTAAAAGCTACGGCGGCGCCTACATCGTCATGGACTCCAAACAAATGGGCAATGACCTTGCGTTGGCATGGCCGTCGGCAGAAATCGCTGTCATGGGAGCGAAAGGCGCAGTCGAAATTCTCAATCGCGGTATTGCCGATGAAGACCGCAAAGCCCTCGAGGATGCCTACGAAGAACGACTCCTCAACCCCTATATCGCCGCCGATCGCGGCTTCATCGATGCGGTGATTGACCCCGCCGATACTCGTTCAGAGGTTGCGGCCGCCCTCGTGGCTCTTGAGGATAAACGCGAACGACTTCAGCCCCGCTCACACGACAACACGCCTCTTTAATTCCATCGGCATTTCGTTCTCGCCCGGCCGAACGTGGCCCTCTCTGAGGCCACTAGGATGCGAACGCAGGGCCATCTGCACACAAACAACGATTTCTAGGAGTTCGACGAGTGTCCGAGAGCGTGACCATCACCGACAATCGCACGGGAGAGTCGGTCGAAGTTCCGATTGTCAACGGTGGCGTCGACTCGGCGGCGTGGTCGAAATTAATGCCCGGCACGTGGTTCTACGACCCGTCATTCTCTACAACGGCAGCAGCAGAAAGCTCAATCACTGAACTCGATGGCGAAGCGGGCATCCTGCGCTACCGCGGGTATCCCATTGAGCAACTGGCCGAACAGTCCAGTTTTCTCGAAGTTGCCTTTCTGCTGATTCACGGCGATCTCCCCACTGCAGACGAGTTGGCCGCATGGGTTCACGAGATCACCTATCACACGTTTATCCACGAAAATGTGCGCAAGCGTTTCATGGAGGGATTCCACCACGACGCCCACCCCATGGGCATTTTGGTCTCCACGTTGGCGGCGCTTTCCACTTTTTACCCTGACGCCAAAGACATCTTCAATCTTGAAAGTCGCCAAAAACAGATCATTCGGTTGATCGCCAAGATGCCCACCATTGCTGCCGGCGCTCACCGTCACAGCGTTGGCATGCCCTTTGTCTACCCCGACAACAATCTCAACTTCGCCTCCAACTTTCTTTCGATGATGTGGCGCGTTGCCGAGCCCAACTACGAACCAAATCCGGTTTTGGCTAAGGCCCTCGACGTGCTGTTCATTCTCCACGCCGATCACGAGCAAAATTGCTCCACTACTGCCATGCGCGTTGTCGGTTCTTCCCATGCCGACCCCTACTCTGCTTCTGCTGCTGCAGCAGCAGCGTTGTACGGTCCCCGTCACGGCGGAGCCAATGAAGCCGTTCTTCGAATGCTCAACACCATCGGTACCCTCGACAATGTCGATGCGTATGTCAAAGATGTTCGTGAAGGAAAGATGGTGCTTCAAGGCTTTGGTCATCGTGTTTACAAAAACTACGATCCGCGAGCCAAAATTATTAAGAAGATCGCTTATGACGTTTTCGAGGTTACGGGTAAGAACGAACTTCTTGATATTGCGTTGAGACTTGAGGAAACGGCGCTGGCCGACGACTACTTCATCAGCCGCAAGCTTTATCCCAATGTCGACTTCTATTCGGGTCTCATTTATCAGGCTATGGGTTTCCCGATTGAGATGTACACCGTGCTTTTTGCTATCCCGCGTATGGCCGGTTGGCTGGCGCACTGGAGCGAGATGCTTGATCAGAACTCACGTATCGCTCGGCCTCGTCAGCTCTACATCGGCACAGGCGTTCGCGATTACGTCCCTCTCTCCGAGCGGTAGAACACTTCTCAGAGGTCAATCAAGATCTTGCCCACGTTCGTGTTGGCTTCCATAAAGGCATGCGCCTCAGCAATAGCCGAAAGTGCGTAGCGAGAATCAATTACTGGTCTCGCAAGGCCTGCGTCGAATAGCGGCAGAATCTCGGCGGCAAAACGTTGCGTAATCGCAATCTTTTCTTCTAGCGGCCGCGCCCGCAGAACCGTTCCGATGATGCTTGCTCGTTTTGGTAGCAACATGCCGATAGTCACCTCGGTGCGACCCCCACCCATCGCGCCCACCTGCACAATGCGTCCTCCGACGCACAACACGGCGATGTTCTTGTCGACATAGTCGCCACCAATCACATCAAGGACAACATCGACTCCAGTGCCGCCAGTAAAGACCTCGCACTCGGCCACAAAATCTTGGCTCGTGTAATCAATAGCAAGGTCGGCACCGAGTGCACGACACGGTTCCAGTTTGCCAGCCGACGCAGTAACAATGACCCGAGCGCCAAGTGCTTTGCAGATTTGCAGAGCCGCAGTGCCAACTCCAGAAGCACCCGCATGCACCAATGCCGTCCGACCGGAGGTGAGGCCGCCCTGGACCACTAAGGCATCGAATGCCGTGATCCAAACTTCGGGGATGGCCGCAGCATCCTGCACGGTCACAGATTTCGGGATTGCCATTATCTGGCGTTCATGAACCACCAAACGTTGTGCATAGGAGCCTCCGTTCACGATACCCATCACCTCATCGCCAACCGACCAGCGAGTCACCCGCTCGCCGAGGGCCGCGATGCGCCCTGAAAACTCCATTCCTGGAATCTCTGGGGCGGGAGGAACAAACCCCGCCAACGGCGGACTGGGATACAAACCCCGACGTTGTAACAGATCAGCACGATTGAGTGCAGTAGCTACAACCTCGACAAGTACCTCTTCGGGTCCGGCCGAGGGATCAGGAACCTCACGAATGGCAAGCACATCAGGATTCCCATAGGCATTCAAAACAACGGCGCGCATACCCAAAGCCTACGCTTGCGGAATGGAACCGGATACAACGCACTTCCGCACCTGCCCTCTCTGTGAAGCAACCTGTGGCCTTGCTCTGACCGTGCGAAACGGAGTTGTTGTAAATATTCGAGGCGACCGCGACAACGCGTTCTCCAAAGGATTCATCTGCCCAAAAGGCTCAGTGCTTCACAAATTGCATGACGATCCCGATCGGTTGCGCGCTCCGCTAGTTCGCCGTGGAGATGACCCTGATCTGGCCACGTGGGACACAGTGTCATGGGAAGAGGCATTTGCCGCAGTTGCGGAAGGGATACAGAGCGTCATTGACCGTCATGGCCGCCACTCCGTTGGCGCCTACTTCGGGAACCCAAGCATCCACTCTCTTGGCACCGTCATGTACAACCGCGTACTCATACAAGCAATGGCAAGTCCTCAGATGTACTCCGCTTCCACGGTTGACCAAATGCCGAAGCATGTCTCCAGTGGTCTCATGTTCGGCAACCCGCTCCTCATTGCCGTTCCTGATATTGACCGCACCGATCACCTTCTTATCCTTGGTGCAAATCCGTATGAATCGAATGGTTCGTTGGCCACCGCACCCGATTGGCCCGGTCGCATTCAAGCCATTCGCGATCGAGGGGGCAAGGTTGTTGTTGTTGATCCCCGACGAACGAAGACAGCAATGAACGCTGATGAATGGCATTCGATACGACCGGGAAACGACGCATTCTTGCTCTGCGCGATGTTGCATGTGTTGTTTGCGGAAGATCTCATCGCTAAAGAGCGCATCTTTGAGCTCACGAGTGGAGCACAAGACATTGCCGATGCGGTAGCACCGTTTTCACCAGCGGCAGTAGCAGATCATGTAGGTATTAATGCTGAGACGATTACCAGCATGGCTCGAGAGTTCGCCATGGCCCGCACCGCCGTCGTCTACGGTCGCATCGGAACCCACACTGTTGGATTCGGCACACTTGCGGCATGGGCAGTTGACGCGCTCAATCTCTTGACGGGCAATCTTGATGCCCCCGGCGGAGCAATGTTCCCCCTAGCGCCGCATGAAAACGGGAAGGGAAAGGGACGGGGACGGGGTTTTCGAATCGGTCGCCGTCACAGCCGAGTTCGGGGCTATCCAGAGGTACGAAGCGAATACCCCGTTGCAGGATTGGCCGAGGAAATTTCGACTCCCGGCGAAGGTCAAATTCGCGCCATGGTCACCGTTGGTGGAAATCCCGTTCTCTCCACACCCCATTCGGCGCGACTCGATTCTTCGTTACGCGAACTTGAGTTTATGGTCAGCGTCGATCCGTATCTCAATGAAACCACGAGGCACGCCAACGTCATCCTTCCCCCACCCACTCCCCTTGAACGCAGTGAATATCAAATGGCCTTTATTGGCCTCGCGGTGCGCAACTTCGCACAGTGGGCTCCGCCAATGTTTGACAGTAGTTGTCTTCAAGAACACGAAATTCTTGGTCGTCTCGCTCTGATTTTTACCGGCCCAGACGCGGGGAATGACCCAACAGTGATCGACGCAATGGTGCTCGATGGTGCGCTTCAGTCGGCTATCGACACAGTCGACTCCCCCGTTGCCGATCGTTCCATTGACGAACTCCGTGCCATCGTGCAGACCGACTCAACCCGTACCGCCATTGATCATCTTCTTGATGTGATGATTCGTACGGGTTGGCGCGGCGACTGGTTCGGCGTAGTTCCCGATGGACTTTCGCTCAATGTTTTCAAAAATACTCCGCACGGAATTGACCTCGGTCCACTCGAATCACGCCTTCCCAGCGCTCTGCGAACCGAATCAGGAACTATTGAACTCGCGCCACAACTCATCATTGAGGAAATCGAACGTCTGGCTGATGGCCTTTCCGCCACCATTGACCCTCATGCGCTCGTGCTCATTGGCCGCCGTCACTTGCAATCCAATAATTCGTGGATGCATAACATCAATGCGTTAGTAAAGGGCAAAGTTCGTTGCACTCTGCAAGTCAATCCGCTTGACGCAACGCGGCTCTTGCTGACTGACGGCTCTCAGGCCATAGTTACCTCGCGAGTCGGATCGCTGACTGCTCCGATCGAAATCACCGATGAGGTTCCCGTTGGCGTCGTCAGCCTCCCTCATGGCTGGGGTCACGATCTTGTCGGAACCCAGTCAAAAGTTGCAGCACGGCGACCGGGGGTTAACGCCAATCTTCTCACTGATCCAGAGTTACTTGACCCGCTCTCTGGCAATGCGGTCTTGAATGGCTTTGCTGTGACCGTCAGTAGCGCTTAACCCGCAAACCCGTCAACAAGGCCGGTGAGGCCAGTGGGCTCATGAGGACCAAAAGAGAGTTGCTCAAGGACCCCAACGCCCTCCCGATCCCCCATACGAACCTTGCACAAGGTCTGAATGTGGATACATGAAGGGTCTTGAGGGTTGAACTCATCAAGCGGAATAGATTCACCACCGACCTCAAGTGCACCGTGCAGCGAACCATGTGACCATTGCGGATGGCTGTAACCGATCCCGCGCATGCGGAAGGTGTACATCGGTTCGAAGTCAATGCGATCGACAGCGCCATTGGTATGGGTGACTTCAATCGATGCTGACTCCATTTCCCGACGGCCCTTTTTCCACTTCAGGTCATAACGAATGTTGCCAACCTCTTCTGGCTCGACCACCTCGGAACCCCATGTAGGCGCATCAGGCGAATCAAGAACGGGAACGACAAGCGCAGATTCCATCCACCGGGTTCCATCAGCACGTTCAAACATCGCAAGATGGGTACACATGTCGTCAAAATGCAGTGGCGCCCAAAGCCAGAAGATCTGCATTTCGCCAGGAGTGAAATTCGTTGGCGTTTGCACACCCACGCCGCGCACACCCCAAGAACGATCTCGAACGCCAAAGGTTGTTTCTGCCTTCACCTCAATGGTTTGGCCCTTGACATTGATAGTGCCCTCCCACGTACCCCACTGCGTGAGACGTGTGTAATCCATGATCTTGACGTTGTTGCGCACGATGGTTTGCTTCGGCTCTTCGATCACCGCAGTTCGAGCACGAAATACCAAATCACATGAAATGTCCTGCTCGTTGGGCGCAACGGTGAAGCGGATTTCCCTTAAGGGCTCGAGAACCGAAAGTGAGATCGGGCCGATGACGGTTTCGCGACCGACGGGCATAGCTCCTGAAGCGAAAATCGAATGCTCAATACCATCAATAATGACGCTAAAAGCTGCATCAATAACGCCACGATTCGGATAGTGACCCATGGCGCCACCAATGAAGAACCCTCCGTCTCGATCACAACCATTGAAAAAATATCGGTCGTAATGATTCGGATCGGCGCTAACGGGCTGAACGATTGGGTCACCGGTCTGGTGGATCGGGAAATCGTCGAACGGCGTGATCATGTGGTGTCCCCTGACGTTGATTCCAATGCGTCAGCGGCCGCCCGAGGGCGGCCGCTGTACTTGAGAGTGGACCCGACTGGACTCGAACCAGCGACCCCTTCCGTGTCGAGGAAGTGCTCTAGCCAACTGAGCTACGGGTCCGTACAAGGCCCCGAACCTTAGCAGCAGTCAAACATCGTCCTCCCCGAGCGAGATTCCCCCGCCGCCCGGAGACTCACAACATCAAGCGCCAAAGCACAACTAATCCATGGAATTAATGATGTCATCAGCCACTTTGTTTTTGAGAAACGATGCGCGCTCGGGGCTTTTTACCCCCACCCGACGGCGGCTAGAGTTAGTGATCTAAGGCGGCGTGGCCGAGTGGCTTAGGCAGCGCCCTGCAAAGGCGCGTACGGCGGTTCGACTCCGCCCGCCGCCTCCAAACGAAAGAAGGCCCGGCCGAAAGGCCGGGCCTTCTTTGTGGTGCAGTGCTGCCGCTCAGCCCCTAGGGCCGTGACCGCCACGAGGTCCACCTGCGGGGCGGGGGTTAGTGACCATTTCGGTCACTTTCTCGGTGACAGTGGCCAGTTTGGCATCGGCCTCGGCCTGAGTGAGATCGCCACTAGTGACTTTCTCGTTGATGTGGTTGGTGCGCTCGGCAACGAGTGCATCGATGACCACCTGAACGTCAACGCCTTTTTCAGTGGCAACCTGGGCAAGGGTTTGGCCGGATTCAAAGGCGGTACGCAACTCATCGGTGCTCACACCGAGGGCTTGGGCTGCGACTTCGAGGCCGGGACCACCTTTACCGCCACGCTGACCACGCTCAGGCATATCGGCCACAAGCGCAGCGACCACTGCGTCGGCTTGGGCCTGCGTGATGGTGCCAGCGTCGACAAGCGACTTGAGTGACTCGCCTAGACGCACTGACGGATCGGGGCGATCTGCTCGCGTGGTTGCCGAAGAGGCGCTTTGGGCTCCCGAAATGGCCGGTACAGCAATAAGGCCAGCGGCAGATCCGACGATGAGGCCGGCGCCGAGACCGATGGAAACGATTTTCTTGTTCATGATGAGGCTCCTTGTTTGAGTAACACGAGTGGGGTGTTCGTGTGGGTTGTCCGTTGGGGACACACCCATGATGCGATTCCTATGTAAGGAGTGAACCCGATGAAGGTAAGAGTTTCGGAAGAATCCTGAAAATCAGGAATCGGCCAGGTCAATAGCAGCGAAGTCGGGCTGACGGCGCTCGGCCAACGCCACCATGGCCTCGACGTTGGCGGGACGACCCATGAGAGAAGCAAAGGCCGCATTCTCGCGTTCTCGGGCCGCATCAATCTGCGGTTTGATTGCCGCCATGATCGTCTTTTTTGACTCAATCAGCGAAGAGATTGATTTCGAGGCAAGTACACGCGCGTGCGACAACGTTTCTTCCATCAAATTCTCGGGTTCGCATACTTTCCAGGTGATGCCCATTTCGAGACATTCCTGTGCCGTCAACCACTCTGAACTCATGAGCGCCCAGGTTGCGTTATGGCGCCCAATCATTGCGGGGAACGTGTAACTGCTCGCCGCTTCTGGGGCGACCGCAAGCGCCGTAAACGGACAACGCACTCTGGCCTCGCTCGACATAAAGACGAGATCGGAAAGCGCCAGCATCGTTGCACCTATGCCCAGCGCCATTCCGTTCACCGCGCAGATCAAGGGTTTCGGAAAATCGACGAGGTTATCGACGAGTCCCGGAAACCCATGACGACCATTTTCGATTCCACCAGTGTTGCGCTGTGCCATCTCGACAACATCGGTGCCGGCAGAAAATGAGCGCCCCGTTCCGGTAATGACAACGACAGCAACGGAGTTGTCGGAAGCTGCATCAATCAATGCATCGGTGGTGGCGTCGTACAACGCTTCATTGAACGCGTTGAGCGCGTCAGGACGATTCAATGTGATGGTCCGGATTCGATCACTGTTGTTGATAACAAGCACGGTGTCCCCTTGGTCGCCCGGAGCCTCCGGGTATCTGCGACCGCCCTATCGTGTCACTCTTCCTGACGGCTTTCAGTCGAAGAGCTTTCGTACTTCCACCTTGGTGACCTTACCCATCTGATTTCGGGGAAGAGCCTCTACGACTATGAAACGGAATGGCACTTTGGCTGGCGCTAACTGCTGTTTTCCCCAAGATCGAAACTCCAAATCAGTTGGTGTCTTGGTTTCATTCCATTCCGGGTCACAGACCCACGCAATTACAACGCGCTCGCCCCATTCTTCATCGGGCAAACCCACCACGGCACAATCGGCAATGGCCGGATGAGTACGAAATACTTCTTCAATTTCAAGAGCCGAAACTTTTTCCCCACCCGACTTGATGATGTCGACCGATGCTCGACCGAGAAGGCGATAACCATCGGGCGTTTGCTGCGCCACATCGCCTGTGCGAAACCAACCATCAACAAATGACTCTGCCGTTGCATCGGCACGATTCAGATAACGGTCAAAAACCTGCGAACTGCGCACCAACAATTCTCCCGGTTCACCTTCGGCGACATCCACCCCGCCATCATCGACAACACGCACCTCGACCCCCGGGAAGGGCCAGCCCACATGCCCCGGTTCACGGCGATCCAACGTATTACCCAAAGCCATGCCCAGTTCGGTCATGCCGTAACGCTCAAGCAGCACATGGCCACTGATTTCTCGCCACTGTTGAAGGGTCGAGACTGGCAACGCGGCAGAGCCAGACACCATGAGCCGCAAGGATGCTGCACCCTTCGACCATCGGAGTTTGGTTGCCTCATCGACCTCGAGCCAAGCGCGAACAAGCCGTGAGTAGATCGTGGGGACGGCCATGAACACCGTGATGGCACCTGAAGCGAAGCGCTCCCATGTGGCTGCCGCATCGAATCCAACGGCAGTTTCAAGCACTGCTCCAACCAAAAGCGAGGTAAAGGTGACATTCACCAGACCGTGTACATGATGCAGTGGTAGTACACACACGATGCGGTCAGTTGCAGTCCAGGCCCAAGCCTCGACCATCGCCGAACATTGAGCGGCCAATGAGCGGTGCGTGTGCACGACACCCTTCGG
>JBBEAV010000043.1:49845-51213 GCA_040882655.1 Acidimicrobiales bacterium
ACAGCCATCAGTTGGCGACCACCGGTGGCGTATCGGCGTAATACATCCAGATCTCCTCTGAGTTCTCTGCGAGTTGGAGATAGCGCTGCAGGTCGGGATCGGGGGTCCTCTCAACCTTTTTGCCCCAATAGCGCGCAAACAATGCGTTGTACTCCGAGCGCTCTTCGGCAGTGAACGGATCGAAATGCGCAATCAGCGTGAAACGCGGATCGTTGCGGTACTGCTCAAGCTCTCCCCTTGTCACGACGACAAGTTCACTCTTTGCATTCGCTGGATCAATTGAGCGCTCTGAGCCAAATTTGTATGCGAGATCAGGAGTACGGCGAAGGTCAAGACCGAGTTCATCGCTGCGCGCAATGAGTTCATTAGCCACCGTCTCATCAGCCGTCTTCAGATAGGTCACGACCATCACCGGCTTCGGTCCGTCTTGCAGCACGTCGAGAGTGGGCTGAATCAATGGTTCGTACACACGCAGTTGCTCATCCCAGCCACGAAGCGTTTGGAAATTCACTCCGAAGATCAGCAACGCTCCCAACAGTCCTGCAAGCACCAGCGATGCACCGGCGGTAAACCACCTACGCACTGATGCGAACTCAAGCAACAGCGAAGCGCCAACCCACGCACACGCGATCCAGACAACAAGGACCATTGCCCACGACCATCGATACAAGTACGGAAACTTGATGCCCTTGATGCCCGAAAGGGCGAGGCCAGTCACGACAATCGATAGCCATGCCACCACTGCCAATTGCAATCGGTCATGCCATCTCCTCTTCCACGCCACAACGGTGGCCGCGAGCAATACGATCGCCATCCACGGCACCACGAGCCCGGCCCCACCTTCGAAATTGAACCCGACTTGACGCCCCGGCGGGAAGGTCAGCAAACGAGTTAGTTGGTCAAGGGCGAAACGCAGTCCCGACGATGGTTCAGTGGCGGTGAACTGAAATCTCATAAGTCCGGCAAGGTTCCCAGTGCCGAAGAGCTGATCCAACAGGGGCGGAATCCAGCAAACGAACATCACCCCGGCAGCGATGAGCGAGGTCGTCACGAATCCTCGGCGCTCTTCACCCGCAGAGCGAGCAACCGCATAGAGCAACCCCCCGCCGCCAATCAATAACGCAAGCACGCTCAGTGGAGCGGTGCCGATATGTCCTTGAATCGCGAAACTCGCAGAGATGACCAGCACCACCGCAGCGACTCGGTCACCACGCACGGTCCCCCATGCGGCAATGAGTGCTGCGAACAATGGCAAGACGACGACAAAGGGGTTCCACGGGTTGAACAACTCACCCGATGGCGCCAGCAGCACGGAGGCAGCGAGCACGATCGAAGTGATGAAGAACAACACGTGCGATGAACGACGCG
>JBBEAV010000044.1:0-9464 GCA_040882655.1 Acidimicrobiales bacterium
TTGGTGTACCTGGTTCCATAACTTCACCTGCGTACTCAGCAAAGCGACCACCGAGTCCAATGTCGATAGAACCGCGCAAGTGACCTTGCGCAAACGCAATGTCATCGCGGGCGTCGATTACAACGGCTCCGCCTTTTTGGTGTTCGAGCACGGTTTCGAGCGGAAGCGCTTTCACACTGACGTCTTGATCAAGAAGCGCGCGAGACTCGCGGTTCCTGTTGGCGGCAAACGCGAAATACAGCGGCGCAACGGTTTGACCTTGTGTCACGACATCAACAAAGTCCTCTGCAACCATGGGCTGCAGTGCGTAATTCATGCGCCGTTGCTCGCCGATAGTCGAAACGGTTTCGGTAGAAAGGTTCTTGCCGCAGGCCGAACCAGCACCGTGTGCGGGATAGACCTTCGTCGCATCAGGAAGCGTTAGCAATTTGTCGTGAAGTGATTGATAGAGCTGGAAGCCGAGTTCTTCAGCGGTGACACCAACCGATGCAAGAAGATCAGGTCGACCAACATCACCGATGAAAAGGGTGTCGCCAGTGAGCACCCCTTCGGGTTCGCTGTCAGGACCATTGGGACGAACAACGATGCAGATCGATTCAGGGGTGTGGCCCGGAGTTTCGAGAATTTCCAGGTCGACGTTTCCGAGGCTGATGTGGTCGCCATTGGAATGTGTCTCAATGGGGAACCCCACCCGTCCGGCAGCGGCCGCACCGTAGATGATGTCGGCGTCGGTGCGAGCAGCGAGCTCGAGATGGCCGGAAAGGAAGTCAGCGTGGAAATGGGTTTCGATCACTTTGGTGATGGTGAAACCGTGCGCCTCTGCGTCGGCGAGGTAGTCGTCGATATCGCGCTGGGGGTCGACAACAACGGCCTTGCCCGTTGATTCATCGCCGATCAGATAGCTCGCGTGGGAAAGGCAACCGAGGTAGTACTGCTTGAGGAACATGGTGACTCTATCTGCTGCATTGTCGTGACTTGATGATACCCTATGGGGTATGTGTAAACAAACAACGTGTAAAAAATGTGGTCGTCCGTCATGGGCAGGATGTGGTGCTCACGTAGAGCAGGTACTGGGAAACGTGCCGAAATCGGAGCGATGCCAGTGCAACGCAAAGGGCGGCGTGAGCGGTTCAAAGCGCACCACCCCAAAGAAGGAATCAGTCACTGTCGGAGCAACAGTAGAAAAGAAGCGATGGTTCCGTCGCTGACGGACCTGACCTAGAACGGGGAGTCATGGAAATCAACGCAGATGTAAAAGCAGACCTTCATAAGCGACTCCGTCGTATTGAAGGTCAGGTGCGAGGCATTCAGGGAATGTTGGAAGAAGATCGTGAATGCCGAGACATCGTCACGCAGATTGCTGCAGTGACAAAAGCGATGGAACAGGTGGGCTTCAAGATGCTCGCCTCGGGCCTGGTCTCGTGCTTGCAAAACCCAGAGCGGTCTGCCGCCGAGGGCTACCCCATCGACGAGGTCGAACGCCTCTTCCTCAAACTGACCTAAGTCGTTCACGTACGAGTCCAAGGAGACCCCTATGACTGATCACACCCATGGCCAAGAAGTACTTCGACCGCTGGCTGTTGAAGGTCGCGCTCTTCGTCAGATGATTCCCGATGTCTACGCTGGATTCGCCGAGCTGAGTAAGGCGGCGATGGCTCCGGGCGTGCTCGAGCCAAAGTTCAAAGAGCTGCTCGCACTCGCAATGGGCGTCACCCTTCGATGCGATGGTTGTATTGCGACACATGCGCGCAGCGCAGCGTCTGCCGGCGTCACGCGCGAAGAAGTCGCTGAAGCAATCGGCGTCACGCTCCTCATGAACGGTGGACCAGGAACGGTCTATGGGCCGCGGGCCTACGCTGCGTTTTGCGAATACATCGAAGCGATTGAGGCGAAGGACGCTCCGCCGGCAAGGTGATGCTGTTGGATTCGAGCAATCCGCCACAGCGCCCTGCACCTCGCTATGGTCACGCCATGGCGAGTGACTTTCAGATGAAGGCAATGAACAAGGTGCACAGCGCAACACTGAAGTTGAGCGGCGGCCGCCTCGGTTGGCATATGTACGGAATGCCGGTGGTGGAACTCACAACTATCGGCCGAAAGTCCGGACAGCCGCGCACCTCATTGCTGACTTCACCGGTGCAGAACGGCGATGCCTTTGTGATTGTTGCTTCTCGGGGGGGCGACGATATCAATCCTGCGTGGTTCCTCAACCTCCAAGCACAACCGGAAGTGACGGTGAAATCAGGACGCAAGCCAGCATCGAGAATGCGGGCTCGGGTGGCCGAAGGAACCGAACGAGAAGAGATCTGGACACGGATCATGGACTACAAGCCCCATTACGGCGGATACCAAAAAAAGACCGAGCGGGTTATTCCCCTCGTAGTGCTCGAACCAATCGCCTGAGTCTTTGGCACCCTTTTTCTGGGTGAAATCGAGTGTGGTTGGTTTCCGTCGGAATCTCGGATCCCAAGAGGCGCTTGCTATCGCGCCGATCGAACCCTCTCCGATGAACAAGAGAGTGCCGGTACCGAGATCCGGGCGAAACGGAGGGGCCGAGGGCGCGATGGGGGTTTTGTGCTCGGATGTGGTTAGCGTTCCCTTTACATCGCTGTTCAAACGGAACGCAATGAAAATGAAAAGTTGAGAAATGACTACAGGTACCGTGAAGTTCTTCAATGCCGAAAAAGGTTTCGGCTTCATCTCACGTGAGGGTGGCGACGATGTGTTCGTTCACTTCTCCAACATTCAGGCCGATGGTTACAAGACCCTCGACGAAGGCCAGACTGTCGAATTCGACATCACCAAGGGTCAGAAGGGCGATCAAGCAGAAAACGTTCGCGTTATCTGATCGCACTCCCCTCGGGGAACCAGAAACTGAGAAGGCCGGCCCTCACGGGCCGGCCTTCTTTGTTTTCAGAAAAAAGAAAGTGGCTAGATCAGCCGACCTTTTTCAAGGTATTGCGATCGCGGTGAGCAATGGTGAGGTTCTTGGCCTTGACCTCGTAGGTCGTCACCTCGTCGTAGCTCCACTCGCCGTCACCGATGGTGAGGGTGCAGGTGTAGGACGGAGTGGTGGCTTTGGCCTCGAGGTGCTGGTTGGAAAGCACGCCGTAAGTGGTTGAGCCGTGTTCGGCCTTCAGTTCGATGACCTTTGAGTCAGCCTTGGCATCGCCACCGGCGATGACGGTCTGGCCGCGTGGCACCATGAACGAGCGCATGAACTGACCGTTGGCGGCATCCCAGAGCCAGTAGCCAACCTCAGTGTGGAACGGCTCATCTTCGCCGTTCTTGTAGGCGGCCATGCGGTAGTCGAGGCCGAACATTTGCTGAACGCCGTTGTCGACTGGGCCGAATGGCTTCAACTCAACCTTTTCGCGATAAGGGGTCTCAACGATTTCCCCAACATCGTGATGGTAGGAAATGTCGATGCCCTGATCGCCCTCCCAAGTGCCAGCGAGGCCGGCAAGGGGGCCGAGTTCGGCGGATGTGGGGACTGGCATGTGATTCTCCGAATGGTGTGGTGGGCCGCATTTTCGGCCGGCTTGTGTGCAAAAACGGACCTTAGTGGGAACGGGGCAAGTTTGTCGCAGCGAAGCGGTGTTCAGCCGGCTTCGGAATGGGTGACGGGCTGTTCACCCATCCATTCGCGAAGGGTGTTTTTGAGTTTGGTCTGCTGAATAAACAGATCGTGCTCAGCGGGAATGGGCGTGGCCGCCTGAGGGGCCTTGAAGTAAAAACTGAGCCATTCCTGGACGCCGCTTTGGCCCGCTCGGGCGGCGAGATCCATGAACAGAGCGAGGTCGAGCACGATTGGTGCCGCCAAGATCGAGTCACGACACAGGAAATTGACCTTGATCTGCATCGGGTACCCCATCCATCCGAAGATGTCGATGTTGTCCCAACCTTCTTTGTTGTCGCCACGCGGTGGGTAGTAGTTGATGCGGACGACGTGATCAACGTTTCCGTAAAGTTCGGGGTACACCTCGGGTTGCAGAACCGAATCGATCACGCCAAGTTTCGAGACCTCTTTGGTCTTGAAGTTGTCGGGATCGTCGAGAACCTCGCCGTCGCGGTTGCCAAGAATATTGGTGGAGTACCAGCCCCGAAGGCCGAGCATGCGGGCCTTGAGGCCCGGGGCCAGCAGAGTCTTGAGCCAGGTCTGACCGGTCTTAAAGTCTTTGCCGGCAATCGGCACGCATTCTCGGGCCGCAAGTTCACGCATACATGGGAGGTCAACCGAAAGGTTCGGGGCCCCATTTGCGAAGGGCACATGGGAAATCAGCGCCGCATAGGCATAGATCTGACTCGGAGAGATGTTCTCGTCGTTGGTGCGCAGGCCTTCTTCAAATGACGCAATGGTCATGTGAACGGCGCTGGCTTCTTGGTAGGCCTCGGTGGAACCGCACCACACCATGACGAGACGATCGCAGTTGTTTTCGGTGCGGAAGTTTTCAATATCGGCGATGAGGGCCTCGGCTTGGGCCAATTTATCGGTTATGGGCTTGATTCGAGTCCCGTCGAGGCGTTTGACCCAACGCTGGTCGAACACCGCATCCATGGCAACCACGCCTTCGAGTTCGGCGGAAATGGGACCGAGGTCGCGATCTTCAAGAACGCCGGCCGTACGGGCGGCCTCGAGGGCATTCGGGCTGATTGGGTCCCAGCCGCCAAACACGAGGTCACCGAGATCGGCCAGGGGCACGAATTCGCGAATGAGGGGGTTGCGGTTCTCTTCCCGCTTACCCAAGCGAATGTGGGCGAGTTGGCTCAGCGAGCCAACGGGCACCGACTGGCCGCTGCGGGCGGCAATGACTCCGGCGATGAAGGTGGAGGCAACGGCACCCATCCCGGGGGTGAGGACCCCAAGGCGGCCGGTGGCGGGGGCAATGGTCATTGGAGTTGTCATAAAACGAATGATAGGTGACTCTTGACAGTTGCAATTTTCATTAAAGAATTACTAAACAGTAAGGTTCCAGGATGGCTGACCCACACCGTCAATTCCCGGCCGAAGGGCCGCTGCTCAATCTCACGGTCCAGCAGTTGGCCTATCTCGTTGCGGTAGCTGATCACGAAACCTTTTCTGAGGCCGCCTCATCACTCGGCGTCACGACCTCGGCCTTGTCCCAGGGTCTTGCCGAACTTGAGCGGCGAATTGGTGTTCCTCTGTTTGAGCGTCAGGGCCGTAAGCAGATGCTCCGAGTCGAGGGGAAGGAAATCTTGGCCTATGCCCAGCGCGTCGTAGCTGATACTCGCGATCTTGGGCGGTGGGTGGTTTCGGCGAAACTCGGCGATGTAGGCAGAGTGCGCGTGGGCATGATCGACGCCGCCGCCCTCCATCATTTGCACGATGCCATGGCGAGCTTTCGAGAGAGGCAACCAGAGGTAGACCTCCGACTTGTTGTTGCCCCCTCGGGAGAATTACTTGATCAGTTGCGAAGGGGAGATCTTGACCTCGCTGTGGTTGTTGATCCATCGATGACCGAGGGTCTCGATCTTTTGCCGATTGTTACTGAGTCATTGGTGATCATTGCCCCGGGCGATCAAGAGATCGGACCTCCGGAAACATGGGGCCCGTGGGTGTTATTTCCGCGAGGATCACGAACCCGCGAATTGATTGAGCGTGCACTCGTTGCACGCGGGGCGGTGGTTGATGTTGTCGCCGAATCTCATCAGCCTGATGTTCTTCTAGAGATGACCCGATTAGGAATGGGCTGGTCGGTATTACCTCAAGCGCAGTCGGGCCAAAATGATCGCGACAAGACCGAGGTGGTGGCCGAACGCCACCTCGTGTTAGCGCGGCCGTCATCACGAAGTGCCAACCCCGCTGCTGATCAGTTCGCTCATGCGTTGGTGGACTAGGGAAAGAGATCAACTTCGATCGGAGAGCGATTGACACCTACGCTCTCATCACTCGGATCGGCCGAGGGGTTGGAGGAGTTCGGTGTTTCTCGGTGAGGACATTTTGGCATGGTTAGTGCTGGCTATCGGCGGCGCGCTTGCTATCGGAACTGTCCTCGCTCTTGTGCGGCCGCCAAGAGAACATGAGACCAATGATCTTGTGAAGCCACCAATGGTCCGAAGCGTCGTCATGATCGTTTTAGGAACCGTGGCCAGTGTTTGGGGCTTGGCCTCACTGATCTCGTGAGTGGAGTTGTATGACCGCCGATGGTGTTGCCATTCTCACATTGCAGTGTCCGGATCAGCCCGGCATTGTTGCAGCGGTAGCCAATCTGATTGCCGCTTCGGGTGGAAATATTGCCAATGCCGATCAACATACCGATCGCGACTCCTCGGTATTTCTGCAACGCATTGAAATTGATGGTGCCGTTCGTTGGCCCGAGTTCGACAGTGGTTTGGCTCAACTGGTTGGTCGGTTTTCGATGCAGTGGTCTCTGCACCGCCCAGGAACTCGTGATCGTGTTGTCATTGCGTGTTCCTCAGAGTTGTATTGCGCCGCCGATTTACTCACTCGGGTCTCGTTGGGCGAACTCGATATCGCTGTGGTTGCAGTTGTTTCAGACAAACCGGCCGCTGGCGATTTAGCAGCGCAACACGGAATCCCCTTTTACCTGGTCGAAGGTGGGTATATCGGCGATGCGCGGGCCATTCAAGAGGCAGCATTTGCCACTGCTCTCGATGAATTGTCTCCTGATCTTGTGGTGCTTGCTCGCTATATGCGAATCCTGCCCGAGGCCATCACCCAGAAATGGAATGGCCGGATGATCAACATTCACCACTCGTTTTTGCCGGCCTTTGCCGGGGCCAAGCCCTATCACCGGGCTCATCAGCGGGGGGTGAAACTCATTGGCGCCACGGCGCATTACGTCACTACTGAACTTGATGCCGGTCCGATTATTGCCCAAGGGATTACTCCGGTAAGCCATCGCGACGAGGTTGAAGATCTGATTCGCAAGGGTCGCGATGTAGAACGTTCCACGCTCGCCAATGCCGTTCGGTTGCATCTTGAGCACCGAGTTTTGGTGTGGGACAACCGCACTTGTGTTTTTGCCTGAGCCGCGGCCGCACTAGCAGCACAATTTGAGAGCGCAGGGGCCGGCGGCGTGGTCGAATGTGAATGTCTGAAGGGAAAACGATGAGTAACTCGAATTGGGTCGCGCCACTTGATGGCGTGAGGGTCATTGAAACCGGACTGGGAATTTCCAGTGGCTATGCCGGCAAACTCTTCCGCGATGCTGGGGCTGAAGTCATTAAGGTCGAGCCGACGTCGGGAGACCCGTTACGAAGTTGGTCAGCCACTGGTGGCGATCTTGGCCACAAACCGGGTGCACTCTTTTCGTTTCTTGCGGCCGGTAAGCAGTCGGTGGTTGGCGCGCTGAATGATTCCGGAGTGCGTGATCTCCTCCTTACTGCCGATCTAGTAATTGACAGCGGTCAACTTGACACCACCGCACTTCAACAGGAAGCACCGCGACTTGTCATCCTCTCGATAACTCCGTTTGGTCTAAGCGGGCCGCTTGCTCATCGACCGGCCACTGATTTCATTGTGCAGGCGGAATGCGGATCAATCGCAGCGCGTGGCGCCCCCGAACTTCCACCGGTACAGGCCGGCGCTCGCACCTCCGAATGGGGTGCCGGTTTGTATGGCGCAGCGGCGGCGTTAGCTGCAGTGATGGGAGCGCGCGAAGGAGCCGACGGCGCCGTCATCGACGCCTCGTGGATGGAAGCGATGATGATTGCGACCAACCTGTTTGCTGACCCAATGTGGAGTCTTATGAAGGGCCTTATGGGCATTGACCCGCCAGGTCCTGCGCGCTCGGTGGAGACGCCATCGATTTACCCGAGCGCCGATGGTTGGATTGGCTTCAACACAAACGGGCCGCAACACGCCGAAGCGTTTTTACATTTAATCGGAAGACCTGACCTGATTGATGCCGGCTATGTAATGGCTTCAACTCGCACAGCAAATCGTCATGAGTTCGACGGTTGGGTGCGTGACTACACAACCAAACTCACCAGCGCGCAGATTCTTGAACGTGCCGGTGAATTACGCGTTCCGACAGTGCGCGTGAATGATGGTGCAACGGTGCTCAACGAAGAGCAACTCATTGCCCGAGATTTTTTTACTCGAAGTGCCGATAACAGATTCACTGCCCCCCGTCCGCACTATCAAATTGCCAACGAACGTCCGCCAGCGTCAGGATCGGTACCAGTGTTGGGTGCCGCTACGCCGATTGCTCGTGCTGTTCCCTCGTTGTCGGCGGTCTCTCGTAAACGCCCGCTTGAGGGCCTGAAAATTCTTGATATCACTTGTTGGTGGGCGGGCCCGTCCAATACGCAGATCTTGGCGGCAATGGGTGCTGATGTGATTCACGTTGAGTCCATCGCTCACGCCGATCCGATGCGCTATGCCGCTGCGGTGATGTTTCTTGATCGAGATCAGTGGTGGGAACTCAGTTCCTTTTATTTGGGCATCAACACCAACAAGCGAGGAATCACACTGGACTTGGGAAACTCTGAAGGGGTGGCCCTTGCGGAGCGTCTCGTGGAATGGGCCGACATCGTCGTAGAGAACTACACACCTCGGGTCATGCCCAAATTTGGTCTGAGCTGGGAACGTATCCACGAACTCAATCCGCGAGCGGTGATGGTTCGACAACCGGCATTCGGACTCGATGGCCCTTGGTCTGATCGAGTGGGGTTTGCGCAAAACATGGAACAAATGGCCGGTATGGCCTTCCTCACCGGTTACCGCGATGACGAACCCTTAGTTCCGCGCGGTCCCGGCGACCCACTCGGCGGCGCCCACGGTGCATTTGCAACGCTTGCGGCGCTGGCTCGTCGCAATGCCACCGGCACAGGCGTGCTTGTTGAAGTGCCACTCATTGAAGGTTCTCTCAACATCACGGCCGAACCCGTGCTTGAACACAGCGCGTACGGGCTACTCATGGAGCGAGATGGCAATCGGTCGGCACATGCTGCGCCTCAAGGGTTGTATCCGTGCATGGGCGACGAGCAGTGGTTAGCGGTTTCAGTTGGCACTGATGAGCAATGGAACGCGCTCGCCAACCTTCTTGGTGTCGATGGTTTGGCTGATGACAAATCACTTCATAATCTTTTAGGTCGGCGCGCCGCTCACGACCGTCTTGATGAATTCATTGGCGCCTGGGCTGCATCAAAGGAACGTGATGATGCCCTTGAGATGTTGGTTGCGGCGGGCGTGCCTGCAGCGGCCTTGGCCGACCCCCGCACGATTCATACACATCCGCATTTTGTGGCTCGTGGTTTCTTTGAAGATGTACCGCATCCGGTTGTTGGTTCCGTCCCGATCGCGGGCATGCCCTTTCGAATGAGCGATGTCGAAAAGTGGATTCACACTCCGGCACCGCTCATGGGCCAGCACAATCACGAAGTGCTCAGTGGGATGCTCGGACTGAGCGACGAGCAACTAGCGAAACTTTACGAAGCGGGTGTGATCGGCGATCGCCCGGCAGGCTCCTAGTCCG